>JBMFWS010000016.1:0-43859 GCA_049965035.1 Acidimicrobiales bacterium
GACTCGGACCTCTTTCGCGCTGCCGTTGGCCAGGCACAGCTACAAGCCCGTGACGGTCACTCACGCCACGACGACGAACTCCTGGCCGTCACCAACGAACTCGCGAAGGTCGACGCCAGTGTTGATCGCTACCTACGAGCCTTCGAGTCGGGGTCCATGCCCGAGGCACTGTGCGGTGAACGAGTGAAGGAACTCGCCACTCGCGCCACCGTGCTTCGAACGCGTCGCGACGAACTGAACGAGCAGATGGATCAGGCCGACATCACGTGCGCATCGCCCGAGGAACTCGCGACACTGCGCGACCGAGTGAACGAGGCCATCGCCGAAGGCTCACCAGCCGTGGTCAAATCGCTCTTGCAGGCTCTCATCCACGAAATTCGAGTGGATAGCCGCCACGCCATCCAGCCCGTCTTTCGCGTGCCTTTGGCTGGCGACGCCATGGCGGGCGATGCGGTTCGCGCACCGTCCCGGTCGGTGGAGGTAAGGGGATTCGAACCCCTGACCTCTTGACTGCCAGTCAAGCGCTCTACCAACTGAGCTATACCCCCAGGACTCGCCAAGCCTAGCAGTTACCCCTTGCGGATCTCGTCGAACAAGGCGTCGGCCAGCACGTCGGGATGCGAGTGAAACGGGGAGTGGTCACTCGCCAGGTCGATGACGGTATCGCAGCTCATGGCCATCTGGTCCTGCAGGCTCGGATCGATGGCTTGATCCTCGAGGCAGCGCAGATAGCGCCTCGGCACCTCCACGTCGGCGGCCTGACGCGGCGATCGGAAGCTCGCGAGAGTCTGACGACCCAAGCGAGCGACCTGGGCTGCGGCGTCGGAGGGCGCGAGGTGGCCGTAGAGCGCGACAGCGGCCAGCTCGGGATCGAGCGTCAGCCACGCCCCCTCCAGGCGCATGGCGTCGTCGAGTTGCGTGCGCACGCGCACGCGTCGCGAAGCCTCGGTGGCGCTCTCGCCCACGCGGGGAACCAGGGCGGCGATGTAGACGATCTCGCGCACGTCGAGCCGAGGCGCCGCCTCGGTGACCACGGCACCGGCGTAGCTGTGTCCCACGAGGACGACGGGTCCGGCCGCCACCGCCGCCGCGACGACCACGGCGGCGTCCGCTGCCAGATCAGCCGAGCCGTCCCCGTCGTCGTGGCTGCTGGGCAGTGCGGGGGCAATCCAGGAGACGCCGCGCTCATCGAGGATCCGCGTCAGCGGCTCGAAGGCCCACGGGCCGTGCCAGGCTCCGTGGACCAAGACGTACGTAGCGGCCCGAGGAGTCACCTCGCCAGGCTATCCACGCCAGGCCGGGTACGCCGGTTCGTAAACTGGGCCGATGGCCCGACCCTTTGACGTCCACGCGGTGGAGACCAAGTGGCAGGAGCACTGGGCCGCCCAGGGCACCTACGAGGTCGACAACGACGATCCGCGCGAGCACTTCTACTCCCTGTGCATGTACCCGTACCCGTCGGGCTCGGCCCACCAGGGACATATCCGCAACTACACCTTCGGCGACCTCGTCGTGCGCTACCAGACCATGCGCGGCAAGGCGGTGCTGTCGCCCTTCGGCTTCGACTCGTTCGGCCTGCCGGCCGAGAACGCCGCCATCAAGGCCCGGAGCCACCCGCGCATCTTCACCGAGGCGCGCATGGCCGAGCTGCGCTCCTCGGTGGAGCGCCTGGGCGCGGTCTACGACTGGCGCCGCCTGGTGGTCAGCCACGACCCCACCTACATGAAGTACGCGCAGTTGATCTTCTTGACCTTCTGGCGGTCCGGGCTGGCCTACCGGGCGACGGCGCCGGTCAACTGGTGCCCGGGCTGCGCCACCGTGCTGGCCAATGAGCAGGTCCTGGCCGACGGGACCTGCGAGCGCTCGGGTGACCTGGTCGAGCGCCGCGAGCTCGAGCAGTGGTTCTTCCGCATCACCCGCTACGCCGAAGAGCTGCTAAACGACCTCGAGGGCCTGGAGTGGCCCGAGCGCGTCAAGGTGATGCAGCGCAACTGGATCGGCCGCTCGGCGGGCGTCGAGTTCGACCTGCCCCTGGTGTCGGACCCCTCCCTGGCGCTTCGGGTGTTCACGACGCGCCCCGACACGGGCTTCGGCATCACCTACGCCGTCGTCGCGCCCGAGCACCCGCTGCTGGAGCGCCTGACCGTGCCCGACCAGCGCGCGGCGGTCGACGAGCTGGTCGCGCGGGCCCGGGCCGCCAGTGAGCTCGAGCGCACCGCGACCGCCGAGGACGGATCCTTGGCCAAACGCGGCGCGTTCACCGGGAGCTACGTGCGCAGCCCCTTCACCGGCGCGGAGGTTCCGGTCTACGTGGCCGACTACGTGCTGGGCAGCTACGGCACCGGGGCGATCATGGGCGTGCCCGGCGAGGACGAGCGCGACTTCGCCTTCGCCCGGGCCCACGGCCTCTCGGTCGTCCGCACGGTCGAGCCGCCCGCAGATCACGACGACGGCGCCTACGGCGGCGAGGGCCGGCACATCAACTCGGGCTTCCTGGACGGGCTCACCGTGGCCGAGGCCAAGGCCGAGGCCACGCAATTCCTGGTCGAGCACGCCGAAGGTCGCCCCACGGTCAACTACCGGCTGCGCGACTGGCTGATCTCCCGGCAGCGCTTCTGGGGCTGCCCGATCCCGATCGTGTACTGCGACCGCTGCGGCATCGTGGGCGTGCCCCTCGAGCAGCTGCCGGTGCTGGCCCCCGACGACGTCACGATGGACCAGACCGGCCAATCGCCCCTGGCCACGCATCCGGGCTTCCGGGACACTACCTGCCCCCAGTGCGGGGGACCGGCCCGGCGCGAGACCGACACCATGGACACGTTCACCGACTCGTCGTGGTACTTCTTGCGCTTCGCCGACCCCTTCACGCCCGACCGCCCCTTCGACGCGGTCCAGGCGGCACGCTGGATGCCGGTTGACCAGTACATCGGGGGCATCGAGCACGCGATCTTGCACCTGCTCTACGCGCGCTTCTACACCAAGGCGCTCGTCGACGTCGGGCTGGCCCCGGGCCTGCCGCGCGAGCCCTTCGCCCGGCTGTTCACGCAGGGCATGATCCGGCTTCAGGGCACCAAGATGTCCAAGTCCAAGGGCAACCTCATCGCGCCCGAGCGCTACTTCGACACGGTGGGCGCCGACGGACTGCGGGTCTTCCACCTCTTCGTGGGCCCGCCAGCCGATGATGTCGACTGGACCGCGCAGTCCGAGGACGTCATCGAGGGCTGTGCGCGCTTCCTAGACCGCATCTACCGCCTGGCCACCAGTGAGCTGTCGGCCCGGGCGTACGACGCGACCCGCGACGACGTCGTGCGCCGCGCCGTGCACCGCACGATCGCCAAGGTCAGCGCCGATCTGGAGCGCTGGAGCTTCAACACCGCGGTCGCGGCGCTCATGGAACTGCTGAACGTGCTGACCCGCTGGGCTTACGCCGAGAACACGGTGCCGTCCGCGACCTTCGACGAGGCCCTCGACACCCTGCTCGCGCTCCTGGCCCCGATGGCGCCGCACCTGTCGGCCGAGCTCTGGGAGCGCCGGCACCCTGACGAGCCCTCGGTGCACCTGCAGCCGTGGCCTGAGGCCGACCCCGCCTGGACCGTCGAGCCCCGGGTGACGATGGTCGTCCAGGTGGACGGGAAGGTGCGCGCCCGCCTGGAGGTCGATCCGGAGATCACCGACGGGGCCGCTCACGAGGCGGCACTGACGCACCCGGACGTCGTGCGATGGCTCGACGGGCGTGCTCCCGCGCGCGTCATCGTGCGCGCACCGCGCCTGGTGAGCGTCGTGACGCGGTGAGCACGCCGCGGGTCACCATTGAGCCGCCGCGCTTCGACCGGCCCGAGGTCGAGGTGCGCGCCTCGACGCGGAGAACCAAGACGGGCGCGGCGCACTGGTCGGGCACGAGGATCATCGTGCAGATCCCCGCGCGCCTGCGGGGGCGCGAGCGCGCCGCCTTCGTCGACGATCTGGTCACCCGCCTGCTCGCCCAGCGTCCCCAGCACGCGGCCAGCGACGCCGACCTCCTGGCGCGCTGCCAGTCACTGGGCGTGACCTACCTGGACGGCATCGAGCCGGCCGCCGTGCGCTGGTCGGCGAGCCAGCGCATGCGCTGGGCGTCCTGCTCACCGGCCACGCGGGAGATCCGGGTCTCGTCGCGCCTGCGCTCGTGCCCTCGGTGGGTCGTGGACGCCGTCTTGGTCCACGAGCTGGCCCACCTCATCGAGGCCGACCACTCGCCGCGCTTCCGGGCCCTCGCGGCCCGCTACCCACGCCAGCACGAGGCCGCCGTGTACCTGGAGGGCTACGCGCTGGGCCTGGGGCTGGCCAACGAGGGCGGCGCGTTCGAGGCCGGGAGCTAGTCCCCCTCGCCGCGCAGGAAGCGCTCGAGCTCAGCGGCGAGCTCGTCTCCGCTGGGCAGATCCTCGGCCACATTGGGGTCGGCAGCGTCGAGGGACAACTCGAGCTGGCGCACCATGGCGTCGTGCTCCGGGTTGGCCGAGATGAGGTCGTCGATGCGGCGTCGGGCGTCCTCGGCCGACTCGCGCAGCGACCCGGCGTCCAAGGTGAGGCCGGCCACGCTGGCCAGGCCGTCGATGAGGGCGGCCGCCGCCAGGGGATAGCCCATCGACGCGACGTAGTGCGGCACGCGCGCCCACAGCGTGATGACGTCGATGCCGACCTCGGCCAGGTCCAACTCGAGGACGGCGCCGATGCCGGCGGGGACCTCGATCTCGCCGGGCACGATGCCCACGCGGGCCAGCAGGTGGCTGCTGCGGGTCGGCGCGGTGCCGATGACGCGGATGGGACGTGTATGGGGTGCGGGCGCGGGGAAGGCGCCCAGGCCCACGACGAGGCGAACCGCGTAGTGGCGGGCCAGCTCGGTCACGACCTCGGCGAAGTCGCTCCAGTGGAAGTCGGGCTCGGGTCCCACTAAGAACAGCACGTCGGCCCCGTCGCCGTCGTGGCCGTAGCGCACCTGGATCTCGGGCCAGGTCAGCTCGGTCGTGACGCCGTCAACGATGTGGGCCATGGGGCGACGGGCGCGCTGGTCGATGAAGTACTCGGTGTCAAAGGTGGCCAGGATCTCGGTATTGCAGGTCGTCAGCAGGGTCGTGATGGCGCTGGAGGCTCCCAGCCCCGCGTCGATCCAGCCCTCCAGCGCGTAGACCAGGACGGGCTCGCTCACGGTCGGGTCCGCTTGGACGATGAGGCGGTCGTGGATCTGGTCTTCCATCATGTCTCCAGTGTGTCGCGGGCCCGCTGCGCCAGGGTCGCCACGTGGGTGGGGAACTCCGTGACCGCACCGGGGTCGCCGCCGGTGGCTCCGGCACGATAGCGGGTGTAGACACCCTGCAAGATGCAGGCCAGCTTCCAGAAGCCGAACGCCTGATAGAAGGCGATGGCCCCGAGGTCGAGGGGGGACCGCGAGGCGTAGGACGCCAGGACCTCGGCCCGCGTCGCGAACCCCGGCGCGGTGGTCGGTGCGGCGCCCAGCAAGACGGTGACGTCGTCGCCGGGCTCGGCCCAGTAGTCGAGGAGCAGCCCGACGTCGGCCAGGGGATCGCCCAGGGTGCAGATCTCCCAGTCGAGGATGGCCCGCACCGCGCCGGCGGGCGACAGCACGGTGTTGTCCAGGCGGTAGTCGCCGTGGACCACGGTCGTGCGCTGGGCCGGCGGGATCGAGGCGGCCAGACGTCGGCCGACGTCGATGACGCCGTCGGCGCCGTGGCCCTCGCGCATCTGCTCGTACTGGCCCAGCCAGCGATGGATCTGGCGCTCCACGTAGCCCTCGCGGCGGGCCAGGTCCCCCAGGCCGGCCCGGTCGACGTCGACGTCGTGGAGCGCGGCCAGGGTCTCAGCCAGGTGGTCGCCGACGCCGGCCCGGGTCTCGGGGGCCAGCGCCCGCTCGGCCTGCTCGCGGTCGCGCAGAACCAGGCCGTCCACGAACTCCATCACGTAGAAGGGTCTCTCGGCCACGGCGGGGTCGGTGCACAGGGCCAGCGCTTCGGGCACCGGGACGCCCTGGGGCCGAAGGGCCGCGATGATGCGGTACTCGCGCGCCATGTCGTGTGCGGTGGGCAGCACGTGGGATGCCGGGGGCCGCCGCAGCACCACGGTGCGCCCGTCGGCGTCCTCGACGCGGTAGGTGAGGTTGGAGCGACCGCCCGCGATCAGGGTGGCCCGCAGGGGGCCGGCCAGGCCCACGCGACTCGTCAGCCAGGCGTCGACGCGGTCGTCCAAGGCGGGTGCGGCGGTCACGGTCGGAGGCTAACAGGCACCCTGGACGGGCTTGGAGGGCCGCCGGGCCCGGTAGGCTCGACCCCGTGCACGCGGTGACGGACAAGACATTCGCGACGGCGGTCCTGGAGCGCTCGCGGGACATCCCGGTCGTGGTGGACCTGTGGGCCTCGTGGTGCGTCCCGTGCCGGATGCTGTCGCCGATCCTCGAGCGCGTCGTCGCCGAGACGCCCGACAGCGTGGAGCTCGTGGCCGTCGACGTCGACCACAACCAGCGCACCGCTCAGGCCATGGGCATCCAGTCGATCCCCGCCGTGCTGGCCTTCCGCAACGGCGAGGTCGTGGACTCCTTCGTCGGCGCGCGCAGCGAGCGCTACGTCCGCAAGTTCCTGCGTCGGGTGTCCCAGGGCGGGTGATCGACGGGGTCGCCGGTAAGGTGAGTCCATGACTGTCGTCACCGATGCCACCTTCCCGACGGCGGTCTTGGAGCGCTCCAAGACGGTGCCCGTGGTGGTGGACCTGTGGGCCACGTGGTGCGGCCCGTGCCGCACCCTGTCGCCAATCATCGAGAAGGTGATCGCCGAGACGGGCGGCTCCGTGGAGCTGGCCACCGTCGACGTCGACGCCAATCCCCGCGTCGCCCAGGCCTTCGGCGTCCAGTCGATCCCGTCGGTCTTCGCGCTGCGCGACGGCCAGGTGGTGGACTCCTTCGTGGGGGCCCTGCCCGAGCACGCCGTGCGCGAGTGGGTGGGTCGGCTGGCCCCCGGGGTCTCGCACCTGGAGGAGCTGGTCGCGCGCGGCGACGAGGCATCGCTGCGCGAGGCGCACGAGCTCGCCCCAGACAACGCGGACGTCGCCGCGCGCCTGGGCGAGTTGTGGCGCGCGCAGGGCCGCCTCGAGGAGGCCGAGCAGCTCTTGACGCCCTTCGAGCGCACGGTGGCGGCCGCGACCGTGCTGGCGCGCGTGCGCCTGGAGCGCCAGGGCGTCGTGCTGGGTGGCGACGTCGACTTGACCCTGGAGCACCTGCTCGAGCAGTCGGCCACGGACGAACAGGCGCGGACCAACCTGCTGACGGTTCTGGACGCGTTGGGGCCTGAGGACCCTCGGTACCTGGCGTACCGCCGGCGCCTCATGAACCGACTGCACTAGTGCGCCCTCACGTTGCTGCGGGACCCCTCCCGCTGGTGCTGGGCGCCCGGCGTCTCGACCTGCGCACGCGGGCCCTGGTCATGGGCGTGCTCAATCGCACGCCCGACTCCTTCTACGCCCCCGCGGCGACCTTCGCACTCGACGCGCTGCTGCGCCGCGCCGACCTCCTGGTCGCCCAGGGGGCCGACGTCCTCGACGTCGGCGGCGTCAAGGCGGGGCCGGGCCCCGAGGTGTCAGCCTCCGAGGAGCTCGAGCGCGTCGTGCCCGTCGTCGAGGAGCTGCACCGCCGCTTCGACCTGCCCCTCAGCGTCGACACCTGGCGCGCGGAGGTGGCTGGCGCGTGCTACGACGTCGGCGCGGTCGTGGGCAACGACATCAGCGGATTCGCCGATCCGGACTACCTGCCGGTCGCCGCGCGCGCCGGCGCGACGGTGGTCGCCACCCACATTCGCCTGCGTCCGCGCGTGGCGGATCCCGAGCCGGTGTACGCCGACGTCACCGCGACGGTGCGTGACTTCCTGGCCGAGCGCTGGCACCGGGCCGAGGCGGCCGGCGTGGGGGCTGAGCACGTCATCATCGATGCGGGGCTGGACCTCGGTAAGACGACGGCCCACTCGGCCACGCTGCTGCGCGAGTCGGCCACCCTGGCCCAGATCGGCCCGCCGCTGCTGCTGTCGGCCTCGAACAAGGGATTCCTCGGCGACCTGTTCTCCCTGGCGATCACCGAGCGACGCGAGGCGTCGCTGGCCGCGGCGGCCGTCGGCATCCTGGGCGGGTGTCGCGTCCTGCGGGTGCATGATGTGCTGGGCACGGTGCGTGTACGCGACGTGCTGGCCCGCGTGCTGGGTGAGGCCGTTGAGGCCGGTGCCGAGAGGGAGGTCGCGTGATCTCGTCGGTCTGCGTCGTGGGGACCGATCCCACCATGGTCCACGACGAGCTGCACCGGCAGATCGCGACGGCCCTGGACGGCCTCGATCCCGCGACCGCCCTCGAGGACTTCACGGCCGGATCCAGCGAGGACGTTCTGGCTCGCGTCGTGGAGGCCCTGCACACGCCCCCCTTCCTCGTCGACCACCGGGTGGTCGTGCTGCGCGAGGCCCAATCGCTGAGCCGCGACGCGGTCGGCGAACTGCTCGAGTGGATGGCCTCGCCCACGCCGACCGCGGTGCTCGTCGTGGGCGTCGTCGGCGCGCGCTCGGCGGCCCTGGCCCGGGGGGCCCAGTCCACCGTCGAGACCGCCGTGGGCACCCGCTCGACCGACCGTGCCGCCTACGTCCGGGGGCGCTTTGACGACTACGGGCTCGTCGTGGAGATGGTGGCGGCCCGGGCGGTGGCCGACGCGCTGGGCGACGACATGGCCCGCGTGGATGCGCTGGCTCGCACCTGCCTGGCCGTCTACGGGCCGGGCTCGCGACGCCTCGAGGAGATCGCCCCCTACGTGGGAGACGCCGGCGACGTTCCCGAGTGGGATCTGACCGACGCCATCGAGCGCGGGGACCTGACCGCCGCGCTCGTCGTGGCGCGCCGCATGCTCAGCTCGGGCGCGCGCAGCGGCCTCCAGGTGGTCAACGTGCTGCAGCGCTACGTGCTGCGCCTGGCGCGCCTGGATGGCGCGGGGCTGTCACGCCCCGAGGAGGCGGCGTCGCTCCTGGGCGTCAGCGCCTATCCGGCGGGCAAGGCCCTGGCGACCAGCCACCGCCTGGGCAGCTCCCGCATCGCCGAGGCGGTGCACCTGGTGGCGCGGGCTGATCTGGACCTGAAGGGGGGCGCGACCTTCGGGAGCCGAGGCGAGACCGGTGACGCCGATGCGACCGACCTCACCGTGATCGAGGTGCTGGTCGCTCGCCTGGCGCGCTTAGTGGGCGCGCGCCCGGGCAGCGCGGCTAGCGCGCGTCGGCGGCGGACCGCTGGACGTTGAGCCGCCGCATCAGCCCGCTCTTGCGGTTGGCCGCCTGGTTCTTGTGGATGATCCCCTTGGCGGCGGCCATGTCGATGCGCTGGATGGCCACGGCGAGAGCCGCGGCCTCGTCCTCGGTGCCCTGAGCGCGGGTCGCCGTCTTGACGCGGGTGCGCAGCTCGGACTTGACGGCCTTGTTGCGCTCGCGCGCCTCCTCGTTGGTGCGGTTGCGCTTGATCTGGCTCTTGATGTTGGCCACGGAGAAAACCTCGTTCATTCACGGTACACGGGGGCCTCGTAAGGCTAGCAGGCCGCCACGGCCAGGCCACCAGAGGGCCAGTAGCCTGGCTGCACCGTGAGCACGACGCCGACCATCGACCCGGGGCGCATTCGGAACTTCTCGATCATCTCGCACGTCGACCACGGCAAGTCGACCCTGTCGGACCGGATCCTCGAGATCACCGGGGCCGTCGACCCGCGCCTGATGCGGGCCCAGTACCTGGACTCGATGGACATCGAGCGCGAGCGGGGCATCACCATCAAGGCCCAGAACGTCCGAGTCTCCTTCGAGGGCTACGTGTTGCAGCTGATCGACACGCCCGGCCACGTGGACTTCGGCTACGAGGTGTCGCGCTCGCTGGCCGCCTGCGAGGGGGCGATCCTGCTGGTCGACGCCAGCCAGGGCATCCAGGCCCAGACGCTGGCCAACTGCTACCAAGCCCTGGAGCACAACTTGGAGATCATCGCGGTGCTCAACAAGATCGACCTGCCCGCGGCCGACCCCGAGCGCTGCATCGACGAGCTGGAGAAGGTGCTCGGCCTGCCCGGCGACGAGGTCCTGTCGATCTCGGCCAAGACCGGGCAGGGCGTGGCCGAACTGCTGCGAGCGGTCATCGCGCGCATCCCCGCCCCCGGCGGCCGCACCGACGTCCCGCTGCGAGCCCTGGTGTTCGACTCGGTCTACGACCAGTATCGCGGCGTCGTTAGCTCGGTGCGCGTGATGGAGGGGACCCTGCGCTCGGGCACGCGGGTCCGCATGATGCAGGCGGGCGACACGCACGACGTCGAGGAAATCGGCGTGCGCACACCCGAGTTGGTGGCGGTGGACCGTCTAGGGCCGGGCGAGGTGGGCTACCTCATCGCGGGCATCAAGGACGTCGGCGGGGCCCGGTCGGGGGAGACCGTGACCGATGCCGTGCACCCCGCGTCCGCGCCTCTGGAGGGGTACCAGGATCCCAAGCCCATGGTCTTTTGCGGGATCTACCCCATCGACGGCGACGACCTACCGGACCTGCGCGACTCGCTGGAGAAGCTGAAGCTCAACGACGCGGCCGTCACCTTTGAGCCCGAGACCAGCCGGGCCCTGGGCTTCGGCTTCCGCTGCGGGTTCCTCGGGCTGCTCCACATGGAGATCGTCCGCGAGCGCCTCGAGCGGGAGTTCGGGCTGTCCCTCATCGCCACGGCTCCCTCGGTGGTGTACCGGGCGTTCCTGTCCGACGGGACCGAGCGGGACATCGACAACCCGACGGACCTACCCGACCCCAGCCGCCTGGACCACATCGACGAGCCGATGCTGGCGATCTCCATCCTGACGCCGGCCGAGTACCTGGGCGCGGTGATGGACCTGTGCCAGTCGCGCCGCGCCGAGATGACCAAGATGGAGTACCTCTCGGCCGAGCGCGTGGAGCTGCGCTACGCGATCCCCCTGGCCGAGGTCGTGATCGACTTCTTCGACGCGCTAAAGAGCCGGACCAAGGGCTACGCCAGTCTGGACTACGAGCCCCACGGGTACGTGACGAGTCCTCTGGTGCGCGTGGACGTGCTGATCAACCACGAGCCGGTCGACGCCTTCTCGACCATCGTGCACCGGGCCAACGCCGACTACTACGGACGCAAGATGGTCGAGCGACTGCGCGCCCTGATCCCGCGCCAGATGTTCGACGTGCCGATCCAGGCCGCGGTCGGCGGGCGGGTCATCGCCCGCGAGACGGTCAAGGCGCGCCGCAAGGACGTGCTGGCCAAGTGCTACGGCGGGGACATCACCCGCAAGCGCAAGCTGCTCGAGAAGCAGAAGGAGGGCAAGAAGCGCATGAAGAACCTGGGGCGCGTGGAGGTCCCCCAGGAGGCCTTCGTCGCGGCCCTGCGCCTCGAGGAGTGACCACCGGCTCTGGCACTCGGTAGAATCGAGTGCTAACAAGGAGGTGCCATGGCCCGTCGATCGGCGCGCACGCCGACTGCGTCCCCCGACCTGGACGTGCGCAAGGCCACCATCCTCGAGACCGTCGTGCGCGAGCACATCGACTCGGCGCAGCCGGTGGGCTCGTCGTCGGTGGCCGTCCACAGCGACCTGGCGGTCTCGTCGGCCACGGTGCGCTCGGAGATGCTGGCCCTGGAGCGCGAGGGCTACCTGGTGCAGCCCCACACCTCGGCGGGTCGGGTGCCCACCGAGAAGGGGTACCGCTACTTCGTCGACCACCTGCGCGAGGGCGTCGTCGGCGAGATCCAGCAGCACCAGATCACCGACTTCTTCGCGACGATGCGCGGTGAGGTCGAAGGGCTCTTCGCTCGCACCTCGTCGCTGCTGTCCCAGCTGACCCACTACACCTCGGTCGTGGTCTCCTCGGTCGGCTCGCGCACGCCGATCGCGTCATCCCAGCTGGTGAGCCTGGACGCGCGCCACCAGCTGCTGGTCACCGTCTTCGCCGACGGCACGGTGACCAAGCACAGCGTGTACCCCACCTTCGACGCCTCCTACGCCGAGGTGGCCGAGGCCTCGCGCCAGCTCAACGCGCTGCTGCTGGGCACCCAGCTCGACGACCGCCTCGAGGTGCCCTCGCGGTCCGACCACGTCGCGGCCCTGGTGCGCGACTCGGTGGCCACCCTCCACGCCGAGGTGCCCACGCGCGAGGGCGAGCAGCTCTTCATCGGGGGGTCCTCCCGGGTGGCCGAGTCCTTCGACGGCGTCGAGACGGTGCGCCAGGTGCTCTCGATCCTGGAGCAGGAGCTGCTCGTGGTGTCGCTGGTCCAAGACATCCTCGAGCGCGGCCAGAGCGTCGCCATCGGCTCCGAGAGCGGCGTCGCCCCCCTGGCCTCGTGCGCCATCGTGGTGGCCCCGGTGACCGTGGAGGGACAGCCCGTCGGCGCGGTCGGCCTGCTCGGGCCCACGCGGATGAAGTACGGCGAGGCCATGGCCACCGCCCGGGCGGTCTCCCAGGAGCTGACCCAGCACCTGGAGGGCCACGAGCGTGACTAGCCCCGACCTCTACGAGATCCTGGGCGTCGAGCGCACCGCCTCGGCCGACGAGCTCAAGCGGGCCTACCGGCGCCTGGCCCGCCAGTACCATCCCGACGCCAACCCCGAGGACCCGGGTGCCGAGGCCCGCTTCAAGGACATCTCCCAGGCCTACGAGATCCTCTCGGATCCCGAGCGGCGCGCGAACTACGACCGCTTCGGGGCCGACGTGGGCGCGGGCGGCAACCCCTTTGGCGCGGGCTCGGTGCAGGACATCTTCGACATGTTCTTCGGGTCCATGGGCCACAGCCCGACGCGGCGGGGACCCCAGGTCGGTCCCGACGCCGAGATGCGCGTTGAGATCACGCTGGAAGAGGCCGCCTTCGGGGCGACCAAGGAGATCACCGCGAGCCTGGCCCAGCGCTGCCCGACCTGCGCCGGCTCGGGCGCGGCGCCGGGGACCGCGACCACCTCGTGCCCCGAGTGCGGCGGGCTCGGCGAGGTCCGCCGGGTGCGCAACTCCATCCTCGGACAGATGGTGACCACGTCGACCTGCCCGCGCTGCGGGGGCTTCGGGACGCTCATCGAGAGTCCCTGCCCGACGTGCCGGGGCGATGGACGCACGGTGGCGCCGGTGACCATGACGATCCAGATCCCGGCCGGGGTCGAGGACGGCTCGACGATGCGGCTGGCCGATCGCGGTCCGGCGGGGCCGCGCGGCGGCCCGCCGGGACGTCTCTTCGTCCACCTGCGCGTGGCGCCCGACGAGCGCTTCGTGCGCGACGGCGACGACCTGCACCATCAGGTGCACCTGGCCTTCACCCAGGCGGCCCTCGGCACGACCGTGGAGGTGCCCACGCTGCGCGGGACGCTCAGCGTCGAGGTCCCCGCCGGCAGCGCACCCGGTGCCGTCCAGCGTATCCGTCACGAGGGGGTGACCCATCTGCACGGCCGCGGGCGGGGCGATCTCTACGTGCACCTCCTGGTCGATGTGCCCGGTGAGCTCGATGAGAAGACCGAAGCCCTGCTGCGCGAGCTGGCCGCGCATCGCGGCGAGCGCGTCGCCGAGCCGGCCGGCGGGCTCTTCCGGCGCCGGTCGAAGCGGTGAGCGACGCCCGGCGCCTGGCGCTGGCCCAGTTCTTCGTCGACGACCCGGCAGCGCCCCAGCTCGCCGAGGTCGACGACCACCATCTGCGCCGCGTGCTGCGGGCCCGTCCCGGGGAGCGCGTCGTGGTGTGCGACGGCCACGGGTGCTGGGCTCTGGCGACGGTGGGCCCCAACGGCCTCGAGCCGGCCAGCGAGGTCCACCTCGACCCGGCCCCGCGCGACACGACGCTCTACCTGGCGCCCCTGAAGGGCGATCGCAGCGAGTGGGCGGTCGCCAAGGCGACCGAGCTGGGGGTGACGCGGGTGGTGCCCCTGCGCACCGTGCGCGGGGTGGTGCGCCGGGATGCCGAGAGCGAGTCGCGGCTGGTCCAGCGCTGGACCCGGGTGGCCCGGGAGGCCGCGGCCCAAGCGCGGCGCTCCTACCTGCTCGAGATCGGCTCGGCCACCCGTGTGGCGGACGTGCCCAAGGCCGTGGCCGTCGCCGACTTTGGAGGCGCGCACCCCTGGTCGCAGGTGGACGCGGTGGCCATCGGCCCCGAGGGGGGGTGGGCACCCGACGAGTGGGACGCCGGGCGGCCCCGGGCCTCCTTGGGGGAGCTGGTCCTGCGGGCCGAGACGGCGGCCGTGGCAGCCGCTACCCTGATGACCTTCGGATGCGGTTGACGGTGGTGCCGGCGATGGCGGAAAGTAGGTAATGATGAGGGGACGTCGATGAGTGAGTGCCTCTTCTGCCAGATCGTGGCCGGCACCATCCCGGCTGCCGTGATCGCCGAGAGCGAGCGGGCGCTGGCGTTCTACGACGTCGCCCCCCAGGCGCCGGTGCACGTCCTGGTGATCCCGAAAGAGCACATCACCAGCGCCGACGAGGTCGCGAGTGACCACGGTGGCGTCGTCGACGACTTGATCATGCTGGCCCAGCGCGTCATGGAGGATGAGGGGGTGCGCCAGCAGGGCTACCGGCTGGTGCTGAACGTGGGCCCCGACGCGCAGATGTCGGTGGCCCACCTCCACCTCCACGTCCTGGGTGGCCGCCGCATGGAGTGGCCCCCCGGATGAGCGTGGACGATCCGGCCGCGCCCGTCCGGACCGCGACGACCACCGTGAGCAGCCTGGAGGTCCTGGCGGGCCTGCTCGGGCCGCGCGACGAGCACCTGCGGGTCATCGAGCGTGCCTACCCTGACGCGCGCATCTCGGTGCACGGCAACGAGATCGCCGTGTCCGGGCCCGACGCGACCACCATCTTGCGCCTCTTCGACGAGCTGGTGCTGGTGCTGGAGTCCGGCCAGGCGCTGGACCCGGCGAAGATCTCGCGCACCATCGACATGGTCAACGACGACCTGCGGCCCAGCGAGGTCCTGACCCACGAGGTCGTGCGCGGGCTGCGCGGCAAGCCCGTGCGTCCCGCGACCGCCGGCCAGAAGCGCTACGCCGACGCCATCGAGGTGGCGACGGTGACGTTCGCGATTGGGCCCGCCGGCACGGGCAAGAGCTACCTGGCGGTGGCCGCCGCCGTTCAGGCCCTGCAGGCTCGGCGCGCCCAGCGCATCGTGCTGACGCGCCCGGCCGTGGAGGCGGGCGAGCGGCTCGGCTTCCTGCCCGGGGACCTGATGGCCAAGGTCGACCCGTACCTGCGGCCGCTCTACGACGCCCTCTACGACATGCTCGGGCCCGAGGGGACCCAGCGCCTCATCGCCAACGGCTCGATCGAGGTGGTCCCCCTGGCCTTCATGCGCGGGCGCACCCTGAATGACTCCTTCATCATCCTGGACGAGGCGCAGAACACCACCCCCGAGCAGATGAAGATGTTCCTGACCCGGATCGGCTTCAACGCCAAGGCCGTGGTCACCGGCGACGTCACGCAGATCGACCTGAGCGGTCACGAGAGCGGCATGGACCGCATCGAGGCGATCCTGCACGATGTCGAGGGGGTGCGCTTCGTCCACCTGGGGCGACGCGACGTCGTGCGGGCGCGGATCGTGGCCGACATCGTGGCCGCCTACGAGGAGCACGGGTGATCGACATCTTCGCCGCCGACGAGCAGCGCGACGTCGCGATCGACCTGGAGCGCTGGACCGAACTCACGCGCGCGGCACTCGACGACGAGGGAGTGCGCGGCCTGGTCGAGGTGTCGCTGATCTTCACCGATGAGGTCACCATGGCGGGCCTGAACCAGCAGTTCATGGGCCAGTCCGGGTCCACCGACGTGTTGAGCTTCCCGATCGACGAGGAGCCCGAGCCGGGCGGCCGCTCACCCGACAGCGGGGGCACGGGGCCCGGCGACCCGTCGGTGCCCGACATCCCGCAGCTGCTCGGCGACATCGTGGTGTGCCCGGCGGTCGCCGCGCGCAACGCGGTCGACCACGAGCAGTCCACCCAGGACGAGATCGCGCTGCTCATCGTCCACGGCGTGCTGCACCTTCTCGGCTGGGATCACGAGATCGACGAGGAGGCCGAGCGCATGGAGCAGCGCGAGCGCGAGCTGCTGGATCGCCACTACCGCGCGCGGCCGTGATCGCCACCGCCTGGTCCGCGGGCGACTCGGCCCTGGTGGCCCTGGTCGCCGTCCTCCTGGTGGTCTCGGGCTTCCTCGCCGCGGCCGAGACCTCGCTGGTGCGCGTGAGCAAGTCACGCGCCCGCGTCTTGAGCGAGGAGGGACGCCGGGGATCCCGAGCCCTGGCCAGCCTGGTCACGTCGCCCGAGCGGTTCTTGAACCCGGTGCTCTTGCTGGTCCTGGTGTGCCAGCTGACCTCGGCCACCCTGGTCGGCGTCGTGGCCGGGCACCTGTTCGGGCCGGCCGGCGTCATCGTGGCCACCGTGTGCGAGGTCGTCGTGATCTTCGTCTTGTTCGAGGCCATCCCCAAGAACTTCGCGGTCGCCCATCCGGACGCGACCGCCCTGATCAGCGCGCCGCTGGTGGCGGGGCTGCTGCGCGTGGCCCCGGTGCGCTGGCTGGCCACGGGGCTCCAGGGACTCGCCGGCGCCGTGCTGCGCCTGCTGGGTGCGCCACCGGGCCCGGCCCGCGTGACCGAGTCCGAGGTCCTGGCCCTGGCGGACGTGGCCCACGAGGACGCGGCCATCGCCTCCGACGAGCGGGCGTTCATCCACTCGGTCATCGAGTTCGGTGACACCATCGTGCGTGAGGTCATGGTGCCCCGTCCCGACTTCGTCGACGTCGAGGCCACCGCGACCGTCGCGGCCGCCCTCGAGGTCGCCGTCGAGTCGGGGCGCTCGCGCCTGCCGGTGCTGGGCGCCGGCGTCGACGACGTGGTCGGGATCGTTCACCTGCGCCAGCTGGCCGCCCTGGTCGTCGCGGGCCGCGGCGACGAGCCGGTGGGGGCTCACGCCAGCGAGGTCCACTTCGTGCCCGAGACCCAGCGGGTAGCCACCCTGCTGACCCAGATGCGTCGCACGCGCGGCCACCTGGTGATCGTGGTCGACGAGTACGGGGGGACGGCCGGCCTGGTCACCCTGGAGGACGTCCTGGAAGAGCTCGTCGGCGAGATCACCGACGAGTCCGATCCTCACCAGCAGGCGGTGGCCCGCGCGACGGGCGCCGGCCTGACGCTGAGTGGCCGCCTCAACATCGACGACGCGAACGTCGACTACGACCTGGACCTGCCCAAGGACGGCTGGGACACCGTGGGCGGGCTCGTCTTGGACCTGGCCGGCGGGGTGCCCGAAGTCGGCGAGGAGTTCACGGTCCCCGGCTACCGCCTGACGGTGCTGCGCATCGATGGCCGCCGCGTGGCCGACGTGCTGGTCGAGCCCGACGAGGCCTCGTGACCCGCGCCGGCCTGGTCGCCGTGCTCGGACGACCCAACGTGGGCAAGTCGACCCTCGTCAACGCGCTCACGCGCGCCAAGGTGTCGATCACGGCGGCCTCGCCCAACACGACGCGGCGCGCGGTGCGCGGGGTGCTGACCGAGCACGGCATCCAGATGGTCTTCGTGGACACGCCCGGGCTGCACCGGGCCCAGACCACCCTCGGTCACCGCCTCAACGAGGCGGCACGTCACGCCGTCAGCGACGTGGACGCTGTGGTCGCGGTGATCGAGGCGCCCCAGGTGCTGGGGCCCGGTGACCGCGCGACGCTCGGACTGCTGGTGCGCGCGACGGCTGCGGCACCGAACTTGGCTCCCGTGGTCGTGGTCAACAAGACCGACCGCGCGGGGCGCGCGACGGTGGCCGAGCAGCTCCTGACTGCCTCGCGCGTCGTCGAGGAGCTGGCGGCGGCCGCCCGTGTGCCCGACGCGGCCCCGCGCGTCGAGTACTTCGCGACGGCCGCGCGCACCGGGGAGGGCGTGGACGCCCTGCGGGACCATCTGCGCGCGGCCATGCCCGAGTCGCCCTACCTGTTTGACTCCGAGGAGGTGTCCGACGTCGAGTCGGCCGAGTGGGTTGCCGAGTTGGTGCGCGAGCAGGTCGTGCGGCGCGCGCGCGAGGAGCTGCCCCACGCGGTGCACTGCCGCGTCACCGAGCTCACCGAGCGTCGGGCGCGCGTCGAGATCGTCGTCGAGCGCCCGAGCCAGCGGGCCATCGTGCTCGGGCGCGGTGGCCAGAACCTGCGGGCGATCGGAACGGCCGCGCGCCAGCAGCTCCCCGAGGGGATGTACCTGGAGCTGCGCGTCGTGGTCGAGCGGGACTGGCAGCGTCGCGACGACGTGCTCGATCGCTTCGGGTACTGAGCACCGCCGCCGCTCCCGTGGCGGCGAGCGCGGCGGCCACGCCGGCGCCCGCGGGTGCGCCCACCAGCACCACGCCCGCCCCGACCGTCGGGGCGACGACCAGGGTGCGGGCGACCTGCTCGAGGCGCCCGCTGGCCAGCCACGCGCCGACCAGGGCCGCCGGGACGGCCCCGACGAGGAGCCCGAGCAGCAGCGGGCCCGAGACGGCGGGACCGCCGAGGGCGCCGGCCGCCGCGGCGAGGGCCAGGGGCACCGACTGGGCCAGGTCGGTGCCGACGAGGCGGCGCCCCGCCAGGTCCGGATGCGTCAGGGCGAGCACCGAGATCATCAGCGCGCCCGCGCCCACCGACGTCATGCCCACGGCCACACCCCCGCCGAGTCCGATCGCCACGCTCCGCCACGGGGGAGGGGGGCTGGTGCGGCGCGACGCGACGGCGCCCGTGGCGCGCACCAGGAGGGCGACGCCACCGAGCAGCAGGACCCCGCCGATCAGCCGCGTCAGCAGGGGCCCCGAGACCGCGGCAGTCGACCCGAGCAGGCTGCCCCCCAGCGCCCCGGGCACCGCGCCCAGGGCCACCCGCCGGGCCAGGGGCCAGTCGACCGCCCCCCGACGCCCGTAGGAGACGACCGCCAGTGGTCGTAGGACGGCCGAGGCGACCAGGTCGGTGGCGACCGCGGTGACCGGCGCCACGTGGAACCCGACGATCAGCACCGGGGTGAGCAGCGCGCCGCTGCCGGTCCCGGTCATCCCGACCAGCAGGCCGACGGCGGCCGCGGTCAGGACCAGGGACAGGGACACGGAACTCCTAATGAACTAGTAAACAACTAGAAATACTAGTGTACTAGTCCGGGTCGCGGTCGAGGCCCGTGAGGAAGGAGATGACCTGGTCACGGTCGCGCGTGCGGCGCATCGGCGGCAGGCGCCGGAAGAAGTGGGCGCGGTAGGGCGCGTCGGCCAGGCGGGTATCCAGCACCGCCACGACGCCGCGATCGGTGGTCGAGCGGATGAGTCGGCCGACGCCCTGGGCTAGGAGCATCGTGGCGCGGGGCAGGTCGACCTCCACGAAGGGATGGTCGGCGCGCTGGCGTCGCGCGGCGGCCAGCGGGTCGGTCGGGACGCCGAAGGGCAGGCGGTCGATGGTGACCAGGTGCAAGGAGCGCCCGGGGACGTCGACGCCCTGCCAGAAGCTCGTCACGGCGAAGAGGCTGGTCTCGGGCTCGTCGCGGAACCGGCGGATCAGGCGGTCGCGGCTGAGCCGTCCCTGGACTAAGACGGGCGTCTCGATGCGGTCGGCGACCGCGGCGGCCACTCGGGCCATGACGCCGCGGTTGGTGAACAGGGCCAGGGTGCGCCCCCCCGCGGCCGAGATGAGGGTCACCAGCTCGTCGGTGATCGCCTCCTCGGCTCCGGGCTCGGTGCGCGCGGGCAGGTCGGGGGGGACGTAGAGCAGGGCGTGGTGCCGGTAGTCGAAGGGACTGGCGATGCGCACGACCTCGCACGCGGGCAGCCCGACCGCGCGGGGCAGCCCGTCGGGGATCGTGGCGCTGACCAGCACGCCCGTGACCCCGGGCCACAGGGTGCCAGCCAGCAGCGGACCCGGATCCACGACGGCCAGGTCGACCGTGACGTCGCGCTCACGCTCAGTCAGGTAGGCGACGTCGCCGTCGCCCGGCGCCACGAGGCGGCGCAGGTCGACCAGCAGCTGGGTGAGGGGACCGGCGGCGCGGCGGAATCGCGCGTTGGCGCGCTCGCCGGCCTCGGGGCTCTCCCGCAGGGCGCTAGCCAGTCGGGTGGCCGACTCGCGGGCCACCGCGAGGAGCTGGGTCAGGCCCTCATCGAGATCGGTGCGCCGCACGACGGCCACGCGGGCGCGTAGAGCGTCCTGGAGCCGTTCGGCGACTCCGGCCACCGCGTCGACCACGGCCACTGGGCCGAGGACCGCGCGCGCGGCGGCGGCGACCGCGCGCAGGCGGCCCGGGCTCACCGAGGCGCCCAGGAGCTCGGCGGCGATCTCGGGGAACTCGTGGGCCTCATCGATGATGACCAGGTCGTGATCGGGCAAGATGCCCGCACCCACCGCGAGGTGCGCGAGGTACAGGTGGGCGTTCACGATGACCAGGTCGGCCGCCCCGGCCCGGTCGCGCGCCAGCTCGGCGTAGCAGGCGGAGCCCTGGGGGCACGCGGCCCGGCCCAGGCACTCGGCCGGCGTGACGGTGATGGCGCGGCGCACCCGCCCATCGAGCTCGAAGGCCAGCTCGTCGAGGTCGCCAGTCGACGACGCGCGTAGCCACGCCTGGATGCGCCGCACCTGCGCCGAGGCGCTGCGCGGCAGGTCCTCTCCGGCCTCCAGGGGGAGTTGGTCGGCGACGTCGGCGCGCAGGCGCATGCGGCACACGTAGTTGCTCCGGCCCTTCAGGACGGCCGTCGTCCAGCGCGGCGCAGTCGCGGCCACCAGCGGGGCGTCACGGTCGGCCAGCTGGTCCTGGAGGTTCTTGGTGGCGGTCACCACCACCGCGCGGCACCCCGCGTCGGCCGCCGCCGCCAGGTAGGCCAGGGACTTGCCCACTCCCGTGCCGGCCTCGATGATGACCGAGCGCTGCGCGGCGATCGCCGCCGCCACCACCTCGACCAAGGTGTCCTGCTCGGGCCGGTCCTCGCGGCGCGCCAGGTGCGCGCGGGCCGCGTCGAGACGCCGGCGGGCTGCCGCGACGGCCCGCGCGACGCCCGCGCCGGCGGGTCGGGGAACCCCGTCAGGGGCGTCACCGACCTCCGGGGCATCGTCGTCGTCGGGGTCGAAGCTGTGCACGCGGAGACCTTACGTGGCCCCGCTGGATTGGGGCGTGGGCACTAGGTTGGACCCGTGCCGGACCCGCGTCCCCTCCCCATTCCGGAGTGGCTCGACCCCGCGCGGGTGCCCGTCCACGTCGCGGTGGTGATGGACGGCAACGGGCGCTGGGCCAAGCGCCAGGGCCTGCCGCGTACCGACGGCCACGCCGCGGGCGAGGCGGCCCTCATGGACACCACGTACGGGGCTCTGTCGCTCGGCGTCCAGGCTCTGACGGTCTACGCGTTCTCCACGGAGAACTGGCGCCGGCCCGCCGACGAGGTGCGCTTCTTGATGAACTTCAACCGCGGGCTGCTGGAGCGGCGCTCGCACGAGCTCGACGACGAGGGCGTGCGGATCGTCTTCTCGGGCCGGCGCGACTGGCGCGTGCCGCGCCAGGTCCTGCGGCGCATGGACGAGTCCCGGGACCTGACGGCGCGCAACCGGCGCATGACCCTCAACATCGCCTTCAACTACGGGGGGCGCGCCGAGATCGTCGACGCCGTGTCCCGCCTGGTGGCCGACGGGGTCAGCGCATCGGGCGTGAGCGAGAAGGCCATCCGCCAGCGGCTCTACCATCCCGAGCTGCCCGACCCCGACCTGGTCGTGCGCACGTCGGGTGAGCACCGCATCTCGAACTTCCTCCTGTGGGAGCTGGCCTACGCCGAGCTGGTGTTCACCGACGTGCTGTGGCCGGACTTTCGGCGCGAGGACCTCTTCGCGGCCATCGGCGAGTTCCAGCAGCGCGAGCGGCGCTTCGGGGGCCTGGACCGATGAGGCTGGGGCGCCTGGTCGCCGGACTGGGTGCCCTGGTGTACCTGGGCCTGTGGGTCCTGGCGCTGGCCCGCGAGCCCAGCCTGGTCGCGCCGCTGCTCCTCCCGCTGGTCCTGGTCGGGCTGATCTGGGCCGGGCTGGCTCTCGAGCGCGCCATCGGCATCCCGCCGCGGCGGCCCAAGTTCCCCCCGCGACCCAAGGACGACCCGTGAGGGAGCTGGCCGACGACGCCGTCGTGCTGCGCACGTGGGCCGAGGGGGAGGCCGACCGCACCGCGACGCTGTACACGCGCCAGATGGGTCGTGTCCGGGTGATCGCCCGGGGCGCCCGCAAGCCGACCAGCCGCCTCGGCGCCGCGCTCGAGCCCTTGTCGGTGCTGCACGTCGACCTGATCCAGGGGCGTGGCGAGCGCTTCATCATTCGCCACGTCGATAGCCAGCGCCACCTGACGACGCTGCGCGCCAGCTACGAGCGGATCGCGGCGGGCTACTGCGTGGTCGAGGCCGTCGACGCGACGCCGGCCGATCACCTGGCCGACGAGGCGCGCTTCGAGCTGCTGGTGCGGGTGCTCGAGGCCCTGGACGATCCCGCGCTGCGTCCCGACCTAGTGCCGGCGGCCTTCTTCGTCCGCCTCCTCGCCCTCGATGGAGCGGCACCGGTGCTCGACAGCTGCGTCAGCTGCGGTCGCGGCGGGCCCCTGGTGGCCTTCGACGCGACCACCGGGGGGGCACTGTGCGCGCCGTGCCGCCGCGGCCGGGCCGTCTCGGGCGTCGCGCTGGCCCTCCTGCGCCGCATCGCCGGCGGTGAGCTCGGCGCCGTGCTGCGCGAGGTGGACCCGCCCGGCGCCGACGAGGTCCGCTCCCTGATGGGCACGGCCATCGAGGAGCACCTGGGCCGCCGGCTGCGGACGCTGGCGGCGTCGCCCGAACCGTCCCGCTAGGGTGCGCGCGGGAGGTGCGGTGCGCTCGATCGTCTGGTTCCGGCGCGACCTGCGCCTGCACGATCACCCCGCCCTGGCCGCGGCTGCGGCGCGGGGTCCGGTCCTCGGGCTCTTCGTGGTCGATCCGGCCCTGGCGGCACCCGTCGGCCCCACCCGGGGCTGGTACCTGAGCGAGGCGCTGGCGAGCCTGGATGCCTCGAGCGGCCACCGCCTGGTCATCCGCGTCGGCGATCCCGCCGAGGTCCTGGTCGCCGTGGCGCGTGAGGTCGGGGCCGATGCGGTCTACGCCACCGGGGAGACGACGCCGCGTGGGCGGGCCCGCGACGCGGCCGCCGCCGCCGCGCTGGCGCGCGCCGGCATCGCGTGGCGACCGCTCCAGACGCCCTACGTCGTCGATCCCGGCACGCTGCGCCAGCGCAGTGGCCGCCCCTACCGGGTCTTTGGGGCCTACGCGCGCGCGTGGGCCGACCGGGCGGCCAGCGCTCCGGGTCCCGTCGAGGCGCCCCCGGTGACGTGGGTGGTGGCCGAGGGGTCCACGCCGGTCGCCCTGCGCGACGTCGTGGGCACGCGGCGCCCAGCGCACCTCGCGGGCCTGCCCGCGGCGCCGGCGCCGGCGCGGCCGCCCGCGGGGGAGGACGTCGCGCTGGCGACCCTGCTCGCCTTCGTGGGAGGGGCCGACGGCTACGGCGCCACGCGCGACCAGCTGGGGCGCGACGCGACGAGTCGGCTCAGCCCCCACCTGCACGTGGGTGCGCTGCACCCGCGCACGGTGCTCGCGGCGCTGGATGCCGCGGGGCAGGTGGCACCGGAGTTCCGTCGCCAGCTGGTGTGGCGGGAGTTCTACGCCGACGTGCTGTGGCACGACCCGCACTCGGCCTGGCACGACCTGCGCGGCCCCGGGGCGCCCGCGCCCGATCGGGACGACGCGGCCCTCGAGCGCTTCGGGCGCTGGGCCCGCGGCGACACCGGGCTGGCCCTGGTGGACGCCGGCATGCGCCAGCTGCTCACGGAGGGCTGGATGCCCAATCGCGCGCGCCTGGTGTGCGCGTCGTTCCTGGTCAAGCACCTGCACCTCGACTGGCGCTGGGGGGCGTCCTGGTTCCTGTGGCGTCTGGTGGACGGCGACGTCGCCTCCAACCAGCACGGCTGGCAGTGGGTGGCTGGCACGGGCACCGACGCCGCGCCCTATCACCGGGTCTTCAACCCCGTACGCCAGGCCGAGCGCTTCGATCCCGAGGGTGACTACGCACGGCGCCACCTGCCCGAGCGCTACGGACCCCACGCCGCCGCCCCGCCCGCCATGGTGGACCTGGCCGTCGAGCGCCGCGAGGCGCTGGCGCGCGCGGCGCGAGCCCGGGGGACGCGATGAGCTTCGGCGTCTACGTCCACGTCCCGTTCTGCGCGCGGCGCTGCGACTACTGCGCCTTTGCCACCTACGCCGATCGCGACCACCTGCGCGGGCCCTACGTGGCCGCCGTGCGCACCGAGCTCGCGCGCACCGCCGCCGAGCGCCCGGTGGCCACCTCGATCTTCTTCGGCGGCGGCACGCCCTCGCGCCTGCCGGCGCCCGACCTCGTCGGCGTGCTGGGCGACATCGCGCGGACCGCCGACGCCGAGGTGACCGTCGAGTGCAACCCCGAGGATGCCTCGGAGGAGCGCCTGCGTGCCTACCGCGCCGGGGGCGTGACGCGCATGAGCTTCGGCGTGCAGTCCACGCAGGCCCCGGTGCTCGCCGACCTCGGCCGACGCCACGGGGTGGGCGCCCACGTGGCCGTGGCGGCCGCGGTCACGGCGGCGGGTTTTACGGACTGGAACATGGACCTCATCGTCGGCTCGCGCGCCGAGTCGCTCGACGACGTCGAGCGCACCGTCGAGGACATCCTCGGCCTGGCGACGCCGCCGCCGCATCTGAGCTGCTACGTCCTGACCCCCGAGCCCGCCACCGCACTCGGGCGCGATCCGCGCCGCCACCCCGACGAGGACGCCGCCGCCGACGCCTACGAGCTGGTGGGGCGGCGCCTGGAGGCTGCGGGATATCGCTGGGAGGAGATCTCGAACTGGGCGCGCCCGGGGCACGAGTCGCGCCACAACCAGCTCTACTGGGACCAGGGCGACTACCAGGGCGTGGGCTCGGCGGCGCACTCGCATCGGGCGGGACGGCGCTGGTGGAACGTCCGGACCCCCGACCGCTACATCCAGCGCATCGCGGCGGGGCGCTCGCCGGTGGCTGGCGAGGAGGTCCTCGACGAGGCGACCCGGGCCTTCGAGCGCGACTCGCTGGCCCTGCGCACCCGCCGGGGCGTCCCGGTGGAGGCCTTCGACTCCCTCGACGAGATCGCCCACCTGGTGGACGTGCGCGCCGGGACCGTGCGCCTGGCGCCGCAGGGCCGCCTGCTGGCCAACCAGGTGATCCTGCGGCTGCGCGGCAGACGCTAGCAGAGCGCTCCAGTATCCTTGGCCGATGACCGACCACCGACCCGCCGACCTGCTCGAGAAGGTCGTCAACCTCACCAAGCGTCGCGGCTTCATCTTCCCGTCCGCCGACATCTACGGCGGATTCCGCTCGGCCTACGACTACGGCCCCCTCGGCGTCAACATGTTGCGCAACGTCAAGGCCGCCTGGTGGCGCTCCATGGTCCAGCTGCGCGACGACATCGTCGGCATCGACGCGGCGATCCTGGGCCCGCCGGCGATCTGGGCGGCGTCGGGCCACCTGGAGACCTTCACCGATCCCCTGGTGGACTGCCTGCGCTGCAAGGAGCGCTGGCGCGAAGACAAGATCGACGGGGTGTGCCCCCAGTGCGGGGGAACCGAGTTCACCGAGGCCCGGGCCTTCAACCTGATGTTCAAGACCCACGCCGGACCCGTCGAGGGGGAGGGCGCGGCGGCCTACCTGCGCCCCGAGACCGCCCAGGGCATGTTCACCAACTTCGCCAACGTGCTGGCCGCGACCCGGCGCAAGCCTCCCTTCGGCATCGCCCAGGTGGGCAAGAGCTTCCGCAACGAGATCACGCCGCAGAACTTCGTCTTTCGCACGCGCGAGTTCGAGCAGATGGAGATGGAGTACTTCGTTCCGCCCGCCGAGGCCGACCACTGGTACCGGTACTGGATCGAGACGCGCTTCGCGTGGTACCGCGACCTCGGGATCCCCGAGGACCAGCTGCGCCTCCACGAGCACGCGCCCGAGGACCTGTCGCACTACTCGCGGGGGACCACCGACGTCGAGTACCTGTTCCCGTGGGGCTTCGACGAGCTCGAGGGCGTCGCCAACCGGGGCGACTACGACCTCACCCAGCACGCCACGGCGTCGGGCGTGCGCCTGGAGTACTTCGACCAGGCGAGCGGCGAGCGCTACGTTCCCTGGGTCATCGAGCCGGCGGCGGGGGCCACCCGGGCCATGATGGCCTTCCTGCTCGCCGCCTACGCCGAGGACGAGGTGGCCGGGGAGACGCGCGTGGTGCTGCGACTGGATCCGCGCCTGTCGCCCTACCAGGTCGCCGTCTTGCCACTGTCGCGCAAGCCCGAGCTCGAGTCGGTGGCCCAGGAGGTGGCCGCGCGCCTGCGGCCACTGGTCATGGTGGACTACGACGTCACCCAGTCGATCGGCCGCCGCTACCGCCGCCAGGACGAGATCGGGACACCGCTGTGCGTGACGGTGGACTTCGACACGCTCGAGGACCACGCGGTGACGGTGCGCGACCGGGACACGACCGCCCAGGTGCGCGTGGGGATCGGCGGCCTGGTCGACGAGGTCCGCGGCCGCCTCGGCCTCAGCTGACCGGCACGCGCCAAAGGTGCGCCCGGGCCTCGAGCAGCGTGGGAACGACGAGCACGACCCCGAGGCCGGCGCCCACCCAGCAGTCACCGGTCCAGCCCACGCGGCTATAGAGCTGGCCAGACACGAGGGACCCGGCCGCCGCGCCGAGGAAGCTGAAGGTCATGTAGACGCTGTTGACTCGGCTGCGCGCCTCGGGTCGCAGCGCGTAGATGATCGACTGGTTGGTGATCTGCATGCCCTGCATACCCGCGTCGAGGAGCACGAGCCCGACGGCCAGTCCCGCCAGCGAGCGCCAGGACGATGAAGGACCCGGCCACCAAGGAGGCGGCCGCCAGTGACGACCAGTGGGTGCCGTGGCGGTCCGCCGTGCGGCCAGCGAGATTGGCCGCGGTGACCCCCGCCACCCCGAACAGGCCGAACAGGCCGATCTGGGCGTTGGAGTAGTCAAACGGCGTCGCTGCCAGGTGGAAGGACAGCGTCGTCCAGGCGACGCTGAAGGCGCCGAACACCAACGCCCCGTAGAGGGCGCGGCGACGCAGGGGGCCCAAGCGGACCAGCGCAGCCGTGCCGACCAGCAGATCGCGGTAGCGAACGCGGGGGCGCCGGGCCTCGTCGGGCAGCGTGAGGGCCAGGGCCGCCGCGCTCACCACCAGCGCGCCCGCCGCGATGGCGTAGACGGCGCGCCAGCCCGCGCCCTGGGCGACCAGGCCGGCGAAGGTGCGCGACAGCAGCACGCTCACCAGCAGGCCGGTCATCACCCCGGGCGATGGTGCGGCCGCGCTGGGTCGGTGCGGTCAGGTCAGCGGCGAGGGGCACGATGGTCTGGGCTCCGACCGACACCAGGCCGATGACGAAGGCCACGACGGCCAGCAGGGCGAAGCGGTGCACCATCGCGGCGACCGCCATGACGGCCGCCGCGGTCGGGAAGATGATCACCAGGAGAGGGCGGCGCGCGACGAGGTCGCCGAGGGACACTACCAGGACGAGGCCGAGGGCGTAGCCCGCCTGGGTGAGGGTCACGAGAGCGGCCGCCGCGGCCGAGGAGACGCCGAAGTCGGTGCGGATCTGGTGGAGCAGCGGCTGGACGTAGTACAGGTTGGCGATGATGACGCCGGTGGCGGCCGCCATGACCGTCAGGCGCCACGGGGCCAGAGTCGCCGTGGGCACCGGGGGGTGCTCAGGCAAGGGCTGCGCCCGGCGGGATCGAGTAGGTGACCTGGGCCTTGGCGACCAGCTCGTCGGTGGCGCGCGAGGTGATGGCCACTTCGATCACGGCCAGACGGCGACCGAGCTTGAGCAGGTGGGTCCGGGCCACGACGTCGTCGAGCGGCGGTCGGCGCAGGAAGTCGATGTGCAGGCTCGTGGTGACGGCGAGGACGACGGGGCCGACCTGGGACATCACCGCGCACCAGGCGGCGGTGTCGGCGAGCATCATCATCGCCGGTCCCGACAGCGTCCCGCCGGGGCGCACGTGGTGGGGTCCCACGGGCAGGGCCACGCTCACCTGGAGGGCGTCGACCGACTCGACGACTGGAATCTCGGCGCCCGGGAAGGCCGCAGCCAGGATCTCCTGCAGCGCCGCCGCGTCGAGGACGGGTTCCCTCACGCGGCTCTCCGGTAGCGCAGGGTCGCCAGCGGTGCCAGCAGCACCAGGGCCCCGGCGCCCCAGGCCAGGGCGATCCACACGGACTGGCCGTGCGGGAGGCCCAGCATCAGGCCCCGCACGGCGTCGGACGCCTGGGAGACGGGCTGGTTGCGGGCGAAGACCTGGAGCCACCCGGGCATGAACTGCACGGGCACGAAGATCGACGACGCGAAGGTCAGCGGGAAGATGACCGGGAACGTCATCGCCTGGGCCGTCTCGGAGTTGGGCGCGGCGAGCCCAACGTAGGCGAATCCCCACGAGAGCCCGTAGGCGAAGAACAGCATCAAGAAGCTGGCCTCGATGTAGGGCCCGAGGCCGCCGTGGGGCCGGAAGCCGACCAGGAAGCCGACCCCCGTGATGATGAGCAGCACGACGACGTTGCGGATCAGGTCGGATACCGTGCGTCCCGCGAGCACCGCCATGCGGGCCATGGGCAGAGCCCGGAAGCGCTCGATGAGGCCCCGCTGGAGGTCCTCGGCCAGGCCGATGGTCGTCCCCAGGGCGCCAAAGATCGTCGTCTGGACCAGGATGCCGGGAATGAGGAAGTTCACGTACTGGCCGTTGGGGACCCGGATCGCCCCGCCGAACACGTAGCGGAACAGGAGCACGAACATGACGGGCTGGATCAGCGCGAAGACGAAGGACACGGGGATGCGGACGAGCGCCAGGATGTTGCGTCGGCCCATCGTCCACACGTCGCTGACGACCCAGCGCAGCGACGGCTCGGCACTTGGGAGCGCCGTGCGTGGAGCGTCGGTGTTGACGCGCGTCGCGGTGCTCACCGAGGTCTCCGCCCGCGGGGGGTGAGCGCAGGCTCGGGGGCCTCGTCGTCGGCGTGGTGCCCGGTCAGGGCGAGGAAGACGTCGTCGAGGCTCGGCTCGCGCAGGGTGAGCCCCGTCACCACCAGCGCCGCCGCGCCCACGCGGCGCAGCGACTCGGCTGCGGCGGCGGGCCCGTCGCTGACCGTCAGGTCCACCACGGTGCCCTCGACAAAGAGCGGCTTGGTGGCGACGTCGGTCAGCAGCGTGCTGGCGTGCTGGGCGGCCTCGGTGGAGGGGAACGTGAGCGAGAGAACGGTCGCTCCCAGCCGGGCCTTGAGCTCACCCGCGGTCCCCTCGGCGATGATGCGGCCCCGGTCCAGGACCGCCAGCTGGTCGGCGAGGCGGTCGGCCTCCTCCAGGTACTGCGTGGTCAAGAGGACCGTGGTTCCCGTCTCGGCCAGGCCCTCGATGATGGCCCAGAGGTCCTGGCGGCTCTGCGGGTCCAGGCCGGTGGTCGGCTCGTCGAGGAACAGCAGGGGAGGCGACGCCACCAGGGCAGCGGCGAGGTCGAGGCGCCGGCGCATCCCACCCGAATAGGTCTTGACGTTGCGCCGGGCCGCCTCGGCCAGCCCGAACTCCTCGAGCAGCGTGACCGAGCGCTCGCGCACCACGTCCCGGCTCAGGTGGTTGAGCCGTCCGATCATGCGCAGGTTCTCGATGCCGGTCAGGTTGTCGTCGACCGTGGCGAACTGGCCGGCCAGGCCGATGGAGCGACGTACGGCGTTGGCCTGGTGCACCACATCGGCCCCGTTGACCGTGGCGGTGCCCGAGTCGGGCCGGATGATCGTCGACAGGATCCGGACCATGGTCGTCTTGCCCGAGCCGTTGGGGCCGAGGAGCCCGAAGATCTGGCCGCGCTCGACGGACAGGGAGACCCCGTCGAGGGCGCGCACTGATCCGTCGCGGAAGGTGCGCACGATATCGCGCGCCTCGACGGCCAAGTCGTGCACGGCGCGAGTCTAGAAGTTGGCGTGGCGCGTCTCGGCGTGGTCTGCGCCCACAGGCTCCGGTACGGTGGCGGTCATGGCCATCTCGGAGGAGGACATCGCGGCGGTCCGTGCGGCCACCGACATCGTCGCCCTCATCACCGAGCAGGTGGCGCTGCGGCGCTCGGGCCAGCGCTGGGTGGGCCTGTGTCCATTCCACGCCGAGAAGACGCCGTCCTTCTCGGTCAACGCTCAGGAGGGGCGCTACTACTGCTTCGGGTGTCACGCGGCGGGTGACCAGATCACCTGGGTGCGCGAGACCCTCCACGTCGAGTTCGCCGATGCGGTTCGCCAGCTGGCCGACCGGGTGGGCATCGAGCTGCACGAGGACCCCGCGGCCAGCCGGCAGCGCCACGAGCGCCAGCGCCTGCTCGAGGCGATGGAGAGAGCCGTGACCTGGTACCAGGAGCGGCTCCTGACGGATCCAGCGGCCCGCCCGGCCCGCGACTACCTGCGCAGTCGGGGGATCGACGGGCGCTGGGCCCGCGAGTTCCGGCTCGGCTGGGCCCCCGACGACTGGGACGCGATGGCTCGTGACCTCGACCTCGACGCGCGTACCCTGACCGGGACCGGGCTCGGCTTCATCAACCAGCGGGGCCGCCGCCAGGACGCGATGCGCGCGCGCATCATCTTCCCGATCCTGGACCCGAGTGGGCGACCCATCGCCCTGGGTGGGCGCATCCTGCCGGGCCAGGTCGGACACGACGGCCACGCGCCGGCCAAGTACAAGAACAGTTCCGAGACGGCCATCTACTCCAAGCGGCGAACCCTCTACGGCCTGAACTGGGCCAAGGAGGAGATCATCCGCTCGGGGGAGATCGTCGTGTGCGAGGGGTACACCGACGTCATCGCCTTCTTTCAGGCGGGCGTGCGGCGCGCCGTGGCGACCTGCGGGACGGCGCTGGGCGAGGAACACTTCAGCGCAATGCGCAACTTCGCCCGGCGCATCGTCCTGGCCTACGACGCCGACCAGGCGGGCCAGAGCGCGGCCGCGGCGGTCTACCAGTGGGAGCGCCGTCACGAGGTAGACGTCGCCGTCGCCCGGCTGCCGACCGGGCGCGATCCGGCCGATGTGGCTCGCCAGGACCCGGCCGCGCTGGTCGCGGCCGTCGCCGACGCGGTCCCGTTCCTGCAGTTCCGCCTCGATCGCGCCACGGCCACCGACCCCGGGGCCACGCCCGAGGCGCGGGCCCGGGCTGGGGAGCGCGCCGTCGAGGTGCTGGCTGAGCACCCGAGCGACCTGGTGCGCGACCAGTACGTGATGCGCGTGGCCGACCGCCTGGGCATCGACGTGACGATCGTTCGCGAGCGCGTGCGCGCGCTGCTGGCGGGTACCGCACGTTCCATCGCCACGCCGTCGCCCGGCGAGACCCCTCCCGCCCCTTCGGCCCGCCCGGCGCGGGGGGCGCCGCCCCGTCCCGGGGTGGCGGCCCTGCGCCTGTGCGTCCACGAGCCCTCCGCTCGAGCGCACTTCTCCGCGGCGTACTTCGTCCCCGCGGTCCAGCGGCGCGCGTTCGAGGTGCTGATCGAGGAGGCGAGTGTGGATGCGGCGATCGCGTCGCTCGAGCGCCAGGGACAGCCGGAGGCCGCGGACCTGCTGGCGTCAGCCATCGTCAGCGAGCTGCCGGCTCCGCCGTCCGCCGAGATGGTGGCCGCTGTCGTCACCCAGCTGGTTCGCCTGGCCGCGACGGCGGCGCTGCGGCGCCTGGAGCGCCAGATGCGCTCCGGGGAGATCACCCCCGAGCGAGCGGGAAGCGTGATCCGCGACGTGAAGGCGCGCCTCGAGATGCTCGACACCGAGCAGGCCGACGCCGCTGTCTCCTCGCTGCGCGGGTGGCTGGAGGAGGAGTCGGCGCCGTGAACGTGGTCCGGGGGCGGGTCGGCGGTCTCGCGATGCTGCCGCCCCTGTCAGCCGTCGAGGAGCGACAGCTCTACCCGACGATCATCGCCGGTCGCGAGGCCGCCGGACGGCTGGCCACCGAGACCGATCGAGCAGTGCGTTCGCGCCTGGAGCGACAGCGGCGCGCGGGCCAGGACGCCGAGTCGATCCTGCTGCGCGCCACGTGCGGGCTGGTGCGGGCGCGGGTCGTGGAACGGGGGTTTCGCTTCGGGCAAGACGAGCTGGAGGCCGCGGGAGTCGAGGGTCTGGCCCACGCGCTGGCCCAGTTCGATCCGTCGCGCGGGTATCGCTTCGCGACCTACGCGAACTACTGGATCACCAAGATGGTGCTCGAGGCGGTCCGCGAGCAGCTCGGCGTCACCGACCAGGCGATGCGCTTGGCCTCGCGGGTGGCGCGCCTGCAGCGCCAGCACCCCGACCGGGACCTGACCGTGGCCGACGTCGCCGCTGCGCTGGGCGTGGACCGGGATCGGGCCTCCGAAGTGCTGCGCGTGGCGCACGACGTGTGGGCCCGCCGACGCGGGTCGGTGCCGCTGGCCGACGTGGCCGTGGACGGCACGTTCACCCCGGATCCCCCCGAGTGGGTCATCGCGGCGCTGCGGGAGTCCTGTGGCGAGGACTTCGAGGCGTTCTGGAGCCATACCGTGGCCGGAGCGCCGATCGCCGAGCTGGCCCGCGCCCGGGGACTGTCCCGCCAGGGACTGGCCAAGCGCCTGGCGCGGTGCCGCCAGCGGGTGCTGGCCGGTCCCAACGCTGGCCGTCTGGTGGCGTGGCTCGACGCCCAGTGACGCGGCGAGGCACGGTGCTAGAGTTTCGTTGCCGTAGCGATCCCAGATAGCTCAATTGGCAGAGCAAGCGACTGTTAATCGCTAGGTTGCAGGTTCGAGTCCTGCTCTGGGAGCCAGTGGGATGTTCCAGGGTTTCTGGGACGTTTGAACCCCGACGCTATCGGCGCCCTTGGATCCTTCGTGAAGAGCGCGGCCGGTCGGTGTCACCGTCGCTCCGGGTGATCCCCGACGCTCAGAGGCGCGGCCAGTAGGTTGGGGGCCTGCGGGCGCTGCCCGCGAAGGGCCGTAGCTCAGTGGTCAGAGCAGGGGACTCATAATCCCTGGGTCGTGGGTTCGATCCCCACCGGCCCTACGACGGGGACTTACGAAAGCTGGCGTCTACCACGTACGGACATACGGTGCTGATGACGTCTCCCGACGAAGCACATGGCGGCTTCGTCGCTCGAGGGCCAGCGAGAAGTGTGTGGTCTGAGGATGCTCAATCCGTGGCGTCGTGCACAATGTATCGGTAACCGATATAGTGATCGTGATGACGAAGAAGATCCTCGAGAGCACCGGTCGCAGCGCCGGCGTCGCCTACCTGATACTCGCGAGCCTCGCTGACGGAGAGAAGCACGGCTACGCCCTCACCCAGGACGTGATGCAGTTCGCGGGTATCCGCATTGCTCCGGGTACTCTCTATGAGGCCCTCGCCCGGCTCGAAGGCCAAGGTCTCATTGAGCCAGTCGCGTCAAGCGACCGACGGCGCCCCTATCGCCTGACCGCGGCGGGTGCGACCGTGCTCGAGGAGCATCTGAGCGCTCAGGAGCGAGTGGCCGCCGAAGGACGCCGTCGCCTTCGTGCGTCGTGGCGCTTCTCGTGAGCCCCGAACACCTCGACGTTGGCTCGGCCACGACCAGGCGTGCACAGGGTTACCTGCGCTGGTACCCACGGGCGTGGCGTGAGCGCTACGGCGAGGAGTTCGTTGCCCACCTCGAAATCGAGCTGCTCGAGCGGCCCGTCTCGTTGGCACGGACTGCTGACATCGTGGCGCACGGATTCCTCGCGCGACTCTCGTCCCAGCGCGGACTGCGGGTGGCCGCGTGGGCGACGACAGCCGTCGTCCTCGTCGCGGCCGTAGCCCTGGGAGCAATCGCGCTGACGCGCTACTGGGCGCCGGTGACCCTATCCAGTGGCTACGACGGCGGCGTATCCGGGGTGGGTCTCCTCGCACGACCGAGCCAGGTCAACGATATGGCGATCAACTTCTCGACCCGTACGCGCGTGGCGGTTCGTATCACGTCGGTTGCGGTACTGCCGCTGCGGGGCTTTCTTGCCCCCGAGGTCGTTGGCGTCGAGTTCGCACCCCACGCGAGCGAACTCGCCAATGCGCGAGGGTGGCCGGTCCGGCTACCGCAGGGCTCAACGGTGCTGGCTCAAGGAGGCGCCCCTCTGGTGCAGGCGATCGGGGCGACCGTGACCCTGGCACGCACCAACGTGCTGTGGCTGGGCCTGCGCGCGCCGATGCCGCACCATGTCTACGCGGTCGAGGGGTTGAGAGTGACCTATGAACGCCGTGGCGTCAGTCACACGATGTCGATCGACCAGTCCACCGCGCCCGACGTTATCTGCTCCAGCACGTCGGGCTCTGGACAGTTCCCCACGTGGTGCTCACAGGAAATCCGGGCCGCCAGTGCGATTACCGCATTCTCGACGAACGAGCACACGACCGCGCAGGCGCCAGCGACGGTGGCGAAATTCGTCGCCCAACTTGCGCTAAGCGAGGTGCAGGCCACCGGGCACGGCGTCCCGACTCTCAGCGACGTACGCCAGTGGGCCACCCAGTTCTTCCCCACCCCCGGCTCCGACGCGATTCAATCCGTCACTGGCGTCGCCCATGCCGGTGTACCGGAGTGGCGTTTTGTCATTCGAGGTTCATCCAGCCTCTCGACCTCGGTTCGCTGCACGAATCGAGGTCGAGTCACCGCTGGTGGCGGCATCATCGGTATAGGGGTTGTGAGCTGCCCCCGGCCGAGTCGAGGCTAACCTCCGGACTCATTGCTGTTGCAGGGTTCGCCAGATGAGTCCGCGAAGAACAGTTCTGATGGCGGTGAGCGCCTCTGATGCTTGCGTCGAATCGTTAGCCAGGACACAGGCTACAGAATTCCGATGAACACCCACCTACGGCCCGGCCACAGCCCTCCGAAAGGCGCTGCTGTCATGTTCGACAACTCCGAGCATGCCAGAGATTTGCGGTGGCGGTCAGCTGTACACCACCATCCTTCTTTGGTACGTAAACGAACTCAGTCGTGAGCGTCACGATCACCGCGGCCATAACGACGGATCACCTCGTCTTCCAGGCGTCGGTCAGCCTGGTGCAACTCGAATTCACTCTTCGTCCCTTGCGGGATAGAAAAAGGTTGTCTGAGTTGTCGTATGCCCTTCTTCCGAATGTCAGGGCGGAATAATCCAATAATGGAAAGTATCCCAAGTGTCAGCAGAGGAACTAATACGAGACCCAGAGTGACGCACATTATCACGAAGTAGGACATTGGAGACACTTAGGAACCCCACCTCCTGTGCGTGTTAATGGTCCACAATAGCCAAGACGCCGTGTAGAAAGGGCTCAGACGCCAACTCATCTATGGCCGACAAAGTGCCCGGGAGCAAGAGTCGCTGGCTTGTTCTTGACTACTTCGGTGTTCCACTCCCTTACCGGCCAACGGTGTCCCATTCATCGCGGCACCTCTATCTGCCTCAGCTCTACCCATCGGTTCACTCATCTGCCTGTCCAGTCAGGCACCTTGGAGACACTGAATCAACCCAAGTGTCCACCCGTGCGGAACGGGCTGGGCGATTGGTGGAGCTGAAGTGTCCATCAGCACGACGCCACGCGAAGGGGACGTCACTCCAGGACGATAAGGGCGGGGACGATCGACACGAGACGCGACCTCGTCGTTTAGACGACGCGTGCGACGAGTAGCGAGCGACCGGTGAGCGTAGCCACGCTAACCGTCCGGAGCTGCGCGACCGATAGGTGCGTCGCGACGACGACCTCCAGGGAGTGCGTCGGCGTCGATCCCCAGTTGCCGACGATCTGCGGCGTGCCGTGCGAAGCCACCACTACCGCTTCGCAGGTCAGCCCCGCGGGAACGCCCCGCAGCGACAGGACCACCTCGGTGCCCCACGCCTTGGGGACCAGCGTGGCCGTACCCCGCAACGACACCTGCGCGTCGGTCACCTGCATCGCGTACGAGGTGCCGGGGGTGCTCGACGGGAGGCGCACCAAGACGACGCCGAGCAGGATCGCGGCCACCAACCCGACGGCGGTGGTGGCGCGACGCCACGTGCGCACGCGGAGGTGTTCCACACGATGCTCGTCGCGAATGCGCGCCACGAGCTGGGATCGCAGGTTCGCCGGCAGGGCGACGTCCTCGTCGACCAAGGGACCGACGCGGGCCAGCAGGCCCGGGAGCGGCGCCAGTTCCGCGAGCTCAGCTTGGCAACTCGCGCAGTCCTCAAGGTGCTCTTCCACGTCGCGGCGTGACACCGCGTCGAGGGCTCCGGCCAGGTAGGCCCCCAGGGAGAGCCGCATCTCGTCGTGAGTCGTCATTGTACGTACCCCATCTCCTCCAGAATGACCCGCAGCGCCCGGAGGGCGTAGTAGGTCCGCGACTTCACGGTCCCGGGTGCCACTCGTAGTGCGGTCGCCGTCTGCGCCACCGAGTGACCAAGATAGAAGGCGTGGTGCAACACGCGCCGATGCTCATCGCTGAGCCGCGCCACCGCGTCACGCAGCACCCAGGTCTCGATGGCCCTGTCCAGATCCTCTGGCGCCGCGACGTTCCCGGAGGGCGAGCCCACGACGTGCGGGCGAGCGGCATCTCGTCGCCAGGCGTCAGTCGCGGCGTGACGCACGACGGTGTAGAGCCAGGCACGCTGCGCCTCGCGCGGCTGCGCGAGCAGATCGGGGTGTTGCCACGCCTTGACCAGGGTGTCTTGGACGATCTCCTCGGCTCGCTCCCGACTCCCACAGTGGCGCAGAGCGTACGCGTACAGTGATGCCCCCCACTCGTCGACGAGGTCCCCCACGGCCTCCTCCGTCACCATCTCGGGTGAGGTGTTCAAAGCGGCCGATTCCTGATTGATCGTCTGCGGATGTCTCCTCGCCACCCCACCTCCCGATCTCGACGCGGCTCCATCCAGTAGAACGCACGATCGGCCCTGATGGTTCATCACGACGCATCGGCGAGTGAACCATCGAGCTCCGTCGTGCGTTGTAGGAGGTGACACCAACCGAAAGGACCTCCATGAGACGCTTCACCCACCGAATGACCCCGTACCGCACCATCGCTCTCGCCGCCCTCGGCGCGAGTGGTCTGGTCGTCCTGCCGTCCTCCGCGGCCCTGGCCGCTCCGCCGATGGGACCCACGGCCTACGCGAGCGCCGTGATCACACCCTCCAGTGGGGGGACGGTCAGCGCGTTCGGCATCACGGCCAAATTCCAGGCGGGCGCCGTCTCGAGTGACAGCCTCGCGATCATCACCAACTGGCCGAGCGGGCTGGACGTTCCCTCGTCGAGCGGGCCGGTGCTCAAGACGTTCGGTCTCCAGATCTGCTCGATGACGTCGAACATTGTGTGCTCGAATGTGATGGGCAACTACCCTGACTCGACGACCTCGGGCACCGAGCGCATCGGCTCCAGCCTCCTCTCGTACGGTCCCTACGTCGGGCAGAGCGGCGTCCCCGGAATCACCTTCGGCTCCAAGTTGGACAAGCTGGTGACGATCTCGGTCAGCACCGCGGGCACCAAGGTCTACATCTACGACCCGAACCAGACGTCGGCCACCGGCGCCTATCCCTCAGCCCTCCCGAGCGCCTGGAGCGACGGCGTGCTGACCTTTCAAACCTTCCAGCCGATCGTCTGGGCCGTCACCACACCAGCCTCGTGACCCGAGCGAGCCACCTCCCGGCTCCGCTTCGCGCACCGGGGGGTGGCTCGCTGGACGACCATCACCGTGCCCTCGTACCCCGGCCCTGTGCGGCATCGGGCCACACCGACCGGGTGCAGGGCTGGCCGGGAACCAGTCGAAGTCCTGGCCCGTCGTCTGGGGCAGGGTGATCGTCGGTGATCTCCCTGCTGGCGACGTCCCGACGGAGCGGGCCCGTGGGGTCGACGTAGAAGCGGCTGGCCTCGGCGTCGAAGCGATGACCTGTGATAGTGGCATCTCGAATGAGGAGTTCGCGGCAGGTTCGTCGGCGTGACGAGCGAGGACCCGACGATGTTGACGAGCATCTGCTGCGTCGCCGGCCAATCGACGATCAGGACGTCGCTGAGGGGATTAACCGTCGCCGCGATCATCAGAAGGGTGGAGGTGCGCACGTTGGCGGGTTGAAGCCGTGGAAGTGCCAGGCCAACCCCACCCATTCGGGGCGGACCCGCCGGGCGTTTCTCCGATACCGGTGGAGAACGCCCGCCTGATCGCGCGAGCGTGATGGCGATGCTCGATCCGGCATCGGACGTTGCGACGACCAAGATCCTGCACGTGACCCGAATGCGCTGGCCGCTGGCCATCGAGCGTCAGCCACGCCGTGTCGCTCCAGGATCAGTGCGACACGCGGCGACCTGGGTCGGTGCCCAGGACCACCGTGGGTGCCTACTCGCTCAAGCGATCCTCAGCGCGGCGGGGAGGTGAGGCTCGGCGCCGTGATGACCTCAGATCTGCACGGTCACTCGGCGAGCCCACCGGAGCGTGCCAGCACCGTCGAGCTCGCCGCACCCCTAACTCGGTCGAGCCTCTGGGACGCCGGAGGCGTCACGGCAACACGATGACCGCACGACCGCGCAGCGACCCGTCGTGCAACTTCTGATACGCCGCCGGTGCGTCGTCGATCCCGAAGCGCTCCACGTGCACGCGGATCTGTCCGCGCCGAGCCAGCTCGACGACCTCGATGAGCTCGCTGCGCGATCCCCAGTACGAGGTGAGAACCGAGGTCTCGTAGGGCGTGGCGAAGAATCCCACCGGGATCGTGCCCCCGCCCATGCCGATGCCCACGATGTGGATGTCGCCGCCGACACCCACGACTTGGCGCGCCACGTCCAGGCTGGCCTGGAAGCCCGCGAAGTCGAACACCACGCTGGCACCCCCACCCGTCGCCGTACGCACCGCCGCCACCACGTCGGGGTCGTCGGACCGCAGCGTCTCGTGGGCCCCGGACTCTCGCGCCAGCGCGAGCTTGGCGTCGTCGACGTCGAGGGCGACGATGCGCGTCCCGGTGAGGGCGGCCAAGATCTGGATGCCCACGTGCCCGAGGCCGCCGGCGCCCAGCACGACCGCGGTCGTGCCCGCCCCGAGCTTGGGTAGAGCGGACTTGATGGCGTGGTACGGGGTCAGTCCCGCGTCCGTCAGCGGGGCGGCCTCCGCCGGGTCCAGGTCGAAGATCGGCACCAGGTGCCGGTCGGAGTCGACGACCATGTACTCGGCCATGGCGCCCGGGGACCCGAGGCCGGGCGGGAAGATGCCGAGATCGCTGGCTCGCGTGCAGTAGTTCTCGTCGCCTCGAGAACACGGCAGGCACGTCCCGCAGCCCCACGGTCCGTAGACCGCGACGGCGTCGCCGACCGCCACCGAGCGCACGCCGGCGCCGACCTCGGCGACGATCCCCACGCCCTCGTGGCCCAGGGTCAGGGGCAGGCTGCCGAAGGCGTACTGCTCGGCGGGAACGCTCATGACAAAGACGTCCGAGTGGCACAGCCCGGCGGCCGTGACGCGGAGGAGAACCTCACCCGGTCCCGGCGTCGGCGGGTCTACCTCGACCACCTCGGGCGCCGCGCCAATCTGTCGATACTGCACTGCCTTCATGGCGACCACCTCTCGGTTGGGGATCGCCGTGCGTCGTGACGACGGTCCAGGGCTGTCCCCATCATGCCTCGCGGGCGCGCCCTCATCAGCGGCGGCGCGATGCCGCAACGCGCTCGACGACGTGCGGCGGCCGGCGCGGCTCAGGCGGCGGGAGACGGGGAGCGCAGGTGGCGCAGTCCCGAGCCGAGCTGGGCCAGCTCGTCGAGCAGGGTGGCCGCGGCGCGCTGCACGCCGTCGGAGCTGGTGAAGACGCCGTCGGTGACAGGCGTCGTCACCAGGGAGATCGATACGTCTCCGGCGTGGACCATGCGCAGAGCGCTGAAGACCGTCTTCAGATGCTGAGCCGAGCGCGTGCCCATGACCGGCCCGCCGTAGCTGACGATGCCGACGGGCTTGTAGCGCCACTCGTGGTAGAGGTAGTCGATCGCGTTCTTGGTCGCGGCATTGAAGCTGTGGTTGTACTCGGGCACGACGAAGACCAGCGCGTCGGCCGCCTCGATGGTGGCGGACCAGCGCCGGGTGTGCTCGTGCTCGTATCGCCGCTGGATCGGGTGGTTGGGCTCGTCCAGGAGCGGCAGGTTGACCTGCGCCAGGTCGACCAGCTCGACGTCGAAGCGGCCGTCGGCCACGGCGGCGTCCGCGAACCAGCGGGCGATGGCTGGTCCGACGCGACCCGGGCGCGTCGAGCCGATGATGACCTCGAGGTGTGGCGTGCTCATGAATACTCCTGGCTCACTCGGCGGCAGCCACCGCGCGCAGCGTGGCCAGGCCGCGGCGGGGGAGCAGCAGTGCCGGTCCCAGGGCCAGGATCGACACCGCGAACGACCACCAGAACGACGCGCCGAACGCGTGCGCCAGCGCCGTCATCTGAGGTCCGCTCGTCGGCAGTGTACCGGTGGCCAGGGAGGTCCGCGCCGTCGCGACGTGGTGCGCGATCTGCGTCTGGAGGATGACGGCAAACACGGCCACGCCCAGGGAGCCCCCGACCTGCCGCAGGATGTTGGTGGCCGAGGTCGCCTTGGGCACGTCGGCGTGCGTGAGGTTGTAGTAGGAGGCGGCCACCAGAGGCATCATGGTCGCGCCCATGCCGAGGCCGCGCACGAAGAGGGCCAGCGCGAGCACGCCATAGTTCGTCGCCGCGCCGAGTTGGGTGTAGACGAACGTCCCGGCCGCCAGCACCAGCACCCCGACGGGGATCACCGTGCCGGGGCCCCGGCGGTCGGCGGCCAGCCCGCCCACCCGCATTGAGATGGCCGCGCCGACGCCCTGGGGTGCCATCATCAGGCCGGCCACCAGCGCGGAGTCGCCCCGCACGAGCTGGTAGTAGAGGGGCAGCAGGAACATCGTCCCGTAGAGGGTTGCTCCCGCGAGGAGGATCCCGGTCGAGGCCGCGGCGAAGGTGCGGTCCCGGAAGAGGCGGAGATCGATCAGCGGCTCGGGGGTGTGCAGCGAGCGCCACACGAAGGCGGCGCACAAGGCGAGTCCCGCGGTGAGGCTGCCCAGGACGGTCGACCCGTGCAGTCCCCCGTTCGAGCCGATCTCGGCCAGGCCGTAGACGACGAGGGCCAGCCCCGGGGAGAGCAGGGCGAATCCGGGGAGGTCGAAGTGATGGGTGCGATCCCGCTCGGGCGCGGGCAGGATGCGACGCGCGAGCCAGAAGGCGAGCACGCCGACGGGCACGTTGACGAAGAAGATCCACCGCCACGTGGTGCTAGAGATGATGACGCCACCGATGACGGGCCCGAGGATCGGTCCGAGGAGCTGGGGCATCCCAATGATTCCCATGACCTGGCCCATCCGCTGGGGCCCGGCCGTGCGCGCCATGATCGACTGGCCGACGGGCAGGATCATGCCCCCGCCCAACCCCTGGAGGACGCGGAAGGCGATGAGCGAGCCGGCCGACCACGCCAGGCCGCTCAGGGCCGACCCGACGACGAAGAGCGCCAGGGAGGTCAGGTAGACCGTCCGGGCTCCCAGACGGTGGATGGCCCAGCCCGAGACGGGGATGACCACGGCGAGGGCCAGGAGGTAGCCGGTCGTCACCCACTGGATGGTCGAGACGTCGACGCGAAAGTCGTGGCTGAGCGTGCGCAGGGCGACAGCGACGATCGTCGTGTCGAGGATCGACATCACCGCGCCGAGAACCACCACCACGCCGGTCTTGATGATGATGGGTTCGAGTCGGGGGGCCCGGGACACGCCTCCTCCAGCGTTCAGTCCGGGTCGAGCCTATGAGGGGCTCCTCGCTAGATCGTGTGGATTTGGGGTAGCGGGAGCTTTCCGGGAATGAGGTAGATGATGGTGATCATCTTGGTCTTGGAGCGGTAGCCGCGAGCCCTGCGTTTGGCTGCCTGGACGAGCGAGTTTGTGCCCTCGAGTAGCGCTTCCACGAGGGTGACCGACTTCTCATTGAGTTCCTCTTTGGGGTGATCTTCGTATTGCGCACCGAACACTTTGTTTCCGATGGAGAAGCTGTGCAGGTGCGAGTCGGTCCAACCCATGGCGACCTGGAAGACAGCGTGAAGATCGGACAGCCGCAAATCGCCGGGAACGAGAAGTCAGCGCCACACAGCGGGCAGCACATCATCCAGAGTGATCCTCAACTGGATTATGGGCTTTTCGACTGGAGTTTTCCGGGCGGACGACATCCCTGAACATTATGCGAGCCGAGATTCTCCATCGAGCTCGTTTGGCGGGGCCAAATCAGATGATCACGCTGGGGCCAAATTGACTTGACATTCCCATACCCCCAACCGTAGACTTGATACCGCCTATCAGGGAGAACTTTATGCACGGGACCGTAGCAACTTTAGGGATGTCGCTGCTAGCCGTGGTGGCACTTACTGTCTCCCCGACAGTAAGTGCCGACGCCAGTGGCACCCCGGCAACATTCTGCCCTGCACTAGCTAAAATCCCCCTGTACCTACCTCGACCGTCTTTTGGAACCTCCGAGAGTCTTGCGCTAGCCTATGAGGCAAAGATTCGAGTAGTTCATACAGCCACCATGAACGCGTACGCTCAGGTTCCGCCGGGGTACCCGTCACTTGTTCCCCAACAAAGTCAACTGTCTGACGTGATGTCGGCATTCCCCTCACTTAATCAAATACTGCTGGACATAGCGGCGAAGAAGCACCTGGTTGACGCTCGCGCGAATCTAACAGAAGACATGATGACTATAAACGCAGTCACCTCAGCGTGGCACGGGTTTCTTGAGGGGGTCATAACAAGCTACGCTAGTCTGTGCTCCGTACCCCCGACCACTCCTACAACCGTTCCAACCACCACCCCCGAGCCAACCACCGTCCCAACCACACCACCAATCACCGTTTCGGTGGGTGCGAATCGCCTCGGGCTAAACAGTAACACCGCCGCCATCCACTGGGACGCGGCTGGGTTGCCCCGAATATACCGCGTTGCGCTCTACACATTCAGGGGACCTAACTGCAACATCCGAGCTCACTCGGTGTCAGTAAAGTACAACCCGGCACTGAATGTGTCTTCGGGAAGAGTAGTGTCTTCCGGGGTGCACTTCTACTACCCCGTCGGGCAGTACTCTGGGTACGTTCAGGTAATAGCCGCATCAGGCACGACACAGTCAGCCTGCGTGGGCTTCGGCAGAAGCTAACCCTCACTTTTGCAAGTACCCCTCCGGTGTCCGGAGGGGTACTTGCATTCTTCGGCTCCTCGCTAGATCGTGTGGATTTGGGGTAGCGGTAGCTTGCCAGCGATGAGGTAGATGATGGTGATCATCTTGGCCTTGGAGCGGTAGCCGCGAGCCCTGCGTTTGGCCGCCTGGACGAGAGAGTTCGTTCCCTCCAAGAGTCCGTTGCTGAGCCGGCTCTGCTGCCAGGCGATGATCCCGTCCCAGTGGGCCTCGACCATGGCGACGAACTCCTTGATCGGCTCGAGGCGTGATCGTTTAGCGCCGTAGCACCAACGCTTCAGGTAGGTCTCAGCCTCTTCGGCACTCGCCTTGTTGTAGAACTCGTTGAAGTCGTCGCGCCACCGCGCGGCCCGAGTGGTCGCGAGGCGCATCGAGGGACGGGTCAGCCACGTGAGCTTCTCGCGCTGCTTGAGCGTGAGGTTGGCCTCGTTCTTCAGCCACACGTAGCGGGTTCGCTTGAGCTCGGGGCGGATCTTTGACTCGGCACGGCGTACTTCGTCGACCGCCTCGTTGGCCTTGGCGACCACGTGGTAGCGATCGAAGACGATCTGGGGTCGGTGCAGCTCGACCGGGGCCGCGGGCACCTCGTCTG
>JBMFWS010000017.1:0-39439 GCA_049965035.1 Acidimicrobiales bacterium
ACTCGCGAAATGCCTTTTTCCATCAGTAGAATGACGTTATGGCAAAGCAGCAGCGCTCGGTGGCGGTCATGCGAACGGTCACCGACGCCGTGATTGACCGGCTCTGGACGAGTGACGAGACGCTCATCCGCATCCCGGAGGTGTGCGGCGCGACAGGCGTCAACTACGGGTCGGTGTACCACCACTTCGGCTCGCGCGAGGGCGTTATCGATGCCGCCTACGAGAGGCTGTTCGCCCGACTGATCGGCGAGGGCGTGGTGTCGCTGCGTCAGGCGGCGGAGCGGTCAGCGACGCCGGCCGCGTTCGCCGCGTCGCTGCGCGAGATGGTGACGGGTCCTCCCGCCGGCAGCGAGTCCCGACCCGAGCGCGCGATGCGCACGCGCATCGTCGCGGCGGCGCTGGTGCGGCCGCACCTGCGCGAGCGCATCGGGTCCACGATCGCCGCGGCGACCGACGAGGTCGCCCGCATCGTGGTCGGGGCCCAGCAGCGCGGGCTGGTGCGTCCCGATCGTCCCGCGCGGGCCCTGGCCGCCGTGCTGGAGGCGCTGGTCTTCGGACGCATCCTCGAAGACGTGAGCGGAGCGCCGGTCGCCCAGGACGAGTGGTGCCAGGTCATCGACGACCTCGTGGCGGGCGTCTTGGTGACCCCCGACGCCAGCGGCGGCTGAACCCATGCCAGACTGAGCACGTGACGGCCCTGCGATGGGTGTGTGCCCTGGCGACGCTGGCGGCACTTGTCCTGGTCAGCGCGCACTCCTCAGCTCTTAGCGCACGCCCGCCGGTCGCGGCGCCCTGCAGCGCGAGCGCCGTGACGAGTCAGCTCACCCGCCTGGCGCCCAACGGCGTCGTCGCCTACGGATGCGAGGGCCATTGGGCCTACGCCTGGGTCGTCGCGGGGTCGGGGACCGCGCGGGTCGCCGTGACCGACCTGCTGTCCTTCGACGGCCGCGTCTGGCGTCCGGTGCCCCGCCAGCAGAGCTGCTCGCCCGCGACGCTGCCCGCTGAGATCTATCGCCGGGCCTGCTTCTCGAACTGAGCGCGGCCCGGCAGCGTGGGCCGTACGCTAAGGAGTCGTGCGCGGACGCAGCCTGAGGTCGCTGGCTCTCACCGCGGCGCACGACCTCTTCGACCAGTCGACCGGGATAGGGCGCCTGGCCCTGGCCCATGTGGCCATGATGGTCGGCGACACCTTCGTCACGGTGTCGCTGGCCAGTTCGCTGTTCTTCTCGGTCTCGCCGACCGAGGCCAAGGGCCGGGTGCTGGCCTACCTGCTGTTCACCATCGCCCCCTTTGCCGTGGTGTCGCCGATCCTGGGTCCCCTGATCGACCGATCCTCCAACGGCCGCCGCGTTTTGGTCGCCATCTCGGCGGGACTGCGGATGGTCCTGTGCTGGGAGATGAGCCAGCACCTCAACTCGCTGTGGCTCTATCCCGACGCCTTCGTCGTCCTGGTGGCCTCCAAGCTCTACGTTGTGACGCGAGGCACACTGGTGCCCGAGATGGCCCGAAGCGACCAGCTGCGCTCGCCGGGATCCACCGACGTGAGCCCGGCGGGATGGTCCTCGGCCCCCGACACGCGCGAGGTCGGCTTCGCTGGCTTCAACGCGCAGCTGACGCTGCTTGGCACGGTTTTCGGCCTGGTTGGCGGGTTGATCGCGGCCGGCATCCTGAAGTCCCTCGGTGCTCCCGCGGTCCTGCTCACCGCCTCGGTGGTCTACGCGGGCGCGATGCTCCAGAGCGGTCGGCTGCCCCGGCCGGCGGCGCGTGCCCGCGTGGAGGCGGCACCCCTGAGCCAGGCCGAGCGCGATCTCCAGGCACTGCGCCCCTTCGGGGAGGCCCAGCTGGCCTGGGGACTCGTCGCGGCGTCGCTGATGCGCTTCGCGGCCGGGTTCACGACCTTCCTGCTGGCCTTCGGACTGCGCCGCGAGCACGCCGGGCTGGCGTGGTTCGCCGCCGCTCTGGCGGTGTCGGGTCTGGGCACCCTCGGCGGTCTCTCGCTGGTGACGCGCCTGCGCGACCGCGTACGCGAATGGCTCATCTTGACGCTCTCCTTGGTGGCCACGTCGCTCGGCGCCTTGATCGCGGGCGTGACGGCGACCCTGGTGGCCCAGGTGCTGCTGGCCGCGTGGCTCGGGGTGTGGACCGCCGCCGCCCAGCCGACCTTCGACGCCATCACCCAGCGGCTGGTCGACCCGGGCGCGCAGGGCCGGACCTTCGCACGCTTCGCGGTGCGCCAACAGCTCGCCTGGGTCCTAGGCGCGGTGATCCCGGTGGGCGTGGCCCTGCCGTTCGCCACCGGCGACGCGCTGCTCGCGGCGGTCGTGGCCCTGGGGGCCGCGGCCTACGTGGTGGGGCGGCGCTCGACGCGCGTGCTATGAGCTACGGCCCGGTGACGGGCGCTGAGTTCGGCAGCAAGATGGGATAAGATGGGTATAAGCCCGATGTGGCGAGAACCCGTTCGATAGCTGAGGCGCGGTGTCTTGAGCACCCTGACGCGCACATCGTTGCCGTCGGCACGTATGCCACGGGTTCTGGACCCCGACGACGATACCGCTGCACTCCCGTCGTTGGCGACGTTCACAAGTTCTCGACGCCGTTGCCTGGCGAAGGCCAGCCGGTCGCCATCAAAGCGCCGCCGCCGCCGTGTCCGACGCACCCGGGCTCGCACGTTGTCCGGGACGGAACCTACGGCAGCAAGTCGCCCACTCCTCGTCAGCGGTACCGCTGTACGCCGAGTAACGGAATGAGGCGGCACGCCTTCACGCCGCCGCTGCCGCGCGACCACGTGCACGAAGGGCAAGAGCACTGCGAGTACTGCGAGGAGCTCCGCGGCGTGCACCACGGAGAAACTGCCGTTGCACGCCGACACGCTTGGTCCACCCGCGTCGGCGATCCTCGACCGCCTCCTGCACCACTGTGAGGTCGTCTCGATCAACGGTCCGAGTTACCGGCTGAAGGACCATGTCAACCCGAAGGGAGGTGACCAGAACCGCTAACCTGCAGTGCGGCTGACCTACATATCAGCCTGTACCTGATGCTACATATCAGCCTGTACGCCGACACCTTGACGTGGTCGCGGTCTCGTCGTTCACTACGCTCAGCATTGGCGTTCCTTCCTCACCGACGTTCCACCGCCGGCTGTTCGTTTTCAACTTCAACGAGGAAGGTACGCCGCGTCCTCGAGCGAATGGGCGATCCACAACTTCAAGTCATACCTCTCACTGAAACCGGAAGAGCCGCTAATGCCGATGCCGTCAAGCTGGAGAAGTAGTGGCACCACAACCAACTGTGATGGTGCTTTGCTGTCATCGTGATCCCTTTGTAAGGGGCTGCGCTCAACATCATTCACCACTTTGGTGATGAAAGCCCGGCAAACAATCGGTCATTGGGCTGCGGCCCCTCTCGTCTGACGCCTTGTATCGTCCAGGCGCGGTGCGCCTGAGCCCGATTTCGATGCTGAAGCTCGAACGCGTGGAACGAGGAAGCTCCACGGCTCTCGGTGAGCGCCTCTCGATTACAGGCCGGGCGCCGGGTATCCACCACTTAGACGCAAGCCCTCGATTAGACGGGTTCAGAGCACTCTTTTACCGTCGTGGGGCTTCCGTTATACCCATTTGTCCCACCTTGCTGCCGAACTCAACGGGCGCGACCGGTTAGCCGAGCCGCTTGATCAGCTCGGCGACCTCATCGCGCAGCCGCACCGGCAGCCGGTCGCCGAACTGGGCGTAGTGCTCCTCGATCAGGGGCACCTCGGCGCGCCACTCCTCCACATCGACCGACAGCAGCGTCGCCAGAGCCTCGGGCGAGATCCCCAGGCCGGACGTGTCGAGGGCTCCCGGGGCGGGGACATCGCCAATGGGTGTGGACAGGGCTTCGCCCCGTCCGGACACGCGGTCGAACACCCAGGCCAGGACGCGACTGTTCTCCCCGTAGCCGGGCCACAGGAAGTGGCCCTCCTCGTCCTTGCGGAACCAGTTGACGTAGAAGATCTTGGGGAGCTGGGCCTCGTCGAGGCGGTCGGCGAAGCTGAGCCAGTGCGCGAAGTAGTCGGCCATGTTGTAGCCGCAGAAGGGCAGCATGGCGAAGGGGTCGCGGCGAAGGTTCCCGACGGCCCCGGTTGCGGCGGCGGTCGTCTCGGAGGCCATGATCGAGCCCAGGAAGACGCCGTGGGCCCAGTCGCGCGCCTGGAAGACCAGGGGCACGACGCGGGCACGACGACCGCCGAAGAGGATCGCGTCGATCGGCACGCCCGCCGGGTCCTGCCACTCCGGGGCGATCGCCGGGTCCTGGCTCGCGGGAGCCGTGAAGCGCGAGTTCGGGTGGGCCGCCGGTCCCAGGTCGGGGCTCCAGGAGCGTCCCCGCCAGTCAGTGAGGCCCGCGGGTGGCTCGCCCATGCCCTCCCACCACACGTCACCGTCGGAGGTCAGCGCGGTGTTGGTGAAGATGGTGTTCGCCTCGATGGAGTACATGGCGTTCGGATTGGTCTCGAAGTTGGTTCCCGGGGCCACGCCGAAGAAGCCGGCCTCGGGGTTGATCGCGTAGAGGCGGCCGTCCGCGCCTGGCTTCATCCAGCAGATGTCGTCGCCAATGGTCTCGACCTTCCATCCCGGCAGGGTGGGCACGAGCATCGCCAGGTTGGTCTTGCCGCAGGCGCTCGGGAAGGCACCCGCGACGTAGCGCACCTCGCCGGCCGGGTTGGTGAGCTTCAAGATCAGCATGTGCTCGGCCAGCCAGCCGTCGGAGCGCGCCATCACCGAGGCGATGCGCAGCGCGTAGCACTTCTTGCCCAAGAGGGCGTTGCCGCCGTATCCCGAGCCGTACGAGATGATCTCGCGGGTCTCGGGGAAGTGCACGATGTACTTGTCCTCGCTGTTGCACGGCCAGGGCACGTCGGCCTGACCCGCCGCCAGCGGCATGCCCACCGAGTGCAGGCACGGCACGAAGGGGCCGTCCTCGCCCAGGAGATCCAGGACGGCCGAGCCCATGCGCGTCATGATGCGCATCGAGACCGCGACGTAGGCCGAGTCGGTGATCTCGACGCCGATGTGGGAGATCGGAGAGCCGAGGGGACCCATGGAGTAGGGCACCACGTACATGGTGCGCCCGCGCATCGATCCGCGCAGCAGGCCCGTGAGGGTGGCGCGCATCGTATCGGGGTCCTGCCAGTTGTTGGTCGGGCCGGCGTCGTCGGGCGTGCGCGAGCAGATGAAGGTGCGGTCCTCGACGCGGGCCACGTCGCTGGGGTCCGAGGCGGCCCAGAAGCTGTTGGGCCGCTTGGCGTCCGAGAGCCGACGGAAGGTGCCTTGGTCGACGAGCTGCTGACACAGCGCGTCGTACTCGGCGTCGGAGCCGTCGCACCAGTAGATACGATCAGGAGTCGTCAGGGCGGCGACCTCGTCAACCCAGGTGAGGAGGCGCTGGTGAGTCGTGGGGTGGGTCACGTGATGTCCTTGTGTTGGCTAAGCCTGCTGGGGAGCAGGGTCGAGCAGTCGTGACCCGTCCGGGCGGCTCCACCCCAACCCGAGGCGCCGACGGACGCGAGGACGACGTCCTGCAGCGTATCGCCCGCGCGATCGGGGGTCGTGCGCCCGGTCCCGGGGAGGTATTTATCGGCGACGACGCCGCGGTTCTGCGCCCCCTCGTCGGTCAGGCGGTGATCAGCGTGGACACGGCGGTCTGGGGAGTGCACCTGGACGCCGACCTGTTCACCCTCGCCGACCTGGGGTACAAGGCGGTGACCGCGGCGATGTCGGACCTGGCGGCGATGGGGGCCCGACCGCGGGCGATTCTGGTGGCCGTGACCGCCCCGGCCGGCACCGACCTCGAGGCGCTCCACGCGGGGGTCGGGGAGGCGGCCGCGCAGCTGGACTGCCCGGTCGTGGGCGGCGACGTGTCGCGGGGGTGCGACGTCGCCGTCGCCGTGACGGTGCTCGGCGAGTGCCCCGGGGGTGGGGCGGTGCTGCGTAGCGGCGCCCGGCCGGGCGACGAGATCCTGCTGACGGCGCCCGTCGGCGCGTCGGCGGCCGGCCTGCGCCTGCGACGGGCGGGCGCCTCCCTCGATCACCCGCTGGTCGTTCGCCACCGCCGTCCGCAGCCGCGCCTGCTCGAGGGCCTTGCGGCGCGCGACGCCGGCGCCCACGCGATGATGGATATCAGCGACGGCCTGGCCCTCGACCTGCACCGACTGGCCGACGCCAGCGCCTGCGGCTTCGCGCTCGACGAGATCCCGACGTCTCGGGGCGCCACGGCCGCGGAGGCCCGGGCGGGCGGGGAGGACTACGAGCTGCTCATGGTCTGCGCCGATGGATCGGCACTGCGATCGGCCTTCGCCGCGCGCGGGCTCGCCGAGCCCCTGCCCATCGGGCGCATCGTCGCCGACCCGGCGCGCCGGACGCTTCGGGGGCGGCCCCTGGGCCCAGAGGGGTTCCAGCACGACCTGTAGCCGGGCCTGGGCCCAACGGACCCGCGGCCAACGGGGGTGCTAGCTCGTGGCGGAGCGGCGGCTGGCCGGCTTGACGACCTTGCCCGATCGCAGGCAGCCGGTGCACACGTTGAGGTGCGTGGGTGTCGAGCCGACCAGGGCACGCACCCGCTGGATGTTCGGGTTCCACCGGCGCTTGGTACGCCGGTGGGAGTGCGAGACGTTCATCCCGAAGAACGGCTTCTTGCCGCAGATCTCGCAGACGGACGCCATGGCTACTCTCCTTCACCGACCGCGAGCTCGCGCGGTTAAAACCGGAGGGTCATTGTAGCATCGGCATCGATGCCGGTACGCACTCGACTGACAGCGAGCGACTTGCGACGGGCGATGGTGACCTTCGCCGGGCTCCTGCACAGCCATCGCGAGCATCTCAACCGGCTCAACGTCTTTCCGGTGCCCGACGGGGATACCGGCACGAACATGGACCTGACAGTGGCCTCGGTGGTCGACGCTCTGGCGCCGATGTCGGAGGAGTCGACCTTGGACGAGGTCTGCGCGGCGATCGCCCGGGGCTCCCTGATGGGGGCGCGGGGAAACTCCGGGGTGATCCTCTCCCAGATGCTGCGGGGCATGACGGACCGCTTCCGCTCGGTGGGCTCCATCTCGCCGGCGGTCCTGGCCGACTCCCTGGCCCAGGCCGACCGCCTGGCTCGCCAGGCCGTCGTGCGCCCGGTCGAGGGGACGATCCTCACCGTGGCCCGGGCGGCCGCCCAGGGAGCCAACGCGGCCAAGTCCTCTCTGAGCACCTTGGTGCGTGGCGCGCGCGAGCGGGCGCGCGAGGCTCTGGCGCACACAACCGAGCAGCTGCCGGTGCTCAAGGAGGCGGGGGTGGTCGACTCGGGGGGCAGCGGACTCGTGCTCCTCTACGACGCGCTGTGCCACGTCACCTGCGACGACCCACTGCCCAGCCCCCCCGACGCCGGCGACACGGCCTCAGCATCCGCGTCGGCCCGCAGCACGTTCGCGAGTGCGGACTCGCCGCGCTATGAGGTCATGTACCTCCTCGAGGGCGCCGACGAGGGCCTCGACGCGTTCCGCGCGACGTGGACCACGATCGGCGAGTCGATCGTCATCGTCGGTGGCGACGGGCTCTACAACTGCCACATCCATACCGACCACATCGGGCCGGCGATCGAGGCAGCCCTGGACATGGGGCGCCCGCGCTCGATCCGCGTCACCGACTTGGAAGATGAGTCCGCGAGCGCCCACCACGACATCGCGCCCCCCGGTGCGGTGCCCGAGGCGCTGGTCGCCACCGCCGCGGTCGCCGTGGTGGCGGGCAGCGGGCTGGAGAAGATCTTCCGCTCCTTGGGCGTCGCGGCCCTGGTGGCGGGCGGGCAGTCCATGAACCCCTCGGCGGCCGAGCTCCTGGCGGCGATCGCCCAGTGCTCGGCGCGCGAGGTCGTCGTGCTGCCCAACAACGCCAACGTCGTCCTGGTGGCGCGCCAGGCCGCCGAGCTGGCGGCCGTGCCCGTGCGCGTGGTGCCGACGCACGCCGTCGTGGAGGGGCTCTCGGCGCTGGTCGCCTTCAACCCCGAGTCCAGCGCCGAGGCCAATGTTGAGGCCATGGCGCACGCGGCCCAGCGCGTGCGGGCCGGCGAGGTCACGCGAGCCGTCCGTGACGCGACCACCGAGGTCGGCACGGTGCGCCAGGGGGACTGGCTGGCCGTGCGGCGTGGGCACGTCGTCGCCGTGGCCGACTCGATGCAGAGCGCCTGCCTGGCGATCGTGGACCAGCTGCTCGACGACCACAGCGAGCTGGTGACCGTCGTCGAGGGCGTGGGGGCGCTCGCTGGGGTCACCGAGGCCATCGAGGCCGCGGTGGCGGCCCGCGTGCCGTCCGCCGAGGTGGAGGTCCACCGCGGGGGCCAGCCGACCTACCCCTACTACATCGGGGTCGAGTGAGCGATCTGCCGCCTCGGCCCCTGGGCCGGTTGCGCGACGTCGAGCTCACCCGACTGCGACGCGTCGGGCAGCGCCGAGGAGCCGAGCTGGCCGAGCTGGGCCTGCGCTCCGTGCTGGACCTGGTGGAGTACTACCCGCGCACCTACGTCGATCGCTCGCGCCGGGCCGCGCTCGACGAGGTCGTGGTCGGTGACCACGTGACGGTGATGGGCGAGGTGCAGCGGGTCTCGGCCCGACGCACGCGCCAGGGCCGCTCACTGGTCCAAGTCGTCATCGGCGACGGCTCGGCGACGCTAACGATCTCGTACTTCAACCAGCCGTGGCGCGAGCGCCAGCTGGCGGCGGGCGCCCAGGTGCTCGCGTTCGGCACGGTCGACGACTACCGGGGCACCCGACAGATGACCAACCCGGCGACCGACGTCCTGGCCGGCTCGGGGGACGCGGAGGCCACGGCCCCGCGGCGCGTGGGGCGGCTGGTGCCGGTCTACGCCACCTCCGAGAAACTGTCCCTGTCGAGCTGGGAGATCGGCGCGCTGGTCGAGGAGGCACTCCGGCGCGCGGGTCCCGTGCTCGATCCGTGGCCCGCCGACGTGATCAGCTCCCTGGGCCTGCTGGACCGGAGCGCCGCGCTGTGGGCCATCCACGTTCCGCGTGACCAGGCGGATCACCAGGCGGCGCGCGAGCGCCTGGCCTTCGACGAGCTGCTGCGCCTGCAGCTGGCCCTGGCCCTGCGCCGCCGGCAGGTCGAGCTGTTCGGACACGGCGTGGCCCATCGCGTTGCGTCGTCGGCGTCCCGTCTCGAGGGAGACGACGGCCTCGTCGGGCGCCTAGTGGCCCGTCAGCCCTTCGCCTTGACCGGGGCCCAGCAGCGCGTCTTGCGCGAGATCCTCGACGACCTGGCCGCGCCGGTCCCCATGCACCGCCTGCTCCAAGGCGACGTGGGCAGCGGCAAGACGCTGATCGCGACCGCCGCGCTGGCCGCGGTGGTCGACGACGGCTTCCAGGGAGCCCTCATGGTCCCCACCGAGATCCTGGCCGAGCAGCACCTGGCCTCACTGCAGCGCGACCTGGGCGATCTCACCCGGCACGACGCGAGCGCGCTGGGGGGACAACGGGGCGTCGAGATTCGCCTCCTCAGCGGCCGCCTGGGCGCGGCGGCCCGGCGCGCCACGCTCGCCGGTCTCGCCACCGGGCAGATCGACCTCGTCGTGGGCACGCACGCGCTGCTCAGCGAGTCGGTGCAGTTCCATCGCCTCGGGATGGTCGTGATCGACGAGCAGCACCGCTTCGGCGTCGACCAGCGAGCGGTGCTGCGGGACAAGGCCTGGGGATCCCAGCACGGGACGGTGGACCCGGACCTCCTGGTCCTGACGGCCACGCCCATCCCGCGAACGGCGGCGCTGGCCCTCTTCGGCGACCTGGACCGCTCGGTGATCGACGAGCTGCCGGCGGGGCGGGTGGCGATCGAGACGACGTGGGCGGCCACCCCCGGGGCGGCCGCCGCTGCCTGGCAGCGCGTGCGCTCCGAGGTCGCGGCGGGCCGGCGCGCCTACGTGGTGTGCCCGCTCGTCGAGGAGGGCGGCAAGGTCGAGGCGACGGGCGCGGTCGCCGAGTTCGCGCGTCTCGCCGAGTCCGAGCTGGCGGGGCTGGACATCGGGCTGGTCCACGGCCAGATGCCCGCCGCCCAACGCGACGCCGTCATGGAGGACTTCCGCGCCGGGCGCCTCGGCGTGCTCGTCGCGACCGTGGTGGTCGAGGTTGGCGTGGACGTTCCCGACGCGACGGTCATCGTGATCGAGGACGCCTGGCGGTTCGGCCTGGCCCAGCTGCACCAGCTGCGCGGGCGCGTGGGGCGCTCGACCTGGCCCAGCTGGTGCTACCTGCTGGGAGCGGCGCCGTCCGACGACGGTGAGCGGCGACTGGAGGCCCTCGTGGCGACGACCGACGGCTTCGCGCTGGCGGAGGTGGACCTGGAGCTGCGCGGCGAGGGGGCGGTCCTGGGGAGCCGCCAGCGGGGTCGCAGCGACCTGCGACTCGCCTCCCTGGTCAGGGACGCCGCGCTGGTGGAGCGGGCGCACCGCGTGGCCCGGGACCTGGTGGCGACGGGCCGAGCCGACGATCCCGTGGTGCGCGACGAGCTCGAACTGCTCGGCGAGGACGTGTCCTACCTGTTCAAGTCGTGAGCTCACCCTCCCGCACGCGTCTGCACGGCTCGGGCTCGCCGAACGCGCGACGAGCACGTAGCCTGGCCTCGTGCGCGTGATCGGCGGCCAGGCGCGGGGGCGCGCGCTGCGGGCCAAGCTTCCCCCCACCGTGCGGCCGACCACGGACTTCGCACGCGAGGCCATCTTCTCGATGCTCGAGAGCCGGGGCGGCGTTAACGGGGCGGTGGTCGCCGACCTCTACTGCGGCTCGGGGGCCCTGGGCATCGAGGCGCTGTCGCGCGGCGCGCGTCGGGTCTACTTCGTCGACGCCGACCCGGCCTGTCTGGCCGCGGCCCGGGCCAATGCGGCGCCCCTCCAACTGGCGGGCGAGGCGATCTTCGTGCGCGCCGTCCTGCCGGGTTGGGTCCCCGCCGAACCCCTCGACCTGGTGCTGGCCGACCCGCCCTACGGTCCCGTGGACATCGAGGCGCTGCTGGGCGCCGCGCCGGCGTCGCGCGCGGTCATCGAGAACGACCGCTACGCCGAGGCGCCGCCCGGATGGGCTATCGCCAGGCGCAAGCGTTACGGCACTACGCTCGTTACGATGCTCGAGCAAGGTGCGTCGCCCGCGTGACGATCGGACTCATCCCGGGCTCCTTCGACCCCTTTCACAACGGCCACCTCGAGGTGGTCGAGCGCGCCGCCTTGATCTTCGACGACGTCGTGGTGGCCGCGATCCGCAACCCGCAGAAGTCCGAGGCCATGTTCGACCTCGAGGAGCGGCGCGAGATGATCGCCGAGAGCTGCGCCCATCTGACGTCGGTGACCATCGTGTCGATCGATCGGCTGCTGGTGGATGTCGCGCGCGACGTGGGGGCCACTGCCATCGTGAAGGGCCTGCGCGCGGTGTCCGACTTCGAGAGCGAGCTCCAGATGGCCCAGATGAACCGGTCGCTGTCCGGGGTCGAGACGCTGTTCATCCCCACCAGCTCGAGTCACTCCTTCATCGCGTCGCGGCTGCTGCGCGAGGTGGCTCGCTACGGGGGCAACGTGGACGCATTCGTCCCCGCCCCGGTGGCCTCACGGCTCCGGGCCAAGATGGGAGGCGTGGGGTGACCTCGTTCGACGGCTACGACGACGACTACCTGACCAGCGAGGCGGTCGAGCCCGCGGGGCCCGTCGGCGACATTGACGCCGACCTGAGCGAGCTGATCGAGATCATTCGCACCGCCAAGCAGATGCCGCTGTCGAACTCGGCGCTGATCGCCCGCGACGAGGTCCTCGGACTGCTCACCCGCGCGCGCGAGCACCTGCCCGACGAGATCCGAGAGGCCCGCTGGGCCCTGCGCGACCGCGAAGAGCTGATGGCCGCCGAGGTGCACAAGGCCAACCAGCTGATGGATCAGGTTCGTGCCGAGGCGGCGCGCATGGTCGAGCGCACCGAGATCGTGCGCCAGTCGCGCCAGATGGCCGACCAGATCATCGCCGAGGCCGAGGCCCGCGCGCGCCAGATGATCAACCAGGCCGAGGACTTCATCGACGGCAAGCTGGGGAACTTCGAGATCGTGCTGGAGCGGCTGCTCAAGACGGCCCGGTCGGGCCGCGAGCGCCTCAACGCCCATGGCCTCCCCACCTCCTTGCTCGATGCGCGCCCCGGTGGGGAGTTCCTGGGTGAGGCCTCCGCCGAGCCGCCGGCGCCCGCGCCCGCACCAGCGCGCGAGGACACCTCCTTCTTCGACCAGGACGCCACCTAGAGGTGGCCTCGGCCTACGTCGTCTCGGTCGCCCGCCTGCAGCGCGAGGCCCCGGCCGTCCTGGAGGTCAACGTCCAGGCGCCCTTCGATGCCGCCGGCGACCGGGGGGGTCTGGACCCGACCGCGAGCGACGTCCCCGACGGCGCGGTGGTGAGCGTCGCGTTGCGCCTCGAGAGCTATGACGGGGGACTGCGCGCGCGCGGGACGGTGCGGGCACCCTGGCGCGGCTCGTGCCGTCGCTGCCTGGCCACGGTGGAGGGCCAGGTCGAGGCCGTCGTCGACGAGCGCTTCGTCCACGAGGAGCGCGACGACGACGAGCTGGCCTACCGCTACCAGGGCGACGAGGTCGACCTGGCGCCCCTGGTCCACGACGCCGTCTTCCTGGAGCTGCCTCTGGCACCCCTGTGCCGGCCCGACTGTCAGGGCCTGTGCCCCCAGTGCGGCGCGGACCGCAACGTCGCACCGTGCGGGTGCCGCGCACCGTCCGATCCCCGCTGGGATACACTTGACGCGCTCCGATTCGACGTCGAGACCGGCGGAACGGGCAGCGCGTGACGACGGCACGCTAGCGGCGGAAAGAGAAGATCGATGGCAGTCCCGAAGCGAAAGACCTCCAAGGCCAAGACGCGCAGTCGCCGGGCGGCCAACTGGCGCCTGGGCGCTCCGGCGCGCAGCCTGTGCCCGCAGTGCGCCACCGCCAAGTTGCCTCACGTCGTGTGTCCCAACTGCGGCTGGTACAAGGGACGCGTCGCCATCGAGGTCGACTGAGTTGCCCTTGCCCATCGCGGTCGATGCGATGGGCGGTGACCACGCGCCGGCCGCGGTGATCGCCGGCGCGCGCCGCGCCGTCGACGAGCTCGGGCTCGAGGTGGTGCTGGTGGGCATCCCCGAGCGCCTCGGCGACGTCGGTGGCCTCCCCGTGGTCGCCTGCACCGAGGAGATCGCGATGGACGACGATCCCGCGGCCAGCGTGCGGACCAAGAAGGACTCGTCGCTGGTGCGGGCCGCGGAGCTCGTGCGCGACGGGCGGGCCGGCGCGATGGTGTCGGCGGGCAACACCGGGGCCACCATGGCGGCCGCGCTGTTGCGCATGGGCCGCCTGAGCGGCGTGGCCCGCCCCTGCATCGCCCTGCCGATCCCGCGCCCCGGGCACACGCCGGCCATCCTGGTGGACGCGGGGGCCAACGCCGAGTGCACCCCCGAGATGCTCGTGCAGTTCGCCACCATGGCGGCCAGCTTCGTGTTGGCGCACCACGGCGTGGCCGAGCCGACGGTCGGCCTGCTCTCCATCGGTGAGGAGTCCAGCAAGGGGACGCCGCTGGTCAAAGGGACCCACGAGTTGCTGGCCCGCTCGGGCCTGCGCTTTGCCGGCAACGTCGAGGGCCGTGACCTCATCCCGTCGCCGGTCGACGTCGTGGTCACCGACGGGTTCACGGGCAACGTGGCCCTCAAGACGCTCGAGGGAGCGCTCCGGTTCGTCTTTGGCACCCTGATCGAGGCGGCGGGCGTCGACGACGAGAGCCGGGCCGCCGGGGCCGTGCTCTGGCGCACGCTCGGCCCCACCGTGGCGTCCCTCACGCCCGAGAGCCAGGGCGGGGCGGTGCTGCTGGGCCTCAAGGGGATCTGCGTGATCAGCCACGGCTCCTCCAACGACACCGCGGTGCGCAACGCCATCCGCGTGGCCGCCGAGATGCGCGACGCGGACGTCGTGGGCCACCTGCGCTCGGCCATTGCCGCCCTGGTGGTGTCGGATCCCCAAGCGCCCGGCGCCGAGCGCTGACTGGCTAGTGTGGGGCCCCAAGGAAGGAGGTCCGGCGATGACCGATGAGACGGACCTCGGCCCGCTCAACCGGGACGTGGTGCTGGCACTCGTGCGCGAGGAGCTGGCCGACATCCTCGAGAAGGACGCCGCAGACATTCCCGAGGACGCCACGTTCGCCGAGGTTGGCGCCGACTCCCTGGCGCTGATCGAGCTGGTCGAGGCACTCGAGGAGCGGCTGGCGACGCGCGTGCCGGCGTTCCACATCGACGACGCCGACCTGGAGGGCCTGACCTCGGTTCGTGACGCCGTCGACTACGTGACGGCCAAGCTCCCGGCCACCTGACGAGGGGTGCCCCGGTGCCGGTTGCTCTGGGGGACCTGGCACGACGACTCGGGCTGGACCCGCAGAGCAACTACCTGACCGTCGCGCTGACCCACTCGAGCCACGCCGCCGAGCACGGCGGCACCTCCAACGAGCGCTTCGAGTTCCTGGGCGACGCCGTGGTGGACCTGGCTGTCGCCGACCAGCTGGTGCGCGACCACCCCGACCTCGATGAGGGCCAGGCGTCGCTGGTGCGCTCGCGCACGGTCTCCGAGGCGGCGCTGGCCGCGGCCGCCACGCGCCTCGAGCTCGGCGCGCTGCTGCGCGTGGGTCGCGGGGAGCGCAAGACGGGCGGCCCGGCCCGCCCCTCGCTGCTGGCCGACGCCTTCGAGGCCGTGGTGGCGGCCGTCTACCTGGAGCGCGGCTACGAGGCGGCGCGCGCGTTCGTCCGCGACGCCCTGGAGCCCGAGCTGGAGCGAGCCCTCGCGACGCGGGACCGCGTGGATCCCAAGTCGCGGCTGCGCCAGTGGGCCGAGACGACGGGCCGGGACGTCCCGGCCTACGAGGTCACGGCGACCGGGGTCTCTCATGACCCGACCTACCACGCGACCGTCCGCGTCGCCGGCCACGTCTTGGGACGAGGCCGGGGGACGTCCAAGAAGGCTGCGGAGGCCGCCGCGGCCCGGGCGGCCTGGGAGCGGCGCGACGATGCCTGAGCTGCCCGAGGTCGAGACGGTGCGTGCCTCGCTGGCTCGCGACCTGGTGGGGCGGCGCATTCGCACCGTCGCCGTCACCAACGGTCGCGCCGTGCGTCGCCACGCGTCGGCGCGCGAGTTCCGCGCGCGCGTCGAAGGCCGCGTCATCCGCAGCGTCGAGCGACTGGGCAAGTACCTGGTCATGGCGCTCGACAACGGGGACCACCTGGTCGTGCACCTGGGCATGTCGGGGCGCCTCCTGCGGGCCAAGGGTCCCAAGGAGCCGCGCGCCAAGCACACGCACGTCGTGTTCACGCTGTCGCCCGCGGGCGAGCTGCGCTACGTGGACCCGCGCACCTTCGGTGAGCTGTTCGTGTCGAGCCCCCCAGCCGAGGGCGACGAGGTGGTGCCGGTGCCGGTGTCGCGTCTGGTGATGGGTGGCGACGGCCTGTCCCTGCGTCGCCGGGTGCCTGAGCTCGCGCACCTCGGGATCGACCCGCTGGCCGATCAGGTCGCCTGGGACCGCTTTGGCGCCATCGTGCGCAGCCGGTCCGGGGCGCTCAAGGCGGTCCTCACCGACCAGGACATCGTGGCCGGCCTCGGGAACATCTACGCCGACGAGATCCTCTTCACCGCGGGGCTGCGCTTCGACCGTCCGGCGGCCAGCCTGACCACCATCGAGACCCGACGCCTGTTCCGCGCGGTGATCGAGATCCTGTCCGACGCGGTCAAGGCCGGCGGCTCCACGCTGGACGATGAGCAGTTCGTCGACCCCGACGGGCACCCGGGCACCTACCAGGAGAGCCACCAGGTCTACGGGCGCGAGGGCCAGCCCTGCCCGCAGTGCCGCCGGCCGGTCGAGCGGGTGGTCTTCCACGGCCGCGCCACGTTCTGGTGTCCGGCTTGCCAGGCCTGAGCCCGCGTGGGGCAGTTGCTAGCGTCTAGCCGTGTTTCTCAAGCGTCTGACGATGCGGGGCTTCAAGTCCTTCGCCGATAACACGGCCATCGACTTCGAGCCCGGGGTGACCGCCATCGTGGGGCCCAACGGCTCGGGCAAGTCCAACGTCGTCGACGCGGTCACCTGGGTCCTCGGAGCCCAGAGCACGCGCGCCCTGCGCAGCGCCAAGATGGACGACGTCATCTTCGCGGGAACCGGGACGCGCCCGGCACTGGGTCGCGCCGAGGTCTCCCTGACTCTGGACAACGCCTCGGGTCGCCTGGGGATCGAGGGCGCTGAGGTGACCATCGGGCGCACGCTGTTCCGCAACGGGGAGTCCGAGTACGCCATCAACGGCGCGGTGTGCCGGCTGCTCGACGTCCAAGAGCTGCTCGCCGACTCGGGCGTGGGGCGCCAGCAGCACATGATCATCGGGCAGGGCCAGCTGGACGCCGTCTTGAGCGCCAGCCCCGAGAGCCGACGCGCGATCATCGAGGAGGCCGCCGGGGTGCTCAAGCATCGGCGGCGCAAGGAGCGCGCCGAGCGACGCCTGAGCCAGACCCAGGAGAACCTCGAGCGCCTGGGCGACCTGGTGCGCGAGCTGCGCCGCCAGATGCGCCCCCTGGAGCGTCAGGCGGCGTCGGCGCGGTCGTACGTGGAGATCGAGCGGTCGCTCGGGGAGGCCCGCGGCGAGCTCTACCAGCGCCGGCGCGCCGATCTGGCCGTGCGCGAGCGCGTGCTCGAGGCCGCCGATCGCGAGGCTGCTGAGGACCAGGTGCGCCTGGCCGCCGAGCTGGAGGCCCTCGAGGAGGCCAGCGCGGCCGCCGCCGCCGCGATGGCCAGCGGCCGTGGTGAGTCGCTGGCGACCACGCTGGGCGAGGTGCGGCGCCTGGGGGAGCGCTCGCGGGGCGTGGCCTCGGTGATCGCCGAGCGCCAGAGCGCCACGCTGGCGGCCCTCGACGCCGCAGCCGACGTGAACGTGGTGGCGACCCTGGAAGCCGACGAGGCGCGACTCGTCCGGGATCTCGCAGCGGTGGCCCGCGACGAGGAGGCCATCGTTCCCGAGCGCGCCGCGCTGGCCGTGCGCCAGGAGGGCCTGGCCGCTCAGCGGGCCGAGCTGGCGGCGTCGTCGTCGCCCGACACCTCTGTCGAGTCGGCCGCCGTCGCGGCGCGCGAGCGCGTGGCGGCCGCCGAGCGAGCACTCGAGGCACTCGAGGAGCGCCGCCATCGGGTCCAGCGGCGACGAGACGCGCTGACGGCCAGCTCCGCGGCCGACGCTCGGGCCCGCGGCGAGCTCGACGAGCAGCGGGGCGCGGCCGCGGAGCGGGTTGCGGTCGCGACGAACGCGGTCAGCGAGGCGCGCGACGCGCTGGCGGGCGTCGAGAAGCAGGCGGTGGCGGCGCGGGGTGCGCGCGACGAGGCGCGCGCCGAGGCCGCTCGGGCTCAGGCGCGCGCGGAGGCCCTCGCGCGCGCCTACCGCGAGTTGAGCGGCGCCTCCAGCCGCGACGTCCTGGAGGACGTCGCGGGCGTGGTGGGCGCCCTGCTGGACGTCATCGAGGTGGACCCGGCCGCCGTGCGCGCGGTCGATGCCGCCGTGGGGGCCTCGCTCGGGGCCACGGTCATGGCGGGCCCCGGCGCGGCGCGCGCCGCTCTGGAGCGCCTGCGCGACGTCGGTGACGTGGGCCTGGTGCTGACGAGCGGTGCCGAGATCGTGCCCCCTCCCACGCCCGAGGACTGCGAGCCCGTGCGCGCGCTGGTGCGGGCGCGCTCGTCGGAGCCGGCGGTCGAGCGGCTCCTCGACTCGCTGCTGACGGGGGCTGTGGTCGCCCCGAACTGGGAGCGCGCCTTGGAGCTCGCCGCGACCCGGCCAGATCTGGTGGTGGTGACTCGCGAGGGCGACCGGCTCGCGCGCTCGGGCTGGCGCGTGGGGACGGGTCACGCGGCCGTGACCCGGGTGGCGGTCGAGCAGGCCGAGGCCGCCGCCGCGGTGGCGGCCAGCGTCGCGCGGGACGCCGACGCCGCTGCGGCGCAGGCCGAGGCGCGGGTGGCAAGCCAGCGCGGGATCCTGGTGACGGCGGAGCGGGCCGAGGTCGAGGCCCGGAGCCGGGTGGCCCAGCTCGAGGCCGAGGGGCGACGTCTGGACGAGCGCCAGGCCGAAGCGGCCGTCGCCGCGGCCGCCGTGGGAAGCGAGGAGCGCGAGATCGAGGTGCGCACGGCCGAGCTCGCGGCGGCGCGCGACGCGGACCGCGACGCGCTGCCGGCGATCGAGGAGCGGGCCCGCGACGTGGCCGCCCAGCGGGTCGCGCGGGCCAGTGCGAGCGAGCGGCTGCGCGCCCTCGAGGAGGTCGTGGCGGGCCAGCTCCAGGATCTGGCCCGGCGTGAGGCGGCCGTCGCCGCGCGCAGGAGCCTGATCGAGCAGCGACGCGCCGAGTTGGAGCGGCGCCTCCACGGGCACGCCGATGAGCGCGAGGTGGCCGCCCAGCGACGCCAGGGGCTCGAGGCCGACCAGCAGGCGCTGGTCCGCCTGGCCGAGGTGGTCGCCGCCCAGGCCGTCGAGGTCGAGCGACTCCAACGCGTGCTCGACACGGACTATCGCGCCCAACTGGAGGTGGCGCGGGCGGGAGCCGCGCACCTGGAGAGCCTGCGCACCCAGCGCCAGGAGCTGGACCAGCGCCTGGTGGTGGTACGCGACGCGCAGCGCCACGCTCAAGTCGAGCTGGCCGAACTGCACGCGCGCCGGGCCGCCCTCGAGGAGGCCATCACGCGGGATCGCGTGGACACCAGCGCGGCCGCCGAGCCCGACCCGGCGACCTCGACCGCCGAGCTCGACGCGCGCGTCGGCGAGCTCGAAGCCCGTCGCAGCGCCCTGGGCCCCATCAACCCCCTGGCGCTCGACGAGCTGGCCGAGCTCGAGGGGCGCCACCGGATGCTCGACGAGCAGGTCGCCGACGTGCGGCGAGCGCGCCGCGAGCTCCTCGAGGTCGTGCGGGCCGTCGACGACGAGATCATGACGACGTTCTCGTCCGCAGTCGCCGACGTCAACGAGCACTTCGCGACGCTGGTCACCATGCTCTTCCCCGGCGGGCAGGGTCGCCTCACGTTGACCGACCCCGATGACCCGCTCAACACCGGAGTCGAGATCGAGGTGCGGCCCATGGGCCGCAATGTCCGGCGCATCTCGCTGCTGTCAGGAGGAGAGCGCTCCATGGCCGCCCTGGCGTTCCTCTTCGCCGTGTTCCGGTCGCGGCCCTCACCCTTCTACCTGATGGACGAGGTCGAGGCGGCCCTCGACGACGTGAACCTCCAGCGCTTCCTCGGTCTCCTCGACGAGTTTCGCACCGAGGCCCAGATGCTCGTGGTGACCCACCAGAAGAGGACCATGGAAGCCGCTGACGCGCTCTACGGGGTGACCATGGCGCCCGGCGGCTCATCGAAGGTGGTCTCTCAGCGCGTGACCCGCGAGGTCGTGGCGTGATCGGCGCCGTGGATCCGTGGCCCGTCGTCGGGGCCGTCGTGGTCGTCGGCGCTCTCGTCGCGGGCACGCGGCGCCGGCGCCGGCACCGCCGGCGCCCGGTCCCGCCCCCACCGGTGCCCGCCCCGCTGCCCGACGTCCTGGTCACGGAGGTCGAGCCGCGGCCGACCCTTCCGGAGCCCACGATCGACCTGGCCGAGCGGCTCGGGCGGTCGCGCGGCGTCTTCGACCGCCTGCGCGGGCTCACCAGCGGCGCCGTCGGCCCCGAGCAGCTGGCCCTGGTCGAAGAGGTGCTGCTGCGCAGTGACGTGGGGGTCGCCACCACGGCGGCGGTGCTGCACCAGCTCGAAGACGGCGCCCCCGAGGGCGTGGCGGCTGCCGTGCGCGCCGCGCTGCGCGCCGCCCTGGTGTCCGAGCGGAGCCTGCGGGTCGATGCCGACCCGGGCCGGGTGGGGGTCTGGCTGTTCGTCGGCGTGAACGGCGTGGGCAAGACGACGACCATCGGCAAGATCGCGACGCGCGAGGTGCACCAGGGCCACCAGGTGATCTTGGCGGCCGGGGACACGTTCCGCGCGGCGGCGGCTGACCAGCTGGGCCAGTGGGCCGAGCGATCCGGCGCCGACCTCGTGCGCGCCCACGAAGGCGCCGACCCCGGGTCGGTCGTGCACGACGCCATCGGGCGTGCCGCGTCGCGGGGCGCCGACCTCGTCTTGGCCGACACGGCCGGGCGCCGCGCCAGCAGCACGAACCTGCTCGACGAGCTGGCCAAGGTGCGCCGCGTCGCGGACCGGGAGCCGGGCCAGGTGCTCGAGACCCTCCTGGTCGTGGACGCGACGACCGGGCAGAACGCGCTCAGCCAGGCGCGGGAGTTCCTTGCCGCGGCCGCCGTCACGGGGATCGTGCTGACCAAGCTCGATGGCACGGCCCGGGGTGGCATCGTCGTCGCGATCGAGCGCGAGCTGGGCATCCCGGTCAAGTTCGTGGGCGTGGGCGAGGGGCCCCACGACCTGATCCCCTTCGACCCCGACGCCTTCGTGGCCTCGCTGCTGGAGGCGTGACGGTAGCCTGCCACCATGTTTGACGCGCTGGCCGAACGATTCGAGCGCCTCGGCGCCTCGCTGCGCTCGCGGGGCCGCCTGAGCGAGGCGGACCTCGACGATGCCTTCGCGGAGGTGCGCACGGCGCTCCTGGAGGCCGACGTCGAGATCACCGTGGTGCGGGCCTTCCTGGAGGCGCTGCGGTCGCGCCTGAGCGGTCAGGCGCTGAGCCAGAGCCTGACGCCGGGCCAGCAGGTCGTCAAGGCGGTCCACGAGCAGCTCATCGAGGTGCTGGGCGGCCAGGCGCTCAAGGTGACCTACGCCTCGCGCCCCCCGACGGTCGTGCTGCTGGCGGGACTGCAGGGCGCGGGCAAGACCACCGCGGCGGCCAAGCTCGCCGCCTGGTTCAAGGAGCAGGGCCGCCACCCGCTGCTGGTGGGGGCGGACCTCCAGCGCCCCGCCGCCGTCGAGCAGCTGCGGGTCCTGGGCGCGCAAGTCGGCGTCGACGTGTTTAGCGAGGCGACCGACCCCGTCGCGGTGGCGCGGGCGGCTCTCGCCGAGGCGATCCGCGTGGGTCGCGACGTCGTCATCGTCGACACCGCGGGTCGCCTGAGCATCGACGAGGCGCTCATGGACGAGGTGCGGCGCATCAGCGACGCCGTGTCGCCCCACTACACGTTCCTGGTGATCGATGCGGTCACCGGCCAAGACGCCGTGCACACCGCCCGCGCCTTCCACGACGCCTTGGGCCTGAGTGGTCTCATCGTCACCAAGCTCGACTACGACGCGCGCGGGGGCGCGGTGCTGTCGGCTCGCGGTGTCGTAGGCCGGCCGGTGGTGTTCGCCTCCACCGGCGAGCAGGTGCGCGACTTCGACCTGTTCCACCCCGACCGCATGGCGTCGCGGATCCTGGGGATGGGGGACACTCTGACCCTGATCGAGCAGGCCGAGCGCACGATGGACCGCGACGTCGTGGAGGCCTCGGCCGGACGGCTCGTGGAGGGAACCTTCACTCTCGACGACTTCCTGGCCCAGATGACCCAGGTACGACGCATGGGATCCCTGGGCGGCCTGATGCGCCTGATGCCGGGGATGACCAAGGAGATGCGCAGTGCCGCCTCGAACCTGGACGAGCGCGAGCTGGACCGGATCGAGGCCATCATCCGATCGATGACCCCGGGCGAGCGACGCACGCCCGCGATGATCGACGGCTCACGCCGCGCGCGCATCGCCCGCGGGGCGGGGACCACGGTCAATGCGGTCAACCACCTGCTCAAGCAGTTCGGGGAGATGCGCCGGATGATGCGCCAGGTGGGCAGCGGCGGGGGCGTCCCGGGGATGCCGTCGCGGGGTCGCCTGGCGGCGATGGCCGGGCGCGGCGGGCCCGAGGCCATGCCCGCGGGCTTCGAGGCCCTGGCCGAGGGGCTGCGCGCCGGGCGGCCCGCCCCGTCGAGCCCGAAGGGTAAGAAGAAGAAGGGTGGTCGCGTCACCCCTCCCAAGCAGCGATAGACTGGGCCGCTCGAGTACCCCGCCGCGTGGCCGTGGGTCGGGAAGGACAGACGTCGTGGCAGTGAAACTCCGTTTGGTGCGGATGGGCAAGAAGAAGCAGCCGACCTACCGCGTCGTGGCCATCGACAGCCGCCGGTCGCGCTCGGGGGCCTTCCTCGAGATCGTCGGCACCTACCAGCCCCGCGGGATCTCCGACGCCGAGCCCGAGACCGTGGCGACCATCGACAACGAGCGGGCGGTGCGCTGGCTGCGCAACGGCGCCCAGCCCACCGACCGCGTCGCGCGCATCCTGGAGCGCTCCGGCGCCATGGCCGCGTTCCGCGCGGCATCCGAGGCACCCACCGAGGGCGAGCCCTCGTGAGCGACGAGCTGACTCCCGACTACGTCGAAGGCGACATCAACCAGGTGGGCGGCGCGATCGCGCCGCTGTCGACCGCCGTGCTGGAGTACCTGGCGACGGCGCTGGCCGACGAGCCGGCCGCCGTGCGCATCGACGTCTCGCGCCGCCATGACAAGGCCGTGCTCTCCCTCTCCGTGGGGCCCGACGACATGGGGCGCATCATCGGCCGCCGCGGGCGCACCGCGCAGGCCCTCCGGACTCTGGTGGCCGCCGCCGGATCACGCGAGGGCGTGACGACCTCGGTCGACATCGTCGACTGACGTGCCCGATGGGCGCCTGCTCGAGGTCGGCCGGATCATCCGGGCGCACGGGCTGCGCGGCCAGTTGGTGGTCGACCTGTGGTCGCCTCGTCGCGAGCGCCTGGCGGCCGGCTCTCGGCTGAGCACGCCGCAGGGGAGCCTCGTGGTGCGCGACGCCCACCCGCACGGGACCCTCTTCCTGGTCTCCTTCGAGGGGATCGAGCGCCGCGAGGACGCCGAGTCCTGGCGCGGCGTCGTCCTGTCGGCACCCGAGGCCGGGGGCGAGGATGACGCGACCATCTGGATCGACGACCTGTTCGGGGCGGCCGTCTACGACCAGGACGGCCGGCACCGGGGCTCGGTGGTCGGCGTCGAGGCCAATCCGGCGAGCGACCTGCTGGTCCTCGACGACGGGACGCTGGTCCCCCTGCACTTCGTGACGCGCGTGGCGGCCCACGAGCGCGTCGACGTGGACGTGCCCGACGGGATCTTCCCGTGAGCTTCGCCGTCGACGTCATCACCCTGTTCCCGGAGGCCGTGGCCGACTACGCCCGGACCTCGATCCTCGGGCGGGCCGCCGCCGAGGGCCACTGGCGCCTGCGGACGCTCGATCCCCGCGCGATGACCACCGACGTGCACCGCACGGTGGACGACACCCCCTACGGCGGTGGGGCCGGCATGGTGATGCGGCCCGAGCCTCTCGTGGACCTCGTCGAGTCGGTGCCCGACTTGGCCCGACCCGTGCTGGCGCTGACGCCCGCCGGTCGACCCTTCACCCAGGCCGACGCGCGCCGCCTCGCCGCGGGGACCGGCCTCACCCTCCTGTGCGGGCGCTACGAGGGCATCGATCAGCGTGCGGTGGACCTGGTGACCGACGAGGAGATGACGGTCGGGGACTTCGTCCTGGCGGGCGGGGAGCCGGCCGCGCTGTGCATCATGGAGGCGGTCGTGCGGCTGGTGCCGGGCGTGCTGGGCAACGAGGACTCCCTGGCCGAGGAGAGCTTCGGTGCCGGCCTGCTGGAGTATCCCCACTACACCCGACCGGCCACCTACCGGGGACGCGACGTCCCCGCGGTGTTGCGCTCGGGGAATCACGCGGCCATCGCCGCCTGGCGCCGGGCGCAGTCGCTGGCCCGCACGCGGGACCGCCGACCCGACCTCCTGGCCCGCCGCGGCGGCCTGAGCGCGGCAGAGCGCGAGCTCCTCGACCGCCACGGGTTGGATGATCCGTCCTCGGGCGAGTAGACTCTACTGACCCGAGACCCGGAGGCTGCCATGATCCCGACCGAACTGATCGACCGTGACTCGCTGCGCACCGACGTCCCGGCTTTCCGCCCCGGCGACACCCTGAAGGTGCACGTGCGGGTCGTGGAGGGCACCCGGGAGCGGGTCCAGGTGTTCCAGGGCGTGGTGCTGCGCCGCCAGGGCGCGGGCGTCCACGAGACCTTCACCGTGCGCAAGATCAGCTTCGGCGTGGGCGTCGAGCGGACCTTCCCGGTGCACGCACCGACGATCGCCAAGATCGAGGTCGAGTCCTACGGCGACGTGCGGCGCGCGAAGCTGTACTACCTGCGCTCGCTGCGCGGACGAGCGGCCCGGATCAAGGAGCGCCGCGTCACCGAGCGCTCCTAGGGCGCCATGGGCGAAGAAGAGCTGGACGACTACGAGGCCAGCCTGGAGCTGTCGCTGGTCCAGGAGTACAAGGCCGTGGTGGGAATGTTCCACTACGCCGTGGAGACGGACCGCCGCTTCTACCTGGCCAACGACGTCGCTGTCGAGGTGCGCGACACCACGCCCGCGATGGTCGAGCTGACGCTCACCGACGCGTGGGTGTGGGACATGTACCGTGCGGCGCGCTTCGTGCCCTCCGTGCGGGTGCTGACGTTCCGCGACGTGAACATCGAGCGCCTGCCCAAAGAAGAGCTGTAGGGGACCGTGGAGCTCGTCCGGGTCCGGGCGGCCCGGCACGAGGCGGTGCGCGTGGACCTGGAGCCCGGCTGCTTGCTCGACGTGCCCGACGGTGTGGCCGCGCTGGTGCTGGCCGCCCGCGGCGTCGACGGGACCGGACCCTGGATGCGCGTGGGGCCGGACTACCCCGCCGCCCTGGCCGCGCGGGACCTGGTGGCGCTGGCCTGGGTCATCGACGTCACCGACGCGGTGGTTGAGGGTCCCGACGTGCTCGACCAGGCGCGCGTGGTGCGCGCGCTGCTCAGCGAGGATCCCGTCAGCCTGGAGAGCCCGGTGGCCACGCTCGTCGAGGCCTACAATCGCCCGGCGCCGCCCCACGCGATCGCCGTGTGGGCGTGGGTCGCGGGCGAGCTGCGCGACGGGGAGCGGACTCTGCGGCCCGGGCCCACGCAGCACGGGCGCACGCCCTGGGTCGAGGCTCCGCGCTAGGCCCTCGCCGCGCGAGGGCCCCGAGCCGCCCGAGTAGGTTGGTGCCGATGAACATCGGGGCGCACGTTCGCGGTGGCGGCTCGCTGATCCCCTCCCTGGAGGCGGGCGCGGCTCTGGGGGCGACGTCGATCCAGGTCTTCGTCCAGAGCCCCCGCATGTGGAAGCCCACGCAGTACGCGCCCGAGGTCCTCGAGGCCTACCGGGAGGCCCAGCGCGCCCACCCGACGATCACGCACACCTTCTGCCACGCCACGTACCTGATCAACCTCGCCAGTGACGACCCCGACCTGCTGGAGCGCTCGCGCGCGGCCCTCGCCCACAATCTGCGCGTGGGGCGGCTCATGGGCGCAGCCGGCGTCGTCGTGCACCTGGGCAGCCACAAGGGTGCGGGGTTCGAGACCGCCGTCGCCCAGGTGGCCGAGGCCGTCCAGGACGCCCTCGACGCCGCCGAGTCGGTGCCGGGGGCGTGCCCGCTGCTGATGGAGAACGCGGCCGGGGCGGGCGGTACCGTCGGGCGGAGTCTCGACGAGCTCGAGGCGGTCCTCGAGGCCACCGGGCGCGACGAGCGCATCGGGCTGTGCCTGGACACCCAGCACCTCTTCGCCAGTGGCGTCGACTACGCCACCGTGGCTCGCGCCCGCGCGCTGATCCGGGAGGTCGACCGCCGCTTCGGCCGGCCCCGCCTGGCCTGCCTGCACCTCAACGACTCCAAGACCCCCTTCGGGTCCAATCGCGACCGCCACGCCAACCTGGGCGAGGGCGAGATCACGGCCGACGGCCTGGCCCCGCTTCTCGGCCACCCGGCGGTGCGCGACCTGCCCCTGCTGCTCGAGGTCCCCGGCGACGGCGACGGGCCGCGCGCCGTCGACGTCGAGGCGGCGCGGGCCATCCACGCCGCGGGTCAGCTGCTCTACCAGCGTCCCGCCCGCCGCCACCCCCCCCACCAAGGAGAGCACCATGACTGACGTCCGTATCGAGTCCGACACCATGGGCACCATCGAGGTGCCCGCCGATCACTACTGGGGCGCCCAGACCGAGCGCAGCCTGCACCACTTCGCCATCAGCCACGAGACCATGCCGCCGGCGGTCATCCGCGCCTTCGGCATCTTGAAGAAGGCGTCCGCGCGGGTGAATCGGGACCTCGGCAAGCTCGACGCCGAACGGGCCCAGCTGATCGAGCGCGCCGCCGACGAGGTGATCGACGGGACGCTGGCTGGCGAGTTCCCCTTGCGCATCTGGCAGACCGGATCGGGTACTCAGACCAACATGAACGTCAACGAGGTGATCTCGAACCGGGCCATCGAGCTGGCCGGTGGCCAGCGGGGGACCAAGGACCCCGTGCACCCCAACGACCACGTCAACATGTCCCAATCCTCCAACGACACCTTCCCCACCGCCATGCACATCGCGGCGGTCACCGAGATCACCGAGCGGCTCGTGCCCGCAGTGCTCCGCCTGCGCGACGCCCTGAACCAGAAGGCCGAGGCCTACCAGGGCGTGACCAAGATCGGGCGCACCCACCTCATGGACGCCGTCCCCCTGACCCTGGGCCAGGAGTTCTCGGGCTACGTCGCCCAGCTCGACGCCGACCTCGCGCGCATCGAGGTGACGCTGCCCGGCCTCTACGAGCTGGCCGCCGGCGGGACGGCCGTGGGCACCGGTCTGAACACCCACCCCGAGTTCGGCACCCGCGTGGCGGCCGCCATCGCCGAGCTGACCGGCCAGCCCTTCGTGACCGCGCCGAACAAGTTCGCCGCCCTGGCCGCCCACGACGCGCTGGTGTTCGCCCACGGGGCCCTCAAGACCCTGGCGGCGAGCCTGATCAAGGTGGCCGACGATCTGCGCTGGCTGGGCTCGGGCCCCCGCTCCGGCCTGGGCGAGCTGCGCCTGCCCGAGAACGAGCCCGGCAGCTCGATCATGCCCGGCAAGGTCAACCCGACCCAGTCCGAGGCGGTGATCATGGTCGGCATCCAGGTCTACGCCAACGACACGGCGGTGGCCATGGCCGACTCCCGCGGCAACCTCGAGCTGAACGTGGCCAAGCCGGTCATCATCCACAACTTCTGCAACTCCATCGACCTGATGAGCGATGCCTGCGATCGCTTCCGCGAGTTCTGCGTCGAGGGCCTCGAGCCCGACTACGAGCAGATCGACCACCACCTGCGCAACTCGCTCATGCTGGTGACGGCCCTCAACCCGATCATCGGCTACGACAAGGCGGCGCAGGTGGCCAAGAAGGCCCACAAGGAGCGCAGCACGCTGCGCGAGGCGGCGGTTTCCCTCGGGTTCTTGACCGGTGAGCAGTTCGACGCGGCGGTGGTGCCCGAGGACATGACGCACCCGTGAGGCGCCCGCCGGTGCTCGACCAGGCGTCGCTCGACACGTGGTGCGCCGCGCATCCCGCGTGGACCCTCGCGCACGGGCACCTCGTGCGGGTGGTACGCCTCGCCAGTCACCGTGCGGCCGCGGATGTGGTCGTGGCCCAGGTGGCCATCGCGGACCGCCTCGACCACCACGCGGTGGTCACGCTGATCGACCGCGAGGTGCGCATCGAGCTGTGGACGCACGACCGCGGTGGTGTCACCGAACTGGATCTCGCCTTCGCCAGTGACTTCGATCAGGTGCTGGCGGCGCTCAGCCCACCGGGAGATCCCACAACGCCATCCACCTGGTGAGGTCCGGCTCGATGGGCAGGTCACCGCTCAAGAATGAGCGGGCGCGCAGCTCGAGCTCGTTGTTGCGCTGCTCGCCGGCCTGCGGGGCGAAGGGGTAGAAGGTGCCCTGCTTCTCCAGGTAGACCAAGCGCAGATCACCCTCGCCGGGAGCGTGCTGGGGAACGAAGCCGAAGACGGCGCACAGCAGGTGGGGGCCCAGGCCGTGGTCGACCAGCGTGCTGGCCGCGCCGTGGACCCGGGTGACGAGCGACCCGAGGTCGGCGTCGTCGATCACCACCCAGCGAAAGCCAAACGAGTCCGTGCTCATCGAGACCGTTGACGGGTCGGCGCCCACCTGGAGGAGCTCCAGGATCTCGGCGTCGGACTCGCTGGCGTTCTCGCCGCTGCCCGCCTTGAAGCAGACACCGCCGTGCCCCGAGCTCACCAGCTCGAGCTCGGTCTCTAGCGTCAGGGCAGCCGTGGGCAGCGCGAAGAGCTGCTCGAGCTTGGGCGCCACTGGCCGCGTGCGCCCGAAGAGGGTGTCGCGCAGGCCCATTAGGCGTTCATCTGGCGCTCGAGCCGGCTGAGCTGCTCGAGGCGCCGCTCGAGGGACGGGTGCGTCGAGAAGATCGCCGCCGCCGTCCCGCCTGCGAGCGCGGGAGCGAAGAAGAAGGCGTTCATGCCCTCGGCGTGGCGCAGGTCGGTGCGCGGGATGCGGCCCAGATCGCCGCTCACGTGGACCAGGGCGCTGGCCAGGACGCTGGGCTTGCCGATCAAGATGGCGCCGGAGCGGTCCGCGGCCAGCTCCCGGTAGCGCGACAGGGCCATCGTGAGCAGGTAGGCGATCACGTAGATCACGAGCGACACCAGCCAGGTCAGCATCTCGAGCAGCACCAGGTTCTCGCCGTCGCGACTGCGCCCGCCGCCGCCGAGCATCGCGCCCCACATGGCGATGCGGCTCACCAGCCCGGCCAGCATGCCCACGCCCGAGGCGATGGTCATGACCGCCACGTCGCGGTGGGCCACGTGGCTGAGCTCGTGGGCCAGCACCGCCTCGAGCTCCTCGTCGTCGAGCCGGCGCATGAGGCCCCGGGTGGCGCAGATCACCGCGTGGTTGGGGTTGCGCCCGGTGGCGAAGGCGTTGGGCAGGTCGATCTCGGCTACGCCGACGCGGGGCTTGGACATGCCCGACAGCGCGCAGAGCCGGTCCACGATCTGGTGCAGCCGGGGCTCTTGCTCGGGGGTGACCTCGTGCGCGCGCATCGAGAACATGGCGATCTTGTCGGAGAAGTAGTACTGCGAGAACAGCAGCGCGGCCGCGATGACGATCACGAGGACCGCCGAGACGCCGAGGCGGATCAGGACCGTGACGACGATGGCGTAGAGGAGGACGAGCGCCAGGCCCGTCGTGAACATGCGCAGGCTGAGCCCGCGGTCGGCCTCGATGGGATGTGCGCTCACGCGGGCTCTCCCGATGGGGTCGAGGAGGGCAGCTCCCCGTCGGGCGCCGCCATCTGGGCCTTGAGGGCGGCCAGCTGGGTGTCGACCGACGACGACGAGCTCGCGGCGTCGAGTTGGGCCTGGATGTCGTCGCGCGAGCTGGTCAGATCGGTCAGGGCGCCCGAGGACAGCAGCTCGTCGAGCGCGCCGCTGCGCGCCTGCATCTCAGCCACCTTGTCCTGCGCGCGCTGGAGGGCCGCGCCCGCGTCGCTCATCGATGTCGAGATGCCGCTGACGGCCTCGGAGACGTGGGCCGAGGCCTCCGCCGCGGTGTAGGTGGCCTTGATGGTCTCCTTCTTGGTCCGGAAGGCCTCGACCTCGGTCTGGAGGCGCTGGGCCGTCTCGGTGAGCTTGTCCTCTTGCTCGACGATGGAGGCGTGCTGGGAGTCCAGGTCCTGGAGCTGGGCGGCGATGGCCTCGCGCCGAGTGAGCGCCTCGCGGGCCAGGGCCTCGTTGTTCTGGGCCAGGGCCGCCTTGGCCTGCTCGGCCAGCTTGTCGCCGTGAGACTTGAGCTGCTCGGCCTGCAGCTCGATGCGCTTGCGCGCCGTCGCCACGTCGGCCACCGCGCGGCGGACCTTGGTCAGGTTGTCCAGCTGCTGCTCGTAGGACAGGTCCAGGGTCTGACGCGGATCCTCGAGCTTGTCGAGAGCGGCGTTGGACTTGGCCTTGAAGATCGTCGTCAGTCGCTTGCTCAAGCTCATGAGACCTCCTTGATCACCAGCAACTTTAGGGGCATCCTCGCCGTCACGGGACCCCGGCCCTATCCCCGGGGGATGTCGCGGTCCTGGCTGCGGGCCTGGTCGGCCAGCTCGAGCCGGTACTGGTCGAGGGCGCGGGCCAGTTCGGGGTCCGCCAGGGCCAGCATGCGCACCGCGAGCAGCCCGGCGTTGGCCGCCCCGTTCACGGCCACGGTGGCCACGGGAACGCCGCGGGGCATCTGGACGATGGACAACAGGGAGTCCAGGCCATCCAGGCGCGCCAGCGCCACCGGGACGCCGATGACCGGCAGCGTGGTCGCCGCGGCCAGCATCCCGGGCAGGTGCGCGGCACCTCCGGCGCCGGCGATCAGGACCTGGAGCCCGCGTTGGCGCGCGCTGGTCGAGAAGGCCAGCATGTCCTCGGGTGTGCGGTGCGCGGACACCACCCGCACCTCGCGCGCGACTCCGAAACGGTCCAGGACGTCGAGGGCGCCCGACATGACCTCGTAGTCCGATGCGCTGCCCATCACGACGGCGACGAGTGCCATGGCTCCTCCTCCCGGGTGCCCCACGCCCGTGCTGCCTCCCATGCTGCCACGCGGGTCGGGGACTCTCGCGGGCCCGTGGCCGTGACGTGGCCGAGCTTGCGGCCCGGACGCCAGGCCTTGGCGTAGTCGTGCACCCCGAGGTGCGGCCCGCTCGCCGGCGCGGCGGTGGCCCGCGGGCCCCCCAGCACGTTGACCATAGTGATGTACGCAGCGGTCGGGGTCGTGGGCCCCAGGGGGAGGCCGGCGACGGCCCGCAGGTGATTGGCGAACTGGCTGGTGCGCGCTCCCTCGATGGTCCAGTGCCCGGTGTTGTGAGGCCGTAGGGCCAGCTCGTTGACCAGCCATCCTCGCGCCGTCCAGAACAGCTCGACGGCGAGCACCCCGATGGCGTCGATGCGCTGGGCGATCTCGCGGGCCAGGGCCGCGGCGTCGGCTGGGGCGCTAGCGTCCACGCCGCGGGCCGGGTAGTCCACCTCGACGCAGGTCCCTCCCGCCTGATAGGTGGAGACCAGAGGGTAGGCCACGTCCGCGCCCGCCGGATCGCGCACGACGATCTGGGCAGCCTCCCCGAGCAGGGTGAGGCGCTCCTCGACCACGGCGACGCCTCCGAGGTCGTCGACGATGTCGCGCACCTCGGCGTGGGAGTCGGGGAAGAACACCCCGCGCCCGTCGTAGCCGCCGGTGGCCGCCTTGACCACGACCGGTCCGTCGAGGGCGGCGAGGAACGCCGTCAGCTCCGGGTCATCACCGCCGGTGACGACCCGGAAGCGCGGCACGGGCAGCCCCCAGGCGGCCAGCGTCCGGCGCTGGTGTGCCTTGTCGGCCGCGAAGCGGACGGCGGCCGGGTGCGGGCGTACCCGGGTGCCCCGCGCCTCCAGGAGCGCCAGCGCCTCGAGGTCCACCAGCTCGTGGTCCAGGGTGATGACGTCCACGCGCGCGGCCAGGGCCGCGAGAGCCTCGGGATCCGTCGCCGCGCCAACCAGGGAGTCGGGAATCGTCCGGCGGGCCGGGTCCTCCTCGCTCGCGGCCAGGACGCACAGGGCGACCGGCAGGTCGTGGGCGGCCTCCCCCATCATGAGCGCCAGCTGTCCACCACCCACGATGCCGATGCGGACGGGCGTCTGGCGGTCCCGGCGGCTCACCGTGAGCACGCTAGCGGGTGCCTGGCTCCCCGGACGGCGGGGACCAGTCGGCTACGGTGGGTCGCGCGCGTCGCGGGAGCGGCGCCGGGAGGGAGGGCCGTGGCCGCCGTCGCCAGCATCATTACCATCGCGCTGTTCCTCGTCCTGCTCACCAGCGGGAGCCTGGCGATGGCGGGGGAGTCCTCGACCCAGCACCTCGCCGACCGGCTCGGCGTGGGCCGCCTGCTCTTCCGTCGTGTCGGCATCGTCCAGGTGGCCGTCGCGGTCGGGCTCATGGTCGGGTTGGCGGGCCGGGGAACGACTTCCCTGGCCATTGTCAACGACGCGGCGGCCGCGGCGGCCATCGTCTTGGCGGCCGCGGCGATCCTCCTGGAGCGCCGCCACGGCGCCGCGTGGCGCACGGTCACGCCGGTGGCGCTCGTCGGGCTGGCCGCCGTGGCCGAGCTGGTTTTTCGCCTGCTGTCGTGAGGCAGCGCGCCTAGGGCGTCTCGGGGACCGCGACGCCCTGCTCGCGGCACACGGCCCGGTAGGCGCAGAAGCGGCAGGCGCTCGTCGACGGGCGCGCCGGGAAGCTGCCCAACGCGTGGAAGCCCTCGATGGCTCGCCACGCGGTGCTGGCCGCACTGGTCCGGGCGCGCACCACGACGTCGGTGACCGGGCGCGTCGCCGTGTAGCCGTGGCTCACGTACAGCAGCCGGATGGTCGTGGGCAGCTCGCCGAGCGTGGCCTGGCACAGGGCGGCGTAGAGCTCGGTATTGGCGAAGGTGAAGCGGTCCCAGTTGCGCGAGGGCACCGAGCCCGTCTTGTAGTCCACGATCGTCAGGTGCCCGTCGCCGTCGCGGTCCAGGCGGTCCAGGATCCCGAGGATCGGGGTCCCGTCCAGGCTGGCTCGCAGTCGCATCTCCACGCCCTCGGCGACCACCCCCTGGGGATCCTCCATGGCCAAGTAGCCCTCCACAGACGCGGCGACCTCGGAGCGCAGGCGCGTGACCAGGGCCTCGTTGGCACCCAGGTCCTCGCGCGCGCTGGGGTCGAGGACGTGCTCCTCGGCCGGCGCCACGAGCTCGCGCGCCGCCGCGGCGGTGCGCTCGGCGGCGGCGAGGCGCAGCAGGCACTCGAGCACGTGGTGGACCATGCGCCCCTTGACGCTGGCGTACGTGGCGGGCTGCGGCCGCCGCTCGACGGCGGCGTACTGGTAGCGCCGCGGGCAGGCTTGGAAGTCCTGGAGTCGCGAGGGGGACAGGGCTGAAGGCAGCGGTGGCAGCACGGGGCCAGGCTAGGTCGCCGGTGGGACAGTGGCCGGGGCGCCGCGCCCGGCGTCGACGGCATGGACCCGGGGAGACGCGATGACCAAGATGCCCGGGACGAGCGTGACGACGGTGGCCGCCAGGGCGTAGGTGGCGACCCCGATGTGCGCGCTGAGGGCTCCCGCGATCGCGACGCCCACCGGGGACAGTCCCAGCGAGACGAACCAGTCGACCGACGAGACGCGGCCCAGGAGGTCGCTCGGCACCTCGGACTGGAGCAGGGACTCCCACACGATGTTGCCGATGACGATGCCGGGAGTGGCGATGAGTGGCACGAGGAAGAGCTCCCACGTGGAGGTGGCCGCCGCCAGCAGGAAGCCGCTGACGCCGGCCACGAGCCAGGCCAGCCACATCGCGCGGACCCGCCGCCTCGGCGTCGGGAGGCTGGTGGCGGCCAGCGAGCTCAACGCGCCGGCCGCGCCCGCGAGGGCGAAGTAGTAGCCGACGACGCTCTTGGCCACGTGGAGGTTGTGGCGCAGGACGAAGGGGATGAGCACGAACATCGGTGTGAACAAGAAGGCGTTGCCGATCGTGACGGCGAGGAGCGAGCGCCACAGCCACGTGGTGCGGCGTACGTAGCGCCAGCCAACGGCAATCTCGCGGACCATGGTCTGGGGCTCGTGGCGCACCGGTCGAGGAGTGGTGTGCATCCGGGCCAGGGACGCGGCGCTCACGACGAAGGTGGCACAGTCCAGCGCGATCGCCGCCGTCGACGAGGTGGCGGCGATCAGGCCCCCGACCGCCGGTCCGATCATGTTGCCCATGACCTGGGAGGTGAAGGGCCGCACGGCGTTCATCGCCCCCAGGAGCTCGGTGGGCACGATCTCGGGGGTCAGGGCGGTGAACGAGGGCATGAAGACGGCGTCGAAGGCACCAAAGGCCACGGCGAACACCAGCAAGTCCGTCATGGTGAGGGTGTGCGCGAGCAGCAGCACGACGACGCCACCCGTGAGGACCGCGCGCCCGGCGTCGGACACCAGCATGAGGAGGCGACGCGAGTGCCGATCGACGATGGCGCCGCCCACCAGCAGGAACGCCACCAGCGGGGTCATCCGAGCGGCCGCGAACCACGCCAGCCAGCTCACCGAGTGCGTGCGGTCCAGGATCAGAAGTGTGAAGGCCACACTCGCCACGCCGTCGCCGAACTGCGACACCGTCTGCCCGCTGAGCAGGAGAGCGGGTTCCCGCCGACTCAGCAGGCGGACTAGGGCGGGCCGCCGCGACACGGCCTCAACCTAGACGATGGGGTCATCGATGCTAAGGGCCCCCACAGACCACGGGCCGGCCAGTCGTCGGGGTCCCCACGGTAGGGTCACGGTCGTGGGAGACCCAGCGACGATCGTCTTCGATGGCGAGTGCGCGGCGTGCCGCGCGCTGGCCGCGTGGGCGCGCAAGCGGCTGCCCGCCGACGTCGAACTCGTGGACGCGCGGACCTGGCACCAGCGTTCGGCGTACCCCAGCGCGGCCGAGCTGGACGCCAGCGTGTGGTGGCTCGAAGGTGACCGGCACTGGAGCGGCGCGGCGGCGGTCGTTCGGTCCCTGCGCGCCCTGGGCGGTCCGTGGCGCACGCTCGGGGCCGTCGCGGACCTGCGCGCACTGCGGCCGGCGGCGGAGTCGGCCTACCGGTTCGCGGCTCGTCACCGGTGCGCACGGGGCTGTGGGGCGCACGGGGCCGCGGGGGTCCGACGTACCATGAGCCCATGGAGTACGTAAACCTCGGCGCCACGGGACTGCGCGTGTCGCGGATCTGCCTGGGACTGATGAGCTATGGCCGGCCGGGGCAGGGCAACCAGCCCTGGTCGCTGGATCGAGACGACGCCGCGCCCTTCTACCGCCAGGCGGTGGAGGCCGGCATCACGTTCTTCGACACCGCCAACGTCTACTCGGCGGGCTCGAGCGAGGAGATCACCGGCGAGATCCTGTGGGACCTGGTGCCGCGCGACGAGATCGTCCTGGCGACCAAGGTGCACGGTCGCATGCACGACGACCCCAACGGCCAGGGGCTGTCGCGCAAGGCGATCTTGCGCGAGATCGACGCGAGCCTGCGCCGCCTGCGCACCGACTACATCGACCTGTACCAGATCCACCGCTGGGATCCCCACACCCCCCTCGAGGAGACCCTGGACGCTCTCGACTCGCTGGTGCGCTCGGGCAAGGTGCGCTACCTGGGTGCCTCGTCGATGTTCGCGTGGCAGTTCGCCAAGGCGCTGTACGTGGCCGACCAGCGCGGCGCGAGCCGCTTCGTGTCGATGCAGAACCACTACAACCTCCTGTACCGCGAGGAGGAGCGCGAGATGATGCCGCTGCTGGCGGACCAGGGCGTGGCGTCGATCCCGTGGAGCCCGCTGGCGCGGGGGCGGCTGACCCGGCCGTGGGGCGCCGTCACGGGCCGCTCGCAGCACGATGCCTTCGGCGCCAGCCTCTACCACGACAGCGACCAGGCCATCGTGGCCGCGACCCAGGCTGTGGCCGAGCGGCGGGGCATCTCGCCCGCGCAGGTGGCCCTGGCGTGGGTCCTCTCCCACGACGTCGTGGCCAGCCCGATCGTGGGGGCCACCAAGGCGCACCACCTGGCCGACGCCGTCGCGGCCCTCGACGTCCATCTCACGCCCGAGGAGATCGCCGAGCTCGAGGCGCCCTACGTGCCCCACCCGGTAGCGGGGCACCAGTAGCGGTCGCGGCTCAGCGCTGGACGATCGAGGAGGTTCCCGAGCTCCCGTTGGGGTCGGTCACCGTCAGGAGGTGCCGACCCGGCGTCAGGTGGGTGCGCACGATGCGCACGACCAGGCGCTGGGGGGAGACGGCCACGACGCGCAGGGCCAGTCCGACGACCTGGACGCGGGGCGTGCCGTAGAACCCACTGCCCCAGATCACGATCGTGGCCGCACCCCGGGCCGGCACGGTGCCCCGCACCGCCCGCAGCACCAGCACCGGCTGGTAGGCGGCCACGGGCGCCACGAAGGACTGGAAGTGGCGAGCGGCGTCGGTGTAGCGGCCCCCGACCAGGCAGCTGCCCCCGGGCGCGCAGGCGACAGTGAGCGCCGCGGCGTCGTGGCCCGCATTGTCGCCCTGGGCCACGAGCGCCGCACGGCCCCAGATGCCGGCCTGCTCGGCGACGGTAAAGGCCACGGGGCCGCCCGTGGCCAACGAGAGCTCCCCGGCGATGACGCAGGCCCCCACGGCGGGGCACGTCAGGGCCGTCCCGGTGGCGCTGGCGACCGGGAGGCCAAGGGGTCCCGCAACCGGGGCGACCGCGCGGGCCGGCGCCCAGTGGCCGGCCACCTCGGTCGCGACGAACGTCGTCGGCGTGCCCGACGGCGTGCTCGCCGTCGCCAGGACGCTGCACGCACGGGTGCTCGTACAGGCGACCGCGTCAGCGCTGCTCGGCTCGGTGGCCACGGGTGCGCCCAGGGCCGTCACGGTGCCCCACGCGCCCTCCTGCTCGAGCACGGCGATCGCGCGCCGGCCCGCGGTCATCGTGGCCGTTCCCACCGCCGCGCAGGAGCCGACGGCGCTGCAGACCAGGTCGGTGATCGCGCTCGAGGTGGCGGCCGAGCCCGGCACCACCATCAGCGGCTTGGACCACAGGCCGTTGTGCTCGGTGTCGACGAAGGCGCTGGTCGTGCTGGCCGTGGTGGCCGAACCGGCCACGACGCACGTGCCGACTCCGGGGCACGAGGACGCGGACAGCGTCGCGTTGCCACCGAGGTTCACGACGGCGCCGACCTGGGTTGCCTCACCCCAGGTCCCTCCACTCTCCAGGGCGGCGAAGGCGCGCTGCTTGCCCGCGCCATCGCGGTAACGACCGCCGACCACGCACGAGTCGGCCGACGCGCAGCTCACGGTGGTGGCGACGGCGTCCCCACCGGTGTTGAGGGGCCCGGCGACGGTCTGGGTCGAGCCCCACAGGCCACTGGACTCCTGGACGAAGAACGCCTGGTGCTGGCCCGCCGCGTCGGTGTAGAAGCCGACCGCCACGCAGTCGCTCGCATCCGCGCAGCTGAGAGCAGTAGTTGCGGCGTTGCCACCCACGTTCAAGATGGTGCCGAGCCGGATTACCGAACCCCAGCTGCCATTGGTCTGCTGGGCGACGTACGCCTGGTGCTGGCCCGCCGCGTCGGTGTAGAAGCCCCCGGCCACACAGCTGCCCGCCAGTGGGCACGTCAGCGCGGTCGTCATGGCCGCACCGCCCGCGTTGTCGATCGCGGCCAGGGTGACGACGGGATCCGTGGCGGCGCCGGTCACGGTGGCGGCGCCCAGGAGCAGGGCCGCCGCCACGAGGGTCAGCGCGCGAACACCTGTGTCTCGGCCCATCACGTTCACCTCCCCGCCGTGATCCCGTGGCCCCACGGTACTGCCAGGCACCGCATGAGCACTCGGGCGCAGTCACATAAATCTGTCACCGCAGCCGAGCAACGCCGCTAACATTCGCTGCAAGAAATCCAGAGTGATTTAGTCATATTTTACTTCTCTTCCGAGGTCGCGGGACCGGAAAGGCGTTGCTCATGCGAATCGCGTCGGACATCACCGAGTTGGTCGGACGGACCCCGCTCGTGCGCCTCAATCACCTGGTGGACCCCGCGGTGGTCACCGTGGCGGCCAAGCTCGAGTACTTCAACCCCTCGGGTTCGGTCAAGGACCGTGCCGCCATCGGCATGGTCGACGCGGCCGAGGCGGCCGGTCTGCTGCACCCGGGTGACACCATCGTCGAGCCGACGAGCGGCAACACCGGGATCGCCCTGGCCATGATCGCGGCCGCGCGGGGCTATCGCTGCGTGCTGACCATGCCCGACACGATGAGCACGGAGCGGCGCATGCTGCTGCGGGGCTACGGCGCCGAGCTCATCTTGACCCCGGGATCGGGAGGCATGGGCGCGGCCATCGCCAAGGCGAGTGAGCTGCGCGACGCGCACGGGTACTTCCTGCCTCAGCAGTTCGAGAACCCCGCCAACCCGGACTTCCACGAGGCGACGACCGCCCAGGAGATATGGGATGACACCGAGGGGACGGTGGACGTCGTCGTCGCGGGCGTGGGCACGGGAGGGACGATCACCGGCGTGGGCCGGGGCCTCAAGGCCCGCAAGCCCAGCGTGCGGATGGTGGCCGTCGAGCCGGCCGCCTCGCCCGTCTTGTCCGGCGGCGAGAAGGGCCCGCACCCGCTGCAGGGGATCGGGGCCGGGTTCGTCCCGGTGAACTACGACGCCACGGTGGTCGACGAGGTCCTGCGAGTCGAGAATGCTGACGCCCTGGCGGCGTCGCGGGCCATGGCCACCCAGGAGGGGCTCCTGGTGGGCATCTCCTCGGGGGCGGCGATCCGCGCCGCGCTGGACCTGGCCGCGCGGCCCGAGTCGGCGGGCCAGACCATCGTGGTCATCATCCCGTCGTTCGGCGAGCGCTACCTCTCGACGGTGCTCTTCGAGGGAATGGGCAACTGATGCTGCGCCAGCTACGCACCGAGCTGCGCGACGACCTGCACGCTGCGCTCGACAACGACCCCGCGGCCCGCAATGCGTGGGACGTGGCCCTGACCTACCCCGGGGTCCACGCCATCTGGGGACACCGCGTGGCCAGCGCCCTGTGGCACCACGGGCATTTCATGAGCGCGAGGCTGCTGTCCTCCCTGGTGCGCATGGCGACGGCGGTCGACATCCATCCCGGCGCCACGATTGGTCACCGGCTGTTCATCGATCACGCGCTCGGTGTCGTCATTGGCGAGACGGCCCAGATCGGCGACGACGTGGTGATGTTCCACGGCGTGACCTTGGGCGGTGTCTCGATGAGTCGGGGCAAGCGTCACCCGACGATCGGTGATCGGGTGATGCTCGGAGCAGGCTGCGTGGTGCTCGGGCCCGTGACGGTGGGCGACGACTGTGCCATCGGCGCGCAGTCCGTGGTGACCAAGGATGTCCCGGCCGGGAGCGTGGTCGTGGGCGTGCCGGGCCAGATCGTCGGCACCAACCAGCGTCGGATCGTGCCCGCGCGGCCGCGCCGCGTGGACGGGCGGCCGTTCACCTCGCACGTGGCCTGAGCCGCAGTTCCCGCGCGCTCAACCGCGGGCGGGACTGCGCGGTCTCCGCTCGCGGGCCGACAATCCCGGTGTGGCGGCGCTGGGTCGTGGCCAGTTGAGGGGACGCGCTGCGTGGCCCGGGGAGTCTGTCGGGCACCGCGCTTCGCGCCCCAGTCATCACGAAGGGATGGTCACGGTGGTCACGGTGGTCACGGTTCCCGAGAGCTGCGGCACCATCGCGGGCGGACTCCCCGCGACGAGCCCAGTCGGCACCAGCGCGGCGGTGCCGACTGCCCGACTCGCGTTAGGAAGCGTGCGGACCCTCGGCAGTGCCCGACGTGCGCGCGTCACCGTCGCTCCGGTGGGGCTCGTCCCGCTTGTGGTCTGGCTCGGGGCTGCCGCGCAGGAGTTGGCGCAGCGTGTCGACACTGTGGGGACTGGCCAGAGCGCTGACCACGTCTCCCTGGGCGAGAACCGTCGTCCCCGTGGCAAAGAGCAGTTCGTTGTCGTGCTGAACGGTGATGACGACG
>JBMFWS010000018.1:0-39417 GCA_049965035.1 Acidimicrobiales bacterium
CCGCCCGAGCTACTTGATGCGCACCCCGCTGATGGACCGGGCGATCACCAGGCGCGCCACGCACGTGCGTCCGACGAGACGACCCCGGGCGACCCTCAACTCGGCGTCCACGCCGGGGAGACATAGGTTTCGCACGAGGGGTCCAGGGTGTCGCGGATCTCCTTGACGGGTCCTCGTCGGCCAACTCGAGCGCCGAGGGTGCGCGAATCAGGCAGTCGTCATGGTTCGAGCGGGGGATCTTCCAGGCCTGCCAGGCCACCGCGACGTCGATGCCGTCACCTTTGAGCTCACGGCCAGCTGGCGAGTTGCCTGGGGAGGATGCTCTCCCGAGCAAATGGGGCGCTCGCGCTGGAGGAACTCCTTCTGCATCGCTGGGTGGTGGTTATCGCGACGCTGGCGCACGAGATTGGAGCGCTCGTCGCTTGTCGGGCCCTCGCCAGCGCCCTCGTCGACGTCGGCCTGGCGCATCCAGCTGTGCCGACAACTCTCGACCATCCACGGTCCTTGCCGATCGTGGCGATGGGCTTGTCTCGTCGCCGAGCGAGATCCACTGCTCGACACCGAAGCTCTGAGGGGTAGGGAAGCGGCATCTAGTTCCCTCACCTAACCCGGGGTTCCGACCCACGATTAGGTGTCCGAGTCAGCAGATCAGGCTCCGTCCGCCAAAGGGGGAGCGATGGTGTCGCAGGCTCCGGTCAGAGTGCTGGATCTAGTCGACGGATAGTGGGTGCAGGCGTACCAGCGTTGCGTGCGCCGAGGAGGTTCCTCGCCGGCTGAGGTGAGGCCGCAGGCGAGCTGGGGCGATGCGCACAGTGGACGGCATGGTCACGTGCACCGAGCGGATAGCGGGTGAGCGTCCCTGCCACCGGGGGGTGTGCAGGCTACGGTACGAGGGGGTCTCGAGACCCGATCGATCGACCGAGCCGGTCCCGTCGGCTCCGGGAGGGTGCATGTCGCAGGTCCCCGACCAACGTCCCCGGTCCTCCAGGATCTTCCGACGGGCCGACGCCTCGTCGGTCCCGTTGCGGACAATCGTCACGTCGGTCATCGTCGTGATCGGTGCGCTGGTCGCCGTCCTTCTCCTGTACCGCCTGCGGCTCATCCTGCTCCTCATGCTCGTTGGTGGCTTCGTCGCGCTGCTGCTCAATCCGCTGGTCGCGTTCGTCCAGAGACACGGGATTCGCCGACGAGGCGGTGCGGTCGCGGTCGTCGCGGCCGCCAGCGTCGTGGTCTTCGTGGGCCTCGCGATCCTATTCGGCTACCCGTTGGTCAACAGCATGACGAGGCTGGCCAATGCTCTGCCGTCCTACGTGCACAAGGCCCAGACCGGTCAGGGCTGGATTGGGCACCTGCTGCGCCGCTACCACGTCTCCCACTGGGTCACCGACAATGCCTCCAAGCTGGTGTCGTTGGCTCAGGGCCTCTCTCGCCCGGCGCTGGCGCTGGGGCGCGGTGCGATCTCGGGGCTGGTCGCCCTGATCACGGTGTTCACCTTCGTCGTCTTGGTCCTGCTGGAGGCCCCGCGCCTTCGCCAGGTCTGGCTGGCGGCCCTGCCCCCGCAGCGGGCACAGCGCGTCGCGCGTATCGGCACGCAGGTGGGGGTCGCCGTCTCGGGCTACATGGTGGGCAACCTGGCCACGTCGCTCATTGCCGGACTGGTGGTCTTCGTCACCTTGACCATCGTGGGCGTCCCCTTCGCGGCGCTATTCGCGCTGTGGGTTGGGATGGTCGACTTCCTCCCCACCATCGGCGGCGCCCTCGCGGGCATCCCGACCGTGCTGTTCGCCTTTGGGCACACGATGGTCGCCGGGATCGTCACCCTCGTCGTCTTCGTCGTATATACCCAGATCGAGAACCACATCCTCAACCCTCTGATCATGGGGCGCACGACGCGGGTCAGCCCCTTGGCCGTCTTCGTCGCGGTCCTGGTCGGCGCCGAACTCGGCGACTGGCTGGCGGGTCTGTTCGGGGGATTCGTCGGCGTGCTCGTCGCCGTGCCCGTCGCGGCGTCCCTCCAAGTCATCGTGATCGACCTGCGGGCCAGAGAGTCCGACCGGGATCCGCCGCCAGCGTGAGCGTGCCAGCGCCGCGCCGCTAAGGTGCTTGCTTTATGCAAGTAAGCAATGAGCCCCTCGGGCCGGACGACGCGGTCGTGACCGACGTGCTCGAGGACCTGCAGACCGTCGCGCGGTGGCTCACGCGATCTCGCGTGCACGAGCGTGTTTTGAGCGATCTGGGATTGCGGATCGACCGCCCCGCTCTCCTGCTGCTGCGCAAGCTGCAGTTCGCGGGCGGGGTCGACGTCCGGGTGACCGACCTGGCCCACCTCCTCGGTGTCGACCTACCGGGTGTCACCCGCAAGGTACAGCAGCTCGAGCGGGCCGGACTCGTGGTTCGCGCCGCGGACGAGCGTGACCGGCGCGTCGTGCTCATCTCCCTGACGCCTGAGAGTGGCGCGCTGCTGGAGCGCGCGGCTGCGGCGTACCTGCGACTGCTGCACGAGGTCCTGTCGGACTGGCCGCGCGATGACGTGCGCCGGTTCGCCGAGCTCTTCCACGCCTTCTCCGCCAGCCTGCACAACGAACTGGAGCGACCATGACCGATGCCCCCACCGGCGTCTCGACCGTGCCGGCACCCTCGGTGGGACTTAGTCACCGGCGCATCATGACCATCATCATCTCGCTGATGCTTGGGATGTTCCTCTCCGCACTGGACCAGACGATCGTCTCGACGGCTCTGCCCACGATCGCGGGCGACCTCCACGGACTCGACCACCTGTCCTGGGTGGTGACCGCGTATCTCATCACCTCGACGATCTCGTTGCCCCTGTGGGGCAAGTTCGGCGACCTCTGGGGACGCAAGGGCTTCTACCAGCTGGCCGTCGTGATCTTTCTGAGTGGATCGGCCCTCTCGGGCCTGTCGCAGAACATGGTTGAGCTGATTGCGTTTCGCGCCATCCAGGGCCTGGGAGCCGGGGGCCTGATGGTCGGCTCGCAGGCCATCGTCGGCGACGTCATCCCCCCGCGCGAGCGCGGTCGCTACATGGGCTATTTCGGAGCCGTGTTCGGCCTGTCCAGCGTGCTCGGTCCGCTGGCGGGCGGCTGGCTAACCCAGCACGCGTCGTGGCGCTGGATCTTCTACATCAACCTCCCCATCGGCGTCGTCGCCCTCATGGTGATCGCGGCGGGACTGCACGTACCCAAGCATCGCGTGCCCCACCAGATCGACTGGTGGGGCGCGGCCGTCCTGTCGGCGGCGGTCGTGGGACTCATCCTCATCACCACCTGGGGTGGGACGCAGTACGCCTGGCGATCGGCGCCCATCGTGGTGCTGGCCATCGTCAGCGGCATCCTGCTCCTCGCCTTCATCCCCATCGAGCGGCGGGCGCGTGAGCCGATTCTCCCGATGGGGCTGTTCTCCAATCGCACGTTCAGCGCCGCCTCGGCGGTGGGCTTCGTCATCGGCTTTGCCATGTTTGGGGCGATCGTGTTCCTGCCCCTGTATCTGCAGGTGGTGCACGGCTCATCGCCCACGCGCTCGGGCCTCGAGCTGCTCCCAATGGTCCTGGGCATGCTGATCACCTTCATCTTGAGCGGCCAGCTGGTGTCGCGCACCGGGCGCTACAAGGTGTTCCCGATCATTGGCACGGCGATCACCGCGCTCGGGCTGGTACTGCTGTCGCACCTGGGCACTTCGACGCCCTACGCCACGACAGCCCTCGGCATGTTCGTCACCGGCTTTGGCATGGGTCTCGTCATGCAGGTTCTGGTGGTCGCGGTCCAAAACGCCGTTCCCCACGGGCAGCTCGGCACCGCGACGGCGACGGCGACGTTCTTCCGGTCCATCGGCGGTGCCTTCGGGGTGTCGATTCTCGGCTCCGTCTTCGACAGCCGCCTCCTGTCGGCGCTCTTCGCCCACACCACGCCCGCACAACGCCACCTGCTCAGCTCTGTATCGCTGACGGCCAACCCGGCCCAGATCCGTGACCTCCCCGCGCCCGAGCGCACTCTCGTGATCCACGCCTTCAATGCGGGCCTGGAGCGCGTCTTCCTGGTGGCCGCGCCGATCGCGCTGCTCGCCTTCGCCCTCACGTGGCTGCTCAAGGAGATCCCGCTGCGCACGACCGCCCACGTGCGCGGGCACACGAGCGAGGTCGACGACGTGCACGCCACGGTCCTCGACGCCCCCGGGGAGTTTCCGGCCTGAGCCGCTCTCGCGCTCTCACCGGCTCGGTCGCTAGTGTGGCAACGTCGTACCGATAAAGGGGGGAACTCATGGGTCACGTCACGAGATCGAACGCGGCACTGGCGATAGGCGTACTGGTGCTGGCGGCGCTCGCGGTGCCGGGAGCCGGGGGAGCCTCGACGAGCTCGTCGGGTCTCACCTATCAGGTGACGCCGATCGCCCTGCCCGCGGGACACACGGCGAACGGATTCCCCTACACGCCCAGTCAGTGCGTCAATCTCTTCGGCCTGGCCTGCTACACGCCCACGGTGCTCCACGACGCCTACCAGGTCCCCTGGTCGATCAATGGCCAGTTGGCCGGCTCGGGGACCCAGGTGGCGATCATCGACGCGTACGGCAGCCCCACCGTCCAACAGGACCTGAACGTCTACGACCAGACCTTCGGCCTGCCGGCGACGACGGTCCACGTCTACTACCCCGAAGGCCAGGTGCCCTACAGTCCCATCGCCGAGCACAGCGTCCAGGCCAGCTGGGCCGAGGAGACCAGCCTCGACGTCCAGACCGTCCACGACCTGGCCCCGGGAGCCACCATCAACCTGATCATCGCCAGCTCGCCCAGTGGCAACGACATCAACAACGCCATCGCGTACGCGGTGAGCAACCATCTGGGCGACGTGCTGTCGATGAGCTTTGGCGCACCGGAGGCGGCGATCGCGGGCGAGGGCAACAATCTGCAGGTTCAGCAAGCCCACGCGATCTTCCAGCAGGCGACCACTCAGGGCATCTCGCTGTTCGCGTCCTCGGGAGACAGCGGTGCGGGCAACGGGTACACCACACCCAACGCTCTGTATCCGGCCTCGGATCCCCAAGTCGTGGCGACGGGCGGGACCGACCTCTTCGTGAGTGGTACCAAGAGCTACACCTGGAAGTCCGAGACGGTGTGGAACGACGCCAACGCGGCAACCTGCCCCTTTGGCTGCTCGTACGGACCCTTCGGGGCGACCGGTGGCGCGCCCAGTTCGATCTTCCCGGCGCCCGCGTGGCAGTCCTCCACCATGCGCACGACGTCGGACGTGGCGTTCAACGCGTCGGTCTACACGGCCACGATGATCTACCTCGGCTTCCTGGGTGCGGCCTACAACGGCTTCTACTTCTTTGGCGGCACGAGCGAGGCCGCGCCCAGTTGGGCCGCGATCACGGCCGATCTGGTCCAGGCCCACGGGAGTCGCTTCGGTCAGCTGGCGCCCACGCTCTACCAGATCGCCGCGAACCGAAAGACCTACGCGCAGGACTTCCACGACATCACCGTGGGCAACAACGCCTATCCCCCAAGCACCGGCTTTGCCGCGGGACGCGGCTACGACCTGCCGACCGGCCTGGGCACGCCCATCGTGTCGGGGCTGATGGCCACGCTCGCGCCATCGGCCATCCTGGGGTACACCGCGCCGTGACGGCACGATGCGCCGAGCCGCGGTGACCCCGGGACCTTGGACCCTACGGTCGCGGCGGGTGCCCGACTAGGACGGATGCGTGGAGGCGCGGGTGAGCAGGAGGCGTGATGCGCGCTGAGGCGCCCGGTGGTGCCGTGATCCAGAGCGCGCTGGAGCGTCGCCTCCAGCGCTACGAGACGGCTCCGCACCTGGTCTTTTGGGAGACGACCAAGGCCTGCGCGCTCAGCTGCCGGCACTGTCGGGCCTCAGCGCAGCTCACTGGGCTCCCTGGTGAGCTGAGCACGGCCGAGGGTCGCGACCTCATCGACCAGGTGGCCGCGCTCGGCGGCTCGCCGATCCTGATCCTCACTGGCGGCGACTGTCTCGAGCGCTCCGACCTGGACGAGCTCATCGCCTACGCCCGCCAGCTCGGCATCCACGTTGGCCTATCGCCCTCGGTGACGCCGCGCCTGACGCTCGAGCGCCTGGCGGGACTCCACGAGCTCGGGGTGCGCAGCCTGTCGATCTCGCTCGACGGGTCCGAGCCGGCGACCCACGATGGCATCCGGGGCATCTCTGGCCTGTTCGAGCGCACCGTCGCGGTGCTGCCCCAACTCGTGGAGATGGGATTTCGCGTCCAGGTCAACACCACGGTGATGTCGGGCAACGTCCTGGAGCTGGCCGACGTCGTTGGTCTCCTGCGCCGGCTCGGGATCTCCATCTGGGAGGTCTTCTTCCTGGTGGGCGTGGGGCGCGGAATCGACCTCGACGAGGTTGGACCCGACCAGGCCGAGGATGTGTGCCACTTCCTGGTCGACGTCACCACTCGTGGCATGACCGTGCGCACGGTCGAGGCTCCCTTCTTCCGTCGCGTCCAGGCGGCGCGCCGCCAGCTCGGAGGGCCCCCCTCGCCCGAGCAGGTGGGACCGCTCTACGCCACACTGCACCGACGTCTCGAGGAGCTCGCGCTGCCTGCGGCCCGGCCCGCGGCAAGCCACTCCCTGGCCACGGGGGATGGCCGCGGCATCGTGTTCGTCGGGCACGACGGCGCGGTGCTGGCCTCGGGATTCCTCCCCGTGCCCCTGGGCAACATTCGCGAGCGCGATCTGGCCTCGATCTACGCGAAGAGCCCAATCCTGGCCGAGATCCGCGCGGGCCGGTTTTCTGGGGCGTGTGGCCACTGCGAGGTGTCGCAGCTGTGTGGCGGGTCGCGCGCCCGGGCCTACGCCCACAGCGGCGACGTCTTGGGCGAGGATCCGGCCTGTGTGCGCTCCGACGGCGCCCGCTCGTTGTCGCACGCCCGCAGCGGGCTGCCAGACTAACCCCATGGACCAGGTCGCCCCCGCTGCCCAGCGGGGCGCCGTGGTGTGGGGGGCTGTGGGGGTGCTGGGCCTGGCGGGGGCGTGGCTCGCTCCGCCCCGGGTCGCCCTGGACGCCCTGCACCAGGACTGGCCCCCGTTCGTCTTAGTGGCGGGACTCCTGCTGGTCGGCCTCGCGGCGGACGAGGACCGGCTGTTCGCCTGGCTGGGCGGTCACGTGGCCGGCGTGTCCACCTCGGGAGCACGCGTCTACGTCGTGAGCGCGTCGCTCGTCGTCGTCGTGACCGCGCTGCTCAACCTCGACACCGCGGTGGTCTTCATGACGCCACTGATGATCCACGTCGCTCGGCGGCGGGGCGTGGAGGGCGGAGCATGGCTCTATGGTCCGGTGCTCCTGGCCAACGCCGGCTCGCTGTGGCTGCCCGGCTCGAACCTCACGAACCTCATCGTCGTCGGGCCCCTCCATCTGACGGGAGCGCGGTTCCTCGCGCGTCTGGGCGGGCCGGCCCTCGCCGCCAGCGTCGTCGCCGTGGCCCTGCTGGCCAGCCGGGCCCGGCGCGCGGCGGGAACCGGGCGGCCGGCGCCCGAGCCGGTCGAGCTACGGGTCGGCGCGGGCACGATCGCGGTCGTGGCGGCGACGACGACCATGCTGGTGACGCCGGACCCGGCGCTGCCCGTCCTCGCGATCGGCGCTGCGGCCGTGGGCTGGAGGGTGGTGCGGGGTCGAGACAGCGCGACCCGGGTGCTGGGGGCGCTGGCGCCGGCATCCCTCTTCGGGCTCTTCGGTGCGGCGGTCCTGCTCGGGACCGTGGGCCGGGACTGGGCGGAGCCGGCCCGTCTGGTGGCACACCTGAGCGGTCCGGCCACGGTGGCCGTGGCCGCGGTAGCCGCGGTGCTGGCCAATAACCTGCCCGCCGCCTCGATGCTCGCCGCCCACCTCCCGGCCCATCCCCTGGCGGCCCTGATCGGTCTCAACCTGGGTCCCAACCTGGCGCCGACGGGATCGCTGGCCTGGCTCCTCTGGCTCCGCGCCGCCCGAGGGGCGGGGGGCGAACCATCCCTGCGCGTCGCACTACGGTGGGGCTGGCCGATCGCCGTGGCGACACTGGTGGTGGCGACGCTGTGGCTCGAGGTGGCCGGCCTGCGATGACGGCCTCGGGCAGGGTGGTCGCGTGGCTAGGGTCGTGGCGTGCGCCGTGACTCCGGTCGCGCGGAAGGGTCCCCGTGCCCGCTCTGGGGGGCATTGGCCGGCGCGGCACGCCAGAGGGAAGGTGAGCCATGGTGAATCGACAGATCGTGCTCGTGCGGCGACCGGAGGGTTCGCTGGCCGCGACGGCCACCGAGCTGATCGAGAGCCCGCTGCCGACGGTCGGCGAGGGGCAGGCGCTCGTGCGCGTGGGCACGCTCTCGATCGATCCGACGATCCGGACGTGGATGAATGATGCGCCGGGCTACCTGCCCGCGATAGAGCTCGGAGCGGTCGTGCGCTCGACGGGGGCCGGGGTGGTCACCGAGAGCCGGAGCCCGCGGTACCGGGTCGGTGACGTGGTCACGGGCATGACCGGATGGCAGGAGTGGGCCGTCGCCGACGACGCGAACCGCTTCTCGGTCCTGCCGACCGCGTGGGGCGTCGACCTGCCGACCGCGATGAACGTCCTCGGCGTCACGGGCCTGACGGCCTACTTCGGCCTGCTCGACGTGGGACGCCTGGCCCCGGGCGACGTGGTGGTGGTGTCCGGCGCCGCGGGAGCGACGGGCTCGCTGGTGGGTCAGCTCGCCCGCCAGCGGGGGGCGTCTCGAGTGATCGGCATCGCCGGTGGGCCCGACAAGTGCGCCCGCGTCGTCGACCAGTACCACTTCGACGACTGCGTCGATTACCGCGACCCCGACTGGCCCCGCCACCTGCGCCGGCTGGCGGCCCCGGGCATCGACGTGTTCTTCGACAATGTGGGCGGCGAGACTCTCGACGTGGCCCTGACGAGTCTCGCGCGGGGTGCGCGGATCGTGATGTGCGGAGCGATCTCCCAGTACGACCGCGCCGAGCGCCCGGCAGGAATCGCCAACACCAGCATGCTGATCGTGCGCCGAGCCTCGATGGTCGGCTTCTTGGTGCTCGACTTCCTGGCGCGCGCGGCCGAGGCCTACGACGTCTTGGTACCGCTCGTGCGCGAGGGCACGATCGTCCACCACGAGCACCTCGTGTCGGGCCTGGAGCAAGCTCCCGACGCACTGCACCTCGTCTTGACGGGGGGCAACCAGGGCAAGATGCTGGTGGTGGTCGACCCCTCGGTCACCCTTGCCTGACCTCGTGGAGCGGGGCGCCCGTCCCCGGGTCTTCGTCCCGGCGCTCTTCTTCGTCGCCCTGTGGTCGAGTTTCGCCCAGTTCGGGCTCATCACGTCGCTGAGCGACGTCGCGCGCCACTTCGGCGCGGTCGTGGCCGGCGCGCACGACTTCCGCAGCCAGGTGGGGCTGTCGGGCTCGCAGGTGGGACTGGGGCTCGGCCTGGTGCGGGCGGCCTCGCTCCTGGCGTTGCCCATCACGGCGTGGGCTGACCACCGCGGGCGCCGGCACCTGATGGGACTGACGCTCGTCGGGGGGCTGGTGATGACGGTACTGGCGGCCGGAAGTCCTGACTACTGGTGGTTCGTCGTGCTCTTCGCCCTCGCGCGGCCGCTGCTGACGACGGCGTCGGCGCTCACGCAGGTCCTGGCGGTCGAGATGTCCTCGACCACTGCCCGCGTGACGCACCTGGCCGTCCTGGCCGCGGGTGCCGGCGTCGGCGCCGGACTCTCGGCGCTGATCCACGGTGTGGTGCGCGGGCCGCAGGCCTTCCGCTGGCTGTTCGCCGTGGCGCTGGTCCCCGCGATCGCTGCCCCGTGGGTGACGCGCCGGATCGCTGAGCCGTCCCCGGCGGTGCGACCAGCCAGCGCGCGCCTGGGTGTCGTGCCTCCCGCGCTGCGGCCGCGACTGCTCATCGTCGTCGTGCTCACCTTCGTCGCCGCGCTCGTCAGCGGACCGGCCAACGGCTACGCCTTCGTCTACGGCGAGGGCGTGCTGCATCTCGGCGCCGGCACCGTCGCGGCGATCGTCACGACGAGCGGGGCGGCGGGACTGGTCGGCCTCCTCCTGGGCCGTCGATGGTCCCAGTCGCTGGGCCGTCGCGTGACGGTCGCCATCGGGATGAGTACCCTGGCGGTCGCCGCGTGTGCCACCTACGCGGGTGGCCCAGCGTTCTTCGCCGGGGGCTACTTCATCGGCATCGGCGCCGCGGGCATCGTGACCCCCGCCTCCAACGCCCTGGGCACCGAGATCTTCCCCCGCCCCTTCCGGGCCACGGCGGTGGGCTGGGCCGTCGTGGCGGCCGTCGTTGGCGCCACGACGGGCCTCGTGCTCTTCGGATCGCTCGCCGACCTGGGTCTGGGCAGCGGCACCTCAGTGCTCCGACTCCCCGCCCTGATCACTTTCCTGCCACTGCTGCCGGCACTGGTGCTGTTGCGTCAGCTGCCCGAGACGCGGGGCGTGGAACTGGACGCACCAGGCGTCGTGGCGTCCTAGGCGGCGGTCCCGACGGGTCAGCGGGCCGGCGGTCCCCCGTCGAGGTCGAGGTCGACGACGAGGGCCCGGTGGTCGCTGCCGCCGTCGCTGGCCCCGCCGTCGCGCACCAGCCACGGTCCGGATCCCAGGACGTGGTCGATCTGCGAATGGGGTCGACGGGCCGGCCAGGTGGGGGCGCGCACCAGCTGGCGCCACTCGGGAAAGAACAGGCGCAACGGGGGGCGCCAGGAGTTGAAGTCACCGGCGATCAGGACGGGACGATGCTGGGCCACCGCGCCGGCCACCTCGCGCACGTGGCGGAACTGGTGAAAGGACCCGTGGGAGAGGTGCGCGAAGTGCACGCCGAAGATGGTGAAGGCCGAGCCGTCGCGCAAGCGCAAGTCGGCGCGCACGATCGCCCGGCGCACCCGTTCGCGGGGCTGGCGCTCGAGGGGCTCGCTGGTCACCGCGTCGATGGGCAGACGCGTCAGCAGGCCGAGTCCCCACTGTCCGGCGTCGGCGGGAACGGACGCCCGGCGCACCCGCTGGGCACCGGTCAGCGACCGGTGCTCGGTGAAGAACAGGCCGTACTCGCCGTGCAGGTGGGCGCCGCGTGGCTGCCACGAGGCGGGCCCGGATCCCTCGGTCGAGCGCTCGGCCCGCGCCAGGGGCACGAAGAGCCCCGCCATGCCCAGGGCGTCGCTGAGTGCGCGGAAGTGGTCCTCACCCGCGTCGCCGCGCCACATCTCGGGGCACACCAGGACGTCGGCGCCCAGGGCCATCGCGTGCTCCAGTGCCCGGTTGCGCCGACCCCAGCCGTCCACCCCCGCATGGAGGTTGAACGTCGCCACCCGCACCTCGACGAGTCTAGGGGGCGCCATCGCGTGTGGCAGGCTCGGGGACGTGGATTCGGTTCAGGTGACCTTCGGTCATCGCCTCTGGTGGGTCGACGCCTTCGTTGGCGAGGCCGTGCGCGGTAACCCGGCGGTGGTGGTGCTGCTGGAGCGCCCGATCCCCGACGACGAGCTCCAGCAGATCGCCTACGAGATGGGCGTTTCCGAGACGGCGTTCCTGCGCCGGCTGGGGGAGGGGTGGTCGCTGCGCTGGTTTACGCCGACCGTCGAGGTCGATCTGTGCGGCCACGCGACGCTCGCGTCCCTCCACGTGCTGCTGACCGAGCTCGCCGTGCCGGGGCCCGAGGCGAACTTCCAGACGCGCTCGGGCCTGCTGTCGGGACGCCGCTCCCGTGACGGGACCCTGGGGATCGACCTCCCGCGATCACGCCTCGAGCCGGTCGACCCGTCGGCCCTCGCGGGGGCCCTCGGCGAGATCGAGGAGCTCTACCAGGCTGGTTCCCAGAACCTGCTCGCGGTGGTGCGGGACTACGACACGCTGTGCGGGCTGTCGGTCGACCCGGTCAGCCTCTTCTTGGCGCCCGGCTCGCTGGTCATCGCCGCGTGCGCGGGCGCCCCGAACGCCGACGTCGCCATCCGGGTGTTCGCGCCTCGGCTGGGCGTGGCCGAGGATCCCGTCACCGGGAGCGCGCTGTGCGCGGTGGCTCCCTGGTGGGCCGAGCGGACCGGTGCGCCCACCATCGTGGTACGTCAGGCCTCGGCGCGGGGCGGTCTGATGTACGCGCGCCTCTTCGAGCGCCACGTCGAGGTGGCGGGCTACGCGCGCACGTTCCTGAGCGGGGAGGTACGGGCGTGACCGATGCGCTCGGACCCGGCTCCCACACCCGGGTCCGTCGCCTGCCCGAGAAGGCGCGCTACGACCGCGACAGCGTCTATGGCGTCTTGGACGCGGCGCCCTTCGCGCACCTCGCGGCCGCGGTCTCGGGCCTGGCGACGGCCGGGCCGACCCTGGTGGTGCGCGAGGACGACACGGTCTTCATCCACGGCTCTCCCGGTCCAATGCCGTCATGCGGGCGGCGGCGGCCCAGCGCGCCTTCGTGACCGCGACGCTCTACGAGGGCGTGCGCCTGGCGCGCCGTGGCTTCGAGTCATCGATCGCGTATCGCTCGGTGTCGGTCGTGGGTCCCGCCTCCTTCGTCGAGGATGAGGCCCGGCGCCGCCCGCTGCTCGATCGCTTCGTCGATGCCGTCGTCCCGGGACGCTCCCGGGAGGTGCGGCCGACTCGTGACGAGGAGGTGCGCCGCACGGCGGTCCTCGAGGTCAGGATCGAGGAGGCGGCCGTCAAGGTGTCGGCCGGGCCCACCGACGACGACGACGAGGACGATCGAGGGCTGGCGATCTGGGCGGGGCTGGTTCCGGTCGTTATGCGCTACGGCGAGCCGCAGCGCTTCGACGACGGAGGCGATCCGGCGCTGGAGGTCCCGCTCTCCGTGCGGCGACTGCTGGGGCTGGCCTGATGGACGTGGTGGCGCTGCGCGACGCCGTGCGCCGCTTCGCGCCCGGGGATGCGCGCTCATCCCTGGCGCGCGCCGTCACGCTGGATCGCCTGGCCTGGGAGCGCGACCCGTTCGCGCCCGACGTCGATGTGCCTCACGTGACCGCGAGCGCCCTCGTCGTGTCGGCGCGCGGCGTGATCCTGCACCGGCACCGGCTGCTTGACCGGTGGCTGCTGCCCGGCGGTCACGTCGACGCTGGCGAGTCGATCGACGACGCCGTGCTGCGCGAGGTGCGCGAGGAGGCGGGCCTGGCGGCCCGCCACCTGCGCGAGCCGACCATCGTGCGCATGGAAGTTCATCACGGTCCGCGCGGGCACGTCCACGATGACATCACCTTCGTCCTCGTCTCCTCGCCCGCGACCCCCGATCCCGGGCCGGGGGAGAGCCGCGACATCGGCTGGTGGCCTCTCGCCGAGGCGCCGGGACGGGCGGATCCCGACCTCGTGGCGTTCCTGGGACGAGCGGCGAGCCTGCTCGCCGGCCTCGGCGTGTCAGACTTCGACCATGGCTGAAGCAGAGATGCTGCACGACCTCATCGAGGCGGACCGCTGGCTCGAGCGGGTGCGCCAGCAGCGTGAGCACCTGCCCGAGCAAGGCGAGCTCGATCGCATCGAGGAGAGCTTGCGCATCCGGGTCGCCAAGGTCCGCGAGACCGAGGATGCGGTGATGCGGGCGCGCCAGGCCTACGACGAGCAGGCTGAACGCGCCGAGAGGCTGCGCCAGCGCCATCGCGAGCTCGAACGTGCTCTGCACCAGTCATCGGGCTCGCGGGACCTGGTGGCCATCGAGGCCGAGGCCCGCTCAGTGGCGCACCAGTGCGACGAGGCCGACGAGCGCGCGCTGGACTTGCTGGCCCAGGTGGAGGACCTGGAGGTGTCCGTCCGCGAGCAGCGTCACGAGGTCCAGCCCGACCTCGATCGGCGTCGCGAGTTACGCGAGACGCTGACGACGCTGCGCTGGTCGCTGGGCGAGGAGGCCGAGCGCCTGGCCACCGAGCGCGAGCAGCTGAGCGAGGGCCTGTCGCCGACCCTGCGCGCGCGCTACGAGCGGGCCCGCGGGCGCGCGGGCGTCGCGGGCGGCGCCTTCGTGGTCGATGGCCGATGCGACGGATGCCGCCTGGCGCTCAGCCCTCTGGATCTGGACCGCTTTCGGCGTCGACCGGCCGACGAAGTGGTGGAGTGTCCGTCCTGCGGCCGGATCCTCGTGTCGTGATCTTCCTCATCCGCCACGGTCAGACGACGACCAACGCGCAGGGTCTGCTGGTGGGCCGGTCGGATCCGCCGCTGACGGCGCGAGGACGGCAGCAGGCACTCGATCTGCGGCCCTGGCTGACGGGAGTCGAAGAAGTGTGGTCTTCGCCCCTGCACCGGGCTCGAGAGACCGCCGCCCTGGCGATGCCCGGTCTGCCGGCTCGCGAGTGCGCCGCCGTGATCGAGGTGGACTACGGCGTCCTGGACGGATCGCCCCTGTCGGTGGTGAGCGCGGAGGAGTGGCGCCGGTTCGAGGCCGACCACGAGATCGCCCTTGGCGGTGGCGAGTCGCTGGCGGCGGTGGATCGTCGTGTGCACGCCCTCCTGAACGAGCTGCTCGGCGAGCGGGCGTCGCTGCTGCACCAGCCCGATCGGCACCTGGCCATCGTCAGTCACGTCTCGCCCATCAAGTCAGCTGCGATCTGGGCGCTCGGCGCCCCCGGTGGGACCGTGTGGCGCACCCGGCTCGACAACGGCTCCCTCACAGTTATCGGGACGCGCGGCGCCGTCCCGTCGCTGGTGCGCTTCAACGCCGTACCGGGCCAGTAGCTCCGCGACTCGGCGGGGCCCGCCCGTTACGCGCGGCGCGAACGAGCGGGCCCACCACCGGCTTGGCCCCCCCAGCCAATGCGATGACGTTAGCCCACGGCGTGCGCGGCGGGCAGGCCACATCACGCGGCCTACGCCCGTTGTGCAGGACTTCACGAACAGGGGCCGCGGAGGTCCTGCGCTGCGGTGCTAGCCCGAAGCGGGCCCGCCGTCGAGGCCGATGACCTCGTCGGCCCAGGCGGTGACGGCCGGATCGTGGGTCGCCACCACGATCGCTGCGCCCGAGCGCTCCAGCAGGTCGAGCAGCGCCGCGGTGTCGGGGGACCCGAGGCCCGCCGTCGGCTCGTCGAGGACGACGACGTCGGGGGAGATCGCCAAGGCGCGCACCACCGCTACGCGAGCGCTCTCGCCGCGCGCCAGCCCCTCCCACCGCGTGTTGGCATCGATGACCACGCCGACGGCCGCCAGGTCGTCGGCCACCGAGCGGGACGGCGTGCGTCCCAGGGCGATGACGTCGGCGGGACGCCCGCGCAGGAGACCGGGCTCACTGGGCACGTAGGCGATGTGGCGGCGCACCTCGGACTCGGCAATCTCGTCGAGCGGGCGGTCGCCGACGACGATCGTGCCCCCGTCGGCCGCATCGAGCCCAGCCACGACACGAAGGAGCCACGACTTGCCCACGCCCGAGGCGCCGGTGACGGCCACGCGCCGGCCGCGGGTCAAGGTGAGATCAACGCCGTCGACCAGCGTGCGCGGACCGGTGCGCAGGACCAGTCCGCGAACCATCAGTGGCGCCGTGTCCGGCCACGCGCGTGACCCGGCGGTCTCCGGCTCGGCGAGGTCGTCGAGCCGCTCCGTGGCCGCGGTCACGGCGACGGCGGTCTCCAGAGCGCTCGAGAGCGTGGCCCCGACCTCCAGGCCGGCGACCAGGACCAGTGCGGTTCCGACGAGCCACAGGGGCGCGGCGACGGGTCGGAAGACCGCCAAGATGCCGACGCCCAAGAGAGCGGTGACGGGGACCAGGGCCGCGAGTCGGGTGCGGGCCCTCTCGCTGGCAACCTCGGCGTCGGTGAGCGACCGTCGAGCCGCATCGAGCCGCGCCGCGGCGTAGGCGGCGCGCCCCAGCAGCTCGAGGTCCGGAGCGACGAGCGAGAGCTCCACGATCTGGCTCTGGAACTCGGCGCGCCGCTGCCGGCGCTCCCGGTCCAGGGTCACCAGGCGCGGGAAGGCGCGGACCAGCAGAGCCGTCGCGGCCCCCTGGGACGCCAGCAGTCCGAGGGCTGGCAGGAGCCAGTGCGGGCGCGGTGGGAGGAACGACACGGCGATGTCCGCGACCACCAGGCTGGCCAGGGAGCTAAGGGCCGGGACCAGGCTGCGGACCCACAGGTCCTGGAGCTCCTCGGTGTCTTGGAGCGAGCGGGACAGGACGTCGCCGTGCGCGTGGCTGCTCCAGCGCTGGAAGCTCCACGTGCCCACGGTGCCCATGAGCCACATCCGCCAGCGCGTGACCGCGGCGAAGCCCAGCCGGTGGGTGGAGACGCGCTCGACGAAGCGGATGGGAGAGCGCAGGAATGCGAAGAGCTCGATGAGCACCAGGAGGGCGGCGACGGCACGTAGCCCGGGGTGCGCCGCGCTGAGCACCAGGAGGGCCGCGGCGCCGACGAAGAGACCCAGTGACGTGGCTGACGCGACGGTGGCGGCCACCAGGGCTCGCGTGAGCGTGGCTGGGGGAACCGCGGCGCGTCGCACCCACCGGCGCAACTGGGCGTACGGGGTCACCGCGGGACCTCGATGCGCAGTGTCGGCGCCATGACCGGCGAGTCGGCGGTGGCCTCGATGACCGCGACGCGCGGCCGCTGGGCGAGCGTCTGGGCCACCCGGGCCCGCGAGGCGGTGTCGAGCACGCCGCCGATGTCGTCCAGGACGACCAGCGCCGGCTCGGCCAGGAGGGCGCGGGCCAGGAGGAGGCGCACCCGCTCGCCCGAGCTGAGCCCGCCGCCGTCAGGCAACAGCGGCTGGTCGAGGTCAGCGAAGCGCGGGCCGACCAGTCCGAGGTCGTCGAGGATCTCGCGCACCGCGAGTTGGGGAATCGGCCGGCCCAGCGTGAGGTTGTCGCGCAGCGACGCTGTCAGCAGCCCCCCGGTCGGGGAGACGAAGCCGATCGGGGCGGCCGTGAGCTCGACCGTGCCGCTGGCCGGCGCGCGCCATCCCACCAGCGCGTGCAGCAGCGACGACTTACCCACCCCCGACGGGCCCGTGAGGAGCAGCCGGTCGCCCGGGGCCAGCGCGAACGTCGCCTCCCACGGCGCCGCCGTGCTGACCAAGCGCGTCGCCACCGCCACGCGCGCACCCGCCGGGGGGCGCCGGGAGTCCGGCGCCTCGAGCACCGAGCGGGCGGCGCGAGCGGCCTCACGGCGGTGGAAGGCGATCCCGTAGCGGCGGATCGCGCCGAAGAGGTCCGCGGTGACTAGCACCGCCACGAGCGAGCGGAACAGGTCCAGGCGACCGCCGAGGAGCTCGAAGCCCACCACCATGGCAACCAGGCCCACCGAGACACCGCTCACGAACTCGGTGACGAGCGAGGACTCGAGGGCGATGCGCAGCGCGCGCTCGGCGGCGCGGTGCTCGTGGTCACTGAGGGCGCCGATCTCGGTCGCGGCGTACTCCACCGCTCCCAGGGCCCGCAGTTCGGTCGCGTGCGCCAGCAGCTCGAGCTGACGTCGCTCGAGGAGCTCGCGGCGGCGCGTGTACTCCGCGATGAGGGTCTGGCTGCGCCGACCGGCGCGCCGGTAGAGCGGCACGGCCAGTGCGGCCAGCGCCACGATGATGGTGGTGCTGAGCCAACCAGCGGCCAGCGCCACCACGGCGAGCCCGACGCTCGAGACGCGCGCGGCCGCGGCGAGCTGGTCGAGGTCCGGACCCTCGGCGGCGTCCTCCGCCGCCTGGAGGAGGTCGCCGCGGCCGCGCTGCCCCTCGGGGCGTGGTACGCGCAGGTGCTGGGCGAAGGACTGGCGCCACCGATCGCGCACCTGGTGAGCGGCCGCGGCCGACCACCAGCGCGAGAGCGCGGTGCGCAGCGCGTGAAGCGCGATGGCTACGAGGAGCCAGGCCACTGCCTCACCGGGTCGTGACGCCACCGCGACCGTGACCAGGGACGCCGTCGCCAGCGAGGCGGCGAAGGCCAGCAGTACCGTGAGGGAGCCGACCAGTCGCGGGCCGAGGCCAACCGGCCTCACGACCTGCGAATCGGCCACGTCGTCATGCTACCGAGGCCCGGGCGGGACGTCGTCGCGGTGCGGGAGCTCCTGGGCGGCTCCGCCGAGCCACTCGCGCAGCGCCCGCGTGGCGTCGCAGTCGTCCTGGTTGTACTCCAGGAGCCGGCGCCGGGCCTCGCCATCGGCTCCGCCCTCGTCGCAGGCCGACTCGAACCACGATAGGGACGCCTCGCCGCTGGGCGAGGCGTCGCGCCAGCGAAAACCCGCGTGACTGGCCAGCGCCTTGAGCCCGGTCGGTCCGTCGGTCTGGATCTGGGACCGGGCCCAGGCGTGCACGTCGACCCACACGGGGGGGCGAGAGCCGCGGAATGCCTCGATCTCGGCGAGGGTTGGCGCGAAGGGCGACGACGAGGAGGCGGCGCGGGTCATCGCGGAGTCCTCAGCGTAGGCCCAGAAGCAGTAGGCGCACCACGAGGCCCCGGCCGCCGCGGTGCGCTGGCGCAGGTCCGTGAGCCAGCGCCAGAACGCGGCGAAGACGTCGCCCTCGGTGCGCTCGGTGGGCGGTGCCCAGTCCACGAAGCTGCGGTACCCCGCCTCCACGCCGGGGACGTCCCGGCGCAGGGTCACCAGTGCTCCCCACAGGTACGTGCGGTTGTCGTAGCTCTCCATGTCGACGTCGACCTCGACGTCGGCGCGCGGGCAGCCCATGCGCTCCGCGTCGGTGGTGCGCAGCGGTCCGAACTCGGTGGCTCGCGCCCGATAGATGAGGCTCTCCAATTTGTCGATGCTCCGAGCGAGGACGGCCTCGACGCCGCCGTCGGCGGTGGCGGGCCGTCCCTCGCGGGCGCGGGCCGGATCGAGGCGTGCCAGCTGCTGGCGGGTGACGACGCCGGACTCGCGCAGCAGGGCCTGCTGGTCGAGACTCGTGAAGCGGGTCAGGGAGACGTCGTCGCGAGCCTCGAGCTGCTCGCGGCAGACCTCGGCGTAGTCGCACTCGAGGCACTCGCGATGCCAGGCCGGGACGGTGGGGAAGGGACCCTGGCCGTCTCGCCAGCGCTGGTGGCCCTGCAAGACGGCGAGGCGCTCGACGTAGTGACGTTCGTAGGCGTGGCGGCTGAAGCGCGGGTACGCGCTGGAGGCCAGGTCGAGCCACCAGAGGGCACGGTGGCGATCGATGACGCCGCCGCGGGACCGCTCGTCAGCGTGGCCCGCCGCCTCGAGGACAGCGAGGGCGTGCACCACCGCCAGCCCCACGCGTACGGTCGAGGCCGTCACCCGCACGCCGACACCGTTGCGAAAGGTGGCCGACTCGGGCCAGGGGTGCTCGAGGTCCCCGACGGGGCTGCGCCGCGTGGCGGCCGCCTCGGCGAGCTCGCCGTGGCGGATCACGACGGGAGCGTACGTCCAGCGCTCGGCGGCGCGTCCGACGCGGACCAGCAGGTGGGCGCGGCCGCGGCGCAGCCCGCGGTCGTCGTCAGGCAGGCGGGGAGCGATGATCAACCGAGCCCCGGCGTCGAGGGCCGTGCACGTCTCGGCGACCGTCGTGGTCGCGACGGCGTCGGGGTGCCACGCGCGCAGCTCCTCGAGGACCGAGCGCCGAAAGCGCTCGGCGCTCGAGCGGCGCCGCACGATCTCGGCGCGGGGCTCGGGCCGGGTGAACGGGAAGGGCTCACCCCGGCTGAGGGCGACGCGATGGACGCACGCCGCCATCTCCTCGCCGCGCAGGTATTCGACCACGTGGCGAGCCTAGGGTCCGGGCTTTGGTGGATGGTGAGGCGGCCTGTAAGCGGGGTTCTGTTCCCCTCGTCAGAGGGGTGGCGACCATCCATCTGAGCGATCCACCCCGGGAGGGTCCCGAAGGACCAACGGGCGTCTCCCGACTTTGATCTTGCTCCGGGTGGGGTTTACCAAGCCGCCCCGGTTGCCCGGGACGCTGGTGCGCTCTTACCGCACCGTTTCACCCTTGCCCGCGGCCCCGAAGGGTCACGGGCGGTCTGTTCTCTGTGGCACTCTCCTGCACGTCACCGCGACTCGCCTCTCGCGAGCACCCTGCCCGTGGAGCCCCGACTTTCCTCACCGGTCACCCGGTGCGGTCGCCCAGCCGCCTCACCATCCACTCTCAGTCTGCCAGGTCGGCACCCGGCACGACAAGGCCCGAGTCCCACCACCGGCGCTAGCCTCGCCACGTGTCCAGCCCCGAGGAGCCTCCGCGAGATATCCAGGAGGTGGCGGACCTCTACCGTGAGGTCACCGAGGTGCTGGAGGGCTCCTTCGGTCGCCGGCGCCCGCGCTGGGTGCGCGGGGAGATCCAGAAGGCCTACGAGAAGTCCCACCTCTACCTCGACCTAGCCGACGCGGGGACGGCACCCGAGTCGCGTCGGCCGGTCCTCTACGCGCACGCCTGGGTGTCCCAGTGGGCGGGCCTGAAGCGTCGCCTGGCCCAGGAGGGGGTGGCGCTGCGGGTAGGGGCCGTGGTCAACGTCTACGGGTACGTCGACCTGTACCCCCCGTCGGGACGCATCGGGTTCTCGGTGCTCGACATCGACGTCGCCAGCCTGCTCGGCGACGCGGCGCGCCGCCGCCTGGAGCTGCTGGCGCGCCTGCGGGCGGCGGGTCTGCTGGAGGCCAACGGCCAGCAGCCACTGGCTGCAGTCCCGCTGCACGTGGGCCTGGTGGCGAGCCCGGCGACGGAGGGGTATCGCGACTTCGTCGGCCAGCTCGAGCGCTCGGGATTCGCCTTCCACGTCATCGTGGCGGCCTCGGCGGTCCAGGGAGACGGTGCCGCATCCCAGGTCGCCGCCGCGATCGCCAACGTCGCCGTGACCGGCGTGGACCTCGTCTGCGTCGTCCGGGGAGGCGGCTCGCGCCAGGACCTCAGCACCTTCGACGACGAGGAGGTCGCCCGAGCGATCGCCACGTGCCCGGTGCCGGTGTGGACCGGGATCGGCCACACCGGCGACGAGGCGGTGGCCGACCTGGTCGCGGCTCGGCACGCCATCACCCCGACGCGCCTAGGCGAGGACCTGGTCGGTGTGGTGGATGCCTGGCACCATCAGCACGTTCGCGCGCCCGCCGCCCGGGTGGCCCAGGCGTCTCGGGCGGTCCTCGACGAGGCGGGCGCCTACCTCGGGGAGCGGCGGCGCACGACGGTCCTGGCCGTCCGCGATCGCCTGCGCGGCGAGGGCCGCCAGCTGGCCACGGCCCGCCGCCGACTCGTCGTGGGGGCCCGCCACCGCCTCGAGGCCGCGTCCGTCCACGTAGCCGGGGTTCGCCAGCTGCTGGCTGCCTACGATCCCCAGCGGCGCCTGCTGCAGGGCTGGGCCCTGGTCACGCGGGCTGACGGCGTGATCGTGCGCCGGCGCAGCGATGTCGGGCCGGGCGACCCGCTCGCGGTGCGGGTGTCCGACGGCTCCATTAGCGTTCGGGTGATCGAGGGAGGCGGCACGTGACCGTAGGAAGCTGGGATGAGGCGTCGGCCGAGCTCGATGCGATCGTGACGTCCTTCGACGAGGGGGAGGTCTCGGTCGACGACCTGATCGCGCGGCTGGCCCGCGCCACCGAGATCATCGAGGCGCTCGAGGAGCGGCTGCGCGCCACGATGGCGACCGTCGAGGAGCTCACGCCGCGGCTCGGTCGCGTCGCCGATGACGGCGAGTAGTCGCCTGTACTTCCGCCAGCTGCTCGCGGGACGCGACTTCGCCCAGTCCGACACGGCCGCGCGGAGCATGGCCAACTACGCCTACGTCATCGGCGACGCGGACCGCGGCGAGGCGATCGTTGTGGACCCCGCCTACCGACCCGCCGAGGTCGTCGCGTGCGCGCACGCGGACGGCCTGCGCGTGGTCGGTGTGGTGGCCACCCACTACCACCCCGACCACATCGGGGGAACGCTGGCCGGATGGTCGATCAGCGGCGTCGCGGACCTCTTGACCCACTGGGACGTGCCGGTGCACGCCCAGGCGGCGGAAGTGGGGTGGATCGTCGAGAGCGCCGGGGTCGACGCGGCCGCGATCGTAGCCCACGCCCCCGGCGACCGGCTCGAGGTGGGTGAGCTGAGCATCACGCTGATCCACGCGCCCGGCCACACGCCGGGCAGCCAGTGCCTGCTGGTGGAGGACCGCCTGGTCACGGGGGATGTCCTGTTCCTCCAGGGTTGCGGGCGCACGGACCTGCCCGGCTCGGACCCCGCCGAGATGTACCGGACGCTGTCGGAGCGCCTGGCGGCGATCCCGGCTGGCACCTGGATCTACGCCGGCCACGCCTACGACCCGGTGGCGACCGACACCCTGGGCCACGTGCGGGCCACCAACGCGGTCCTGGCCCCGATGTCGGCACAGGAGTGGCAGGCGGCCTTCGCGTGAGTGAGCCCCTGCGCGATACCGACGCGGTGGTGGTGGTCGGGGCGGGGCTCGCCGGCTGGCGCCTGAGTGAGGCGCTGCGCCGCCGCGGTTTCGCCGGTTCCCTCACCCTGGTCGGCGCTGAGCCCGACCGCCCCTACGATCGGCCACCCCTCTCCAAGCAGGTGCTGGCCGGGACACTCGAGGAGTCCGAGCTGTCGCTCGAGCGCGGCGACGAGGCCTCGACGATGACGTGGCGCCTGGGCACCCCGGCCACGAGTCTGGACGTCGCGGCCCGGCGCGTGATCCTGGCGGACGGCGAGGTGGTGGAGGGGTCGCGCATCGTCATCGCGACCGGGGTACGCGCCCGGCGCCTGGCGGTGAGTGCCGGCGAGCGCGTGCACTACGTGCGGGCTCTGCCCGACGTGCGCCGGCTCCTCGCCGACTTGGCGCGCGCGCGGCCGGGGGGTCCGGTGGTCGTGATCGGTGGGGGGTTCATCGGCGCCGAGGTGGCGACGTCCCTGGCGCACCGGGGCTACCCGGTGGTCGTGCTGGAGGCGCTGGAGCGGCCGCTACTCACCGTCCTTGGTCCCACGGTCTCGCAGTGGCTGCTCGACCTGCCCTCCCAGGCGGGCATCGAGTTGCGCACGTCGTGCGGGGTGCGCGACGTGGTCAGCGAGGGCGACGATCTCGTGGTGGAGCTGGTGGACGGGACGACGCTGCGGACCTCTACGGTCGTGGCGGGCGTGGGCGCCGAGCCCAGCACGGAGTGGTTGGTCGGCGCCGACGTGACGCTGGACAACGGGGTCGTCGTCGACGACGAGTTCGCCGCCGCCCCCGACGTCGCGGCGATCGGTGACGTGGCTCGCTTCCCGTGGCTCGGTCCGACCGGCGTCGAGCTGACGCGCATCGAGCACTGGCAGGTGGCCAACGACCACGCCGCCGAGCTCGCGCGGCTCTGGACGGGTTTCGCGGGCGCGCGCCCCCCGCTCATCCCGTACTTCTGGTCCGACCAGTACGGGGCCAAGGTGCAGGTCCTGGGCCACCCACGCCCCACCGACGACGTGCGGGCCGTGGTCGGAGAGCCCGGCGGCGCCCGCTGGCTGGCCCTCTACAGCCGCGACGAGGTGGTCAGCGGGGTCGTGGCGCTGCGCAGCCCCCGGGCGCTCACCTTGTCCCGATCGCTCCTCGCGGCCCCTACGGCTCTGGGCGACGCCCTGGCCCAAGCCCCCTGGGCGCGCTAGCAGCCGGTCTCAGAAGTCGATCTCGCTGAGCTCGGGAATCGTGCGACGGACCTGGTCGACGGCCCATCGCCAGGTGGCGCGCTGCTCGAAGCGCGTCGCGTCGTCGATGCGCGGCTCGATCCGCCGGTGGGGGTGCCAGAGCTGGCCGATCTCGGCGAGCTCCAGGGCACCGGCGCCGACGAGCGCCAGCAGGCCAATGCCGCGCGTGGTGGCCTCGCGCTCCGTGCCGACCTCGACCGGCCGGCCCAGGGCGTCGGCCAGCGACTGCAGGAACACGGCGTTGGCCGACATGCCGCCATCAACGCGCACCTCGGCGATGGCCCGACCGGTCTCGACCTCCGCGGCGTCGACGAGGTCGGCTCCCCGGTGGGCAATGCCGTCGAGGGCCGCCCGGACCAGGTGCGCCCGGGTGGTGCCCTGGGTCAGGCCAAAAAAGCCGCTGCGGGCGCCGAAGTCCCAGTAGGGCGTGCCCAGGCCCACCGACGCGGGGATGAACCAGACGCCCTGGGAGGTCGCCACCGAGCTGGCCAGGGCCTCGACCTCGCTCACGTTCGAGAACAGCCCGAGCCCGTCGCCCAGCCCGTCCAGGGCCGCGCCCGCGCTGAGCACGATGCCCTCGACGCCCCACGTGAGTTGGCCGCTCTGGCTGCGCACCACGACCGGGAAGCAGCCCGAGGCATAGCGCACCATCGCGGTGGGTGGGGAGATCTCGCCCACCAGATCCAGCATGGCGCCCGTGCCGAAGGTGATCTTGGCCCCGCGGTCCACGAGGCACTGCCCGAGCAGGGAGGCCGGCTGGTCGCCGAGCAGGGCGGTGATGGGCAGGCCGCCCAGCGCGTCGGCCGTGCCGTGGTGATCGACACTGGAGACGATGGTCGCCAGCTGCTCGGCCCGGAGCCCCAGCTGCTCGAGCACGGTCGCATCCCAGGTGTAGTCGGGGGGGCCGACGAGGCCCGTCAGAGCGGCGTTCGAGAAGTCCGTGATAAAGGAGCGTCCCCCCGTGAGGTGCCAGGTGATCCAGGTGTCGAGGGTGGCGACGCGCGCGCGTTCGGGGGGCACCCCGGACGCGCGGATCAGGTGCGCCGCCTTGGTCGCGGACTGGTTGGGCGCGAGTCGCAGTCCGGTCGACTGGAGGGTGAGGCAGTCGAGCACGGTGCGCAGGTCCTGCCAGCTGAGCGCCGGACCGACGGGCCGGCCGGTGGCCGCATCGAAGACCACCGTCGTCGCGCGCTGATTCGTGATCCCGATCGCGTCGACCGCCCCTCCGGCGCTCAGGGTCTCGCGGGCCAGATCCAGCACGTGGTGGGCGATCTGCTCGGCGTCGAGCTCCACCTCACCGGGCTGGGCTCGCGTGACGTCGAGGGCTCGCTGGCGCACGTCGGTCACCTGGCCGCGCGCGTCGACCAGCCCGGTGCGCACCGACGAGCTGCCCACGTCGATCGCCAGCGACCGCGGGATCATGGTCGCCTCCGCGCGGTGGCTCGGCGGCTTGGAGCCCTCAGCGGTCCCACGGGATCCCCGCGGCCGCGAACTCCTGGCGGGCGTGCTGGCGATAGTCGGCCGCGGCCCGGTCGCCACGGGCGTCGTCCCAGCCGAGCTCGCGACCGATGAGGTGCGCGACGTCGCGCGCGGCCGCCGCCGCGGCCCGGGCGTCGTGGAGGTGCGCCCGCGTGCGTCGCTCCAGGACGTCCTCGAGCGTCACGGCCATCTCGACCCGCACGGCGTAGAGCATCTCGGCCCGGCAGTAGTCCTGGCCGGGAATCGCGATCTCGGCGAGTGTGGGATCGTGCGCGATCATCGCCGTCAGCGCCGGTGTCTCGTCGCCGTAGCGCCGCTGCAGACGCGCCTCCAGCGGCGTCGAGGGTTCGAAGGGACCCGCCCCGCGCAGCGGCAGCCGCGCCGTCCGGCAGGGGCGAGTGCCCAGGTAGGGGGCCAGCGCGTCCACCGCGTCCTGGCTCATCTGGCGATAGGTCGTCCACTTGCCACCGGTGACGTGGACGACGCCGCCGCGATCGTCGACCACGCGGTGGCGGCGCGACAGATCGGTGGTGCGCACCGAGGTGCGCCGACCCGAGGGGGCGAGCAGTGGACGCAGTCCGGCCCACAGGCCGGTCACGTCGGCGGGCGTGATCTCGCTCGCCGTCCACTGATTGACCGACTCGAGGAGGTAGGCGACGTCGTCGGGGGTGCAGCGGGGGTCGTCGAGGGAACCGCGGTAGGGCGTGTCGGTCGTCCCGAAGTAGACGTAAGGCGCGTCCTCGAAGGGGATCACGAAGATGATCCGTCCACCGCGGGCGCCGAGCACGGCGGCCGAGGACACCTCCAGGCGATGGCGCGGCACCGCCAGGTGCACGCCCTTGGCCGGGGTGATGACGGGTTGCGCATTCGGATCGACGAGGCGGCGTACCGCATCGGACCACACGCCCGCGGCGTTGACCACGGCGCGGGTGGCGATCGACACGACGGACCCGCTCAGCTCGTCGCGCGCCGTCACGGCGCGGACCCGACCGTCTCGACCGCGTTCGAACGCCGTGGCGGTCAGGTAGCTGGCCACGTCGGCGCCGTAGTCCAGGGCGGCGGTGCGCGCGGCGGCCAGCGCGACCCGGCTGTCGTCGCCGCGAGCGTCCAGGTAGGAGAAGCCGCCCGTCAGGTGAGCGGGAGCCACGGCGGGCAGCAGGTCGCGCAGCTGCGCGGGCGTCACCCGATGATGGCGCTCGCCGATGCGCCAGCCGCCCGTGATGTCGTAGAGCCAGAGGGCCGCGGCGTAGCCTTGACGCCGGGAGAAGCCGCCCGCGCGCCGCGATCCGTCCATCGGGAGCACGAACGGCAGGGGCCGCACCAGGTGGGGAGCGTTCTCGAGGAGTCGCTGTCGCTCGCGCAGGTTCTCGGAGACGAGCCGGAACTCGTGCTGCTGGAGGTACCGCAAGCCGCCGTGGACCATCTTGGAGGACTTCGCCGTGGTGCCCGAGCCCAGGTCGTGCGACTCGACGAGGGCCACGCGATATCCCCGCGAAGCGGCGTCGAGGGCGACGCCCGCGCCCGTCATGCCGGCTCCCACGACCACGACGTCGTAGCGCTCGGTGGCCATCGCGGCCAGGGAGCGGGCGCGGTCGAGGGTCTCCACGCCACCATGGTGGCACACGGCTGTGGGATACCGTTTGGGCATGGACTTCTCCCTCCCCGATGAACTGCTGGCTCTGCAAGCGGCCGTGCGTCGCCTGGCCCAGGACAAGATCCGCCCGCGCGCCCGCGAGATCGACCTGACCGGCGAGTACCCCGACGACATCTTCGACGAGTTCCGCCGGGCCGACTTGCTGGGCCTGTGCATCCCGACCGAGTACGGCGGGTCGGGTGCCGGGATCACCGGGCTAACGATCGCCATCGAGGAGGTCACGAAGTACTCCAACGTCCTGGGTCTGATGCTGCTGCTCACGCGGCTGCCGACGGGGCCGATCATGATTGCCGGCAGCGAGGAGCAGAAGCAGCGGTACCTGCCCGGTATCGCGGCGGGCCAGACCCGCTCGTCGTTCTGCCTCTCGGAGCCGGGAGCCGGCAGTGACGTGGTCGGCATGCAGACCCGGGCCATACCAGATCCCGACGTGGCGGGTGGGTACATCCTCAACGGCACCAAGTCGTGGATCTCGGGCGGCATGCAGGCCGACTGGTTCACCGTCTTTGCCAAGACGGGCGACCCGGCGTCGCGCCGCCACCGGGACATCAGCGGCTTCATCGTCGACGCGACGAGTCCCGGCGTGTCGCGCCCGCGTACCGACCACAAGATGGGCGTGAAGGGCATCGACACCGCCGAGATCGTCTTTAAGGACGTCCACGTGGGGCCCGAGAACGTGATCGGTGGGGGCTTCACCCTGGCGATGCAGTCCCTTAACGCCATGCGCCCCATCGTGGCGGCCCGGGCCATCGGCCTGGCGGAGGGCGCGCTGATGTACGCGACCGAGTACGTCAAGAACCGGACGGCCTTCAACCAGACGATCGCCGACTTCCAGGGGATCCAGTGGGAGATCGCCACGTGCGCCACCGAGATCGAGGCGGCGCGGCTACTCACCTATCGGGCCGCGTGGCTGGCCGACCAGGGCAAGTTCTCTCGTGAGTACGTGCCCTTCTTGTCCATGGCCAAGTACTACGCCTCGGAGGTTGCGGTGCGGGCCTCCGGGCTCGCCGTGCAGCTGCTGGGCGCTGCCGGGTACATGGAGGACCACCCGACCGAGCAGTACTACCGCGATGCGCGCCAGCTGACCATCGTGGAAGGCACGACACAGGTCCAGCTCGGACTGATCGGAAAGGGTGTGCTGGCTCACGACCTGTGGTGGGACTAGTGACGAAGCCGTCGGGCCCCCTGGTGGGTCTGCGCGTCGTTGAGCTCGCGGGCGTGGGTCCGGGGCCGTTCGCCGCCATGATGCTGGCCGACCTCGGGGCCGACGTCTTGCGCGTCGAGCGCGGCTCGACCAGCGCCAAGGATGTCGAGACCTGGGATCTGCTGGCTCGCTCGCGGCCCTCGGTCGCGGTCGACCTCAAGAGCGTGGCGGGTCGCGAGCTGGTGCTACGCCTCTGCGAGAGCGCTGACGCGCTCATCGAGGGATTCCGTCCCGGGGTGGCCGAGAGGCTCGGCGTGGGCCCGGACGCGGCCCGGGCGCGCAATCCCCGCCTGGTCTACGGCCGCATAACCGGATGGGGCCAGGACGGACCGCTGGCCCAGCGGGCGGGGCACGACATCAACTACATCGCGATGTCGGGCGCGCTGTGGCCGATCGGCCGCGCCGGAGAGGCGCCGGTCCCGCCCCTCAACCTCGTCGGTGACTTCGGTGGTGGGGCCATGTTCCTCGTGGCGGGGGTGCTCGCCGCCCTCATCGAGCGCGGCCAGTCCGGGGAGGGCCAGGTGGTAGACGCGGCCATGCTCGACGGCTCGGCCTCCCTGCTCACGATGACGCACGCCCTGCTGAACCTGGGGTACTGGTCCGAGGAGCGGGGGGCCAACTTGCTCGACGGTGGGGCACCCTTCTACACGGTGTACGCGACGAGTGACGACCGCTTCGTGGCCGTCGGGGCTATCGAGCCCCAGTTCTACGGCGAGCTGCTGGACGGCCTCGGCCTGCGCGCCGCAGATCTTCCCGCCCAGATGGACCGGGAGCGGTGGCCCGAGCTGCGCCAGCACCTCGCGGCGGCCTTCGCCACGAGGACGCGCGACGCGTGGGAGGAAACCTTCCGAGAACGCGAGGCGTGCGTCTCACCGGTGCTGAGCCCGCGGGAGGCGGCCGTCCACCCCGTCAACGTCGAGCGCGAGGTCTTCCGGGCCGACGGCCCCCTCGGTCCCTACCAACCCAACCCGGCACCCCGGTTCTCGCGCACGCCGGGCGCCATCGGTCGCCCCCCGGGGCTCGCGGGATCCCAGACCCGCGAGGGCCTGCGGTCCTGGGGCTTTAGCGACGAGGACCTGGAGGCGTTGGCCCGCGCCGGAGCCTTCGGCGCCTCCTAAACGTTGACGACGGGGCAGGTGAGAGTGCGGGTGATGCCGGGCACCTTCTGAATCGCCCCCACGATGAAGCGACCCAGGTCGTCGACGTTCTCGGCCTCGCAGCGCACGATGACGTCGTAGGGCCCGGTGACCTCGAAGGACTCCAGTACGCCGGTTACGGCGCGGGTGGCCTTCACGACACGCTCGCTCGAGCCGATCTCCGACTGAATCAGGATGTAGGCCTGTACCGTCATAGGGGGGTCCTTCTCTTGGAGTGGGACCATTCTGCCCGCCCGGGGCACTCCGGCGCTACTCGCGTTCTCCGCCGATGTGCCATTGGTGGCACAACGCGCAGCGGTAGGCGTTGAGTTCGGCGCGGTTGAGCGTCCAGGCGAGCTGGGCGGCGGCGCGCGCCTCGGTGACCGTGCGGTAGGCGCGCTTGGGCTGACCCTGGCTGGTGACGTGGCCGGCGCGGCGGTTCGGCAGGGAGCGCGGCTGGCGTCGCGGGGTCATGGAACGACCTTATCGACCGGTGCGCCAGCGCGCGTCCTGGCTACAGTACTGTCCGTGAGTTCGACCGAGTTGGTGCAATCCGCGACGTCTCCGGTACTCGACGACGGTGACCACGAGCGCTTCACGCACGTCGTGCTGGAGGGCTACGCGCTCGACAGCGGTGACTTCGTGTCGATCGGGAACTCGGTCGTCGACTCGATGGTGAACTCGACGCCGGTCCGTGCGCTGTGCGGCAAGGTGTGGGTGCCCGGACGTGATCCCGCGCGCTACCCCCTGTGCCCCACCTGTGTCGAGATCGCCGAGTCGATGGGCTGGACTCGACCCTCGGCTTGAGGGCCACCCTTCGTGCCCACCGCCCTGGTTCTGCGCCACCACCTCGAAGATGAGCCCGGACTCATCGGGCAGGCCCTGCGAGCGCGCGGCTACACCGTGGCCCTGGAGCTGGTCGACCCTCACTGGACGCCGCCGGATCTGGCGGGCGTGACCGCCCTGGTCATCCTGGGCTCGTCGTCGGCGGTCTACGACCCGCTGGTCCGCGCTCGCTGGCTGGACCGCGAGCTCGACCTGATCGCCACGGCCGATCGTCGGGGCATCGCGATCCTGGGGATCTGCTTTGGTGCCCAGGCGCTGTGCACCTACGCCGGGGGGCGCGTGGAACGGGCCGCGCTCCCCGAGCTGGGTTGGATCAGCGTCGACCCCGCGCCGGGCTCGCCCATCGAGGCGGGGCCGTGGTTCGTCTACCACGAGGATGCCTGCATCCTGCCCCCCGAGGCTGAGGTGCTGGCGACCTCCCCGCACGCGGTACAGGCGTTCCGACTCGGCCGCCACCTGGGGGTGCAGTTCCACCCGGAGGTCGACGCCGGCCAGCTGGCGGCGTGGTTCGCCGCCGACAGCTCGGCCGGCCGCGCCGACGCGCGGGTCCCCGATCTCCTGGCCCAGGCAGTCGAGTACGGCGGGCCCGCGCGCCGGCGAGCCGAGGGCCTCGTGGACACGTTCCTGGCCGGGGCGAGCCGGACGCCCAGCACGGAGGGCACGCGCCGATGACGAACGCCACCACCGAGGGGTCGGCCACCGTGCGCATCGAGCGTCCCGCCGTGGGCGGTGGGGTGGCGCACGCACCCGATGGGCGCGTGACCTTCGTCCGGGGCGCACTGCCCGGGGAGCTGGTGGAGGCCTCGTTCCTGGCGGGGACGACGGCCTTCGCTCGTGGGGTCGCCGGCCGCGTGATCGAGCCCAGTCCGCAGCGTGTGGCCCCGCCGTGCGCCTACGCCGTGGCGGGCGGCTGTGGCGGATGCGATCTCCAGCACGCGGACGAGACCCTCCAGCGGTCGTGGAAGGCCGCCGTCACCCACGACCAGCTGCGGCGGATCGCGGGCCTGGACCTCGACGTCGCGGTGACGGCCCCGCCCGCGCCGGCTCGGGCCAGCCGCACGCGACTGCGATGCGCCGTCGACCGATCGGGCCACCTCGCCCTGCGAGCCTGGCGCTCCCACCGGCGCGTCGCCCTCGACGCCTGCTGGCTGCTCGACGACCGCGCCTCCCCCGCCTTCGCCACGACGTGGTCCCGCGCCCGCCAGGTGGAGGTGCGAGCGATCGGCGACGGGGAGCCCTTCGCCGTGGTGTGGCCCGCGTCGGGCCGGGGTCCTTACGGTGCGGATCTGGCCGGGCGGCGCCTGAGGACGCGGCCCGTCTCCCACGTCTCGGTTGCCGAGTGGGACTTCACCGTGGGGGCCACGTCGTTCTGGCAGTCCCACGTCGACGCCCCCGCCCTGCTCGTCGATCGGGTACTGCGAGCCAGCTCTGTGGATCCCGGCGATCGCGTGGTCGACCTCTTCAGCGGCGTTGGCCTGTTCAGCGTTCCCCTGGCCAGTCGGGTGGGTTCGACGGGCGCGGTCATCGCGGTGGAGAGCGCGGGCGCGGCGGTGGCCGACGCCCGACGCAACGCCGCGGCGCACCCGACGGTGTCGGTCCGTCGCGCGCGCGTCGCGCCCGACCTGGTCGAGCAGATCGTGCTCGCCAACGACGTCGTCGTCCTCGATCCACCGCGGACCGGGCTGCCGCGGGGAGTGGCGGCGGCCATCGCCCGCCAACGCCCCCGCCGGGTGGTCTACGTTTCGTGCGACGCCGCCACGCTGGCCCGCGATCTTACGGAGTTCTTAGCCGGCGGATTTGTGCTTGTTTCCCTGGAGATCCTCGACCTGTTCCCCATGACCGAACACGTCGAGCTCGTGGCGCTCCTTGACATGCCGGGGTCGGTGATGGATAGTGCAACTGAGGGACATGGGTAGCCCTTGCAGGGGGTTCGCGATGCTCAGCAAGTTGGACCACCACCACCGGCAGACGTTGGACAAGCTGTTCGCTCATCCGCTCAAGCGCAACATCCAGTGGCGTGACGTGATCTGTCTCCTCGAGCGCATCGGGGTCGTCCACGAGACGCACCGGGGCAACTGGGCCGTGACGGTGGGCGGCGACACCGTGTCCTTCGGTCCGACCCGGACGCGCGACCTGACCGAGGAGCAAGTCATCAAGGTCCGCAACTTCCTGCGCCGCGTGGGCGTGGTCCCCCAGCCCACCATCGCGGCCTGAGCCCGATGCCGAGCGACGGTCGCCGCGTCGCCTCGGTCGTCATCGAGGAGCGGCTCACGACGACCCGCCTGGTGGCGATCGTGGGCGTCGCGGCAGCGTTGCTGCCGGCTGTCCGTCGTCTCACGGGGCGCTCGCGGGGCAGGCAGGTCGTCTCCCTCGGTGTGCTCGCCGTCGTCGGCGCCCTGCTGGCGCGGGTCGACGTGCGCGTCGTCGACGCGCCCGACGGGCGGTGCCTCGAGGTCGTGTACGGCGGAGGTGCGGTGCGCCAGGTGATCCCGGCCTCGACGATCGAGCATGTCGATGTCGTCGACGTATCACCGTGGCGCTGGGGTGGCTTCGGCTACCGCGGGAGCCTGCGGCTGCTGGGCCGTGCGGCTCTGGTCACCCGGGCCGGGCCGGGGTTGCGCGTGACCTTGGTCAGCGGGCGGCGCTTCGTCCTCACCGTCGACGAGCCGACGGCGTTCGCGGACGCCCTGCGCGCGGCGTGAGGAGCGCCTAGCGCAAGATGTGGGGGCCGAGGTCGGTCAGGTCGCGGCTGCCGGTGAGCGCCATGGTGACGATCAGCTCGTCGCGCATCAAGGTGAGGAGGCGATCGACACCTCGGGCTCCCTCGGCGGCGACCGCGTAGACCCAGGGGCGGCCCACGAGGCACGCGCGCGCGCCCAGCGCCAGCGACCGCGCCACGTCCTGTCCAGAGCGCACCCCGCCATCCATCAGGACCTCGGCTCGCCCACCGACCGCATCGACGACGGCGGGCAGGGCGCGGATCGTCGACGGCGCGCTGTCGAGCTGCCGTCCCCCGTGGTTCGACACGACGACCGCATCGGCCCCGCAGTCGACGGCGCGGGCCGCATCGTCGGGCTCCAGGATGCCCTTGACGACCAGGGGCCCGGTCCAGCGCTCGCGCACCCAGAGCAGGTCGTCCCACGTCACCGAGGGGTCGAACTGCGTGGCGATCCAGCGCTGGAAGTCGGTGGGGAGCCGGGCGTCGGGGAGGGCGGCCTCCAGGTTGCCGAACCGGAGCGGGCGGCCCCGTCGCCCGACGTCGATGGCCCAGCGAATGTGGGTGACCAGGTCGGCGCTCCGGCGCGCCCGGCCCCACGGGCCCAGCGCGGCGTCGATGCCGTTGCGCACGTCGCGCAGGCGACGACCCACTACGGCGAGGTCGACGGTCAAGACGAGGACGGGGGAGTGGGCGGCCTGGGCTCGCTCCAGGAGGGCGGCGGCGTAGCCGCGGTCGCGCATGAGGTAGAGCTGGAACCACGGCGGCGGGGCCGAGCGGGCCACCTCCTCGATCGAGCAGATCGACAGGGTCGACTCGACGAAGGGGACCCCTTGGGCGGCGGCCGCCACCGCCGCCTGGACCTCGCCCCGGCGCGCCATCATGCCGGCGAAGCCGACCGGGGCCAAGATCACCGGCTGCGCCAGAGTCTGGCCGAGCACCGTCGTGGCCGTGGTCGGTCCCGCGACGTCACGCAGAACGCGCTGGCGGAACTCGATCGCGTCGAGGTCGCGGCGATTGGCGCGCACGGTGGCCTCGCTGTTCGCCCCGCCGTCGACGTAGTCGAAGAGCTGGCGCGGCAGGATCCGGCGCGCGCGGCGCCGGTAGTCGTCGCTGCTCGCGGGCACCAGGTCGAGGGATCGCTCGGGGCGGGGCATCAGACCTCCTGGACGACGGGAGTTCCCGCGAGCAGGTCGCCGAGGGCCGTAGGGGTGTCGACCACGGCCCGGGCACCCGCCGCGTCGAGCTCCGCCAAGGTCCCGTAGCCCCAGGTGACCCCCACGCACTCCAGCCCGCACGCCCGCGCGGCCAGGACGTCGAAACGCCGATCGCCCACCATCCAGCGCGGCGCGTTTGGTGCCAGCAGCGCCCGCGCGCGCGACACGATTTCGGTCTTGGGCCCGAGGCGCCCGTCGAGCGACGCGCCGGCCACGGCCGCGAAGTGGCGATCCAGTCGCCAGTTGGTCAGGATGCGCTCGGCGAAGTCTTGCCGCTTCGCGGTCGCCACGGCCAAGATCCAGCCCTGCTCGCGCAGGCGGGTCAGCATCTCGTCGACCCCGTCATAGGGCCGAGCGTCCGGCACGCCAATGGCCGCGTAGTGCTCGCGATAGCGCGCGACTACGGTACGCAGCTCGGACTCGGCAAAGCCGAGAGTGCGGAACGAGTCGGTCAGGGGCGGGCCGATGAGCGTCGCGAGGACCTCGTCGGGGGCCCGGCGACCCGTGTCGGCGAGGGTCCGCCGGAACGCCTCGACGATCCCGGGTGCCGAGTCCACCAGCGTCCCGTCGAGGTCGAAGATCGCCACGGCGCGCGGCGGTGCGTCGGGGGAGGGCACGGGGGCAGGCTACTGCGCCACCGGCGGGGTCGGGGACCTTGTGCGTGGGTCATGGGGTGCCTAGGATGCGCGACCAGGGGGGTGTGCGATGACGGCGATCGGCGCAGCGGCGGGGGCTGACGTCCACCAGCGACCGCACATCGAGGTGGTGCCACGTCGGGGGCTCCCGTTCGTGGCCGCGGCACTCGTCTTCGTCGTGGTCGCGATCGCGACGAACTCGCTGTGGATGCTGATGTTCTCGCACGTCGTCGGCGGTGCGATGTGGACGGCGCTGGACCTGTTCTTGGGGCTGATCCTGGGCCCCATCATGGGTCACCTCTCGCCGCCTGCCCGCACCGAGTTCGCCGCCCGCCTCATGCCCAAGATGGTTCTCATCATGCCCACGGTGGTGGCGATGAACCTGGCGGCGGGCTTCCAGATGGCGCTGCGCCTGGGATTCTTGCGCACGGGCAGCCCGAACCACGCTTGGCTGATCGCGTCGATGATCGTGGTCGGGGTGATGGCCGTGATCGCCCTCGGCATCCTTGAGCCCGCCAACATCGCGGTGCTGGTCGAGATGAACAAGCCGACCCCGGCGCCCGAGAAGATCGGAGCCCTGATGAAGCGGTTCATCGCGACGGCCGGCATCACGGGTGTCATGCAGATCGCGACGCTCATCATCATGACTAGGGTGGCGTCGCGATGAGTGCTCCCGCGCGCACGGCGGTGGCACCCGCGGCCTGGGTCGCCACCGGAGCCCTGACGTGTGCCGTGATTGGTGGGATCGTGATGGCCTCGTTCGCACCCCGTCGGCCGCCTCTGGCACCGCCGCTGATCGTGGGCCTCGTGGGTCTCGCGGCTCTGGCGGGCGCCTACGGGATGCTGGCGCGCACGCCGGGATTCTCGTGGTCCTCCTACCGGCGCGTGTTCCGTTGGGCCCTGCTGGCCTACGTCATCGCCGCCGCGCTCATCGAGTTCGCCTTCCTGCGCGACCACACGCGGGGGGCGCCGCTGGCGGTCGTGAGCCTGCTGCTCGTCGACTTCGCGCTCTCGGTCCCGATGACCATCGCGACCACGGTCGCGAGCCTCGCGGACTGACGGCTCGGTCGCCGGCCGCGAGCGTGGCCGGACCTTCTGGGTGCCGAGCGTCGCGAGGTGGCCGCGCCGGAACGTCTCACGGCAGCGAGGTCCGCGGCCGGGACCGGGTGGGTCAGTCACGGCCAGCACGACGCCGGGCCTGCGGGCGCTCGAAGGGGGGCCTCAGGTCCTAGATGAGGGGATCTGCGTGCTTCACGCGGTGCGCGTTGGTCCAGAGCGCGTCGTGGCACACTCGGGCCGTGGTCACCTCACCGAGGTGTCCCGTGGCCACACCCTGTCTGGTCGTCACGCCCATTCCGGAGATCGCTGTTGGCGAGGCGCTGGTGCCCGTCACGGCGCCCGGCGACGGCGTGCGCGTGGGGGCTCTGGAGGGCTCGCGGTGCCGCCAGCACCACAACGATCGGGTCACGGCGGGCCAGGGCGTAGCCGCGAAGTGGCAGAAGGCCGAAGGCGAATCCCTCGCGCATCGCGGCCGTGCCGGCCGGGGCACGGGTTGAGTGACGGGTCCCGCATCCGGTGGGCGGCTGAGGGTACGTGCGGCCCTGGGATACTGGAGGGATGGAGAGGCTGCGCGAGGCGACGACCTGGCTGTGCGACATGGATGGGGTGCTGTTGGGTCCCGCGGGCCTGATACCGGGCGCCGACGGGTTCATCGAGCGGGTGCGCGAGAGGGGGCACGGCCTCCAAGTCGTGACCAACAACTCCCTGTTCACGCCCGACGAGATCGTCGAACGCATGACCGGAGCGGGACTGTCGATGCGCCCCGAGGAGATCTGGACCTCTGCCCTGGCGGCCGCCTCCTACGTGGCCGAGGGAACCGGTCCCACCCGGGTCTTCGCGATTGGTCGGCCAGCCATCCACCGGGCCCTGGCAGACGCCGGATGCGTTCAGGACCCGAGGACACCCGATGTGGTCGTGCTCGCCGAGACGTGGGACTACGACTTCGATGAGTTCGCACGTGCCATCCAGCTGATCGACCGCGGGGCCGCCTTCGTGGCCACGAACCCCGAGGCCACCAGTCCCACGCCCGCTGGCCCGGTGCCGGGCTGCGGCGCGATGGCGGCGCTGATCGAGCGGGCGACGGGTGTGGCTCCCTACATCGTGGGCAAGCCGAATCCCGCCATGATCCGCTCGGGACTTGCCCGTCTGGGCGTCGACGCGGCGAGGGCCGTCCTGGTCGGCGACCGTATCGAGACCGATGTGGTGGCGGGAGCCGAGGCCGGACTCACCACGGTGCTGGTGCTGTCAGGCGTGACCACTCTCCAGGAGGTGAGCCAGGCGGAGACCGTCCCCGACGTCGTCGTCGGATCCCTGGCGGAGCTCATCTCGCTGCTGTGAGGTGGTTCCCAGATCGGCGAGGAATTCGTCGGCCCACTTGTAGACGTCGCGCCGCGCCACCTGGCGTCGCAGTCGGGACATCCGACGACGGGCCGCCTTGGGGTCCGCGCTGATGGCTGTGGTGATGGTGTCCTTGAGCTCGTCGAGGTCGTGCGGGTTTACGAGGTAGGCGGCCCGTAGTTCGGTCGCCGCCCCGGCGAACTCGCTCAGGACGAGGCGACCCGTCAGGTCCGCACGGCAGGCGATGTACTCCTTGGCCACCAGATTCATGCCGTCGCGCAGGGGTGTCACGAGCATGACGTCGGCTGCCAGGTAGAGCGCGACGAGCTCCTCGATGGGCATGTTCTGGTGCAGGTAGTGCACCGCCGGACGTCCGACATGGCCGTGCTCGCCGTTCACCTCACTGACGGCCTGCTCGAGGAGTCGCCGCTCGCGGTCGTAGTGGGGGTCCGACTCGCGGCTGGGCACGGCGACTTGGACCACGACGTGGCGCCCGGCTTCGAGGACCCCGTCGGCGTACAGCTCGGCCAGGGCCGAGATCCGGTGCTGGATCCCTTTGGTGTAGTCCAGCCGGTCGACACCGAGCAGCACGACCTCGGGATTACCGAGCTCCGATCGGATCTGAATCGCCCGGGCGCGCACCTCGCTGGACTCAACCAGGCGCGTGATGCGTGCGATGTCGATCGAGATGGGGTAGGCGCCCACGCGCATCGTGCGCCCGGCTCGGTCCAGCCGGGCGTCGGTCCCGGTGACGCCGCCGAGGCGACGAGCGATGCGGCTGAAGTTGCTCGCCGCGTGGGGCTCCTGGAACCCGATCAGGTCCGCGCCGAGCAGGCCCTCGACGATCCGCCGTCGCCAGGGCAGCTGCATGAACAGCTCGATCGGGGGGAAGGGGATGTGGAGGAAGAACCCGATTCGCAGGTCGGGCCGACGGCGTCGGAGCAGATCGGGAACCAGCTGGAGCTGGTAGTCGTGGATCCACACCGTGGCCCCGATCGCCGCGTGGCGCGCGGTGACCTCGGCGAAGCGCTCGTTGACGGCGACGTACGCATCCCACCAGCGGCGCTGGAAGCTGGGCGAGCGGATCGCGTCGTGGTAGAGGGGCCACAAGGTGGCGTTGGAGAAGCCGAGGTAGAAGTCCTCGTACTCTTCCCGGGAGATCTGCACGGACTCCAGAGCGATCCCCTCGAAGTCAGTGGGATGCTCACACGACTCGGTCACCCCGGGCCAGCCGATCCACAGACCGGCGTGCGCCTGCAGCACCTGAGTCAGCGCCGACACCAGCCCCCCGGGACTGGGCAGCCAGCTCTGGTCGCCGGGCTCGCGCAGGTGGACGGGCAGGCGGTTCGCGACGACAACAAGTTGGAAACCTTCGCGTGGGACCAACGTGGGACCTCCGGGCCAGGCGGCGGGGAACCGAGTGCGCTTCCGTCTCGTCTGCCCTCACCCTACCAAGAGGTCCGAAAAGGTCGGCTAGGCCGGTGTCCCCTAATCCTCGTTATCGTGGCTGACCAGTGCCGATGCGATTTCGTCGAGTGGCATCGGGATGGCGCGCCCCTCCTTGCCCGCCGCGTTCCACCACGAGAGCGCGCCAGCGGGGCGGGCGTGGAGTCGGCCATCCCCGGAATCGGCGCGGATCAGCTGCAACGTGGCGTTGACCATTGCGAGATGGGTCAGTGCCTGGGGGAAGTTGCCCAGTTGGCGACCGGTGAGGGGGTCGATCTCCTCGGCGTAGAGTCCCAGCTTGCTAGCCGAGGAGACGAGGCGCTCGTAGTGGCTGCGTGCCAGGTCGAGCTCGCCGATCACGACCAGTGCCGAGACGAGCCAGTAGGAGCACACCGTGAAGGAGGCTTCCGGCTCGCCGCCGAGGCCGTCGTCGGCCGAGGCCGTCTGGTACCGGTAGACGTAGGCGCCCTGGGCGAGCTCGGAGGCGATGGCGAAGACCGTCGCCCGAAGGCGCGGATCGTCGGGCGGCAAGAAGTCCACCAGGCTCAGGACCAGGACGGAGGCGTCGAGCTCCGTGGAGCCGTAGGACTGGACGAAGACCCCCCGCTGGTCGACGGCGTGGTTGCAGATGTCCGCGTGGATGTCGCTGGCCGCTGCGAACCACGCGTCGGCGCGCTGGGTGTCGCCCCGCAAGCGGGCCAGACGGGCGCCCCGCTCGACGGCCACCCAGCACATGACCTTGGAGAATGTGAAGTGCTGGGGCTCACCGCGCATCTCCCAGATGCCGCGGTCGGGTTCGCGCCACCGGGCCAGCGCCGTCTCGACCGCCTGCACCACGATGCGCCAGGAGCGCTCCGAGAGCGAGTCGCGGGTGCGGGTGTGTTCGAAGATGCAGTCGACGATCGCGCCCAAGATGTCGTGCTGTACCTGGTCGTGGGCCGCGTTGCCCACGCGAACCGGCCGGCTGGCCGAGTAGCCCGTCAGGTGGTCCAGCTCGATCTCGTCGGGCGCCGCGCTCCCGTCGACGGGGTACAGGACGTGCAAGTCGTTGCGGGTCTGGCGGACGCCCAACGCCGGCTCCAGCACGTCGCTCAGGAATCCCAGGAAGTCATCTGCCTCCGTGTCAAAGCCCAGGGAACGCAGAGCGCGCAGCGCGAAGGCCGAGTCGCGCACCCAG
>JBMFWS010000019.1:0-36223 GCA_049965035.1 Acidimicrobiales bacterium
GCGGCTCGGTGGAAAGCCTCGCTCACCTGAACGAGACTTTCCAGTCCCATTAGGCCGTGGGCTTGACGCCACTGACCACGTTGGCCTCGGCGACCACGTTGCGCGCGGTGATCTGCGTGAAGCCGGCCTCGCGCAGCAGGCGCGACCACGCCTCAGGCGTGATGGGCCGCTCGCGCAGGCGCAGGAGGTAGCGGCCGGCGTTCTTGGCGATGCGCCACAGGCCGGGGATGCCCTTTCGGGCCATGACCCGCACCTTGCTCACGATGACCTGGCGGTCCTGGGCGGTGGTCCCGCGACCCAGCATCATGTCCGCGTTGATGAACTGGCCCCCGGGACGGAGCCACCCGTAGGCGGCGCGCACGACGCGGGCCTTGTCGGGGTCGAGCAGGTGGTGCAGGGCGTAGTTGGACACCACGACGTCCACCGACTCCGGGTCCAGGTCCAGCTCCTCGATCGGTGAGACGACGCCGGTCACGGTGGTGAGCCCCTCCTCGCGAGCCAGGCTGAGCATCCGGTCCACCATGGCGGCGCTCACGTCGACGCCGACCACCGTCGCGCCCCGCCGCGCGAGCTCCAGGGCCAGGCGTCCGCCGCCACAGCCGAGGTCCACGCAGGTCAGGCCGGGGCGCAGGTCGACCGCGTCGATGGCCGCGGCGGCCACCTTGGTCATGCCGGCGTCGTTGTGCCGGTCCCAGGTGTCGACCCGCCGCGTCCACGCCCGACGCTGGGTCGCGATGGCCAGGCGCGTGCTACGGCGCGGCCCGCGCGACGAGGAATCCGAGGAAGCTGCTGCCATGACTGTCCGATCTGGTGAGGGCGCTCAGCCCGCGACGCCCCGTGGCCGTCTCGCCCGCCGCCGCCGCTCACCAGACTACCGGGGGCCCTGCGCGTCACTGCTCGGGTGCGCGACGGTCGGGGTGCCGGAGAGCCCCATCGTCGCCCTGTGGGCCATCACCGACGGCTCGCTGACCGGCCGAGCTGCTCGTCCCCCCGCCGGCGCCCCCGACCCCCTAAAGGCCGCCGGGGCCCGCCTAGCATGGACCGGTGCGCCACACCCCTCTCTCTCGACGCCGGCTGGTCCCCGCCTCGCTGCTCGCGATGCTGGTGATCCTCGGCGGCCTGACCGCGTGGCTGTCTACGCGCAGCCCGCTGGCCGCATCGCCGGGTCCCGAAGGTGTTCCCGTCCAGTCGGTCCCGGCGCTGGCCCCCGCCGGCGCCGCCAGCGGCGCGCCCATCGATGGCATCACCTGTCGCGGCATCGGGAACGAGACCGTGACCTACCACGTCCACACGATGGTCACGCTCTACGTCGACGGCCAGCCGGAGCGCCTGCCTGCGGGCATCGGCATCACCGCACCGGCAGCGACCAGCGGCTCGGGGGCCAGCACCTTCGTCGACGTCGGCAACCACGACTGCCTCTACTGGCTGCACACGCACGCCAACGACGGGATCGTCCACATCGAGGCCCCCCGGCGCGCGACGTTCACCCTGGGGGAGCTGTTCGCGATCTGGGGTCAGCCCCTGTCGGCGACGCGCGTGGGCCCGGCGCGCGGGCCCGTCGTCGTCTTCGTCAACGGCCACCGCCAGGCTGGCTCCCCGGGCGCGACCGTCCTCGTCCCCCAGGGGGTCGTCCAGATCGACGTGGGCCAGCCCGTGGTCGCCTTCCATCCCGTCACCTTCCACGTCACTGGGGTGTGCGGGGACGGCACGAACGGGTGCGCGGCTCCGACGAAGGGCTGAGCCAGCTCACCCGAGACGTCGCGCGCGCCAGACTGGGTGCATGACCCCAGGCCGCGCCGTCAGGACCCGTCCCCGCGTCCCCACCGTCCTGCGCGTGGGCGCGCCCCTCGTCGGCGTCCTCGTCGCCGTGGCGACCGGGGCCGCCAGTGTGCTGCTGGGCCGCGCCGGCTCGGCGGCGGTGCAGCTGGCGGCGACGACCCAGCCGGTGTGGGTCACGTCGGCGGCCCCGGTCACGGGCACCGGATGGCCCCCCCAGGCCTTCGCCGCGACCGGCTACCAGATATCGGCGCCGGGTGCTCCCCTCACCGTGCTCGACCAGCTGGCCGGCCTGTTCGGCGTGAGCGGGATGGTCAGCGTCTACAACGGCACCGCCTTCGTGGCGGTGGCGGCCAACGGCGCGCGCGTGACCTACGACACGTCCAGCGGGGTCGGTCGCTGGTCCTACGACGGGCCCGCCGGCACGGGTCCCACGGTCGGCGCGCTACACGCCTTCCTCGCGCGCCAGTGGGATCTGGCCGTCCCCCCAACGCACCGGGCTCACGCGTCGCTCGCCGTCAGCGTGGACGGAACCCGCAGCGCGCTGCGCGTCAGGATCGTCCAGCACGACGGCCTCCTCACCCACGCCGCGGGTCCGGCCCTCGTGGTCTCGGCCAGCCGTGACCTGGGCCTGCGCCCCCCGGCCGCGGCCCTGGACGCGCTGCGCGCGGCGCGGGCTGGCTCGGTTGGCTCCCCCGTGCGCATCGAGCACGCGGCTCTCACCTGGATGCCCTACCGGCTGGCCGACGCGACGACCTGGCTCCTGCCGACCTACCGCGTCACCGGCACCCGCACGACGGGAACCTGGACGGCGTCCGTCCTGGCGGTCGCGTCCACGAGGGTCCACCTTCCCTGATCAGCGCTGCTCGATCAGGTCCAGGTACTCCTCGCGCCACAGGTCGAAGTGTTCGTCGGGCAGCAAGACGGCGTGGGTCGGCTCGAGACGCTCCACGAAGGCGATCTCGTGGGAGACCGCCACGATCGTCCCGTGCCAGCTTCGCAGCACCGTGCCCAGGGCGTCCACGCTCGCCGGGTCCAGATTGTTGGTCGGCTCGTCGAGCACCAGGACGTTGGACCGTGAAGCGGCCAGCAGGGCCAGGGACAGCTTGGCGCGCTCCCCACCCGAGAGCGACCCCGGTCGCTGCTCGGCCGCCGTGCCCGACAGCCCGAAGGCGCCCAGGAGTGCCCGACGCTGCGCGTCCGAGGGCATGGTGGTCGACTGGAGGTGCTCGAACACAGTGCGCGAGAAGTCGAGCTGCTCGTGCTCCTGGGCGAAGTAGCCGAGCGCGACGTTGGCCCCGAGGCGTACCGTCCCGCCCTGGGGCTTCTGCACGCCGACCAGACAGCGCAGCAGTGAGGACTTCCCCGCGCCGTTGCGACCCACGATCACGATCCGGTCCCCGCGCCGGGTGATGAAGGACGTGTCGCGCAAGACCCGGTGATTGCCGTAGCGCACGGCCAGGTGCTCGACGGTCACGGGCACGTCCCCGCTGCGTGGGGGTGCGGGCAGGCGAAAGGTCACGGTCCGCTCCCGCGTGCGCACGGTGGTGCGGTCGGCCTCCAGGCGCTCCACGCGACGATCCAGCACCTTGGCCTTGCGGGCGCGCTTGGCCGTCTGGCCCCGCATGGAGTCGGCCAGCGTGCGCAGGCGGTGGATCTCGGCCGACTCGGCCGCGGCCAGCTTCTGCTCGCTGCGCCGTCGCTCGTCGTCTTGACGCAGGTAGTCCGAGTACGTCCCGCGGTAGTCGCGCAGCTGCCCGTCACGCAACGCCAGGACGCGATCGATCACCCGGTCCAGGAGCGGCAGGTCGTGGCTGATGACCAGGACGGTGCCGGCGAAGCGCTCGATCTCCTCGAAGAGCCAGCGCTTGGCGGCGGCGTCGAGATGGTTGGTCGGCTCGTCGAGCACCAAGACGTCGGGCCGCTCGTAGAGGACCCGCATGAGGTCGACGCGGCGCCGCTGTCCCCCCGACAGCGAGGACAGGTCCTCCAGGAGCAGGGCCTCGGGCAGCCCGAGGCCCGCCGCCAGGCGTCCGACCTCGGATTCGGCCTCGTAGCCCCCGCGCGCCGCGAACTCCGCCTCGAGCGAGGTGAAGCGCTCGATCGCCTCGCCGGTGGGATCCTCGGCCATCGCGTGGCGGGCTCGGTGGACCTCCGCGTCGAGGGCGTCCAGCCCGCGCGCCGACAGCACGTGGGACAGCCCGATCGGGTCAACGCCCACGCCCCCACCGATGGGCTCCTGGGGCAGGTGGCTCACCCGACCCTGCGTGGCCACCGACCCACCGACGCGCACGTGGCCCGGCGTGGCGCCCCGCAGCACCGCCAGGAGCGTCGACTTGCCCGCCCCGTTGCGCCCCACGATGCCAACCTTTTCGCCATCGCCGATGGAGAACGCGCAGGGGGCGACGAGCGTGCGCGAGCCGATCTCGACGCTGAGGTCGCGCGCGATCAGCACGTCGGCACCCCCCGTGGTCGTGGCACTGGCCGCATCACATCACGCGTGCCGCGGCACCGCTACTCGCCACTGGCGACGATGGCGGCGGTGGCGACGGCATCGCCATCGTCCAGGTTCATGACCCGTACCCCGGTGGCGTCGCGCCCCTGGGAGGAGACCTCGCGCACCGCGGTGCGGATGACCACTCCGCCAGTGGAGACCAGCATCACCTCGTCGTCGAGCTCGGCCATCTGCGCCGCCACGACGAAGCCGCGTGCGGCGGTGAGCCGGATGCCCCGCACTCCCTGGCCGCCCCGGCCCTGCGTGGTGAAGCGATCCGTCTTGACCCGCTTGCCGAAGCCCGAGTCGGTGACTAAGAAGAGGTCGGCGCCGGGTCGCACGACGTCTAGCGAGATGGCCCGGTCCGCCGGGCGCAGCCGGATGCCCCGCACGCCGGTGGCGTCGCGCCCCATCTCGCGCACGTCGGACTCGGCGAAGCGGATGGCCATGCCCTGGCTGGTCACGACCAGGAGGTCGTCGCCGCCCGTGGTGGGCACGACGCGCACGACCTCGTCGTCGTCGCGCAGGTGAATGGCGATCCAGCCCTCGCGCCGGGACTTGTCGTACTCGCTGAACGCCGTCTTCTTCACGGTGCCCGCAGCCGTCAGGAACATCAGGTATTGGTCGTCGGGAAAGTCCGGCGTCGCCACCACCGCCTGGATCCTCTCGGCGGGCTGCAGGTTGAGCAGGTTCACGATGGCGGTGCCCTTGGCCGTGCGCTCCTTGCGGGGAATCTCGTACCCGCGCAACCGGAAGACGCGCCCCCGGTTCGAGAACAGGAGGATGTAGGCGTGCGCGGTGGTGTGGATGATCTGGTCAACGAAGTCCTCGTCACGCAGCTTGGCTCCCTGGACGCCGCGTCCGCCGCGCCCCTGGACGCGGAACGCGTCGACGGCCACCGACTTGACGTAGCCGGCACGGGTCATTGTGATGACGATCTCCTCGTCCTCGATGAGGTCCTCGACTCCCAGCTCGCCGGGGTCGTTGACGATGCTGGTCAGACGCTCGGTGGCGAAGCGTGCGCGTACCTGACCCAACTCACTGGCGATCACGCCGCGCAAGGTCGCCTCGTCGGCCAGGATCGCGTGCAGCTCCGCGATCGTGGTCCGGAGCCGCTCCATCTCGTCGTTCAGCTCGCTGCGGCCCAGGCGGGTCAGCCGGCCGAGCGTCATGTCCAAGATGTGGTTGGCCTGCTCCTCGCTGAAGGAGAACGGCGCGGCCATCAGCGCGGCGCGAGCACCGGCGCGGTCGTCCGATTGGCGGATGGCCTGGACGACCTCGTCGAGCATGTCGATGGCTCGCAGCAGGCCCTCGACGATGTGCGCCCGCTCCTCGGCGCGCCGCAGCCGGAAGCGCGAGCGGCGCGTCACAACCTCGACCTGGTGGGCGATGTAGTGCCGCAGCATCTGGACCAGCGTGAGCGTCTTGGGGGCCCCGTCAACCAGGGCCAGCATGTTCACCGCGAAGGTGGTCTGCAGATTGGTGTTCTTGTAGAGCTTGTTGAGCACGACGTTCGCGTTGGCGTCGCGCTTCAGGCGGATCACCAGGCGCGCCTGGCGGCCCGCCGAGTCGTTCTGGACCGCCGCGATGCCTTCGAGGTCTCCTGCCTTGACCAGGTCGTAGATCTTCTCCTCGACCGACTCGACCGAGACCTCGTAGGGGAACTCGGTCACGACGATCCGCGTCTCGCCACGGTGCTCCTCGATCTCGGCCACCGCGCGCATCTTGACCGAGCCGTGCCCGGTGCGGAACGCGTCGAGGATTCCCTGACGGCCCAGGATGTGGGCGCCCGTGGGAAAGTCGGGGCCTTTGACGAAGGCCATCAGCGACTCCAGCGTCGCGTCGGGGTGGGCCAGCAGGTGCAGGGTCGCGTCGATCACCTCGCCCAGGTTGTGGGGCGGGATCTTGGTGGCCATCCCCACCGCGATGCCCTGGGACCCGTTGACCAACAGGTTCGGGAACCGCGCGGGCAGGACCGAGGGCTGCTGGCTGGTGTTGTCGTAGTTGGGCTCGAAGTCGACGGTCTCCTCGTCGATCGCGTCGAGCATCTCTAGGGCCAGGGGCGCGAGGCGGCACTCGGTGTAGCGCATCGCGGCCGCACCCTCGTCGGGACCGGTCCCGCCGAAGTTGCCGTGGCCGTCGATCAGCGGGTGGCGCATGGAGAAGTCCTGGACCATGCGCACCAGCGCGTCGTAGATCGCCGAGTCGCCGTGGGGGTGGTACGTGCCCATCACCTCGCCGACGACCTTCGCACACTTGGTGTAGGGCCGGTCCGGCCGCAGGCCCTGGTCGAACATCGAGTACAGGATGCGCCGGTGAACGGGCTTGAGCCCGTCGCGCACGTCGGGCAGCGCGCGCGACACGATGACCGACATGGAGTACTCGAGGAACGAGCGCTCCATCTCGAGGTTGATCTCGATGGGCTCGATGTAGCCCAGGGGGATGTCCGTTCCGGTGGTCGTCGAACCGCCCGGGGAAGTCTTCTTGCGAACCATGGTCCTCCGGTCCTGCGTCTAGATGTCGAGGAAGCGAACGTCTTTGGCGTTCGTCTGGATGAAGTGCCGGCGCTGGGGGACGTCATCACCCATGAGGATCGAGCACACCTCGTCGGCCAGGGCCGCCTGCTCGACCGTGATCTGCAGCAGGGCGCGGCGCGTGGGGTCGATCGTCGTGTCGCGCAGCTCGTCGTAGTCCATCTCGCCCAGGCCCTTCAGCCGCTGGAACTCGTTGCGGTGGTCGGGGTGCTCGGCCAGGTAGGCGGCCTTGGCCGCGTCATCGCGCAGGTACACCTTGTCCTTGCCCTGCAGCGTCGAGTAGAGCGGCGGCTGGGCGACGTAGACGTGCCCGTTGTGCACCAGCTCGGGCATCTGGCGAAAGAAGAACGTCAGCAGCAGCGTGCGAATGTGACTGCCGTCGACGTCGGCGTCGGCCAGGAGGATGACCTTGTGGTAGCGGATCTTCTCGACGTCGAAGTCGGGATCGACGCCAGCTCCGATGGCCGCGATCAGCGCCTGGATCTCCGTGTTCTTCAGGATCTTGTCGGCCCGGGCCTTCTCCACGTTGAGGATCTTGCCGCGAATGGGCAGGATCGCCTGGGTCCGCGGGTCGCGGGCGTCCTTGGCCGACCCCCCCGCCGAGTTCCCCTCGACGATGAAGAGCTCGCACTCGCGCGGGTGGCGCGATGAGCAGTCCACCAGCTTACCCGGCAGGCCCGCCCCGTCCAGCGCGTTCTTGCGCCGCGTCAGGTCCCGAGCCTGGCGCGCGGCCATGCGCGCGCGCGAGGCCTGCACGGCCTTGGCCACGATCTGGGCACCCTCGCGCGGGTTCTCCTCGAGCCAGTCAGCCAACTTCTCGTTCGTCGCGCGCTCGACCAGCGAGCGGATGCTGACGTTGCCGAGCTTGCCCTTGGTCTGGCCCTCGAACTGCGGGTCCCGCAGGCGCACCACGACGATGGCGGTCAGTCCCTCACGGATGTCCTCGCCTAGGAGATTCTCCTCCTTCTCCTTGAGCAGGCCGCGCTTGCGCGCGTAGCGGTTGATCACGTTGGTCAGCGCCTTGCGGAACCCCTCCTCGTGCATCCCCCCCTCGATGGTGGCGATCCCGTTGGCGTAGGAGTGGATGCCCTCGTAGTAGCCCGTGTTCCACTGGAAGGCGACCTCGACCTCCTGGCCCTCTTCAGACTGGGTGTAGAAGCCGATCTTGCGAAACAGCGACTCCTTGGACGTGTTCAGGTGCCGGACGTAGTCGACGATGCCTCCGCTGTAGCGGAACGTCTGCTTGGACTCGCGGCCCGGGCGCTCGTCGAAGAAGCGGATCTCCAGATCCCGATTCAAGAAGGCCATGATCTGGAGCCGCTCGGCGACCGTCTGGGCACGGAACTCGGTCTCGTCGAAGATCGTGGGGTCGGGACTGAAGGTCACCGTCGTGCCCGTGTGCCCGCCCGTGGCTGCTCCCACCTCCCGCAGTGGGCCCTGGGGATCGCCCCCGTTGCGATACTCCTGCACGTAGTGGCGGCCGTCGCGGTCGATCTCCAGCGTCAGCGTGGCCGACAGGGCGTTGACGACCGAGACGCCCACGCCGTGCAGCCCGCCCGAGACCTTGTAGGTGCCTCCCCCAAACTTCCCGCCGGCGTGCAGCACCGTCATGACGATCTCGGCCGCTGAGCGGCCGGGATACTGCGGGTGCTCGTCGACCGGGATGCCGCGGCCGTCATCGATCACCCGGCAGCTGCCATCGGCCCGCAAGAAGACGTCGATGCGCGTGCAGAAGCCCGCCATGGCCTCGTCGACCGCGTTGTCCACGACCTCCCACACCAGGTGGTGCAGACCCGCCGGCCCCGTCGACCCGATGTACATGCCGGGACGCCGACGCACGGGCTCGAGCCCCTCCAACACGGTGATGGCACTGGCATCGTAAGTGCTGGTCTCGGCGGCTTTCTTGGGCACGGAGCGGTCCTCTCGGGTCTGGTGTACCAACGGGCTCAGCGCGACGCGACCGACGCCACAATTCGGTCCCCCCAGTCTACCTGGTGGGGTCTGACATCCCACCGACCCACGAGGTCACGAAGCGCGCCGCACCCGCGGAACAACCGCGGTGGGCGCCTGCGCGCCGAGGTCGGCGTACCAGGACAGGATGGCGACGGACTGGTGACGCACCCGCTCGGCGTGCGCCCCCGTGGGGACACTCACGATCAGCCGGCCCTCCTCGAGTGACTGGGGGACGCACGAGACCGCCAGCTCGGGGTCGGCGTGCTCGCGCCAGCAGCGGCGCAGCTCGTCTACCTGGCCCAGATCGGCCCGGCCGAGCGTCTTGGCCACCTCGCGCAAGACGTCGCCCAGGCGGCGAGGATCCTGGCTCACGAGGCCCCCGATCCCTGGCGAACGTCCACGATGGCCGCGGTGGCCAGCTGGCGCGGTGGTGCCACCGCCGTCGTCACGATCGTCTGGCCCCCGGGCAGCAGCGCCAGGAGTCGCTCGCTGCGCGCGGCATCCAGCTCGCTGAACACGTCGTCGAGCAGGATCACCGGTGAGACGTTGCGGTGCTCGACGACGACTTGGTGGCCAGCGAGGCGCAACGCCAACGCCAGCGTGCGCTGCTCGCCCTGGGAGGCCTGGCGGCGCGTGTCGCGACCCCCGAGGAAGATGCGCACGTCGTCGCGGTGGGGACCCCGGGTGGTATGCCCGCGGGCGATGTCGTCGTCGAGGCTCTCGTCGAGGGACCGGGCGGCGTCCGCGGACCAGGTGGCGTCGTAGGCCACGGCGACCTCGTCGTCCGTGCCCGCGAGCTCCTGGTGGTAGTGACGCAGATGCGGGACCAGCCGGGCGATGAGTCCACGGCGCAGCTCCATCACCTCCCCTCCCGCCTCGACCAGGTCCGCGGACCAGGTGGCCAGCTCCTCGCGGTCCGGGGGGGTGGCGCCCCCGCCCTGGATCCGTCGCAGCACCGCGTTGCGCTGAGACAGGATGCGGGCGTAGCGCTCGAGCGCGGGGGCGCACAGGGGTGTCTCGTCGACCAGGAGGTGATCGACCAGCTCACGCCGATGCTCGGGTCCCTGGCGGATGACGTCGACGCCCTCGGGGGTGAATACCGTCAGCGGCAGGGAGTCGCCGAGCTCCAGGCGCGACTGGGGGCGCTGACCATTGACCAGCATGCGCTTGCGGCTCCCCCGCGCCATGCGCTCGACGACCAGGTCGATCCGGACGCGCCGGCCGCGGTGCTCGACGACGCCGTGGACCTCGGCGTACGGAGCTCCGGCCCGGATTAGGTCGGCACCACTGGTTGTGCGAAACGAGCCCGCGGTCGCCAGGGCGAAGATCGCCTCGAGCACCGACGTCTTGCCGGTCCCGTTGGGGGAGACCAGTACGGTCACCGACTCCCCGTCCGGGCTGAACTCCAGCGCGGAGAACGTCCGGAAGTCCCGCAGGGTGAGGTGGGTCAGGCCCACGGGCTACTGCACGCGCACTGGCATCAGCAGGTACCGGAACCGCGTGTCGTCCAGTCCGTGCACCATGGCCGGGCGAACGGCGTCGGACAGCTCGATGACAACCTCGTCGCCCGGAACGGCATCGACCCCGTCGATCAGGAAATTCGGGTTGAAAGCGACTGTTAGGTCCTCACCTTGGTAGTCGACGTCGATGGTGTCCTCGACGCCACCGGTGTCCAGGCTCTGGGTGCGGATCTCTAGGACACGATCCTGCACGCTGAGCCGCACCGACGACGTGGCGTCCTTGGCCACCAGGCGCGCACGTCGCAGCGAGGTCAAGAAGGTGTCCTTGGCTACGCGCACCTGGTTTGGGTAGCTCGGTGGGATCAGCTGCAGCACCGACGGGTAGTTCCCGTCGATCAGACGCGACGCGACGCTCGTCTGGCCCACGACGAAGGAGATCTCCGACTCGGTGAGGGTCACGCCGATCTCGGCGTCCGGGCTGAGCGTGCTCGCGGCGCGCTGGAGCTCCTGGAGGGCGCGCGCGGGTACCAGCAGGTCCCGATGCGGCCCGAGTGCCCGAACACCCGGGACGTCGCGGACGGCGAGACGGTAGGAGTCCGTGGCGATCAGCCGCAGCGCGTCGTTGTCGGCGGTGAAGAGCACACCCGTCAGCAGCGGCCGCGCGTCGTCGGTCGCGGCCGCGCGCACCACCTGGGTCAGACCGTGGAGGAGGTCCTCCGCCGCGACGCTGAGCAGCTCGCCGGTGATGGGTGGCAGGTTCGGGTAGTCCCCCACCGCGAAGGTGCGCAGGGCGAAGCGGGCACGCCCGAGTGACACCGTCACGCTCTCGTCGTCTGACGCGATAGTCACCGCCCCGGCCTCGAGGGACCGGACCGCGTCGACCACCAGCCGGGCGGGCACCACGGCCGCGCCGTCCTCGAGGCCGACGACCGTCGCACTGGTGCGCACGGTGATGTCGAGGTCGGTGCCGGTGACCGTCAGTCGGTCACCCTGCACGCTGAGCAGGAGGCCCGACGTGGCCCCCACCAGCCGGGAGGCCACGACACGGCTCGCGGTGGCCAGTGCGTCAACCAGCGTGTCGCGCTCGGATCGGAACTTCATAGATTGCCTTTCGTCGACTCCTCAGGGTACGTCACAGTCATCGAGGAGAGAGGTGGGTAGTAGTAGGGCTGTGGGGATGTGGGTAGTGAGCAAAGTACCTGATTAGAGGCGGTCGTTGAGGGATGAGTTGTCCACAGCGGTGTGGGCAGGTCCTTCAACCCTGAACCAGCGAGCGTCGCTGGATGTGCGTGACGTGCACATTTTCCACCAGACACCGACATGATCTACTCACCTTGCTGACACGTCGATGGGTAGGTCGCCTTGGAGGCGCTTGGCCAGGTGGTTGATCTGCGCCAGTAGCTCGCTGTCGCGCGGCAACTGCTCCTTAATCTTCTCCACGGCGCTGATCACAGTGGTGTGATTGCGGCCATCGAAGATCTTGGCGATCATCGGGTAGGAGTAGTTGTCGAGCATCTCGCGGATGAGGTACATCGCGATGTGGCGGGCGTGGACCAGCGGGCGGAGCCGCTTAGATCCACGGACCTCATTGGGAGACAGGCCAAAGTAGTCCGAGACGGCCTCGATGATCGTCTCGGGCCGCAGAGCCGTCTGCTCGTGTCCCAGGTTGGTCAGGTGCGCCTTGGCCAGCTCGAGGGTGATGGGCTCCTGACGCAGGTTGGCGAAGGCGCGCAGCATCGTCACGGAGCCCTCGAGCTCACGGATGTTGTCACGGACGCGATGGGCCACCCACTCAGCGACATCGGTGGGCAACATGACCCCCTCCGCCTCCGACTTGGCGTGGAGGATGGCAATGCGCGTCTCGAGATCGGGTCGATCAATCTCGGTGACCAGGCCCTGGAGGAGCCGGCTGCGGAAACGCTCCTGAATGCCGGCCAGGTCGCGCGGTGAGCGGTCCGAGGTCAAGACGATCTGCTTGCCTTCACCGTGCAGGGCGTTGTAGGTGTGGAAGATCTCCTCGTGGAAGGTCTCCCCGCGAGCCTCCATGAACTGGATGTCGTCGATCAAGACGACGTCGTTCTCGCGGTAGCGCTCGTGGAGGGCCAGCTGGGTGCGGGTTTGGATCGCCCGGATGAAGTCGTTGAGGAACGTCTCGGTGGACACGTAGAGCACGCGGCGATCAGGGTAATTCTCGTGGACGTAGTTGCCGATCGCGTGCAGCAGGTGGGTCTTGCCCAGCCCGCTCGATCCGTAGATGAGCAGCGGGTTGTAGGCCCGTCCGGGAGTCTCCGCCACGGACTGGGCAGCCGCGAAGGCGAGGCGATTCGAAGGTCCCGGGACAAAGGAGTCAAAGGTCATCCGTGGGTCCAGGCGAGTGGGCCGGTCGACGCTGGGCGCGTAGGCCGCTGGGGAGGTCGCGGTGGGCTCCGGCTCCTCGAGCGCACTCTCGGCGGGCGCGGCGATGGTCAGCGACACGTGGATGTCGCGACCGGCCACGGCGCGTGCGTGCTCGGTGATGAAGGGCAGGTAGCGCTGCTGCACGCGCTGGAGCTGGATCTGGTTAGGCACACCTAACACCAGATCATCTCCAGTGAAATCCACAAGCCGCAACTTATTCAGGCCTGCCGACCAGACTGCTTCAGATGCTTGACTTCTCAAGGATGTACTCAATCGGAGCCAAAGGTCGTCGCTGTCGCTCACACCCCTCCTCCACAGCAAGAAAAATCGTTATCCACAGGCCTCGCGCGCTCGGGTGAGGGGCGTCGGGCTGGAGTCACGTTACACCCTGGAAGCGGTGAGAGACGAGGGGGAATTCTTCAGGTAAGATGGCGGGTCTATGCGTGGTCACCCGGGGTGGTGGCTCCAACGGGTGCGACGAGGATGAGGTCGAGGTGAAGCGGACATTTCAGCCCAATAGGCGCAGGCGCGCGAAGACTCACGGGTTTCGCGCGCGGATGCGCACGAAAGCGGGACGTGCCGTCTTGAAGGCACGGCGACTGAAGGGTCGTCACCGGCTCACGGTGTGACCGGTGATCACGAGTGTTCGCCGACGCCGAGACTTCGAGCGACTGGCGGCGTCGACTCTTCGGGCCCGCAGCGCGACCATTCGTGTCGTCTACTGCTCCCGCGAGCCCGACGACCCCGCCGTCGCCGTGGCATTCGCCGTGGGACGACGGGTGGGCTCGGCCGTGGCGCGCAACCGCATCCGGCGGCGACTGCGGGCAGCACTCCGGGAGCTCGAGGCCACCATGCCTGAGGGATTATACCTGATTAAATGCGATATAGGAACCAGTGATCTTACGTATGAAGAGCTCCGGACCCATCTCCGAGAGGGCGTCAGGCGTGCCAGCACACGCTGAGTCGTCCCCGATAGCGCGCGTTCTGGTGGCGCTGGTTCGTGGGTACCAGCGCCTGCGCGCCGGTCGCCCGTCGCCGTGCCGGTTCTACCCGTCGTGCTCGGCGTACGCCGTCGAGGCCCTAGAGGTGCACGGCGCCGCCCGGGGCTCCTGGCTGGCGCTTCGACGCATCGGCCGGTGTCGGCCACTTGGGCCCCACGGCATTGACCTGGTGCCCACCCGTGGCTCGACCCGGCGGGGTGCGTGATGGGATCGATCACCCACTCGATCGGGTCGATCTTCCAGCCCATCTTCCACCTCTTCGGGTGGATCCTGGCCTTCTTCTACGGCCTGATCCCCAACTACGGGATCGCCATCGCGCTGCTCACCATCGTGATCATGGGGGCCCTGACGCCCTTCACGGTCAAGAGCACGAAGTCGATGATGGCGATGCAGAAGCTGCAGCCAGAGATCAAGAAGCTCCAGCAGAAGTACAAGGGCCCCGAGAACCGGCAGATGCTCAACGAGGAGCTGATGCGGCTGTACCGGGAGGCGGGGGCCAACCCCGTCGGCGGGTGCCTGCCCGTGCTGCTCCAGGCCCCTTTTCTATTCATCTTGTATAGCGTCATCCGCGGCCTGACCAACGTCACCGCGAGCGGAGTCGTCCAGCCGCGCTACATCCCGACGACCTCGAAGATGTACCACAACCTGGTCTCCTCCCACGGGCAGATCACGTCGTTCGGCTTTAACCTGGCCCTCAAGCCCTTCAGCCACCACTCGTCGGCGCTGGCCGCCATCCCCTACTTCGTGATGGTCGCGGTGGCCGTGGCTCTGCAGTACTTCCAGATGGCCCAGATGAACAACCGCAACAAGGTGACGGGCCAGCAGCTCCCGAGCCAGCAGCTGGCGCTGCAGCGCGCCATGCCGATCTTCTTCGCCTACTTCTACATCGTCATCCCGGCGGCCGTGGTCCTCTATATGGTGGTCTCCACCCTCATCCGCATCATCACCCAGGACATCATGTTCCGCACGGGTATCTCGAACCCGACTCGTCAGGGCGTCGAACGGGCTCTGCCCGGGGCCACCAAGGAGATGCCCGCTGCACCGGAGGCCTCGGGCCCCAAAGAGATACCCCCTGCGCCGGAGGCCCCAGCCCCCAAAGAGCGTCCGCCGGCGAAACCCTCACCTTCAAGTCCCAAGTCGGCGCCACAGAGCCGTTCGCGGGCGAAGCGGAAGAGAAAGGCACGCTAGGCCATGGATTGGGTGGAAGCGACGGGAAAGTCCGTAGACGAGGCGACGTCGCGCGCCATCGCGCACCTGGGCATTGGTGTCGAGGACGCGGAGATCGAGGTCCTCGAGGAGCCGCGCACCGGCTTGTTCGGCCGCGTCAAGGGCGAGGCGCGGGTGCGAGCGCGCGTACGCCCGAAGAGCCCCCGGCCCAAGCGGACGCGGCGCGACCACGAGCGGCGTGAGGGCAAGGAGGGGTCCAAGTCTCACCGCGGTGGCGGCAAGCCGCGCGAGGAGGGGCCGGCGGCCGAGCCAACGGATGCCGACGCTGCCAGATCTACCACCTCGTCGTCGGGACCGCGCTCGTCCAAGTCCCGAAAGCGCCAGTCTTCGTCGAACTCCTCACGCTCCGCCGCCGATGGTGTGGACGAGCGGCGTGGGGCGCAGTCTCCAATGGAGCGATCCCGCAAGGCCTCGCCCGAGAAGAAGAAAGAAGGCGACGTGGCGAACGGAGTCTCCCTATCCGAGCAGGCCGAGGCGGCCAAGGGGTTCCTCGAGGGTCTGCTCCAGTCCATGAATCTGCAGGCAACGGTGACGTGGCGCGAGGTGGATGACGAGACCGTCGAGCTGTCCATCGACGCGGATCCACCCTCCGAGCTGGGTGTGCTCGTCGGATCGCGCGGGGCGACCCTGTCGGCCCTGCAGGAACTCACCCGAACCTTCGTCCAGATCAAGAGCACGGGTCGCACCGATCGTATCCTGGTGGATGTGGCTCGCTACCGCGAGCGGCGCGTCGCTGCACTCGGTCGCTTTGCCCAGCAGGTGGCCGAAGAAGTCGTTCGCACCGGCGAGGAGCGAGCGCTCGAACCGATGTCAGCCGCGGATCGCAAGGCCGTCCACGATGCTCTGGCCACCAACGACTTGGTCCAGACACGCTCGGAGGGCGAGGACCCGCAGCGCTTCATCGTCATCTCACCGGCGTAGACGCCCCCGGGAGCTGATGACCACGCCCTGGCTCCTGCGAGCGCTGAACAGCGCCCAGGAGTGGGGTTTCCTCGGTCCGGGCCCGGTCCAAGGACATATCGACCACGCCGCGGCATTCTGGGCGGCCTGGGAGTCCTGGAGCAGCGAGGCCCCGACGGCCGTGCTCGACCTCGGCAGTGGCGGAGGCGTCCCGGGGCTGGCTCTTCTCGCGCACTGGGGAGTCCGGACGGTGCTGCTGGATGCCATGCGCCGGCGCACGGAGTTCCTCGAGCGCGTGCTTCACGAGTCCGACGCGCCGACCGGAGGCGAAGTGTGGACCGGGCGGGCCGAGGTCCTCGCCCGTCAGCCGGGCGTCGAGGAGACCTTCGACCTGGTCACGGCGCGCTCGTTCGCCCCGCCAGCGGCGACGGCCGAGTGTGCGGTCCGGTTCTTGCGGGTGGGTGGTGCGCTGATCGTCTCGGAGCCGCCCGACGATGGCAATCGCTGGCCGGTCACGGGACTGGCTGAGTTGGGCCTGAGCCGGCGCGTCTCGCGCCGCGAGCCCTACGGTGTCGTCGTCCTCGTCAAGGACGCGGTCACCACTGCGCGCTACCCCCGTCGCGTCGGGGTTCCCCAGAAGCGCCCGCTCTTCTAGTAGCCCGCACGCAGGCGCCCCGGGAAGTGACCGGCAGGATGCTGGCCCAGGGATCACCGCGCTGCCTCGATCGCTGCAGCCGACGATCGGGCCGGGCTGCGGCAGGGCGACGGACGGTCTGGCTGAGGCTCGACTCCGCCCGAAGCGCCCCGGCGTCTACGAGAAGGGCCTCCACCAGGAAGGATCACTCGGCGGTGGCGCGAGGAGCTCGGACTCCACGCCCTGCACTGCGGGCGAGGCGTGGTGGGACGGGGATCGGCACCTCTCCGCTCGCCCGAGAAGTGTTTCACGTGGAACATCGCGCCGGGGCCTGCGACGAGACCGCGGGACGGCCGGCGTGGTCCCCGGAGGGTGGCTCCGAGGCTCAACCACCACCTCTCCCCTCGCCCGAGAAGTGTTTCACGTGGAACATACCAGTCCCCCTCGCCGGCCCGTTCCGACCGCAGCGTCCCCTCTTTCCTGGTCGGGGGCCACGGCGATCCGGAGGCGTGATCAGTTTCAGTGGTCAGGGCCGGCGAACCGGGCGGCCGAGGTCCTCGCCTGTCACCCCGGCGCTGAGGAGACCTTCGACCGGGTGACTGGGTCACGGCGCGCTCGTTCGCCCCGCCAGCGGCGACGGCCGAGTGTGCGGTCCGGTTCTTGCGGGTGGGTGGTGCGCTGATCGTCTCGGAGCCGCCCGACGATGGCAATCGCTGGCCGGTCACGGGACTGGCTGAGTTGGGCCTGAGCCGGCGCGTCTCGCGCCGCGAGCCCTACGGTGTCGTCGTCCTCGTCAAGGACGCGGTCACCACTGCGCGCTACCCCCGTCGCGTCGGGGTTCCCCAGAAGCGCTCGCTTCTGGTCCTGGCCGGACCGATCTCTCTCGAGGCCACTGAGTGCTGGCGGGCTCCCCCCGGGGGGTCTCGGTGCTCGAGGCGGCGATTCGCCTCTTCTCGGTCTCCCCGGGGTGTTTCACGTGGAACATCGAGGTGGCGGTGGGGTCGGGGACTGCCAACCGGGGGTCAGCGGCGGACTCAGGCGATCACGGGACCATTGGGTCACCGGGGGCGCGAGAGCGGCCACGTCCTCGCCTGTCACCCCGGCGCTGAGGAGACCTTCGACCGGGTGACCGGGTCAGACTGGCGACCGCCCTACCTGCGGTACCGGTGCATCGCCAGCGTGAGCCGATGCTGGGGACGACGGAGGTGATGGCCAGGGAGGGCGATGGCGAGGGGTGGTCGACTGGCACGGATGTTTCACGTGAAACGAGGCGCCAGCCAATGCGTACCTACGAGTCAGGTTTTCGGCTGCGCACGGAGAATCGCCACTGGGCCCAGAGAGGGCGCGGGAATGTTTCACGTGAAACGTCGGTACTTGACGGATGCCGTGGTGGCGTGTTGAATGGCAAGGTACTAAACGACACCGATCTCGGCTGGGAAGAGGCGTATGGCGCAAGAGGCTAGGACGACGATTTACGCCGTGGCCAACCAGAAAGGTGGAGTCGGGAAGACGACGACGACCACGGCGCTCGGCGCCGCCCTGGCTCAGGCGGGAAAGAGAGTTCTGGTCATCGACCTCGATCCCCAGGGAAACGCTACGACGGGGCTGGGGGTGGACGGCCGACGCTTCGAGAACTCCGTCTACGACGTCTTGCTCAATGGTGTCCCGATCGCCGACGTCGTCGAGCCCACCGGCTTCGTCAACCTCTTCGTCGCTCCCGCCACTTTGGACTTGGCCGGGATCGAGCAGGAGCTCACGTCGGTGATCTCGCGGGAGCTGCGCCTGAAGAGGGCGCTGACGTCGGTGGACGGTGAGTTCGACTACATCTTCATCGACTGCCCACCATCCCTCGGACTGATCACGATCAACGCGTTCGCGGCGGCCACGGAGATCATGGTGCCCGTACAGACCGAGTTCTACGCACTGGAGGGTCTGACCCAGCTGCGGCGGATCGTTGAGCTGGTCCAGCAGAACCTCAACCCGACGCTGCAGATAACCAGGGTGATCCTCACCATGTACGACTCGCGCAACACGCTGTCGGGTGACGTCGCGGCTGAGGTGCGGCGTCACTTCCCCAACGAGCTCTGCCAAACTGTCATCCCACGAACGGTTCGGCTGGCGGAGGCCCCGTCATTTGGACAGCCCATCACCTACTTCGACCCGAACTCCAAGGGCGCGAAGGCCTACCGGGCGCTAGCGGAGGAGATCATGAATGGCTAGGAAACCAGGACTCGGGCGAGGGCTGGGCGCTCTCATTCCCGAAGTGACGACCACGGAGGCTCCGCCGCCTCCGCCCTCCAGCACTAGCCCGTTGCGCAACGTGCGCGTCGACGCCATCCGGCCGAATCCCTTCCAGCCGCGCAAGGACTTCAATGACGAGAGCCTGCACGCGCTCGCGGCGTCGGTGACCGAGCTGGGCGTCTTGCAGCCGCTGATCGTGCGACCAATCACTGGCGAGGACGGCGAGGTCTACGAGTTGATTGCTGGCGAGCGCCGGCTGCGGGCCGCGAGTCTGGCCGGCCTCGAGACGGTGCCGGTCCTGGTCCAAGACGACGTCAACGACCGGCTGTCGCTCGAGCAGGCGGTGGTCGAGAACCTGCACCGCGTCGATCTGCATCCTCTCGAAGAGGCCGCCGCCTACCAGCAGCTGATCGACGAGTTCGACCTGACCCACGAGCAGGTGGCGCAGCGCGTCGGCAAGAGTCGGGCCAATGTCACCAACACGTTGCGACTGCTGCAGCTGGGGGAGGCGGCGCAGGCGGCGCTGGCGTCGGGCCAGCTGACGGCAGGCCACGCGCGGTCGCTGCTCGCCATCAGCGATGCCACTGCCCAGGCCGCCATGGTGGCCCGCGTCATCGAAGGCGAGCTGTCTGTTCGAGCCACCGAGGAGGCGGTGCGGCAGTTCCTCGACCCCAAGCCAACGCCGATCGTCCTGGCGTCCGATGAGCCGCAAGTCTCCGGCGCGCCCCGACTGCGGGCGGTTCCCGATGCGAGTGTCGCGGAGCTCGAGCACCTGCTGGAGGACTACCTGAACACGCGGGTTCACGTGGATATAAAAGGCCGAAATGGTAGGATAATTATCGATTTTGCGGATCTCGATGACCTAGAACGGCTCTACATCGCCATCTCGAATGTGCGCTGACCTTCAACCCTCAACCTCATCTTCTCGTTGAGGTTATCCCCAACTTGTGGACGAAGTTGTGGGTTCTGCGTCCACTGGCGGGCAGTTGAGGCAGTAATTCCAGGTCGGATGCGAGTTATTCAGGCTCGCGAGCCGGCGCTACTTGTGGAGAGTGGCCGCCACGGCCTCCAAGAGGGCCCGGGCCAGGGGGGTCAGGTCACCGGGGGTCCCGTGCTCCACGTGCACCGTCGTCATGCGGGTCTCTCGCAGGATCGGCAGGGCCATGCCGGTGACTTCCACGCGGGGCAGCGTGAGCTCGCTGGCCAGGCGAGAGGCGATGGCGCTGGCCACTCGCTCACCGCGCCGCGAGTGGGATCGGTAGGAGGCCCAGTAGTTCAGGCGCACGCCGCGCACGTCGGGGCTCGGCGCGAAGGACAGGACCAGGCGGGCGTTGGCCCGGTTGGCGGCGGACGCGATCACCTCGGGGTCGTCGCTGGCCAGCCGCAGCATCGGGCTGGGGTCCGTCCACGCGGCGGCAACGCACTCGGCCAGGGGACTGCTGCCGGCGATCACCACCAGACCCGAGTCCACCTCGTCGAAGCCGGCCCCCTCGCGCGCGTCCGTGACGAGGTGACGGTCCGCGCTGATGGCCGCCACGCGGCGCAGCTCTACCAGGGTGGTCAAGGTCACCACGCCGCTGGGCTCGAGGGCCCGGTTCCGCTGGAACTCGCTGACGGCCGTGTGCAGCAGCGGTCCGAAGATGCCGTCGATGCGCCCGGGATCGAAGCCGAGCTGGGAGAGGCGGACCTGCAGGTCCGCGACGTCGTCACCGCGCTGGCGGGGCGTGGCCAGGTAGAGCAGGCGGTCGCCGAGGTGCCAGCCGGCCTCGACCAGGCGGGCCCACGTCGTGGCGTCGACGGTCCCGGTGATGCGCAGACCCCGGGAGCGCTGGAAGGCCTCGACCAGCCGCACCGACTCGTCGCTCAAGACGTCGACCGCACCGAGGTGCCCGAAGCCCAGGCGCTCCAGGCGCTCGTGGAGCTCGCGAATCTGCGGGCCCGTGGCGCCAGCTCGCCAACCCGTCGTGATCAGGACTTTGCCAGGGCCGTCGTGATCTCGTTGAGCAGCGCGCCCTTGGGGCGCGCCCCGACGATGCGAGCGACGACCTGTCCGTTCTTGAACAGCAGAAGCGTGGGGATGCTCATCACCGAGAAGCGTGTGGCCGTGGCGACGTTGTGGTCGACGTCCAGCTTGCCGATGGTGAAGCGATCGGCCTGCTCCACGGAGAACTGCTCCAGGATCGGTGCGATCATCTTGCACGGTCCGCACCACTCAGCCCAGAAGTCCACGAGCATGGGCTTATCGGCTGCTCCGATGGTCTCGTCGAAGGTGGCGTCCGACAGAATCGTGATCGGGCTGGTCATGGGGTCCTCCGGGTGGCGGCTGGTGTGGCGGGACCACCTTAGTGACTGCGGTGCGCCGGCGACCTATCCGTGCTGGCGGGCCTCCAGCCACTTCTCGGCGTCCATGGCCGCCATGCAGCCGGAACCCGCCGAGGTGATGGCCTGACGGTAGTGGTGATCCTGCACGTCGCCGGCGGCGAAGAGGCCGTCGACGGAGGTGAACGAGCCCAGCGTCGTGCGCACGTACCCGTTGTCCAGCAGCTCCACCTGGTCGGTGACGACCTCGGTGTTGGGCACGTGGCCGATGGCCACGAACACGCCGGTCACGTCGAGCTCGCTCTCGGCGCCGGTGACCGTGTCGCGCACGCGCAGGCCAGACACCCGGTCCTGGCCCAGGACCTCGAGAACCTGCGTGTTCCACGCGAAGCGGATCTTCTCGTTGGTCAGGGCGCGCTCCTGCATGATCTTGGAGGCGCGCAGGGCGTCGCGCCGGTGCACGATCGTGACCGAGTTGGCGAAGCGCGTCAGGAAGATGGCCTCCTCGAGGGCGGAGTCGCCCCCGCCGATCACGGCGATGTCGTGGCCCCGAAAGAAGAAGCCGTCGCAGGTGGCGCAGGTGGACACCCCGTGGCTGAGCAGGCGGCTCTCGCCGGGGACGTCGAGCATCAAGGATCGCGCGCCGGTGGCCAGGATCACGGTATCCGCGGTGATGCTGGGCTCCTCGTCCTCGCTGAGCCAGGCCCGAAAGGGCCGCTGCGAGGCGTCGAGCCGGCGGACCTTGTCGATGCGCAGGTCGGCGCCGAATCTCTCGGCCTGCGCCTGCATGCTGGCCATCAGCTCGGGCCCCCCGATGCCGTCGGGGAAGCCGGGGAAGTTCTCGATCTCGGTGGTCAGCATGAGCTGGCCACCGGGCTGATCCGAGGTGGAGGACGGCTCGCCCTGGATGACGATCGGTGACAGCTGGGCGCGGGCGGTGTAGATGGCGGCGGTGAGGCCCGCCGGGCCCGATCCGATGATCAAGACGGAGGTGTGCTCAGTCACGGGGGGTCCTCGGCGTCACGGGGCGCCGACGGCGCCAGATGATCAGGCCCGTCCCCAGCGACAGCACGCCGATGAGGGCATCGGTGAGCCAGACGCGACCGGCGAAGACATAGACGTCGAGCAGGCGGACCCCGCCGATGAGGGTCGCCACAACCAGGACCAGCGCCACCAGGATCAGCACGAACAGGTACGCGACGGTGCGGCCGATGAGGAGGATCGGGCGCAGGACGCGATCGTGGACGACGTCGAGTCCGTGGTCGAGAAGCTCGAACAGCCGATCGATTAGGTCCGGCCGGGGCTCGGGTGTCGGCGGGGGAGTGCTCACGGTACGAATGTAGCGGCGTCGCGCGCCCGCTCCAGCCAGCAGGCGCCGAGGATGCCCGGACCCGAGTGCGTCCCGACCACCGGTCCGATGTCGGCCACCACGAGAGGGTGTTGCAACTCGGTGCCCGCCAGCAGTGCCTCGAGGTCCGGGGCATCGGGTGCCATCCCGTGAACGATGGCCAGGCGGTCCAGGGGCACGTGGCGCCGGACCTCGTTGGCGACCGCGGCCAGGGCGCGCGCCCGGGTCCGCTGGCGCCCGCGCTCGGCGACGACGCCGTCGCGCAGCTCCAGCAGGGGCTTGATGGCCAGCATCTGGCCCAGCAGGGCCCGCGCGCCGCCGACCCGGCCCCCCTTGACCAGGTGCTCGAGGGTGGCCAGGGTGCCGCAGATCCCCGCGCGGGGGACCAGCGCGCGGGCGTGGGCCTCCATCTCGTCCAGGGTCATCTCCCCGGCCTGAGCGATCTCGGCGAGCTCCATCACGACGAGACCCTCGGCCATGGTGACCGCGCGCGTGTCCACGACCCGCACGTCGATGCGCCCCGCCACGGCCTCGGCCGCCACCACGGCCGACTGGTAGGTGGCCGACAGGGCGGCCGAGAGCGTGGCGACGATGACGCCGTCGTAGCCCGCCGCGGCGGCCCGCTCGTAGGCCGCCGAGAAGGCTCCGGGTGCGGGCGCCGCGGTCTCGGGCAGGACGGCCGCCTCGTGACACCGGCGCCAGAACTCCGCGGGTGCGAGTTCGATGCGGTCGACGAATTCCTCGTGGCCGAAGCGGATGGTGAGAGAGACCACGTCGATGCCGAGGCTGTCGGTCAGCGGAACCGGCAGATCCGACGCCGAGTCGGTCATTACGCGAATGCGGGGCACGGGTCCTCCCTCGGGGGCTGCTGGCAGCCTTACACGTTCCGGGTCCGGCGGCCAGCGGAGCGCTGCTCGAGGGCCACGACGGCCACGAACACGGCGACGCCCGCCACCGCTGCGGCGACGAAGCGGACGACCAGGCCGACGCCGTCGGTCGCGCTGCCCAGCACGTAGGTGACGGCCATGGCAACGCCCGCCACCAGCGAGGCCAGCGCGCTGCGGCGTACGTGGACCGACCAGATGGCCGGAGCCACGACGACGTGCCGCCGGGCCAGGACGCCGACGGCAGCGAGCGCGGCCACGGTGTAGGACACCGAGACGCTGGCGGTCAGGCCGGCCAGCGAGTGCCGGCCCCAGAGGAAGGCCAGCACGATGTTGAGCCCGTTCTGGAGCACGTAGAGGGCGAAGACCACGCGCGCGCGCTGCATCGACTGGAGGCCGCGGATGCTCAGCATGAACAGGGTGAAGCCGGGCATCCCCGCGGCCAGCACGGCAAGCACGGTACCGGCGGCCAGCGGCTGGCTGGCGTGAGCGTGGTTGAGCAGGATCCCGACGAGGGGCTGGTTGAGGACCAGGAAGGCCACGGTGGTGGGCACGATGATCACCAGAGACTGGCGCAGCGCGAAGCGCAGGCGTTCGCCGAGCGCGTCGTAGTCGCGCTGGGTGGCCAGCGCGGCCATCTGGGGTCCGAGCGAGCTCAGGACCGAGACCACGATGACCGCGTAGGGCATGAGGAAGAACGACCACCCGTAGGTGTAGGCGCTGACGGGCCCGCTGCCGCCAATCCCGAAGGCCAGGGCCAAGATCACGTACAGCGACGCCTGGTTGGCCACCACGACGAGGAAGGTCCAGCTGCCCAGGCGGGCGATGGCCCGCAGCGCCGGGTCCGCGAAATCGAGGCGGAGGCGGAGGCGCCCCAGGTCGCTGCGGCCCAGAGACGGCAGGAGCAGCACGAACTGGACGGCGACCCCGAGCGTCGTGCCCAGTCCGAGCCACAGCAGGGGCCGGCTGCCCGGCAGGGACCCCAGGCGCGGGGTCGGGTCGATGAGGTGGAACCAGACGAGCACGGCGATGGCGACGACGTTGTTGGCCAGCGGTGTCCAGGCGGGTGCCCCGAAGCGCTGGCGGACGTTGAGCAGCGCGGTGGCCAGCCCGAACACGCCGTAGAAGAAGATCTGGGGGACGAACCAGCGCAGCAAGCCGGTCGCGACGGTGCGCTCCGCGGCGATGACGGCCGTCGTGTGCGCCGAGCTCAACTGGTGCAGCGCCGTGAAGGCGTCGATGATCCACGGCGCCGCGACCCAGGCCAGGATCGTCCCGACGAAGAGCACCAGGACCGAGGCGGTGAGCACGCTCGAGATCGACCGCCAGGCGCGGCGCTCCCCGTCCACGGCCAGGCGCTCGACGAAGACGGGGATGTACGTGGCGATCAGGATCCCGCCCAGGACCAGGTCGTAGAGCATGTTCGGGATCGTGTTGGCCAGGTTGAAGGCGTCGGCCAGCCGGGTGAACCCGAGGACCCACGCCAGCACGACGACGCGCACCAGGCCGGTGAGGCGAGACACCAGGGTCCCGCTGGCCATCGAGGCGACGCGGGAGGAGTGGCTGGCGCTCATCGCGCGTGTCGTCCCCGCGCCCGCCGGCGGTAGGAGCGCAGCCACCAGACCGCCAGCACCAGGATCGACGCCGCGGTCAGGAGGTAGCCCACCAGCGACGCGCCGGCGGCGCGCACCTGGATGGCCGCGTGGGCGATGAGGAGCTGGCCGTTCGCGGTCGTCAGGTTGACCTGCAGGGTCAGGCTGCCGCCTCGGCTGACGACCGGCACCCGCAGGGCAGTGATCGGCGCGGTCACCGACACGCCGATGGCCGAGCCCTTGGGGAAGGTGAGGTCCGAGGTGAGCAGGTGCACGACCCCGGTCAGCGCGTAGGGCGCGCTGGAGCGCACGGTGATCGGCAGGTCCGAGCCGGCGCCGGCCAGCGTGATGGCACCGGGGTCGATGGAGAAGTAGCCGAGCTGGTGCGTCACCAGCGCGCCGACGGCGGCGATGCGGCTCTGGCGCGCGCCGGCGGGCCCGACCGCCTCGGCGTCGGCCAGGGCCACGCGCAGTCCCACCGACTCGACACGCGACGTTATGGCGCCGGTGAAGGCGTCGACCTCGCGGGCCACGCTCTGCAGTTCGGCCACGTTGGCGCTGGACCACAGGGTTGTCGGCGCCGACGGGCCCAGGGCGCGCGATACCGGCGCGCCGTCGGCTCCCACCAGCGACGAGTCGAATGCCGGTCCCAGGGCCGTGGGCGCGACGAAGGGATCGGCGGACAGGCCGCTCGCGATGTCGGTCAGCACGGCGGGGCTGACCGCGGCCGCCGGAGTGTCGACGACGACCGTGCGCGGCGCGCTGGCGTTCGGGGCCTCGAAGTGCAGGAAGGCCAGCGTGGCCAGGACCAGGGCGGCCCGGCGCCCCGGCTCGATCGCGCTGTCGGTGAGCAGAGTGGACAGCGGCTGATCGGTGGCCACGGCGGTCACACCCGTGGCTCCCGTGACCCGGAAGGGCTCACCCCACGTCAAGGTCGACGACGGCGGCGTGCCCAGGTCGGACTCGGGCAGCACGACATCGGTGACGCCGGCTCCCGCCAGGCCATCCAGCGTGCCGGGGGTCGTCGGCCCGCTGAGCAGCAGCGGCCCGTCGACGTAGCGCCCGCTGGCCGTCGCGTAGAGCTGGGCGCCCAAGTTGACCTGGCGCACCAGCTCGGTGTGCAGCCCGGCGTTGGCCAGACCGGTGAGGTCGGCCCGGGCCGGGGGGGCCGCGACGGCGCGGTGCAGGGGACTCGCCACCGCGCGGGCCAGCGCCCGGCGCCAGCGCGGGCCGGCGGTCGGCGAGGTCAGCGCGGCCGCCAGGGTGTCGTAGTCGGCGCTGAGCGTCAGGGGGAGGGCACTCTGGCGGGCCAGCGCGCCGAGGAACGCCTCCGTGCTCTTGCGGTGCTGCCACGCCGACGCGTCGAGGGTGGCGATCCAGGCGAAGCGGACGGGCTGGAGAACGCGACTGGCCTGGACGCTCAGGAGCGACCACGTGGTCAGGAGACGGCTGCCCTGGGCAACGCGCAGGCGCAGCGGGTAGACGCCGTCGCAGGCCAGGCCCCGGCACGGTAGGCGCACCACGCCCTCGCCGCACCGAACCCGCGGGGGGCGGGCGCCCTCCTCGACCACGGCGATCACGACCGCCGTCGACCGCTGACCGCAGCGCGGGTTCACCAGCGGCGTCGAGGCCAGGCCGGGACCCGCGACGCCCGTGCCCGCGACGATCGGGCCGATCTGCGAGAGCATGACCAGCCGGGGGTACATCGTGGCTCGCAGGCTGGCCGGCGTGCGCTCAGGCAGCGCCAGGTCCAGGGCCACGCGGCCCACACCCGTGCGGACCAGGTTGGCTGTCGGGCTCTGGCGCAGGACCCGGAACGACGGGGGAGCCGCCGCCGAGGCGGGAAGGGGGAGCGGGAGTGCGAGGAGGGCGAGCGGGAGCAACCACCACGACCGCCGCCACCGCGGCCTGTGCCCGACCATGCTGTCCAAGGCTACCGGCGTCCCCCAGCAGCGAACGGGAGAACTACCCTTCATGCCCAGTGCCCGCACCTGCAGACCACTCGACGCACGACCGCCTCCTCGAACTGGTGGCGCTGGCCCGGCCGCTGGCCGAGCGGTTCGCCCAGGCCGGCCACTCCCTGTTCGCGGTGGGTGGCGCGGTCCGGGACGCGCTGATCGGTGTGGCCCCCCGCGACGAGCAGGAGATCGACTTCACGACCGACGCGCGCCCCGAGGAGATCGCGTTCCTGCTGGCGCCACTGTGTTCGACCCTGTGGGAACAGGGGCGTGAATTCGGCACCATTGGGGGCATCGTGCGGGCGTCCGGCCTCAAGGCCGAGGTGACGACCTTCCGCTCCGAGTCCTACGTGGCGCACTCGCGCAAGCCAGCGGTGCGGTGGGGGGACTCGCTGTCCGAGGACCTCTCGCGACGGGACTTCACCATCAACGCCATCGCGCTCGACGTGATCGCCCTGGCCGAGGAGCGCGCGGACACGCGCGCTCTGATCGACGAGCACGGCGGGATCGCCGACCTGTTCGCGCACCGACTGCGGACGCCGGCCGAGCCGAGAGGGCTGTTTCGCGACGACCCACTGCGCATGCTGCGCGCCGCGCGCTTCGCGGCGCGCTTCGCCCTCGAGATCGACCCCTCGATCGAGGAGGCGGCCCGTGGCGAGGCCTCTGCCTTGGCCAAGGTGTCGGTGGAGCGGGTTCGAGGCGAGCTGGACCTGCTGCTCGCGACGCCGCGTCCCTCGATCGGGCTGGACTTCCTGGTCCGTACCGGGGTGGCCGACCAGTTCCTACCCGAGCTGCCCGCGCTGCAGCTCGAGCAGGATCCCCTCCACCAGCACAAGGACGTCCTGCGCCACACGATGGCGGTGGTCGACAAGGCGTCACCCGATCTCACCTTGCGCCTGGCCGCGCTGCTCCACGACATCGGCAAGCCCCGTACCCGGGCCATCGGCGACGAGGGCGTCACGTTCCGCTTCCACGAGGTGGTCGGGGCCAAGATGGCGCGGGCGCGCCTGGTGGCCCTGAAGTATCCCCAAGCGATCATCGACGACGTCAGTGCCCTGGTCGAGCTGCACCTGCGCTTCCACACCTACAAGCTGGGCTGGACCGATCGCGCGGTGCGCCGCTACGTGCGCGACGCGGGGCCACTGCTCGAGCGGCTGAACGAGCTCACGCGCTGCGACGCCACGACCCGCAACGCCCGCAAGGTGGCGACGTTCGCCCGCCGGATGGACGAGCTCGAGCGGCGGATCGTCGAGCTGGAGGCCCTCGAGGACCTGCGCCGCCTCCGCCCGGCCCTGGACGGCAACCAGGTCATGGCCGAGCTGGGTCTCCCCCCCGGGCCCGTGATCGGGCGCGCCCTGGCCCACCTGATGGAGATCCGTCTGGACGAGGGCGAGATCAGTGGCGAGGAGGCCCGTGCTCGCCTGCTCGCCTGGTGGAGCGAGCAGCCCGAGTCAGAGAGCTAGCCCGCGAGCGCCTAGGGCCACGCGGGATTCGGCGCGCCCTCGTCGGCGAAGGCCTCGACCAGCTCGCGGGCGTCGTCGTCGTGGTACTGGACCGGCGGGGACTTCATGAAGTAGGCCGACGGGCCGATGACCGGGCCGCCGATCCCCCGATCGCGGGCGATCTTGGCACAGCGCACGGCGTCGATGATGACGCCGGCCGAGTTGGGAGAGTCCCAGACCTCGAGCTTGAGCTCGAGGTTCAAGGGGACGTCGCCGAAGTTGCGGCCCTCCATGCGGATGTAGGCCCACTTGCGGTCCTGCAGCCACGGCACGTGGTCGCTGGGACCGATGTGGATGTCGTCGGGCCCCATGTGGCTGGTCTCGACCTGCGAGGTGACCGACTGGGTCTTGGAGATCTTTTTGGACTCGAGACGGTCGCGGTCGAGCATGTTCTTGAAGTCCATGTTGCCGCCCACGTTGAGCTGGAAGGTGCGGTCCAGTGCCAGGCCCCGGTCCTCGAAGAGCCGCGTCAGGATCCGGTGGACGATGGTGGCGCCGACCTGGCTCTTGATGTCGTCGCCGATGATGGGCACGCCGGCGTCGCGGAACTTGGCCGCCCACTCCGGGTCCGAGGCGATGAACACCGGGATGGCGTTGACGAAGGCCACGCCGGCGTCGATCGCCGCCTGGGCGTAGAAGCGCTGGGCCTCCTCGGAGCCCACGGGCAGGTACGACACCAGGACGTCGGCGGCCGAGTCGCGCAGCACCTGCACCACGTCGACGGGCTCGGCCGGCGACTCGTCGATGGCCTCGCGGTAGTAGCGGTTCAGCCCGTCGAGGGTCGGCCCCCGCTGCACGGTGACCCCGATGGAGGCCACCGGCGCGAAGCGGATGGTGTTGTTCTGCCCCCCGTCGATGGCCTTGCCGAGGTCGCTGCCCACCTTGGACGCGTCGACGTCGAAGGCCGCCACGAACTCGATGTCGCGGACGTGGTAGCCACCAAGGACGACGTGCATCAGGCCCGGGACGCGCTCGCCAGGCTTGGCGTCGTGGTAGTAGCTGACTCCTTGGACCAGCGAGCTGGCGCAGTTCCCCACGCCCGCGATCGCTACGCGAATCTTCTCCATTGCTTCCCTTCCTCGCCTGTCAGCTCGCGTCGCTCGCGTAGCTGTCCTTGTCCTGTGTGCGATGTTCTTGGGCGCGCAGCTCGTCGACCCAGGCCAGCTCGAACTCGATGGCTCGAGCGCCGTGCTCGATCACGGCACGCACGTAGGCGTCCAGGTCTGGTGCCTGGGTGCTGGCGCGCAGCTCCTCCAGGCGCTCGAGCAGCGCCACGCGGCGCCGGTCCAGCAGGGTCACGCGCAGAGCCGGCGTCAAGTAGCGCGCCAGGGCCACGCGCAGCGAGAAGCTGCGTCCCGAGTCGATCGTGGTCGGGTCGGCGAGCAGCCGGGCGAACTCCTGGCGGCCGCGCTCGGTGATCCGGTACACCTTGCGACCCCGACGCCCCAGGCCCGACGTGGTGCGCAGCGACCGCAGGGTCGCGCGCTCGCCCGACAGCGAGCCCGTCGACAGCGCGGTCAGTCGGCCGTCGGGACCGGTCACGGTCTCAACGCTGCCGTGGCGCTCCAAGCGGGCCAGGGCGGGATAGATGGAGCCGAACGAGACGTTGCTCGTCAGGCCCAGCCGGTCGCGCAGCTGCACGCGCAGCTCGTAGCCATGGTGGTCGCGCTCCATGAGCAGCCCCAAGATGGCGATGTCCAGCACGCGGTCGATTATATCAACTCGATATATCGACGTAGCAAACTCGGTGACGCGACCGGGTCGCGCACCGGGGATAGTCTCGCGCACATGCATCGGGCCCCGCGCACGACCTCCGCCGCTGGAGCGGTGGTCGAGTTCGGTCTGGTGCGCCACACGCTCCTGGCCCGGCTGGCCGCCGGCCAGGTGTCGCGCGACGAGGTCTGTGACGCGCACCCCGAGCTGCTCCGTGCGGCGCGCAACTTCGGACGCGGCACCGGCGAGCGCTGCCCCGTGTGCCAGGGTCTCGAGCTCGTCGAGGTCACCTACGTCTTCGGCCCGCGTCTGCCCGCCGGCGGAGCCTGCCCGGCGACGCGCGTCGAGCTGGCGCGCTTCGAGCGCTGCGAGGAGCCGGTGCAGTGCTACGCCGTCGAGGTGTGCGTGGGGTGCTCGTTCCACCACCTGGCCCGGCGCTGGCCGGCGGGGGGGCGCACTCGACGACCGATGCGGGGGCGAGCCTAGGCTCGGGGCATGAGCCTCTCTGCGCCCGAGCTGCGCGCGCGCAAGCGTCGCCGCGGAGCGGCGCCCATCGTCATGGTCACCGCCTACGACGAGCCCGCCGCGCGCTACGTCGACGCCGCGGGGGTCGACGCGATCCTGGTCGGCGACTCGCTGGCCAACGTCGTCTTGGGGCACGCCGACACCCTGCACGTGAGCGTCGAGGAGATCGCCCACCACGTGCGCGCCGTGGCCGCAGCCCGGCCTCAGGCGCACCTGGTGGCCGACATGCCGTGGCTGAGCTACCACCTGGGCGCGCTCGACGCCGTGCGCAACGCCGCGATCCTGGTGCGGGCGGGCGCCCAGGCCGTCAAGTTGGAGGGCGGCCGCGAGCGCGTCGAGGTCATCCGCGCGCTGATCGACGCCGAGATCCCGGTCATGGGCCACGTGGGGCTGACACCCCAGAGCATGCTGGCCTTCGGGGGGTTCAAGGTGCAGGCCCGCACCCGCGAAGCCGTGGACCGGCTGCTCGAGGGCGCCATCGCGGTCCAGGAGGCCGGCGCGTACGCGATCGTGGTCGAGGGCGTGCCCGGGGTCGTGGGCACGGCGGTGACCGAGGCGCTCGAGATCCCGACCATCGGCATCGGCGCGGGACCGGACACCGACGGCCAGGTCCTGGTGTTCCACGACCTGCTGGGGCTCTCGGGGCGGCCGACCGCGAAGTTCGTACGCGCCTACGCCGACCTCGGCACGGCGATCACCGAGGCGGTGACCCACTACCGCGACGACGTGCGCGAGGGTCGGTTCCCCGGACCGGGCGAGACCTACGCGACGCCGGCCGGACTCGCCGAGTAGCAGCCTCCTCGCCGGGCGCGGTAGACTTTTCCTCCCGTCGCTGACGGGCAACCCTGCTCCGTAGTTCGCGGAGCCCGGCGCCGCCGGACCGGAGGGAAAGGAACAGGCCATGAGGCCGTACGAGACGATGATCGTGTTCGACACGACGGTGGACGCTCAGGCGATCCAGGCGTCCTTGGATCGTGCCCTGGACACGATTCGGTCCCATGACGGCACCGTGGGCGCCCTCGACCGTTGGGGGAAGCGCGCGTTGGCGTACGAGATCAAGAAGCGCAAGGAGGGCTACTACGTCGTGGTGGAGTTCGCGGGCTCGGCGTCCACGGTGGACGAGCTGCACCGCATCTTGACCCTGAGCGACGAGGTCTTGCGCTTCAAGATCCTGCGACGCGACGAGCGTGCCCGCCGCACCAACCCGGTGTCGGCCTAAGTGACCCAGCGAAACTAAGGAGACAGCCATGCCGGACAACTCCATCACCGTCGTCGGCAACATGACGCGGGACCCCGAACTCAAGTTCCTCAACAGCGGTCAGGCCGCGGTGCGCATCTCCATCGCCGTGAACCGTCGCTGGCAGAACCGCTCGACCCAGGAGTGGGAGGAGCGCGTCTCGTACTTCGAGGTGACCGGATACGGCGCTCTGGCCGAGAACGCCGCCAACTCACTGGCCAAGGGCGCACGCGTCGTGGTGACCGGCCGACTCGAGCAGCGCAGCTGGGAGACCGAGAACGGCGAGAAGCGCTCGGTCGTCGAGATCAACGCGGACGAGATCGCGCCGTCACTGCGCTTCGCCACCGCCGTGGTGACGCGCACGCCGCGTCCGGACGCCCCGGCACGCGAAGAGCGCCCCGCGGCCCCGCGACCCCACGATCCCACGCCCTACACCTTCGACGAGGAGCCCTTCTAATGCCGCGCATCAACAATCCCAAGCCTCCCAAGCGCGCCCCCAAGCTGGACCCGCGCCGGGGCATGAAGAAGAAGCCCTGCGCGTTTTGCCAGCAGGGCGTGTCGTCGGTCGACTACAAGGACCTGGCCCAGCTGCGCAAGTACATCTCGGATCGGGGCAAGATCCGCGGCCGTCGCGTGACCGGCAACTGCCAGCAGCACCAGCGCGACGTGACCGAGGCCATCAAGACGGCTCGCGAGCTCGCCCTGCTGCCCTACACCCAGCGCACGGTCACGGAGCGGCGTGGTGGTCGGGGTCGTGACGACCGCGGGCGCGGGCCGCGTCCCGACCGCGATGCCGCTCGTGCCGGGTCGGTCGAGGAGGTCGAGGTCGTGGCAGTCGACGAGGCGATCGTCGACGACGCGATGGTGGACGACGCCAGCGAGACGGCGGCGGCCCTGACGGGTGAGGGGGAGTGATGCAGGTCCTGCTGCGTGACGACGTCGCCGGCTTGGGCCGGCGGGGCGAGGTGGTCGAGGTGGCCGCCGGCTACGCCCGCAACTTCCTGCTGCCGACCGGGGTGGCCCTCCGGGCCACGAGCACCATGGCCTCCCAGGCCGCGTCGATGCGCCGGTCGCGCGACCTGCGCGACGCGCGCACTCGCGACGCCGCCCTGGTCCAGAAGGCTGCCCTGGAGTCGTCCCGGGTGACCATAACGGCGCGCGCCGGGGCCACCGGGCGTCTCTTCGGGTCGGTGACCGAGGCCGACGTGGTGGCCGCGCTGCGGGCGGCGACCGGTGTGACGGTCGAGCGATCAGCCGTGCACATGGCCGAGCACCTCAAGGCGGTCGGCCCCGCCGAGGTGACCGTGGCGCTCTTCGGCGACGTGGTGGCGACGGTCGGCGTCGAGGTCGTCGCGGTCAGCTGAGCCCACGGGGCTGTCACACCGGTGCGCCACAGTGGTGGCGTGGTAAGTCACAGCCAAATGCACACGTTCTTGCTCTTGATGGGCACAGGGGAGTTCGGCGACCGTTGAGGTCTTATGACGCAGGTTGAGTCCGAGCGGGGGAGAGTCGCGACATCCGGGGGGAGCCGCGTGCCCCCCAACGCGCTGGAGGCCGAGGAGTCGCTGATCGGGGCAATGCTGCTGTCGCCCGATGCCGTCAGCGCCGCCGCCGAGACCGTCGAGGAGGTGGACTTCTACCGACCGCTCCACGGGCAGATCTTTCGGGCGATCGTGGCGCTGGCGGCGGCGGGCGAGCCCGTCGACTACGTCACCGTGCAGGCCAAACTCCAAGAGCACGGCGCCGGGGCGATCGAGCTGTCGGTGCTGGCCTCGCTGCAGCTCAACACCCCCTCGACCAGCAACGCGCAGTACTACGCCGCGCTGGTGCGCGACAAGGCCCAGCAGCGCCGCCTGATCGGTGTGGCCACCGAGATCGTCGACGAGGCCTACCGGCCCACCGACGACGTCATCGGGCTGATCGACGAGGCCGAGCGCAAGATCAATGCGATCGCCGACAACCACCAGGCCGACACGGTGTCACCCCTCCAGCGACTGCTCCTGGCCGAGGCCGACATCCTCGAGACCCGGGGCGAGACGCGCGGGCAGCTGAATGGTCTGTCCACGGGCTACGAGGGGCTCGACCGGGTCCTCCAGGGACTCCAGTCGACGAGTCTGACCATCATCGGGGCACGTCCGTCGGCGGGCAAGACCGCCTTCGCGCTGGGGGTCCTGGTGCACGTGGGCGCGGTGGTGCGCCGGCCGGCGCTCTTCTTCTCCCTCGAGATGAGCCGCCAGGAGCTCGCCGAGCGCATCCTGGCCTCGACGGCCCGCATCGACTCGTCCAAGCTGCGCACCGGCGACCTCACCGAGGGCGACTGGAACCGGGCCCACGAGGCCTTCGGCTTCCTGCAGTCGGCCCGGATCTTCATCGACGACAACCCGGCCCTCACCGTCATGGACGTGCGGGCCCGGGCGCGCCGCTTCAAGCAGCAGCAGGGCGACCTCGGCGTCGTGATCGTGGACTACCTCCAGCTGATGTCGTCGCGCTCGCGCGCCGAGAACCGCCAGGTCGAGGTGTCTGAGATGAGCCGGTCCCTCAAGATCCTGGCCCGCGAGCTGGAGTGTCCCGTGATCGCGCTGTCCCAGCTGTCGCGCAAGCTCGAGGATCGGGCCGACAAGCGTCCCATCATGTCCGACCTGCGCGAGTCCGGCTCCCTGGAGCAGGACGCCGACGTGGTCCTCTTCCTGTTTCGGCCCGAGCAGTACGCCGACGTGCCCAACGACCTCAAGTCGGACGCCGAGGTCATCGTGGGCAAGAACCGCAACGGTCCTACTCGCACGGTGCACCTGACCTGGCGCGGCGAGTTCGCCCGCTTCGACAACGTGGCCGACTCGCACAACTTCTGATGCAGGATCACAGGTGTCCGCCATCCGTCTCGGTTCGGCGAGCGGGTCCTGAACACATCTCCGCGACCGGCTTGTCGTCGCTCACGGTGGCGCAAGCGAACGGCGAACCCTTTGACGGGGCAGCGTACGGAGCCACGCGACCGGTCACGTTCCCGTGCCGGAGGACTCTTCGTCGAGGCTTGTCTATACTAAAAGATACATCTCTATCTATTACTAGAGATCTGGCTACGACTCTCCATGAACCTCACCGATCCCTCACTCAGCTGGACCTCAGCCCTCGACGGGCCGGTCCTGAGCGTGCTCGCTGAGTATGACCGTCCTCTGACTGTTGCCGAAATCGCCCAGAAGGCGGCGCGAGGAACCGAGATCGGGATTCGACGAGTCATCCAGAGACTCGTCGGGCAAGGCATCGTGATTGGCGTCACGATCGGGAAGCGAAGCGGATACGTCCTCAACCGCCGCCACGTGGCGGCCGACGGTGTGATCCGACTCGCGGGGCTGCGCCGAGTCCTGTGGTCACGCATGGCCGATCACATCGCACACTGGCCCTCGAAACCGGTCCTGGCCCGCGTCTTCGGATCCGCCGCTCGCGGTGACGGCGACGAGACGAGCGACATCGACGTTCTCTTCGTTCGGCCCGCCACGGTATCGGAAACACTGGCAGACCAATCGAGCAAGCAGAAACGGAGCGGGGCCCTCGCAACGTCTGCCGCGATCCTTGCCCCAGCCGGCGTGCCTCAGTGGGGCGCACCCGCGCTGACACAGTTCGAGTCGGATCTCGCCCGACTCGATGAGGAGGTCAGGGCCTGGTCGGGCAACGCGATGCAGCCGGTCGTGCGGTCGACTCTTGAGTGGGATCGAGAAGTGCGCTCACGGCACGACACCGCCACAGAGATTCTGTGGGAAGGTCTGACTCTGTTCGAGCAGACTCCGTTGGGGATCGTGCACTTCGGCGCCAGGGTCAGCGATGCCAGCGAGTAGGTCTCGAGAAGCGACTGCGGGTCAGGGGCGCCACCGCGCGAGTATCGCGCTGGCGTACTTGCGAGCGGCCGAGCACGTGCTCGACGAGGAAAGCAGCGAGACCAGCCTCTCGGTTGTCGCCGGACTCGCGGTGCTCGCCGGAGTTGCCGCCTCCGATGCCCTGTGCATACGCCACCTTGGCTACTACGCCAAGGGACAAGATCACGACGACGCGGTAGGTGTGCTGCTCAGGACCGGCACACCAGACTCGCGCCAGTGGTCACAGACCCTCAAGCGTCTCATCGATCTCAAAGACGAGGCACACTACGGCTTCTACTCCGTCTCCACGTCCAAGGCCACGTCAGCGTTGAAGCAAGGGCGTCTTCTTGTCGAGGCAGCGATTGAGTCGTTCGCCTGACGAGAGGGCCTGGTGTCGGCCCATTGACTCGGTCCCGGTTTGGTAGAGACTCTGGTGGTTGGTGTTCTCAGCCGCCGTCGATCTCGGCTTGGCGGACTCCCCGGCGCAGTGACTTGATGCCGACGCCGAGCTGGCGCGCTCCGCGGCCGATGACGCCGTGGTCGTTCGGGTCGGCCGATCACGGCTCGAGGACCATCGTGACGGCCCGCTCCTTGAGTTCATCGGGGTAGTGGGTCCGCGGGGAGCCCTTCTTGGCGTCTGACACTCCCCATCCTCGCTTCCAAGGCATGGAGTCTCCAGG
>JBMFWS010000020.1:0-35447 GCA_049965035.1 Acidimicrobiales bacterium
TCGCGCACCTCGGTGAGCAGGCGCTTGGCGAGTGGCTGGACCGACCGTGGCAGAGTGTCGAGGATATTCGCGACCTTGTGCCCGAGTTCGACAGTTGTAGGTGAGCAAGGGCTCTGACGTGGCCGTTCATCAGGCGTGACGCGAGACGGCTCGCTGACGTGTAGTGCCTACGCGGTCTTTGTCGACCGGCGCGGCCGCGGCGTCGAGAGTTGGAAGACGATTGGCGGCTCGGCGATTCCCAGAGCGGCGAGGATCTCGCGCTGACGCGGCGTGGTCTCGGTGCGCCGGGTAATCTCGCCGGCCCGGCCGGCGAAGGTGCCCAGGTGCATGCGGTCGAGCTCGCGCCGCAGGTTTCGCCACGTGTCAGCGGTCGCGCGCTCGGCAACACGCATCAGCATGAGACCCAAGAAGCACAGCGTGACGTGCGCGCGGATGCGCTCCTCCTTGCGGTGGTGCACGGGGCGAAGCTCCAAGGTCTGCTTCATCTCTCGCCAGGAGTCCTCGACCTCCAAGAGGCCCTTGTAGAGCCGGGCCATGTCCAAGGCCGAGAGAGCGTCGTCGGAACTCGACAGCAGGAACTTGCCGTCGAGACGCTCCTCGGCCGTGACCTTCTTCTTATCGACGACGAGCGAACCGCTTCGCCGGGTGAGGTAGCGCGCGAGGGTGGGGTGGGCGAGCAACTCGCCTTCGGCGTGCAAGCGTGCGTCTCCGCGCTTGGCGGCGATCGCCGAGAGCTCGTGGGAGAGTCGCTCGAGGGCGCTCGCGCGCCGCTGCTCGTCGCGACGCGCCTCGGCGAGGTTGCGACAGATAACGAAGCGCCGCCGGGTCTGTCCCTCGCCGAGCCAGATCTCTTTCACCTCGAGGTTGTCCGCCACGCGGGCGTAGCGCCCGGCGCGGCTGAGCGCCGAAGAGGAAGTGCCCGCCACCGCGCTGGAGGTAGGCGCGGTTCTGCGTCGAGGAGAACCCTCGGTCCCCAACCCAGAGCACCCGGTGCAGCCGCCAGTCACCGAGCTCGTCGTGCACTTGGCGGATGACGACGGTGTCGGCGGCGTTACCCGGGAACGACCACACCCGCACCGGAATCCCTTCTTTCGTCACGGCGAGACCAATCACCACCGGGGGGCGATCCTCGCGGTGGTCCTTGGAGTGACCGAAGCGACGGAACTCGTCGTCGTCACACTCGAAGTAGGTGGAGGTCGTGTCGAACAAGATGACGTCGACCTCGAGGTTCAACAAGTTCGCCACCGAGAAGAAGACCTCGCGCTGGAGCAACTCGTCGGCGTCTAAGAGGAAGTCCATCGCGCGATAGAAGACCTGGGGGTCGCTGCCGAGCTCGACCATGTCGGGAATCGCGACGTCATTGCTCGCCCACTCGAGTGCGGCCAGTTTGGAAGAGGGCGCCAGGCAGCGGTTGGCGACGAGTGCGAACAGCGCCCGCTCGACGCCCGGGTCGAGCCGTCGTCCACCCGAGACCTTCGTGATCGCCTCGTCAACGCGCAGTCGCTTCCACAGGGCGTCGAGAACGTAGGCACCACCGAAGGCGCGTGAGCCGACGAAGGAGAGCTCACTCTGCGCTGTTGCCTGGATCGCCTCGTCGGGACCTAGGAAGCGCGAGATCGAGCGCGCCAGGCGAGCCAGTGCGTCGCGGTCGAGCCGGTCCTCGCGCCCGAAGGAGTAGACGACCTCGGCCTGGGCCTGGCCCGAGGCGTTGCGCACGTTGTGGGCCAACTGGCAGTAGCGTACGAGCGAGCCGTCCTTGTTCTTGCGCTGAATAGTTCGCAGGTAGATGCCTGTACTTTTACCGCACAAGTCCAGTCATATATTGGCATTCAAACACATTCGTGTGCCTATGCTTTCAGAGCCACCGGAGCATAGTCACCACCGCTGATCAGCGCATCTACATCGTCGTGTGCCCGAAACAGGTCCTCAACTGTCGAACGCCGGCGTGAGATCGAGCAGCAATCCCCGGCGGGGCGTCGGGCAGGGTCTTCGCCAACGCCATCGACGTCTCACCCCCGAGCTGCCCTTCGGCGATATCGCGCGGTTCCGGTACGGTCACGAGCTGTCTGAGCAGAACAGTCGCGTGTTCGCCAACGTCCAGAGATCGTGCTTCGCCCATCGAACGTAACGATCAGCCCGGCCACGTACGCACCACCGGATCGCCGGTCACTGCATCAGGCTCACGCGTCTCCGAGGGCGGAAACCGCGACTCGGTCGACACTCTGGTTCCACTGATCGCCAAGCCAGAGCGTCGAGCCGACGCAGGTCGAGGCGGAGAGCCAGCTGGCGAGTGAGGTGTCGGTCACGCCCGGTCCCAGCGTCTCGCCGGTCGCGCCCGGGTGAATGGGGAAGACGGTCGCGGAGCCGGCCACGGCAATGAGTCGGCCGTCGCAGGCGGTGAGCGTGTAGTTGGTGCGGGGCGTCGTGGTGTGCACGTTGACGGTCGCGGTAGCCTCGTTGACGCCCGTGAGTCGGTGGTAGGCGTCGACCACCCACAGCTCGGACCCGTCATCGACGAGGATCGGGGACCTTGTGGGAACCTGGATCGTCGTCACGAACGCCCCCGAGCGATCGAATTCGTCAATCTCCGTCATGTCGACGACGACCCATACGTGCGCGGCATCACTGGCGATCGCGGTCGGCGATGGCGTGTTTTCCCCGCTGACGGGCGGGGTGATGGTTGCCAGGACGGCGCCCGACGCGGCGTCGATCTCGGTGATGGTGCCGCCCCACTTATTGTCGACCCAGACGACGCCTCCGGAACTTGAGATCGCATCGGGGCCCGAACCGACCGGCGTCGTCGCGAGAACGGCACCCGTGGCGCCGCTGATCTCGACCACGTTGTCCGAGGTGGACTCGAGCACCCAGAGATTGGTTCCATCATCGGCGATGCCGAGCGGCATGCCCGACACGGCGACCTGACGAAGCAGGCGACCGGTACTCGCCGACCACTCACGCAGCACTGCCCCGCGAGCCGATCGCGCCACGAGTGCCCAAACGTGGAGCGGGTCGCTGGCGAGGGCCGTGGGCATGCCAGCGGCGGGGTGGAAGGCCTCGCTGGCGGTGAGGAAGCCGGACTCCGAGGGCGGGAGGCCGAGCGTCGTCGCCACCCTCGGCCACGTCGCGACGATCCCCGTGGACAGGGGACACGTGACCACGGCGATGGCTTCGGTTAGTGAGAGGCCCCAGATCTTCCGAGCGCTCGCCGCTCCCATGTAGGGCGTGCTCGGGCAGTTCGGATTGCTCGTGAGCCAGGCCACGGGGGCCGGGGACAAGATGCCGTCGCGGTGGCCCCAGCACCCCGAGTCGCCGGCCTTCGGGCACGCGACGTTGACCCCCGCTGTGTAGGGCGGCGGGCCATCGGCGTACATCCACCCAAAGTGCGCGAACAGCGACGACTGCGTGATCGCCGGACTCTGCGCCCAGTTGCTGGAGTAGGTGACCAGCTGGTGGATCTCTCTCGTGGCGGGAGCCGGGTCGGTCTGGCGGGCCGCGGCCAGCTGCGAATCGGCATTGAGCGCCGAGGTCATGGCGACCGCGGGCGCGAGCCCCCGCGTGACGCGCTCCATGTTGGCCAGAGCGAAGAGCTGTTCGGCTACGGGCAGTCGATAGAAGCGAGCCCAGTTCGCCCGCAGCGGTGCCAGACCCTCAGTTCGGGACCGCGCCACGTTGATGTTGGTCAGCCAGTTGGCACCGACGGGGGCGACGTTGGCCGATGGATTATGCGGAGGAAGCAGGGGGTGACTCGAGCTGGCGGCGCCGGGGGTGGAGATTGTGAGCACCGCGAGTGCGAAGAGCACCCCCGCGAGTGGTGCCGCGACGATGCGTTGGCGCTTCGCGGTCGTGCCGATCATCACACCCCGTCAGTTCCGGTAGATCCCTCGTCGTCCGCCGGCTCCGGTACTCGGGATGTCGATATACGCCGTCAAGCCAACCGTACTCGACTGTCGTTGACGTACCTCGGACCGCGTCGGCCGACCCTGACCGCCGCCCGGGTCGCGACCGCAGCTGACTTCGCACCGGTCGCGCGGTCCAGTCGGGTCACGAGCGACGCGGCGATCGCCTTGAGGTCCGCGTAGCCGTCCATCCCCACGTGGTGCGTCGCGCCGCGCTGCACGACCCCAGCGCCGCCCGGGGTGTCGCGACGCGCCACGTGAAGATCGTCTGGTCACGGGCGCTGATCGCTCCCACCGCCCCGACGCCGGGGATCCGCGTGCCTACGTTGGTGCCGATGCGGGCCAATATGTTGGCCTCGTGGAAGTTCGCGTCCCTCGTCTCGTCGTCCTGGGCACTCTCCTCGCCAGTGCCCTGGTTAGCCCGTCGTCCCGACTGGTCGCCCCGGCGGGCGCGGCGACGCGGAGCGAGAGGCCGGTGGCGGCACTGACGTCGACGTCGCTCGGCCTTCACACCCATATCGACTCGATCGACATGGTCACGGCGACCACGGGTATGGCCGTCGTCAGCGACGCGACCCCGGGTCAGCGCCATCGCTTCTACCTGGCGCGAACGACCTCGGCCGGAACCAGCTGGAGCGTCGTCGGCCCGCTGCCGTATCCGCCAGTCACGACAGTCACCCTGCCGACGGGACCCACGCTCGACTTCGCGAGCTCCTCGGTCGGCTACGCCGCAACACCCGCCACGGGGCCGGTCTTCGTCACCACCAGCGGCGGCCGGAAGTGGGCGCGCGTCGCCATTGCGGGGCGCTGGCCGACTCTCGTGATGGGCACGTCCACCCTGCTCATCGTCAGCGACCGCTGCCGCGGCCCGCTGCCGGCGTACGGCCCGCTGCGCTGTCCCAGCGTGGCGTCTCTCTATCGCGTGGGTCGCACCACCCCGGAGACCACGTTCGCCGTACCCGACGTCAGTCGAGGCGGGTGGCGCGCCGCAGTCGCCCTGGCCCTGCCCGCCCCCGCGTCACCCATCGTGCGCGAGGGCGGTGCCCAGCCCGGTAGTCCCGCCATCGTCCTGGCGTCGACGAACGCCGGTCGGACCTGGCACCGGCTGGACAATCCCTGCCACCAGCTGCTCATCCAGCAGCTGGTGACCGCGTCGCCTCGCCACTGGCTGCTCTCCTGCTTCCTGGACGGCGGCATGGAGCAGGGGACGAACCGGCTCTGGTCGTCGCGCGACGGCGGTCGGCACTGGGCGCTCCTGGCCTGGTCGGGCGAGCAACGATTCTTCGTGGGCAACATCGCCGACACCTGGAACACGCTCGCCGTCTCTGGCAACGGTCGCACGCTCTTCAGTGCGGTCGGGGGCGCTGGCGGAGGAGTCGAGTCCAGCCCGGACGGCCGGCACTGGGCGTTCGCCCGATTCAGCCCGCAGACCGGGGGCGCTCCCGAGTGGATCGACGCCTTCGGGCCCACGGGGGCGCTGTTTGGCACCCAGTTCGGCAGCGTGTGGCGGACACTCGATGGCGTCACCTGGTCGCCGCTGCGACTGCCCGCGGGGAGATTTCACGGGCTGGAGATCTGCACCCAGAGTCACGGGGTGGGAGCCTCCCTGGGTGGCGCCCGCAGCGTGGGCGGGACGACCTATCGCGCCGTGACCTTCTCCAATACGGGCCTCCACAGCTGCTACCTGAGCGGCACCCCCGACGTGCAGCCGGCGGTCGGCGTCTCGCACTCACCCGTCGGACCCCTCACCACGGGGTACTCCTCGGTGGGCGGAGGCTACGTGGTCTTGCCCGCCCACGGCGGCCGGGCCAGCATCTCCCTGGCGATGCAGCGAGCCGCCAGCGTGCCGCGCGGGTCGTGTCGCATCCGCATCGCCACTGGCGCCGACATCACGTTCGACCCCCCAGCCCGCTTCTACGTCTCCTCGGGTCGTCGTCCGTGGACGGTGTGCGCACTGGTCGCCATCACCCAGTCCACGGGCGTCTCCGCCACGCCCGTGCGGGTACCGTGGTGAGGCCCCTTTGGGTGGCGTGGCGTCGCAGATGACGATGCCCGGGTCCGATGCTGGACCCGTGATGCGTGCGCACCGGGGCGTTCCAGCCATCACCCGTTGAGCTCCGCACGATCCTCGAACGTCGCGATCTGCTCGCGCAGCTCTACTGGGCCCTCGTCTTCGTCTCAGCTCCCTGGGTGACGCGTCATCTAGGGAGTCCGGCCGGGTCACGGGTGAGGTGGCCTGAGGTGAGCACGCGTCCCCGGCCTGGAGCACCGCGTCGGTACCCCGTCGGTGGCCACACCGAGCTGGGCGGCGCGCCGCCACGGACATCTCCTCTCGGCACCCCGCAGCTGCGATGATGCGCAGGTGGATGTCGTTCGCGAGCGTGCGGTGCGCGCGGCCTTGTTCGCGCATCTCGACTCCGTCACTGCCGTCGCCGACTCCCGGGAGATGCCGTGGGACCACACGGGCTCGTTCACGTTTGCCGGCGAGCGATTCACTGTTCGAGAGACGCGGGGTCGGGGCATCTGCAAGCCCCACAACCTCGACGCGGCGCTGTCCATCACCACCACCTACACCGTCGTGGGCCAGCGTCCCCCGTACGAGGATCCCGTGGGAGACGACGGATTCCAGCGCTACCACTACCAGGGAGATAACCCGGAGCTCGCCACGAATCGTGCGCTGCGCCAATGCCTGATCTACTCACTGCCCCTGGTGTACTTCGTCGGCGTGGACCACGGCCTCTACGCGCCGATCTACCCCATCTACGTCGTGGGCGACGACCCCCAGAGAGCAGAGTTCACTCTCAGCAGCATCGAGATCGGCGCTGACGTCGACCTCGACCCGTTGGTGCGCCAGTACGCGCAGGTGCTGACCCGGCGCCGGATCCATCAGCCGATCTTTCGCGCGGACGTCCTGCAGGCCTACGAGTCGCGGTGCGCGATCTGCCGTCTCCGGCACCGCTCGCTCCTGGACGCCGCCCACATCATTCCCGACTCGCGGCCCGACGGCGATCCCATCGTCCCCAATGGCATCTCACTGTGCAAGATCCATCATGGTGCCTACGACGCCAATTACATTGGCATCCGACCCGACGGCCAGGTTCGCGTGAGAGCCGAGATCCTCGACGAGCACGATGGTCCCATGCTGCGCCACGGACTCCAGGAGATGCACGGGGTGCAGATGCTGCTGCCCCGTCGAGACGAGCTGCGACCTGATCCGCTCCGACTGGAGGAGCGATTCGCTGAGTTCGTGGCGGCAACCCCGTCCCGCGATAACTGAGCTCGCGGCGACTGGCGTTCGCCGCCGACGCCTCCCCCTCGCCTCACCGTACGAGCCTCCGATGAGGGGTGTGACACCCAGCGGCGCGCCGGACCCTTAGAGGTCGTTGCCCGCGTAGGAGAGGTTGAAGCTCTTGTTGGCCAGGGGGAAGTCCGGGACGATGGTGTGGCGCAGGGCGATGGCCAGCGCCGGCCAGTTGCTAAAGGAGGGATCCGTCACCGACCATCGCGCCACCCGCCCGCCGGACAGGCTCACGCGGTGGACGGCCGTTCCCCGCCAGCCCTCCACGACCCCGAGCCCGTCACCGTCGGGGCTGGCGGCGACGGCGAACTCGTCGATGCCGTCACCCTCGGCCCAGCGCCCCAGGAGCGCCAGGGAGTCCTGAGCCTCCACGACGCGCTGGTCGAAGCGCGCGCGAACGTCACCGGCCTCGCCGGTGCGCAGGGTGGCGCCACCGGTCAGGGGATGGCTGATCCGCGCGTCGACGGCCACCCCGGAGGCCCGAGCGACCACTCCGACCACGCCCAGTCGACGCGCGTCGCCAGCCCCGAGCACCGCCGTGCCGGCCAGTCGGTCGGCGACCACGGTGTTGGAGGTCGCCAGGTCCACCACGTCCTCCAGCCGCTCAGCGATCTCCCGGTACAGGGGGGCCTCCAGCGGTGCGCGCAGGGCACCCCCACCCGGCACGATCGCGCCGCGCAGCAGCCGGTGACCGGTCAGCTCGGCCCCGTGGCGCTGGAGCCGCTCGGCCAGCGCCCCGGCCCGCGCGTGCACGACCGAGAAGCCGGTGTCGTTCACGATCGCTCCGATGTCGACGATGTGGCGGGTCACGCGCTCGAGCTCGAGCAGGGCGCTGCGCGCGCGCCAGGCGTCACGCCCGGCCCGCTGCCCGGTCGCCTCCTCGAGGGCCAGGGTCGCCGCCAGCCCGTGGGTGACGGCGCTGTCGCCGCTCACCCGCTCGGCCAGCTCGAGGAGCTCCTCCGGACGCCGCCCCTCGCCCAGGCGCTCGATCCCGCGCTGGAGGAACCAGAGCCGCGGGGTCATCTTGAGGATCGTCTCTCCCACGACCGAGAACCGGAAGTGACCCGGCTCGATGAGGCCGGCGTGGACGGGCCCGACGGGGATCTCGTAGACGCCGGGCCCCTCGACCGCGGTGAAGGGGTAGGCCCGGTCGTCACTGCCCAGGGCCGGGTGCGCGGGCGCGCCGCGGCGCATCGGGTGGTAGTCGGGGGGCCAGTGGCCGTGGTGGGACAGCGGGCGCAGCGCCGGGTGACCGACGGGCGCGATGCCGAAGCCGTCGTGCATCGCCCGCTCGAGGCGCCCGGCGGGAAACGAGATCTCGGCCAGCGAGGGCACCGTGGGCCGGTCGGCGCCGGTCGTCACGACCAGCTCCACGCGGTCGTCGGGGGGACCCGCGAGGAACGTGTAGACGACCCGCAGCCGCTCGCCCTCGTCGTGGGCGACGATGGCGGCCAGTCGGTGCGTGGCCAGGAGCGCGGTGGCGCGCGCGACCAGCTCACTCGCCGCCAGCTCGACAGCGCGACGGCTCACGACAGCGCTCCCGCCGCCGCGTGCAGCAAAGAGGCGAGCGGCCACGCCACCAGGCCAAGCAGCGCGCAGACGACCAGCGCGCCCACCAGCGGGGCGATGGCTCGTCGAGGAGTGCGGTCGACCGCGGGCTCGCCGGGTCCGAGCAGCATCTGGCGCCCCGCGCGCAACAGACCCGCCGCGATGACGACCAGCGCCGCCAGAGCCAGACCCGCGGCCCAGCCCAGACCGGCACCGATCTCGGCGCGGAACATCGCGATCTCGCTGGCGAACAAGGAGAAGGGCGGGAGTCCGGCCAGGGCGACCAGACCCGCGGCCACGACGCCGCCCAGGGCCGCCCGCCGCCGCAGCAGTGACCGGATCCCGGCGATCGTCGTCGTCGACTCGGCGTGGTGCACCTCGCCGGCGCCGAGGAACAGCACCGACTTGACCAGGCCGTGGCCGATCACGTGAAGCAGGGCCGCCGCGATGGCCAGCGGCGTGCCCGCCGCGATGGCCAGCGCGACCAGGCCCATGTGCTCGATGCTCGAGTAGGCGAGCAGCCGCTTCAGGTCTCGCTGGACGATCATCATCACCGCCGCCACCGCGAGGCTCGCCAGTCCGAGAACCACCAGCAGCGTGCGCAAGAAGCCCACCCCGAGTGCCGCATCGGCAATCGTGCGCACGCGCAGGATCGCGTAGAGCGCGACGGTGAGCAAGACGCCCGACATCAGCGCCGAGACGGGCGCCGGCGCCTGAGAGTGGGCGTCGGGCAGCCAGCTCTGGAGGGGCGCCAGACCGACCTTGGTCCCAAATCCCAGGACGATCAGCCCGACGGCCAGCCGGGTGACTCTCGGGTCCAGGTGGGGAGCCAGTGCGCGCAGCCCGCTCCAGTCGAGCGTCGCGGCTCGCGGTCCAGCTCCCGCGTGAGCCGACGCGAAGTAGAGCAGCACCAGGCCGAGGAAGGCGAGGGCGATGCCGACGCTGCACAGCACCGCGTACTTCCAGGAGGCCTCGATCGCGCGGCGGCTGCGCTCGTGCCCGACGAGGAAGGTCGTGGCGATCGTGGTCGCCTCCACCATGACCCACACCACGCCGAGGTTGGCCACCAGCACGGCGCCGAGCATGGCGGCGACGAAGACCTGGACGAGCACCCCGTACTCGCGCGCGCGGCGCCGCGAGGCGGGATCCGCCGTCACGGCCAGGGTGCGACCCATCGCCGACGTCGCCAGGCTGGCCACCGTGCCGATCACGATGATCATGACGGCGCTCAGCGCGTCGACGCGCACGACGCCATCCAGCCCGTGCACGACGCGGCCGTGCCCGGTCGCGACCGCCAGGGCGACGCCGCCGGCCAGCACCACCAGTGACGACGCGACCGACAGCGCCTCGGCGCGTCGGCCGGGCGCCACGACCAGCAGTAGCGCGGCGACGACCAGGGGAGCCAGGAGGACGGTGATCGCCATCAGTCGTGGAGCTCCCGCAGCTCGTCGAGGGCCACGTTGCCGAGGCGCGCCCGCATCGTCCCGAGCAGGGCCCGCAGGACCACCACCACCAGCAGCACGTCGAGGCTGCCGCCGAGCTCGACGATGAGGGGCACGCCCGCCGTGAGCAGGAACGTCATCAGGGCGACGCCGTTGTCGATGACCAGGAGTCCCACGACCTGGGACAGGGCGCGGCGCCGGGTGACCAGCAGGAGGTAGCCGGCGAGCACCGTCGCGAGCCCGAGCGGGGCCAGGGCCGCCGCGCGCCCGGGCGCCAGGGCGTGCAGCGGCGCCCCGACCACCATCGCCAGGCCGACCAGCGCGGCCGCGAGCACCAGCGAGGAGGGGACGTTGATGAAGGGGGCGCCCTCGCGCGCGCCCGGGTCGGAGCGCGCCACGCGCCCGAGCAGGGTCGGGACGACCCCGGCCTTCACGACGACAACGAGGACCGCCGTGACGCCGAGCCCGACGTCGTGCTGCGTGGCGGCGGTGGCCGCCGCGACCAGGGCGAGGGCGATCCCCTGGATCCGCAGCAGGCCGACCAGCGCCCGCAGGTCGCGCCGCCAGAGCCCGGCCACCCCGATGACCAGCACGGCCACCGCGGCGAGGTCGATGACCGCTCCCGCGACGCCGGTCACCGCGCCACCACGCCGACGAGCACGGCCAGGCTCGCGACCACGAAGGCGGCCGCCAGCAGCTCGGGGACCCGGAACAGGCGCAGCTTGGCGCTGTGGACCTCGATCAGGGCGATGACGACGGCCAGCACCGTGGCCTTGACGCCCACCAGAATCAGGCCGCCCGCCAGGGCCAGCGCAGAGCTCGACGTCGCGAGTCCCCAGGGGACCGTCAGGGTCCCCAGGAGGCCGAGCAGCAGGCCCAGCCGCATCGCCGCCCCCAGGCTCAGCAGCGCGAGGTCGCGCCCGCCGTACTCGAGGGTCATCGCCTCGTGGATCATGGTCAGCTCGAGGTGCGTCGACGGGTTGTCGACCGGCAGCCGCCCGGTCTCGGCGATGACCACGATGAACAGGGCCAACGCCGCCAGCACGTGCGAGGGACTCACCATGGCGATGGGCGCACTCAGCCCGTGGCGCAACAGCACCGGCAGGCTGAGCGATCCCGCCGGCACCGCGAAGGCCGCCAGCGCCACCAGCAGCGCCGGCTCGGCGAGAGCCGACAGCGCCATGGCGCGGCTGGCCCCCATGCCCCCGAAGGCGGTCGCGGTGGCCAGCCCGCCCGCCGCCAGGCTGAGCGACCCGGTGAGCAGCAAGAACACCACCACCAGGGCGTCGGCGCCCGCGCCGCCCGCCGTCTGGAGGCCGGCCAGGGGCACCAGGCCCGCCGCCACCGCCGTCGTCACCACGAGGATCGTGGGCACCGCGCCTTGCGCCCGGCCCGCCGTCGCGCGGGGGCTCTCGCGACCGAGCCGCTTGGCGACCTCGCGCAGGGGCTGGGTCACCGGGGGCCCGACCCGACCCTCGGCCCGCGCCCGGATCGTGGCCATGAGTCCCGTGAGGAGGAGGCCGCCCAGCGCCACGGCGACCACCTGGAGGAGGGACACCAGGTCGCGCGTCATCGCAGCACCACCAGGACGGCCAGCAGGGCCACCAGCCCGTAGGCCAGGTAGCGGTGCACGCTGCCGTTGGCCAGAGCCCGGGCCCGGCGCCCCAGGGCGTCGGCGCCGCGCACCAGGGGACGGTAGAGGCCGCTCTCGACGGCGTCGGCGACGCTGCTCTGGTAGGCCAGGACCCGCTCGATGTCGCGCGACTCGTCCTCGTGGGTCAGCGTCACGTCGACGTCGGGGCGCAGCACGTCGGCGAAGACCCGCTGCACCGGCTCGGCGAACGACGTCGCGGTGTACTGCATGCGCGCGCTCAGCTCACGGCGCCCGCAGGCCCACGGCGCCGTGCGACGGATGCGGCGATGGCCCGCGCGCGCCAGCGCCACCAGCACCAGGGTGGCCCCGACGAGACCCGCCAGGAGCGCCACGGGCCGCAGGGCGCTGGCGCTGGCCGCGACCGCGATCCCGCCGGGGCCCCCGTGCAGTGCGCGCAGCGGCATCCCCCCGAGGTCCCCGACCGCGCGATCGGCGACCACGACGGCGGGCCCGGGCAGGATCCCGAGGGCCAGGGTCGCCAGCGCCGGGAGCGCCAGGGCGACGGTCACGATCCCGCGCGGCTCGCGAGCCGCCCGCGCGCCCGCGCTGCGCGGCCGTCCGAGGAACCCGATCCCGAGCAGCTTGACCATGGCCACGGCGGTCAGCCCGCTGGCCAGGGCCAGCGCCACCAGGCCGAGCAGCGTCGCGGCCACCCCGCCGGGATCGCGCCGAGCCAGGCCGGCCACGAGTCCCTCGATCTCCAGCCACTCGCCCACGAAGCCCGCGGCGAGGGGAACCCCCACGGCCGAGGCGACCGCCAAGGCGACCAGGGAGGAGGTGCGCGGCATCGCTGCGGCCAGGCCGCCGAGCAGATCGAGGTCCCGGGTCCCCGTCGCGCGCTCGACCAGGCCCGCCGCGAGGAAGAGCAGGGTCTTGTAGGCCCCGTGCGCGCCGAGCACGATGAGGGCTCCGACGATCAAGGTGGCCGCCGCCCGGGGGGCGCCACCGGCGCGCAGCTCGCCCGCCGCGGCCAGGCCGATGAGTCCCAGACCCATCGCGTCGATGGTGGAGTAGGCCAGGAGGCGCTTGAGGTCGGTCGCCGTGGCGGCGTGCAGGGCTCCGTAGAGGGCGCTGGCCGCGGCCACGACCAGCACCCCGACCCACCACCAGCGCCCGATCGCCGTCAGGATCCCGAGGTCGACGCGGGCGATCCCGTAGAGGCCGAGGGCGGTCATGGCCCCCGACATCATCGCCGAGACCGGCGTCGACGCCTCGGGGTGGGCGCGCGGGAGCCACACGTGCAGGGGGACCGCGCCGGCCTTGGAGGCGAACCCGGCCACCGTGACGACGAAGGCGACGACCGCCGCCGGTCCGCGCACGTCGGCCGCGGCGATCCCGAGGAAGGAGGTGGTGTGCGCCGCCGCGACCAGCACCAGCAGGCCCAGCGTGATCGCGGCCGCCCCGGCCTGGGTCATCGCGCCGTACCACAGGGCCGCCGCGCGCGCCCCGGAGCGGTCGTGCTCGACCAGCAAGAGCGCCAGCGAGGTCGCGGCCATCGCCTCCCAGGCGCCGAGGAAGGTCACCGCGTCTCCCGCCGCCGGCACCAGGAGCACGCTGAGGGCGAAGGCCGCCTGCAGGGCAACGGCTGGCCGCGACGCGCTGGCCCCGTGCGCGTAGCCGATGGAGAACAGCGCGGCGGCCGTCACCACCAGGGCCACCGTCACCTCGAGGGACGCGCCCAGGGCGTCCAGGCGCAGGCTGGCTCCCGCCAGCGGGAGCAGGGCCCCGGTGCGCGCGTGCGGCGTCGTGCCCGTGACTAGCGCCGCGATCGCCGCGGCACCGACCAGCACCCCGGCCAGCGCCGTCAGGGCGTGCGCCAAGACGACGCGCTGCGGGCGCGGGGCCAGAGCCCCCACCGCGATCGCGGACAGGGCGACGCCGAGGCCGGCGAGCCAGACGGCCACCTCAGCGCCCGCTGTAGCGCCGCAGGACGGCGACGATCTCGTCGGGGTGGGGGGGACAGCCCGGGATCTCGGCCGTGGGCGCCACGACCGCCGCGACCGGCCCCACGACGCCGAAGCCCGCGGCCAGGGCGCCCCCGTTGATGGCGCAGTCGCCGCACGCCAGGACGAGCGCGGGCTGGGGCACGGCCTCCAGGGTCCGGCGAAGGGGTCCGGCCATGTTGGCCGTCACGACCCCGGTGACCAGCAGGCCGTCGGCGTGGCGCGGCGAGGCGACCAGCGAGATCCCGTAGCGCGACGCGTCGTAGACGGGTCCGAGGGCATTGGCGATCTCCACCTCGCAGCCGTTGCACGAGCCCGCATCGACGTGGCGCAGCTGCAGCGAGCCCCAGCCGCGGCGGCGCTCGGCCCGCGCGGGCTTCAAGGGCGCCGGCTCGGCCACGCGCGGCGCCACCAGGCCGGCGACGATCCAGGAGCGCGCGCGTCGCGCACGACGCGGGAAGCGACGCGGCCGCCTCACGGCGCGTCGTCGAGGTGGGCCAGGGTCTCGGCCGAGCGCCCCAGGGTCTCGGCCAGCACCGACCGCGCGGTCGCGAGAAAGTCCGCGACGCGGGGGCTGCTCACGCGGTAGACAACGGTGTTGCCCACCCGGGTCGAGATCGCCAGCCCGGTGTGGCGCACGACCGCCAGGTGCTGCGACAGCGACGAGGCCTCGACCCCGATGGCCGCCATGAGCTCGCTGACGGCGCGCTCGCGCTCCACCAACAGCTCCAGGATGCGGATCCGCGTAGGGTGCCCGAGCGCCCGGAACAGCTCGGCCTTGGCCACGTACAAGGGCTGCTCGGACACGTTCGGCATCGCGCCAGCGTATCCGTGACTTTCGTACTTGCGCAATTCGTCAAGTGCACCCGCAGGGTGCCACTGGTCAGCCCCGGGCGCTCGCCGAGTCCGGACGCGGTGCCCGGGGGGCCGCGAGCCGCGCCAGGTCGGGCCAGCCGGTCGCCGCAGCGCCTCCGCGGGGTGCTGGCTCGCGGCGCGGGGCGTCCCCCTACCCGATCGCGACCCAGGACCGTCGCTCGGTGCCGCCAGCCCGCAGGCCGGGCGCCTCAGGTCGCGGTCGGGTAGTGCCCCGCCTTCTTCGCCTGGATCATGCGGGTCAGCTCGCGCGGCGTGGGCGCACGGCCGATCAGCGGCGCCGCGTTGGTCGAGCGGATGCCGTCGATGGCGATGGCCAGGTACCGCCGCCACAGGCCGGGCTCGGCGCTCGCGGTCAGCGCGATCACCTCGGCCATCATGGCCACGATGACGGACAGGTCCGTCGCCTCGACTCCCGCGCGCAGCTGGCCGGCGTCGCGGGCGCGGGCGAACAGCGCCGTGATCACCGGGCGCAAGTGCCGTCGCGCGGCCAGGGCGTCGGCGCGGAACTGCGGCGAGCCCATCACCAGGTCGCGCAGCCCGTGGTTGCCCGCCATCGCCGTTCCCAGCTGGACCATGAGCGTCTCCAGCCCGGCCAGGGCGTCCTCGTGGGCCATGGCCGCCTCGGCCACGGCACTCACCTGAGAACGCAGGGCGCGGAACTGATGGTGGAGCAGCTCGTCCTTGCTGGCGAAGCGCCGGTAGATCGTCCCGACGCCGCACCCGGCCTCGCGGGCGATGTCCTCCATGGAGAAGTCCAGGCCCTGTTGCGCCATCACGCGCGTCGTCGCGTCCAGGATGCGCTGCAGATTCGCCTCGGCGTCGCGCCGGAGCGGTCGCAGCGAGGGGATCGTCACGGCACCAGTGTAGGGGAAGCGGAATGATACGCTCCGCTTTCCGGTACAGTGGCTCGGTCGTTCACCGAAAGGATGCCCCGTGACCCCATACCAGGCCCACGAGCACCACCACACACGGCGCTGGGCAATCCTCGCCTTCCTCGGCCTCGCCCAGCTGATGGTGGTGCTGGACGCCACGGTCGTGAACATCGCGATGCCCACGATCCAGCACGCGCTCCACTTCTCCAACGCCGAGCGGCAGTGGATCATCACGGCCTACTCGCTGGCCTTCGGGTCCCTGCTCTTCCTTGGTGGTCGCCTCGGCGACGTGCTGGGCCGCAAGAGGACCCTCATCATCGGCCTGGTCGGGTTCGCCGTCGCCTCGGCGATCGGCGGTGCGTCGACCAGCTTCATGATGCTGGCCATCGCGCGGGCCGTGCAGGGGGCCTTCGGGGCGGTGCTGGCCCCGGCCGCGCTCGCCATGCTCTCGACGATCTTCGTCGACGCGAAGGAGCGGGCCACCGCGTTCTCGGTCTACGGAGCCATCGCCAGCTCCGGCGCGGCCCTCGGCCTGCTGCTGGGCGGGTTCCTGACCCAGTACGCGTCGTGGCGCTGGACCCTGTTCGTCAACCTCATCATCGCGGCCATCACCCTGACGGGCACCTTGTCGCTGCTCGTCCACTCGCGCTCCGAGCACCACGGGACCCTGGACCTGGCGAGCACGCTGCTGGTGTCGAGTGGCCTGTTCGGCATCGTCTACGGGCTCTCGACCGCCGCCAACAGTGCCGCCAACGCCTTCGCCGACCACACGGCGGTGCCCTCCCTGGCCTCGAGCTTCTCGAGTGCCGGGTCGCTCCTGCCGCTCCTGGGCGGGATCGCGCTGGTCGGGGTCTTCGTGTTGCGCCAGCGACGGATGGCCCACCCGATGCTCCCGCTCGCGGTGGTGACCGATCGCACCCGGGGCGGCGCATTCCTGTCGATCTTCCTGTCGGCGATCGGCATGTTCGCGGTGTTCCTCTTCCTGACCTACTACCTGCAGGGCACCCTGGGCTTCTCCCCGGTGGCGGCCGGTGTCGCCTTCTTGCCGATGCCCGCGGCCATCTCGGTGGTGGCGATCCTCACCTCGACGCGCCTGCTGCCCAAGTTCGGTCCGCGCCCGCTCATGGGGCTGGGGATGCTGGTCTCGGCGGCCGGCATGCTGTACTTCACCCGCCTGTCGGTGAGTGGCCATTACGCGACCCACGTGCTGCCCGGCCTGATCGTGACGGCGGTCGGCATGGGTCTGGTCTTCGCCCCGGCCATGAACGTCGCCACCTACCGCGTGGGCGCGAACGACGCCGGCGTGGCCTCGGCCACGGTCAACGTCGCCCAGCAGATCGGCGGCTCGATCGGCACGGCGCTGCTCAACACCATCGCCGTGTCGACGACCGCGGCCATGATCGCGAGCTCGCGCGCCGCGTCGCCAACCCTGCTGGCCGCGCGCGCCCTAGTCCACGGCTACACCACCGCCTTCTGGTGGGCCATGGTGATCTTCCTCGTGGGCGGCGTCGTCGCCTTCACGGTGCTGCCCAAGGGGCGCCTCGAGCCCACGGCGCCGGGGGCCGAGCCCGCCCTGGTGCACTGAGGCGACGCCCGGCCGCGGCCCCGCCGCGGCCGGGCGTCGCCTACTCGCTCAGACCGGTGATGGCCGCGAGCAGACTCTCCACGGTGAACTGGCTGGTCGGGGCGTCGCGGACCACCCGGCCCAGCCGCAGCACGATGATGCGGTCGCTCACCTCGAGGACGTGGGGCAGGGTGTGCGAGATGAACAGCACGCACAGCCCGTGCGCCCGCGCCGACTGGATCACCTTGAGGACCTCGGCCGACTGACGGGCTCCCAGGTGGTTGGTGGGCTCGTCGAGGATGATGACGTGCTTGGCCCAGGCGATGGCCCGTCCGATGGCGACGGCCTGGCGCTGGCCCCCCGACAGCTCCGACACCGTGCGCTGGGTCTGGGGGATCGTGATCCCGACCCGCGCGAGCTGCTCGAGCGCCTCGCGCTCCATGGCGCGCTGGTCGAGGAACCCCAGGCGGCCCAGCAGGCCGCCCCGGCGCCGCTCGCGCCCCAGGAAGATGTTGGCGCCGATCGACAGGTCCGGCGCGAGTCCCGAGTCCTGGTACAGGGTCTCGATGCCGGCCATCATCGAGTCGTGCGGCGAGCGCCAGTGACGCAGCTGGCCGTCGACGAAGATCTCACCCGAGTCGGGCGTGTTGACCCCCGACACCGTCTTGATCAGCGACGACTTGCCGGCGCCGTTGTCGCCCACCAGGCCGATGACCTCGCCGCCGTAGGCCGAGAAGCTCACGTCGTGGAGCGCCTCGACCGAGCCGTAGTGCAAGTTGAGGTGGCGCAGCTCGAGCACCGGGGTCCGCGTCTCGGTGGTGATCACGACAGTCTCCGCGATCGGCGACGGAACGTCTGGAGCAGGGCCGCCACGGCGATGAGCGACCCGACCACCACCTGGATCCAGGTCGGCGGCACGTTGATGAAGATGAGACCGTCGCTCACGACGGTGAGGACCGCGGCCCCGAGCATGGTCCCCGCCCAGCGCCCGATCCCCCCGGTGAGCGACGCGCCACCGATCACCACGGCGGCGATGGCGATCAGGTTGGCCGAGTTGCTCACGCCAGTCGTCGCGGCGCCCGAGCCCGAGCGGATGTAGAAGAACATGCCGGTCAGCCCCGCCAGGACCCCGCTCATCACGTAGATCGAGACCAGGTGCCGGCGCACGGCGATGCCGGCGGCCCGGGCCGCGAACTGGTTGGAGCCGATGGCGAAGGTGTAGCGGCCGTAGGCGGTGAGGTGGAGCACGACCCCCAAGACGACCGAGATCACCAGGATGATGGCGACCAGCCAGGTGACCATCCCGATGCCCGAGGCGCTCCAGTAGATGGCGCCGGGGTCGTAGCCCACCGGGGCGCCGCGCGAGATGACCAGGGCCAGTCCCGCCCCCACGCTGTAGGTGACCAGGGTGGCGACGAAGGGCACGAGGTCGAACACGGTGATCAGCAGGGCGCTGAAGCCGCCAGCGACCGCGCCCACCGCCGCGCAGGCCAGGGCGCCCACCACCAGCACCAGGGCCTCATTGACCTTGGCGTTGACCAGCGGCTGGATCCAGCCGGCCGCCACCACGCCCGAGACCGCCGCCGTCGAGCCCACCGCCAGGTCGATGCCGCCCGCGACGATGACGTAGGTCTCGGCCAGGGAGATCAGCACCAGGCCGGAGAAGTCGGTGAGCAGGTTCGAGAACTCGCCGGTCTGGAAGAACAGCGAGTTGCGCAGGCCGAAGAAGACGATCAGCGCCGCCAGCACGACGAAGAGCACGACCTGCTGGTTGGTCAGGGTCCGCCGAAGCCACGACGCCCGTCCCGCGGGCTCCGTGACCTCCTCGGTCTGCGTGCTGGTGGCCACCGACTCCCCTCGCGGATCTCAGGCGCAATCTAGCCACGGCGCGGCGGGGCCGGGGACGCGTCCCCGGCCCCGCCGCGGCGGCTCAGCTGGCGACGTACTGGTACTTGGCCAGGATCGCCTTCGGCGTGGTCGGCGTCAGGGTGATGTTGGGCAGCGTCTGCAGGTGGGGGACCTTGTGGCCGTTCAGTGCGGCGACCGCGTACTTGATGATGAGCGTCCCCTCGAGCGTCGGCTGCTGGGAGATGATCGCCGACAGCGACCCGAGGCCGCCGGCCACCATCGAGGCGATGTTGGCGGCGTAGGCGTCGTAGCCGACGATCTTGATCTTGGCTCCGGCCGCGCCCGACGCCTTCACGGCCGCCGTGGCGCCCTCAGCGTCCGTGCCGTCCACGGCGAAGATGCCCGCCAGGTGGTGGGCCGAGATGTCCTGGGCGAAGGCGCTCTGGGCCACCGACGGCTGGGACTGGCTGACGACGTCGTTGAGCAGCGTCATGTTCGGGTACTTGGCCTTGACCTCGGCCTTAAAGGCCGCCACGCGGGCCGCGTCGGTCGAGGTGGTCAGCGAGGACACCCCGATGGCCACGGCGCACTTGGACGTCGCCGTGCAGGTCTTGGCGTAGTTGATGGCCTTGGCCAAGGCGTCAGCGGCCGCCTTGCCGCCCTGGGTGTTGTTGCCGGTCACCCACGAGGTGATGTTCTTTTGGTACGAGGATCCCGAGTCCACGTTGAAGACCTTGATGTGGCTCTTCACCGCGTCGGCGATGTACGGGTTCAGGGCCTTGGTGTCGGTGGGCGCGATGACCAGGGCGTTGGGGTGCAGCGCCAGCACCTGCTGGAGCACCGGGATCTGCGTGGACGGCGAGTAGTCGACCGGGTCGCCCTGCCAGATCAGGTTGACGTGGAGCTTGAGCGCCTCGGCGTGGGCGCCCACGTACATCGACTGGAAGAACGGGTCGGCCTCGGCCCCCACGACGAAGGCGATGGTGTACTTCTTGCCCGCCGCCGACGCCACCGACGACGCGCCGCCCACGAAGGCCAGTGACGACGCCAGCAGAGTCGAGGCCAGAGCCGCTCCCTGCGCCAGGCGCCAGGTTCGTGACTTCATTACCGGTTACCCCCTTACGACGACCTGCGCCCTCCCTGGTCGCGTGGTCCAGGCAGGACGCTAGCGGTCGCTGACATCGTTGTCAATGGAGGCCCGACGACGCCCCGGGACCAGCGATTTCCCCCGACCCGCGCACGATGAGGCGCGTCGGCGGGGCCTCGCGGCGGGCGGGCTGCTCGTCGCCATCGATGCGCGCGAACAGCAGCTCGGCCGCGCGCCGTCCCACCGCCTCGACGTCCTGGGCCACGACGGTGACCGCCGGGTCCAAGACGTCGGACAGGTCGAAGTCGTCAAAGCCCGCCAGCGCGACGCGCTGGGCGAGGCCCCGGGCGCGCAGGGCGTAGACGACGCCCATGGTGAGCAGGTTCTGCCCGGCGAAGAACGCGGTCGGCGGCTCGGGCAGGTCGAGGAGGCGTTCGGCCGCCGCCCGCGCCGCGGCGACCGAGCGCAGCTCGAGCACCTCGAGGGCGCGGTCGTGCGCGATGCCCGCGGCCGCCAGGGCATCGCGGTAGCCGGCGCGGCGCTCCAGCGCCGTCGCGATGCGCGTCAGGTCGCCGAGGAACGCGACGCGCTGGTGGCCGTGGGCCAGGAGATGGGCGACGGCCGCGCGCGTGCCAGCGCGCGCGTCGACGACGACCGCGTCGGCCTCCAGGTGGCGCGGCGGTCGATCGACGAACACGACGGGAACGCCCGCACCCTGCTCGGCTCCCAAGTAGGCGTGGTCGTCGCTGGCCGGAGCGATGATCACCCCGTCGACGCGGTGGCGCGACATGGCCGCCACCAGCTGGTGCTCGCGCTCGGGGTTCTCCTCCAGGGACGCGGCCAGGACCGACACGGCGCGCTCCCGGGCGACCTCCTCGATGGCCCGCAGCACGCGCGCCGAGTAGGGGTTGGACAGGTCCTCGAGCAGCACCGCGATCGTCGAGGAGCGGCCGTCGCGGCGGCGCAGGGCGCGCGCGCCCAGGTTGGGCTGGTAGTTGAGCTCGCTGACGGCCGCGCGCACGCGTCGCGCCCGCTCCTCGACCACGCCGGGCTCGCCGTTGACGACCCGCGAGGCGGTCTTCAGCGAGACGCCCGCGTGACGGGCCACGTCCTTCAGGGTCGTGCGGCTGCGCACCCCCGCGGGGACTGGCACGTCGGTCACGTCCCTCCTTCGATGGTCCTGGGCAGCGAGACTACTCAGACGCTGCCCGCGTGACCACTGGCTCAGGCCAGGGCGGCGCGGCCCACCGCGAAGGCCCCCACGATGCCCGAGGCCAATCCCAGGCCGGGCTCGACCACGTAGCGGTCGATCGCGGTCGTCAGCTCGGGCACGTCGAGGTAACCGTTGAGGTGGCGGCGAACCTTGTCGCGCACCCGGTCGATCAGCCCGGGCACCGCCATGATCCCGCCACCGAGCACGATGACCTGCGCGGCCGTGATCGTGACCACGTTGACGACGGCGTCGCTGAGGTAGCTGCTCTCGAGCTCCCAGGCCGGATGGTCCTCGGGCAGCTGGGGCCCGCCGGTGCGGTGCCAGCGCCGCTTGACGGCCTCGCCCGAGGCCAGTCCCTCCAGGCAGTCACCGTGGGACGGGCACGAGCCCGCGAAGTCGTCGCCCGCGCGGCGCCGCACCACCATGTGGCCGAGCTCGGGATGCAGCAGGCCATGGACGATGCGGCCGCCGACCACCAGCCCCCCACCGATGCCGGTGCCGATGGTCAGGTAGGCGACGACGTCGCGGCCCTGGCCCGCGCCGTAGCGATGCTCGGCCAGCGCCGCCGCCCCCGTGTCGGTGTCGAAGCCGAGCGGGAGGTCGCCGAAGCGGGCGGCCACCGCGTCGACCCAGGAGGCCCCCCGCCAGGGAATCTTCGGGGTGGTGGTGGCGATGCGGCGCTTCGAGAAGTCGATGGGTCCAAACGAGGCCACCCCGATCGCCGACAGGGGCGTGGTCGCGTGACGCTCGACCAGCCAGTCCATGACGCGCGGCAGGGTGTCGGCGGGCGTGGTGGTGGCCAGCACGTGGCGCGGGGCGTCCCGGACCTCCTCCCAGGTGCGCCCGGCGGCCAGCACCATCTTCGTCCCCCCGGCCTCGATGGCCCCGATCATCGGCTCGCCCATGCCCGCTCCTGACCTCCCGACACTAGGCCGGCGTCGCGCGGACGCGGCGCGGACCGGGGCCCGCTGCGGCGTGGCCCGCCACGACGAAGCGCCAGGGCCGCTCTCGCTCCCGCGTCAGCCCGACGCGACCCGTGACCGCCACGTCCACCGGATCGACCGCCGCGAGCAGCCAGGCCCGCCGGGCCCGAGCGCCGGCCACCAGGACGCCGCTGTCGGACCCGGTCAGGCCGAGGTAGCGCGTCAGCAGCCCCGGCCCCCGCAGCGCCGCCACCGGACGGCCCCGCGCGTCGAGCGCCTCCCCGGCCCGCAGCAGGACGGCGCTGGCCTCCCCGCGCGGTCCCGTCACGACGTTGGCGCACCAGTGGACGCCGTAGCTGCGGTAGACGTAGAGCCGCCCGGGCGGCCCGAACATCACCGCGCAGCGCGGCGTCGGCCCCCCGTAGGCGTGGGAGGCCGGGTCACCGCGCCCCCCGTAGGCCTCGACCTCGACCAGGCGCACCCGCCGGCGCACCGGCCCCGCGGCGACCACCAGGACCGCCCCGAGCAGGCGCGGGGCGACGTCCTTCGCGGGCTCGGCCAGGTCGACCGTGGTCAGGCGCGCCATCTCTCGACTCTGCCACAGCACCCGCCCCAGACGGGCCGGCCAACCGTGGCAAGATCGACGGACGGCACGCGCCAGCGCGGCAGAGAGGAGGCGTCGTGCGCAGCGCTCGAACCGCTCGCTCCCGGCGACACCGCGCGCTGCGCGGCGTCGCCGCCCTGGGCGCACTGATGGCGGCCCTGAACGCCCCCGGGGCGACGCCGGCGCCAGCCGCGCGCGTGGCCGCCTCGACCTTCACCAGCCCCTTCGGCGTCGTCTCGCGGGCCGTCCTGGCCGAGAACCGCCTGCCTGGCACGACGGCCTGGCGCATTGCCGGCACGCCACCGGGACTCCTGGAGGGATTCGCGAGCACCGACGCGGCCACGCCCGGCCAGCTGGTCACGCTGTACGTCTCGACCAATGCGGCCACGTGGCACGTCGAGGCCTACCGCATGGGCTGGTACCAGGGGACCGGCGGGCACCTGATGTGGCGCTCGGCCTCGGTCCCCGGTCACGTCCAGCCCCCCTGCGCGGTCCTCGCCGCGACGCGCACGACGGTGTGCGACACCTGGTCGGCCAGTCTGCACTTCCACGTGGGGGCGACGTGGCCCTCGGGCGACTACCTGCTCAAGCTGGTGGGCAGCGGGCGCCAGGCCAGCTACGTGCTGCTGACGGTGTGGGATCCGGCGAGCACCGCGACCTACCTGCTGGTGAGCCGCACCCTCACCGAGCAGGGCTGGAACACCTTCGGTGGCGCCGACTTCTACCAGGGGACCGGCGCCTGCGCCCCGGGCGCGCCCACCTACCCGCCCTGCAACCGCGCCTACGCGGTCTCGCTGGACCGTCCCCAGGCGATCGGCCTGGGCGCCTCGGACTTCTTGACCAACGAGTTCCCCCTCGTCTCGCTGATGGAGCGCCACGGCCTCGACGCCACCTACGTCAGCGACATCACGCTGAGCGAGCACCCGGGCCTGGCCAGCCACCACCGGGCCATCTTGTCGCTGGGTCACGACGAGACCTGGACGGCGCCCGAGCTCTTTGGGGTCGAGGCCGCGCAGCGCCGCGGCGTGAACGTGGTCTTCTTCGGGGCGGCCGCCCTGGTGCGCCACGCTCGGCTGGCGCCCGGGCCCATGGGGCCCGACACGCTGATCGTCGACTATCGCGACAGCGCGCTCGACCCGCTGAACGGCCACGGGAGCCCCTGGCAGGTGACCGGCAACACCTGGGCCGCCCCGCCGACCGACTGGTCGGCGACCAGCCTGGTCGGCGAGCTCTACGCCGGCTACGTCCTGCCCGGCCAGGCCCCGGCCCCGCTGGTCCTGTGGGACGCCGCCCCGTGGCTGGTGCGCGGGACGCCGCTGCACCGGGGCTCGTCGATCCCGGGCATCTACGACTCGGACATCGACCACGTCGTGGCCAGCGCGGCGACGCCGGCGAACCTGCAGGTCCTGGGCCACTCGCCCATCCCCCTCAGCGAGACCTACACCAACCAGGGCGCCTGGTCCGGGTACACCTACGGCGACCTCACGTACCACACGGACCCGGCCTCGGGCGCCGGGGTGATCGACACCGGGACGACCAACTGGATCTGCGCCCTGTCGCCGTGTGCGGCCAGCCCCGCGGCCGGGGCGCTCCTCTCCCGCCTGACGACCAACATCCTGGCGCTCGTGGGCACGGGACCGGCCGGCCGGATCGCCCCGGCGGTCCCCAACGCGGCCCAGGTGGTCCCGGCGGGCTCGTGAGTCCCCGAGGGTTAGGGTCGCATCCGTGAGCCCCACCGACCTCTTCGCGCCATCCCTCGACCAACTGCGCCAGCGCACCAGCGAGAAGTGGCAGCGCTACCCCGCCGACGTCCTGCCACTGTGGGTGGCCGAGATGGACGTCACCCTGGCCGCGCCCGTCGCCGAGGCGCTCATCACGGCGGCGCGCACCGGCGACCTCGGCTATCCATCGCCCGCCCGGTACCTGGAGGCCCTGGCCTCCTTCGCCGCCCGCCGCTGGGGCTGGCAGCTCGACGTGTCGCGCGCCCAGGCCGTGGGCAACGTCATGGGCGGGGTCGCCGCGGCGGTGTCGGTGCTCACCGACCCGGGGGACACCGTCGTCGTCAACTGCCCCGTCTACCCGCCCTTCTACTCCTCCGTGGCCCGGGCCGGCCGCGTGGTCGCCGAGGCGCCGCTGTCGGCCGAGGGGCGCCTCGACCTGGAGGCCCTCGACGCCGCCTTCGGCCAGGCCCGCGCCCGCTCAGCGCATCCCGCCTACCTCCTGTGCAGCCCGCACAACCCGACCGGGACGCTCCACCGACCCGACGAGCTCGCGGCGGTGGCCGACCTGGCGCGCCACCACGGCCTGCGCGTGATCAGCGACGAGATCCACGCCCCCCTCGTGCTCGAGGGGACCTTCACCCCTCTGCTCAGCCTGGAGGCGGGCCGCGATGCCGTCGCGCTGCTGTCGGCCTCCAAGGCGTACAACCTGGCCGGTGCGCCCGGAGCCGTCCTCGTGGCCGGCCCCGAGGCCGGGGACCTGCGCACCCGCCTGGCGACGCGCAACGTGGCGGGACCGAGCCACCTCGGGGTGATCGCCCAGACCGCCGCCCTGCGCGAGGGCGACGCGTGGCTCGACACCGTCCTCGCGCACCTGCTCGCGTCGCGCGACCACCTGGTAGGTCGCCTGGCCACCCTGCTGCCCGAGGTGCACTACGTGCCCGGCCAGGCGACCTACCTCGCCTGGCTCGACGCCCGCGACCTGCACCTGGCCACGCCCCGTGTCGACACCCCCGCCGAGCTCGACGGGCTGACCGGGCCCGCGGCCTGGCTGCTGGCCAACGCGCGCGTCGCCCTGAGCGACGGCGCGGCCTTCGGGAGCGGCGGCGCCGGTCACGTCCGCCTCAACTTCGCGACCTCCGTTGCGGTCCTCGACGAGGCACTCACGCGGATCGCCGCGTCGCTGGACGCGGCTGGCTAGCCGACACACGCCGCGGCGCTGCCCGGGCACCTCCCCGCCCGGTGGCGCCCACGTCCCCACCCGGGCGCGCGCGACCACGCCCGCCCACATCCACGCTCGGGCGCCGGGTCGTCGTGGTCGGGCTCGACGCCCCGCACGACCAGGGACTGTGCTAAGACCATCGTAAACAGACGGGTCGGCACCACGCGGCCGCCCCACCCAGGAGTTCGCTCCGACGGCGGGACCGCGGCGCATGGGGAGGCCCACGTGAGGAGGGAACATGACAGGTCGAGTAAGACGGTGGGTGGCCGGCCCGGCTGCTGTTGCGGCGCTGATCGCTGCCAGCCTGTCCGGTGCCACGACAGCGCTGGCGGCCGGATCGATGACGGTGACGCCGTCGACGGGACTGGCGGCCGGTCAGGTCGTGCAGGTCACCGCCTCCGGGCTGCCCACCAGCGCCGAGGTGGCGATCGTCGAGTGCACCGCCACCGCGACGACGTCGGCGGGCTGCAACACCACCAGCGCCGTGCTCGTGGCGACCGACGCCACCGGCGCGATCCCCACGACGCCCTTTACGGTGACGGCCGGAGCCGTCGGCAACGGCACGTGTGACACGACGACGTCCGACCTGACGTGCGTGCTGGCCATCGGCTCGCTGACCGGGACGACGCTCGCCTACGCGCCGATCACCTTCGCCGCCCCGGCGGCGGCCACCTCGGCGCCATCGCTCACCGTGACGCCCGCGACGGGCCTCACCAACGGCGAGAAGGTCACCATCACCGGGTCGGGCTTCACGCCGAGTGACTCGCTCTACGCCACCGAGTGCCTGGCTACGGCGACCAGCGCGGCGGACTGCAACGTGTCCACGGCGACGCCGATCACCGTGAACACGGACGGGACGCTGCCCTCGACGACCTTCACCGTCGTTACGGGCACCGTGGGCGGGGCCACCTGCGGCACCTCGGCCGCCGACGCCGCCTCCTGCGTAATCATGGTCGCCAACAGCTCTGAGGGCGACCGGGCCGCGGCTCCGATCGCCTTCGCCGTGCCCACCCCGACGACCCCGAGCGTGACGGTGTCAAAGAACTCAGGTCTCAAGAACGGGCAGACGGTCACCGTGACGGGCTCCGGCTTCACGCCGGGTGACTCGGTCTACGCCGTCGAGTGCCTGAAGGGCGCGACCGGGCAGTCCAGCTGTGACCTGACGACCGCCACGGCCATCACCGTCAACACGGACGGGACGCTGCCCTCGACCAGCTTCACGGTGGTTACCGGTGCGGTCGCCTCGGGCACGTGCGGCACGACGGCCGCCAACGCGCGAAACTGCGTCATCGCCGTCGCCAACATCTCTGGTGGCGACGCCGGTGAGGCGCCCATCGCCTTCGCGGTCGGCGCCGCCAAGCGCTACTTGCGCGTCGCCCCAGCCCTGAACCTGCACAACGGGCAGGTGGTGCACGTGTCGGGCCACGGCTTCACGCCGCGCGACCACGTCTACATCGTCGAGTGCCGTCGGGGCGCAACCGGACCGACTGCGTGCGATCTGCGGACTCTGCGCCAGGTCGTCATCACCCCCGCGGGCATCTTGCGACCGACGGTGTTCCACGTGGTGACCGGGCGCGTCGGCACCGGCCTGTGTGGCACGACGGCCGCCAACGCGCGCGGCTGCGAGATCTCGGTCGCCAACGTTCACCGGGGAGACGCCATCACCGAAGCGATCTCCTTCCGGATCGCGAAGGCCCGTTGACGCGGACCGGCCGGGTCCCAGGGCATCGATCCTGGGACCCGGCCGGAGTCCAATGTCCGTCGTCCTCACTCGCGGCGCGTGGCTCCCGCGATGACCACGTCAATGGTGGTAGGCCCCGCAGTCGAGCAGCCCATCTCGTCGCATCTGACGTGACGGCGCGAGACGAGCGGGCTCGTGTTCTGTAGCGCTGTGGCCCAGCCCAGATGCGTCTCTCCCCGCCGAGGAGAGACGCATCTGGCAACACGCGGCACCTCCAGGAACGCGAATGACTGGTCGCGGGACGGGACGGGACTCAGCGCCCTCGCGTCGGGCGCCGCGCCCGCAGACCACCCGTCGTCTCCTCGGGCAGGTCCGAACTGCTCAGCTTTGGCGCCGCAGCTCCGCCTCGATCGCGTCGCGCGCCGGTGAGGTGATGGGCTCGCGCCACGGCGAGCGCTGACCCTGGTACGCGACCGGTCCCAGGCGAAAGTGCTGGGCCTCGGCCTCCGTCTCGATGAAGGGGAGATCCATGGGGAACAGGCGGGCCCCGCGCGGGCGCGGCCCCGCCTTGGCGACGTGGCTCCACAGCGGGTGCCCGACGACGCGCTCGGCCAGCAGCGACGCCTCGATCAGCCGATCGAGGTTGACGCCCGTGTCGATGCCGAGCTCGCTCAGCAGGTCCACCAGGTCCTCGGTGGCCATCATGCGCGTCATGCGTCCGTGGCCGCCGTAGGGGCAGCCGCCCATGCCGCCGACGCTCGCGTCCAGCACCAGCGTGTCGGTCGGGCGCAGGGTTCGCAGCGCCTCGTAGGCCGACAGGAGGGCGGTGCCCCGGGCGTTGTGCAGGTGCAGGTGGAAGCGGGTGATCTGGGGCCAGCGCTCCAGGATCTCGACCAGCTGGTCGGCGACGGCGTCCGGCGTGTTCCAGGCCATCGGGTCGCCGATCCACACCCGGTCGACGGGGATCCGGGCCGCCTCCCACAGCTCCATCTGGCGCGCCAGCATCGCGGTGCGCTGCTCCTGGCTGAAGGGGCCCAGCCAGTTGGACCCCCACGCGGCGGCGATGGCGATGCCGGCCACCGGCACCTGGTCGGCGACGGCTCGCTCGACGATGGCCGGCCAGCCGGCGATCTCCTGGGCCTGGCTGCGGTTGGTGTTGCGGCGCACGAACACGTCGCAGAGGTGACCCTGGGTGCGGGGCACGTCCTCGGGATCCTGAATCCACGGGTAGGCGGCCAGGCGCTCGCGTCCCCGCGCGTTGAGGGCGAGCGCGGTGTAGGTGACGCCGGGGGCCGGGGTGAACCGCGCGAGGAGGGCGTCGATCTCGGCCATCTGCGGCGTCCAGGTGGGGCTGACGAACGAGCCCACCACGATGGTGCGCAGGCCGGTCGTCGACAGGGCCTCCAGCAGGGCGAGCTTGTCGTCGACGCTGATGGCGGCGCTCTCGATCTGCATGCCCTCGCGCATGCCCTCCTCGATGATCTCCACCGCCGGGTACCGACGGCCGCGGGACGCTCGTTCAGACAACGCTGGCCTCCTTCAGGTCGCTACGAGTCACGGGGGAGTGGCCCCGCCCGGGCGGGGTGAGGGCCATCTCGCGCATCGACACGTCCCCGACGCTACCGACTTCCCCCGCTCGTGGCGGATCAGGGTCGCCGGCGGCCCGGCGCACCTGCCAGAGTGGTGCATGGTCCTCGAGCGCTACTCGCACGGCCACCACGAGTCGGTGCTGCGCAGCCATCGCTGGCGCACGGCCGAGAACTCGGCGGGCTTCCTCCTCGGTCACCTGCAACCGGACGCTCGCGTCCTCGACGTGGGCTGTGGACCCGGGACCATCACCGTCGACCTGGCCACCCGGGTCCCCGCGGGACGGGTCCTCGGGATCGACATCGTCCCCGAGGTCCTCACCAGGGGGCGCGAGCTCGCGCGCGAGCGCGGCGTGACCAACGTGGACTTCGTCGTGGGCGACGTGTACGACCTGGACCTCGACGAGGCCAGCGTCGACGTCGTCTACGTGCACCAGGTGCTCCAGCACCTGCGTGAGCCGGTGCGCGCGCTGACCGAGCTGCGCCGCGTGCTGGCGCCTGGTGGTCTCCTGGCGGTCCGGGAGAGCGACTACGGCGCCTTCACGTGGGCACCCGCGGACCCGCGCCTCGACGCGTGGCTGGTCGCCTACCACCGCCTCAGCGCGCGCAACGGCGCCACGGCCGACGCGGGGCGCGTCGTGCACATCTGGGTCCGCTCGGCGGGCTTCACCGACCTGGAGGTGACCTCGTCGACGTGGACCTACGCCCGCCCCGCGGAGCGCCGCTGGTGGGGAGAGCTGTGGGCCGACCGGGTCACCCAGAGCGCCTTTGCCACCCAGTGCCAGGAGTACGGCATCGCCACGCCGGCTGACCTCGAGCGCTTCGCCACCGCGTTTCGCGCGTGGTCCCGCGACGAGGCCGGCTGCTTCCACGTCCCGAGCGTTGAGGTCCTGGCGCGCGCCTAGGGCGCGCACCACGGTGCGCGTCGCCCTGCTCTCGATGGTGATCGTCCTGGTGGTGGGCGGATGGGCCACCCGCCGGGGGACGTCCCCGTCTCCCGGCGGTGGGGACGCCAGCGCCCGCCTGGTCCAGGTGGCCCAGGCATTCGACAACGACTACGCCGCCAATCGCGACGGCGCCGTCTGGGACCGCTTCGATCGCGCGAGCCAGTCCGTCATCACCCGCGCCGGCTACATCCGCCGCCACCGGCTGTGCCCCACGGCGCCGGGGCCGGCGACCGTCCTCGGGGCGCGCCCGGCCGGGGCCGGCTGGTGGCGGGTCACGTACCGCATCGACCAGGTCACGCTCGTCGACCGGTGGCATCGCCAGGGGGGCCACTGGCGCTTCAGCCTCTGGCGATCCAACCCCGGCGCCGTCCACCTCTACCGACTGCCCCTGGCGGCGTACCTGCGCGCCGAGGGATGCACCGGCTAGGGCAGGTCCCCGTCGCGAGGCAGGTGGCGCTTGTCGACCTTCCCGACGGGCGAGCGCGGCAGCTCGGGGGTGAGGACGATGCGCCGCGGCACCTTGTAGTGGGCCAGGTGGGCCCGGCAGTGTGCCTCGAGCTCGTCCACGTCGACGACGGCACCCTGGTGGGCCACGACGTAGGCGACGCCCACCTCGCCCCACACCGGGTCGGGCACGCCGATCACCGCCACGTCGGCGATCGCCGGGTGCTCGCTGAGCACCCGCTCGACCTCGGCCGGGAACACGTTCTCGCCACCCGAGACGAACATCTCCTTGGTCCGCCCGCTGATGCGGTAGATGCCCTGCGCGTCGCGCTCGCCGACATCGCCCGTGCGCAGCCAGCCCCCCACCACGGCCGCGCGGGTGGCGGCGGGATCTTGCCAGTAGCCCGCGAAGACGTTGGGGCCGCGCACCAGGATCTCCCCGGTGCCCGGGCCCGTCAGGACACGGCCGTCGGTCGGGTCGCGCAGGGCCACCTCGACGTGGGGGTAGGGGCGCCCCACCGCGCCGGGCCACGGGGACGTCTCGCCCGGTGGGAGCACCAGGGTGTTGGGACCGGCCTCGGTCAGTCCGTAGCCCACGGCCACCGGCACTCCTCGCTCCGACCAGCGATCCTGGGCCGAGCCGGGCATGGCGGCGCCGCCCACCAGCACGAAGCGGAGCGACGACAGGTCGGCCTCGGCGAAGCGGGGGTGCTCGGCCACCAGCACGTACATCGTGGGCACGCCCATCAGGGTGGTGACGCGGTGCCGCTCGATCAGGTCGAGCACCCGGCCCGGATCGAACGCGCGCTCCAGGACGACCGTCGCGCCCAGCGACCACGCGAGGAGGGTCTGGATGTTCCATCCGCCCACGTGGTACTGGGGCAGCAGGGCGAGAACCACGTCGTCGGCGCTCAGGGGCACCGCCGCCTGCAGGCTCGCGTTGGTCCAGTAGCAGTTGCGGTTCGTCAGCAGCGCGCCCTTGGGGACGCCCGTGGTTCCCGAGGTGGCGATGAGGAGCAGTCCCGCGTCGTCGTCGAGGGCGGGCAGGGTCGCGCTACCCGCGGGATAGGCGTCGGTCACGTAGTCCTCGAGGGGCTCGGGCTGCCAGGCGGCCACCACGCCGCCGGCCTGCTCGCGCCAGCGCGACGCGGCGACCAGCGTCAGCGCGGGCTCGAAGAGGGCCAGCTGCACCGCCAGCTCGTCGGGACTCAGGTGCCAGTTGAGCGGAGTCAGGATCAGGCCGGCGCGAGCGCACGCGAAGAACAGCACCACCTGCTCCACGCTGTTCTCGCTGAGCGTGGCCACGCGGTCTCCGGGCTCCAGCCCCCGGCCCGCCAGGACCCGGGCCAGGCGGTCGGACCAGGCGTCCAGGGCGGCGTAGTCGATGGTGCGCTCGTCGCTGATGATCGCCGCGTGGCTCGGGCGATGGCGCGCGGGCTGGCGCAGCCAGTTCCCGACGGCGAGCGGGGCGGCGAAGCCGTCGGCGACCGCGCCCATCAGGTCTCCTCGATGCCCAGCATCCGCCCGATGATCCGGTTGACCTCCTCGGAGACCTCGGGCGGCATCTGGCGATCGTCGCTCCACAGGATCCAGCGCATCCCGACGGCCTCGCCGACCGCGGCCAGGGCCCAGGCCAGGACCATGGGGTCGCCGCGGGCCACCTCGCCCTTGTCCATCGCCTCGATCAGCGACGGGATGTAGTGCGCGATGATCGTCTCGTAGTGGCGTCGCATGGCCTGCGGCGAGACGAACTCGGCCTGGCGGATGATGCGGTACAGGGTGGGGTGCTCGGCGGTGAACTGGAAGAAGCCGGCAAACCCCAGCCGCTCGGCCTCGAAGCGCGTGGTCGCCCCGCGTGAGGCCTCCGACATGGCCCGGCGCACCCGCTGGTTGAGATCGTCGACCACCTCGTCGAAGATCTGCTGCTTGCTGACGAAGTACAGGTAGAAGGTCCCCTGGGCGACTCCCGCCTCCTCGGTGATCTTGACGATCGAGGCGTCGTGGTACCCGAGCGCGCCGAACACGTGCTCGGCGGCCGCCAGCAGCGCGCGCCGCGTCCGCTGCCCCTTGCGCAGCACTGGCTCGCCGGACCCGGCGACTGCGGGCGGGCGCGGCCCGGCTGGGGCGACGCTCGCGCGGCCCCGAGGGCCGGGGGCGCGCGGGTCCGGACTAGACATCGGACCCGACACTAGTCAGTTGGCGAGCAAAGCGACGGGGCCGCTCAGCCCTCCTCGAGTGCGAAGCGCAGCGGCGGCTCGGTCGCCGCCCGCAAGCCCTCCGCGGTGATGCCCGGTGCGAGCTCGCGCACGACGAGACCCTCGGCGCTCACGTCGATGACGGCCTGGTCGCTGACGATCCGGTGCACGCAGGCGCGGCCCGTGAGGGGCAGGCTGCACGCGTTGACGATCTTGGGCGTGCCGTCGCGGGCCACGTGCTCCATCATGACGATGACGCGCTTGGCCCCGTGGACCAGGTCCATCGCCCCGCCCATGCCCTTGACCATCTTGCCCGGGATCATCCAGTTCGCCAGGTCCCCGCTCGCCGACACCTGCATGGCCCCCAGGACCGCCAGGTCCACGTGGCCGCCGCGGATCATCGCGAAGGAGACCGCCGAGTCGAAGAAGGACGAGCCCGGCACCACCGTGACCGTCTCCTTGCCCGCGTTGATGAGGTCGGCGTCGACCTCGTCGTCTGGCGGGTACGACCCCACGCCCAAGATGCCGTTCTCGGAGTGCAGGACCACGTGCAGGCCCGGCGCCACGTAGTTGGGCACCAGGGTGGGCAGGCCGATCCCCAGGTTCACGTACTGGCCGTCGCGCATCTCGCGCGCCACCCGGGCCGCCAGCTCCTCACGCGTCCACGTCACGATCGCACCGTCCTCTTCTCGATTCGCTTCTCGACATCGGGGGTGTGCACGACGCGCTGGACGAAGATGCCCGGCGTATGCACCTGACGCGGGTCGAGCTCGCCGGGCTCGACGAGCTCCTCGACCTCGGCGATGGTCACCCGGCCCGCCGTCGCGCACAGGGGGTTGAAGTTGGCGGCGCTCTTCTCGTAGATGAGGTTGCCGTGCCGGTCCCCGTAGCGGGCGTGGACCAGCGCGTAGTCGGTGGTGATGGCCTGCTCGAGCACGTAGTCGCGGCCGTCGAAGGCCCGCACCTCCTTGGCCGGCGACGCCAGGGCCACCGCGCCGCCGTCCCCGTAGCGCAGGGGGAGCCCGCCGTCGGCGACCTGGGTCCCCACGCCGGCCGGCGTGTAGAAGGCCGGGATCCCGGCACCCCCCGCGCGCAGCCGCTCGGCCAGGGTGCCCTGGGGCACCAGCTCGACCTCGAGCTCACCCGAGAGGAACTGGCGCTCGAACTCCTTGTTCTCGCCCACGTAGGAGCCCGTGGTGCGTCGGATGCGCTTGGCCGACAGCAAGATGCCGAGGCCCGCGTCGTCGACGCCGCAGTTGTTGGAGACCGTCACCAGGCTGGTCGCGCCCTGCGCGAAGAGCGCCTCGATCAGCACCGAGGGGATCCCGCACAGCCCGAAGCCGCCCACGGCGATCGACGCGCCGTCGGGGATGTCGGCCACCGCCTCGGCGGCGGTGGCGATCACTTTGTCCACGTCACTCTCCTCTCGTCAGCGCTCGAGCGCCGCGTACACCAGCTGCTGGACCTGACGGCGCACGGGGTACGTCCAGCTGGGCAGCAGCTGGGTGTACAGCCCGACCGTCAGACCCTCGCTGGGGTCTACCCAAAAATAGGTCGACGCGGCACCGCCCCACGCGAACGTGCCCGCGGGCACGTAGCTGCGGTTGCGCACCTGGTCGATCACCACCGAAACGCCCAGCCCGAAGCCGACGCCGGCTTGGCCCACCTCGCTGAAGGAGTCACGCGCAAATTCCCGCAGGTCCTGGTTGTCCGGCAGGTGATTGCGCGTCATCAGCGCGACCGTGCGCGGTGACAGGATGCGAACCCCGTCGAGCTCTCCCCCGGCCAGCAGCATCGACAGGAAGCGCTGATAGTCCGCCGCCGTCGAGACCAGTCCGCCCCCGCCGGCCAGTAACGCGGGCCAGCGCGTCGCCTCACCGGCCAGCTCGTCGAGGCGGACCGAGTCGCCGTGGCGGGCCGCGTACAGCATCGCCAGGCGGTCGAGCTTCTCGGGCGGGCAGTACCAGTCGGTGTCGACCATGCCGAGGGGCTCGAGCACCCGTTGGCGCACCGCGACGTCGAGGGTCTGTCCCGTCCAGCGCTCGATCAGGCGCCCGAGCACGTCGATGGACACCGAGTAGTTCCACGCCTCCCCGGGCTGGAACAGGAGGGGCAGCCCCGACCAGTCGAGGACCGCGTGCGCCAGGTCGACGTCGCTCGGGTTGGTCATGTCGTAGCCGCGGGCGCGGTACATGGTGTCCACCGGGGTCAGGTGCTGGAAGCCGTAGGTCAAGCCGCTGGTGTGCGTGAAGAGGTGGTGGACCCGCACCGGCTCCGTCGCGGGCTCGGTGACCGGGGCGATGTCGCTGCCCGACACGTAGACCCGCGCGTCGCGGAACTCCTCGATCCACTCGCCTACCGGGTCGTTGAGGTCGTAGCGACCCTCCTCGTAGAGCTGGAGGGCGACGACCGCCGTGATCGGCTTGGTCATCGAGTAGAGCCGCCAGATGGTGTCATCGGTCACCTCCAGGGACTGCTCCCGGTCGCGGTGGCCACCTCGCGCGACCCACACGAGGTCGCCGTCACGGGCGACCGTCACCAGCCACCCCGGGAACTTGCGCGACGCCACGTAGCCGTCCAGGTGCGCGCGTACCCGCTCCAGGGCCTCGCCGCGGAACCCGGCCTCGTGGGGCTCTCGTACCACTTTCAGGGTCACAGCACACCTCCCGCACCCTCACCTGCCCCCACCGTAGCAAACTCTGACAGGTGATTCACTTGACATTTTTCGCCGCGGCTGATTAACTGCACTCGAGCGACGGTCGGCGGGCGACCGCGTGTCGTTGGGGAGGATGTATGAGGAACGTTCGTTGGGGCGTGGTGCCGGTGGCCCTGGCTGAGGTTCCCCAGTGAAAGTGGACACCCAAGAGCCCGACTCGCGAGTCGGGT
>JBMFWS010000021.1:0-33479 GCA_049965035.1 Acidimicrobiales bacterium
GCGTCCGACGTGACGCACGGGGACGACCGGCACCGCCGCGTCCCCGTGCGTCACCGCCGTGCCCCCCATCGGACTCCTCACTCCCCCGGCCGCCGAGCGGCCCAGCCCGCGCACCCGCACCCTCCGAGCCAAGAGGGCATGATAGACCTCCCGACGCCGGGGCTGGGGCGCTCGCCCCGCGCCGGCTCGGGCTCACCCGGGCACGTCGCGGGCCAGCAGGTCCTGGTAGGTCTCCCGGCGCACCACGAGGCGCGCGGTGCCGTCGCGAACCAGGACGATCGGGGGGCGCAGCGCCCCGTTGTAGTTGTTGGCCATGGTCAGGCAGTAGGCCCCGGTGACCGGCACGGCCAGCACGTCGCCGGGGCACGGCGCGGCCAGGGCGACCGCGTCGATGAGCTGGTCGCCCGACTCGCAGTGGCGCCCCACCAGCGCGTAGGTCTCGCCGCCGCCCACCCGGTCGACCAGGGTCGCCTCGAAGCGCTGGCCGTAGAGGGAGACCTCGAGATTGTCGGCCATGCCGCCGTCCACGGCGACGATGGCGCGCGTCGCCTGGCGCTTCAGCGCCACCACGCGGTAGAGGGTGCAGGCGGCCTCGGCCACCAGCGACCGGCCCGGCTCGATCACCAGCGTGGCGTCGGGGGGCAAGAGGGCCCGGGCCGCCCCGGTCAGCGCGTCGAGGTACGCCTCGATGCTCGCGGGTTCGTCGTCGTAGGTGTAGCGCGCCCCGAGACCCCCACCCAGGTCGTACACCGCGAACTCCCCGAGAGCGGCCACCGCCTCCAGGGCGCGCACGAAGGGCTCGGTGGTGGCGATCTGGGAGCCGACGTGGACGTGGAGGCCCTCGAGGCGCAGGTGGCGGTGGCCCGCCAGCCGGCGTCGGGCGGTCGCCAGGTCGGGGGGCCCGAAGCCGAACTTGGAGTCGGCCTGGCCCGTCGCGATCGCCGCGTGGGTCGGCGCACCCACCCCGGGCGTCACCCGCAGCAACACGGCCTGGTCGCGGTGGGCCAGGCGCTCGAGCCGCTCCAGCTCGTCGAGGCCGTCGATCACGATGAGGCCCACCCCGACGTCGAGCGCACGTCGCAGCTCGGCGTCGGTCTTGGCGTTGCCGTGCAGCACCAGGCGGGCCGGGTCCATCCCGCCGGCCAGGGCCATCTCGATCTCGCCGCCGCCCGCGACATCGGCGCCCAGCCCCTCCTCGGCCATCAGGTGGTAGACCGCGGTGACCGGCAGCGACTTGGAGGCCCACACGACGCGCGTGGTGCCCCAGCGCGCCGCCAGGCCCTCGGCGTAGCGACGGGCCCGCGCGCGCAGCGCGGCCTCGTCGACGACCAGCACAGGCGTCCCGAACTGGTCGGCCAGGTCGCCGAGCGCTCGTCCCCCCACGTGCAGGCGTCCCTCCACGACCGCCGCGCTGGGCGGGAACAGCGTCACGACGTCGGTGCTCACGGCTGCCTCCTCGGCCCTGGAACCTACCTGCGCCCTGGTGGCCCGCCAGGACGCCGCGCCCGGTCTAGGCCGGCGCGAAGCGGATCACGCCGCGCACGTTGCGGCCCGCGCGCAAGTCGGCGTAGCCCTGCTCGACCTCCTCGAGGTCGTACTCGCGGGTGATGAGCTCGTCGACGGGCAGGCGACCCTCGTGGTGCCAGCGCGCCAGCATCGGGATCTGGAGGCGCGGGTTGCCCGCCCCGAAGACCGTGCCGCGCAGGTCCTGGCCGTACATGGCGAACATCGCCGCGTTCAGGTCGATGCGGTGGAGGTCGGCCGGGGCCAGCGACGTCAGGACCACGGTGCCGCCCTTGGCGGTGATCGAGCGGGCCTGCTCGATCAGGTCGCCGTGGAGCTTGTTCACCGTGATGATGACGACGTCGCAGTTCTTGCCCCAGGTCAGCTCGGGCAGGATCTCGAAGGCCGCCTCGAGGGTCGTGGCGCAGCCGTGCGTGGCCCCCAGGGCCCGGGCCCGCTCGACCTTGGTCGCGTCGGTGTCGATGGCGATCACGGCGCGCGCGCCCGCGCCGAGGGCCCCGAGGATCGCGCCCGAGCCCACGCCCCCGCAGCCGATCACGGCGACCACGTCGCCGGCGCGCACCTGGCCCCGGTTGACCGCCGAGCCCCAGCCCGTCGAGATCCCGCAGCTGATGAGGGCGCTGGCGCGCAGGTCGAGCCAGTCGTCGAGGCGCACCAGGGAGGCCTCGTGAACGACCACGCGCTCGGCGAAGGCCCCGACCTGGCACATCCGGTTGAGATCGACGCCCGCGAGGTGGTGGCGGTAGGTGCCGTCGCTGATCTGGGGCCCGGCCACGATCGTGGCCATGAGGTCGCACAGGTAGGGCCGCCCCGAGCGGCAGTAGTCGCACGTGCCACACGACGGCACGAACGAGATGGCCACGTGGTCGCCGGGCGCCAGCCCGGTCACCTGGTCCCCGACCTCCTCGACGACGCCGGCGCCCTCGTGACCCGCCACGATGGGAAAGACCGTGTCGCGCCCGCTCACCAGGCGCAGCAGGTCGACCGGCAGGGTGACGCCGCCCTGGCGCAATGTCTCGTCGGACCAGCACAGCCCGGCGAAGGCCATGCGCACCTGGACCTCGTGGGCGCGCGGCGGGTCGACCTCGATGGTGTGCACCTCGAAGGGCCCTCCGGCCTGCGTCACCAGTGCCGCGCGAGCCTCCATAGCTGTCCTCCCTCGTGACTACATGCGCTCGGGCGCCTCGATCCCCAGCACCGCGAGACCCTGGGCCAGGGTGCGCGCGGTCAGCTCGCACAGCGCCAGGCGCTCGGCGCGCAGGGCCGGCGGCGCGCTCAGCACCGGGCACGCCTCGTAGAAGGCGGTGAGGTCCTGGGCCAGCCCGAACAGGTAGCCGCACAGGCGGTGGGGCTGGGCGGTGGCGCGGGCCGCGGCGACGGCGTCGGACCACCCGAGCAGGGACGTCGCCAGGGCCCGCGCGGCTTCCTCGCCCAAGACGAAGGCCCCCGGGCGCGCCTCGGTGCCCGCGGCGGCCGCCCGGCGCAGGATCGAGCGCACGCGGGTGTGCGCGTACTGCAGGTAGGGGCCGGTGTCGCCCTCGAAGGCCACCATGCGATCCAGGTCGAAGACGTAGTCGCGCTGGCGCTCGGTGGACAGGTCGGCGTACTTGATGGCCGCGCGCGCGATCTGCACCGCCAGCACGTCGCGCTCGGCCGGGCCGGCCGTGGCGCCGCGCTCGTCGAGAGCGTGGCGCGCCCGCTCGACCGCCTCGTCGAGCAGGTCGATCAGCTTGACGGTGTCGCCGCTGCGGGTCTTGAGCATCTTGTGGTCCGCGCCCAGCACGTTGCCGAAGGCCACGTGCTCGCAGTGCACCGAGTCGGGCAGCCAGCCGGCCTGGCGGGCGACCGCGAAGACCATCGCGAGGTGCTGAGCCTGAGGCGTACCCACGACGTAGAGCAGGCGGTCGGCGCCCAGGCGCTCGACGCGGTCGCGCACCGCCGCCAGGTCGGTGGCCGCGTAGCCGAAGCCCCCGTCGCGCTTCTGGACGATCAGGGGCAGGGGCTCGCCGTCGCGGTTGGTGAAGCCCGGCGGGAAGACGCAGCGCGCCCCGTCGCTGTCGGCGAGCAGCCCGAGGCGGTCGAGCTCGGCCACGACGTCGGCCAGGTCGTCGTTGTAGGAGGACTCGCCGCGGATGTCGGCGGCGCTCAGCGACACCCCGAGGCGTAGGTAGACCTCGCTGAAGTAGGCGACCGACTGGTCGACCAGCCGGCGCCACAGGCGCCGCGTCTCGGGGTCGCCGGCCTGCAGGGCGACGACCCGGGCCCGGCTGCGCTCGCGGAAGCCCTCGTCGGCGTCGAAGGCCGCGCGAGCCGCCTGGTAGAAGGCCGTCAGGTCGCCGATGGCCAGCTCGGCCGCCCCGGCGTCCTCGCCCCGCTCCACCAGGTGCTCGATGAGCATGCCGAAGGGCGTGCCCCAGTCGCCCACGTGGTTGCGGGCGATCACCACCTCGCCGCCCAGGCGCTCGAGGGCGGCCAGGGCGTCGCCGATGACCGTGGAGCGCAGGTGGCCCACGTGCATCTCCTTGGCGACGTTGGGCGCCGAGTAGTCGATGACGACCCGGTGCGGCGGGTCGGAGCGCGCCACGCCGAGCCGCTCGTCTCCCAGCAGGGCGTGCAGGCGCGCGTCGAGGAACGCGGGCGTCAGCGTCAGGTTGAGGAAGCCGGCCCCGGCCACCTCGACGGTGGCCAGGTCCGTCAGGTCGAGTGCGGCGGCGACCTCGGCGGCCACCTCCCGGGGCGGGCGCCCGAGGCCGCGGGCCAGGGCCAGGGCCCCGTTGGCCTGGAAGTCGGCCCGCTCGGAGGGCCGCAGCACCGGGTCGCTGCCGGGGACCACCCGCGCGAAGGCCGCGCGCAGCCGGGCCTCCAGGAGCTCGCTCACGGTGTCCACGCGCCCAGTCTCGCACGGCGCCCGCTGGCGGGCACGGGTGCGTGGGGCAGAATGGAGCCATGACCTCACGCGACTCCTTTTCCTCGGCCGCCACGCTCCGCGTGGGCGGACGCGACCTCGCCTACCACTCGCTGCGCGCGCCGGCCCTGGAGGCCCTCGGCGTGAGCCGCCTGCCCTACGCGATCAAGGTGCTGCTGGAGAACCTCCTGCGCCACGAGGACGGCGTCAAGGTCACCGCGGCCGACGTGGAGGCCCTGGCGCGCTGGGGCGAGGCGCCCACCCGCCACGGCGAGGCGGCCGGTGACGACGCGCGCGAGATCGCCTTCACGCCCGAGCGCGTGCTGATGCAGGACTTCACCGGCGTGCCGGCCGTCGTCGACCTGGCCGCCATGCGCGACGCCATCATCGAGCTGGGCGGCGACCCGGCGCGGATCAACCCGCTGGTGCCCGTCGAGCTGGTGATCGACCACTCGGTCATCCTCGAGCGCACCGGGTCGCCGTCGGCCTACGAGGAGAACGTGGCCATCGAGTACGGCCGCAACGGCGAGCGCTACACCTTCCTCAAGTGGGCCCAGGGATCCTTCGACCGCTTCCGCGTCGTGCCCCCGGGCATGGGCATCTGCCACCAGGTGAACCTGGAGCACCTGGCGCGCGTCGTCTTCGACGCCGACGGCACGGCCTACTTCGACACCGTGGTCGGCACCGACTCGCACACCACCATGGTCAACGGCCTCGGCGTGCTGGGCTGGGGCGTGGGCGGCATCGAGGCCGAGGCCGCGATGCTGGGCCAGCCGACCTCCATGCTGATCCCCCCGGTCGTGGGGCTGCGCCTGACCGGGGCGACTCGCGAGGGCGTCACGGCGACCGACGTGGTGCTGACCATCACCGAGCTGCTGCGGCGCCACGGCGTCGTGGGCAAGCTGGTCGAGGCCTACGGGCCCGGCGTGGCGGCCCTGTCGCTCGAGACCCGCGCCACGATCGGGAACATGTCACCCGAGTACGGGGCCACCTGCACCATCTTCCCCATCGACCAGGTGACCCTGGACTACCTCCACTTCACCGGTCGCGACGCCGACCACGTCGCCCTGGTCGAGGCCTACGCCCGGGCCCAGGGTGTGTGGGGCGAGCCCGCCGTCGACCCGGTCTACTCCGAGTACGCCGAGCTGGACCTGTCCACGGTCGAGCCGAGCCTGGCTGGCCCCAAGCGGCCCCAGGACCGCGTTACGCTCGCCAGCGCCCGCCAGGCCTTCCGCAGCGCTGCGGGCCGCGAGCCCCTCGAGGTCACCGGCACCGACCACGCCGCCCACCTGCGCGAGGGCGCCGTGGTGGTCGCGGCCATCACGTCGTGCACCAACACCTCCAACCCGGCCGTCCTGGTGGCCGCGGGCCTGGTCGCGCAGCGCGCCGTCGAGCGCGGGCTGCAGGTGCCGCCCTGGGTCAAGACGTCACTCGCCCCGGGCAGCCGGGTCGTGATGGACTACCTGGAGCGCGCCAACCTGGTCGCGCCGCTCGAGAAGCTGGGCTTCTACCTGGCCGGCTTCGGGTGCACCACCTGCATCGGCAACACCGGCCCCCTGCTGGCCGGCGTCTCGGAGGCGGTCACCGAGCACGACCTGTCGGTCGTCTCGGTTCTGTCGGGCAACCGCAACTTCGAGGGGCGCATCCACCCCGACGTCAAGCAGAACTACCTGGCCAGCCCGCCGCTGGTCGTGGCCTACGCCCTGGCCGGCACCATCGACATCGACCTGACCGCTGAGCCCCTGGGCACCGACGCGGCGGGCCAGCCGGTGATGCTCGCCGACCTGTGGCCCCGTGACGAGGAGGTCGCGGCCGCGGTGCGCGCGTCGCTCAACCCGGCCATGTTCCAGGAGCGCTACGCCAGCGTCTTCGCCGGCGACGAGCGCTGGCAGGCGATCGCGGCCACGCCGGCCGCGACCTACACGTGGGACCCGGCCTCGACCTACGTCAAGCGGCCGCCGTTCTTCGAGGACCTGGGGCCCGAGCCCGGCGAGGTCGCCGACGTGGTGGGCGCGCGCGTGCTGGCCAAGCTCGGCGACTCGGTGACGACCGACCACATCTCGCCGGCGGGCTCGATCCGCGCGAACGTCCCGGCCGGTCGCTACCTGACCGAGCTCGGCGTGGCGCCGGCCGACTTCAACAGCTACGGCACCCGCCGGGGCAACCACGAGGTCATGATGCGCGGCACCTTCGCCAACGTCCGGCTGCGCAACCAGCTGGCCCCGGGCACCGAGGGCGGGGTCACGCTCCTGCTGCCCGCGGGCACGCAGACCTCGATCTACGAGGCGGCCATGGCCTACGCCGCCACGGGCACCCCGCTGGTGGTGCTGGGCGGCAAGGAGTACGGCAGCGGGTCGAGCCGCGACTGGGCGGCCAAGGGCACCCGCCTCCTCGGGGTGCGCGCGGTGCTGACCGAGAGCTTCGAGCGCATCCACCGGGCCAACCTCGTCGGCATGGGCGTCCTGCCCCTGCAGTACCGGCCCGGCGAGTCGGCCGAGACCCACTCCCTGACCGGCACCGAGGTCTTCGACGTCCTCGGCCTCGAGCCGCTGAACCGGGCCGAGACCGTCCCCGAGGTCACGGTGCGCGTGACGCGCGCGAGCGGCGAGGTCGAGGAGTTCCCGGTGCGCCTGCGCATCGACACGGCCACCGAGGCCGACTACTACCGCCACGGCGGCGTCCTCAACTACGTGCTGCGCCACCTGGCACGCTGACCGGTGCGCTGGGGCCGCCGCACCGCGGCCTCAGCGAGGCCACAGCGCTCGTCAGGACGGTCGTGTAGCTGGCGCGCAGCGCCGTGCTGGTGCGCTGGGGCCGCCGCACCGCGGCCTCAGCGTGAGGCCAAAGCGCTCGTCAGGACGGTCGTGTAGCTGGCGCGCAGCGCCGTGCTGTGGGGCCCGCCCACGCGCACCAGCGCCCGCACGCGAGACCCCGAGACGACGGCGATCTGGCCGGGCCAGCGCGCGGCCGCGTCCACGTGCGTCGCGGCGGGAAGCAGCGTCGCGCACCCGCGCACCAGCAGGGTCGCGCCCGTCGCCTCGGCGATCGTCGCCTCCCAGCGCGCGGCCGCCCCACAGCCCGGCAGGTCGACCAGGAGGGCGCGGCCCCCGCGCGGCGTCGGCGCCGGAGCGTTCACCAGGCGCGCCCCGCCGCCCACGGCCTCGGCCAGCACCGGGCTCGCGGCGGGGGTGAAGGTCGCCGCCAGCGCCGGCACCGTGCCGACCGCGACGACCACGACGGCGACCAGCGAGGCGGCCGCCGTGACCAGAGGTGCCCAGGACCGGGCGGGCACGGGCACCGGCTCGGGTGCCGGAGCGGCGCGCAGGGCGGCGAGGCCCGTCAGCGCCAGGACGATCTGGGGCAGCATCGAGTTGGGGTCAGTGCCCACGCCGCCCCAGAAGCCCATGTCTTGGACCACCACCCAGTCGGCCAGGGCGGCCACCGCCACCACGCCGACGCCGATCGTCGCCAGGTCGCGCCGCCCGCTGAGCATCAGGGCGCCGGTGCTGGCCAGCACCACGACCACCAGGAGGTTGACCGCGCCACCGTGGGCGGCCACGCCGCGGGCAGCCGCCGTGACCAGAGCGCTCAGCCAGTGCGGCTGGCTGTTGCCCGCCATGGCCTGCAGGGTCGCGGTCAGGTTGCCGGTGACGTGGCGAGACTGGCCCTGCCAGGACCCGCGCCCGGGCCACGCCTGCAGCACGGCCATGGCGACCACGAACGCCCCGAAGGCGGCCAGCAGCCGCCGGCCGAGGCGGGGCGTCCACGCCGACATCGGCAGGGCGATCAGCAGGCCGGCCACGGCGTAGAAGACGACGCCGCCGGGTGCCCCGGTCAGCCACGACAGGCCCGGCGCGAAGATGCCCCCGAAGGCCTCACCGAGTGCCCATACCAGCACGCTCCAGCCCAGGCTCACCAGGCCGGCGGCCCGAGACCACCAGCCCCGCGGCGCGACCAGCAGCCACACGCCGATCCCCAGCTGGATCCACACCGCCGAGGCGGGCACCGAGATCGGGTGCTGGTTCCACAGCACGCCCCCCCAGCGCACCAGCGCCTGCACCCAGCCCGGCGAGGTGGCGGCGGCCGGCGCCACGACCTGGGGTACCATGGCCAGCGGCATCGAGGACTGGGCCTGGAGCACGCCGTCGAACACCCAGATGACCCCGAAGGCCAGGCGCACCAGACGCCGGGCGGCCGGCTCGCGCTCGACCAGCGCCGCCGTCAGGCCGCTGCGGTGCCGCCAGGCCAGGACGCCCACACCGGTGACTACGGCCACCAGGACGATGGCCACCAGCTGGATGGCCAGCTCGTGGTAGAAGCCGGCCACTACCAGGTGGCTCCCCGCCGACAGGCCGGTCGACAGCCCGGGCACGCGCGCCGCCTAGCTCTCCGCGGGTCGCGTCGGACCCTGCTGGACCCGCACCACCAGCGCCAGGAGGACGATCCACATGGCCACCACCAGCGCGAGCAGCACGGCCACCGTCCAGCGGCCGATCAGGCCGTCGGTCCGGGTCGCGTTGACCGGTCCGGCGAAGGGGTCGGTCCGCGTCACCGCAGCCGTCAGGGTACCCTCCGCCACGGTCGTCGCGCCCAGGGCGGCCGAGGCCACGAAGTGCGTCGGGCCGGCCCAGGTCGGCTGGTAGGTGATGTTGGCCACGCCCGCGGCGTCGGTCGTCGCCGTGCCGACCGTGAGCAGCGGCGCGCCGGCGAACTCCTCGACGTGCACCGAGAACGTCACGACGGCGTTGGCCACCGGCGTGCCGGCACCCGAGTCGACGATCGCCGTCAGCTCGGTGCCCGCGCCCTGGGAGGGGCGGCCGGCACTGAGGGCCACAGACCCGGCACCGGCTGCGCCCGCGACGCCGCCGAGGAACAGAGCCAGGGACGCGGTGCCCGCGACGACCAGGCTCCCGAGAAGCTGCACACGACGGCTCACGGCCGACCTCCTTGGTGACTCGACTCGGCGGCAACCTCCTCCATCTCCGTGACCGACAGCGCGGGGACGAAGCGGAACACGATCAGCAGCAGCAGGGGGATGGCCGCGGTCGCGGCGACCGTGATGGAGATGGGCACCCAGGTGAAGTGGAAGGTCCCCCAGAGCCCCGACACCGCGCCCGAGCTGCGGGTCGCGGCCCGCACCAGGGGCTCGGTGGCGGGCGGGATGACGATGACCAGCCGCTTGACCCACAGGGACAGGACCACCAGTACCGAGGCCACGGTGACCCCCGTCATGGTGCGCAGGGGCTTGATCGCCATGATGAGGATCGGCACCAGGCCGCCGGCCACGAAGTAGAACCAGAATGGCACCCAGTAGCGACCCGCGATGATCTGGTAGACCCAGGCCGCCGGACCCGCCGTGTTGGAGTAGCCGTCGATCAGGTACTCGGTGAAGGTCAGGTACAGGTAGGCCGCGCCGAAGGCGATCATCAAGAAGCCCAGGCGCACGAAGTGCCGGCTGGAGATGTAGCCCTCCAGGTGGTACAGCTTGCGTACCGCGGCCACCGACAGCACCACCAGGGCCACGCCCGAGTAGAGCGCGGCCACCACGAAGTACACCGGGAAGATGGTCTCCATGTAGCCCGCCCGCGACGAGGACGCGAAGGCGAACGACAGCACCGAGTGCACCGACACGGCCATTGGGATGATCATGATGGCCAGCAGCCCGATCGACCCGTTGAGGCGACGCCGCTCCGTGGGGGTTCCCCCGAAGCGACCCACCAGGGCCCGGTACAGCGACTGGCGCACCCGCACGCGCGTCGAGGGGGCCTCGTCGTCCAGCTGGGTCAGCACGACCTGGGCGTCGGGCACCAGGGGCAGGTAGAAGAAGACGATCGTGGCCATCAGGTAGGTCGACACCGCGAAGAAGTCCCACAGGATCGGTGAGGACAGGTTCCAGTACGGCGGCCAGATCAGCTCCCAGATCTTGCCCGGGTTCCCCAGGTGGGGGATGATGAAGAGCATCCCGATGGGCAGCGTCACCAGGGCCGTCGCCTCGGCGATGCGCGTCAGGGGGGCGCGCCAGCTCTGGTGGGTCAGGCGCAGGATCGCCGACACCACCGCTCCGCCGTAGCTCACGCCGATGAAGGCCACCAGGTTGGACTCGTAGATGCCCCAGAAGGCGTCGTCGTTGTAGCCGGCCGAGCCGAGCCCGTGGGCCAGCTGGTAGATCCACGCGACGATGCCGAGCAGCACGATCGCGCTCAGGACCAGGATGCTCGGCCACCACCACGTGGGCGTCTCGAGCACCGGGCGCAGGACGGCGCGCCGCAGCTCGTCGTCCACGCGGTGCTCGGTGGAAGTCGGCGTGGCGATCACATCAGTCATGACGGTTCCTCTCGTGGCGCGGCTTAGATGCCCGCATCGTGGTCGTTGACCAGGTCCTGGCCGTGGCCCGGGATGTAGAAGACGCGCGGGTGGGTCCCGTACTCCTCCTTGAAGACCATGCCGTTGTTGTCGGCCAGGAAGGACGAGATCTTGATGGTCTGGCCCATGCCGTTGACCGCGGTGTCCGAGACCAGGTCGCCGAAGTAGATCACGCCCATGGCGCAGTGCGTCGCGCACTCGGGGATCTGCCCGGTGGGCAGCATGGCCGCGCAGTCGATGCACTTGCCCACCGTCCCTTGCACCTGGGGCACGGGCCACGCGGGGCTCTGGGCGTAGGGCTGCTTGGGCGCGGGCTCGGGGGCGCCCCAGTTGAAGTACCGGGCGTCGTAGGGGCACGCGTTCATGCAGATGCGCGTGCCGATGCACTTGCTCTGGTCAACCAGGACGAGGCCCTCGGGCGTGCGGAAGTTCGCACCGACCGGGCACACCGGCACGCACGCCGGGTCCTCGCACTGCATGCACGGACGCGGCATGGGGTACTCCTCGCCGGCCGCGTTGGTCATCGTGTAGACCTTCATCCACGTCTGGTCCTCGTGGAGGAAGTGCGCGGTCTGGCAGGCGGTCGTGCACAGCTGGCAGCCGTTGCACATGCGCAGGTCGATGACCATGCACCACTGCTTGGTCGGCCCCGACGAGGTCGTCGAGGAGGGCTCGGCCGCCAGGGCCACCGTGCCGCCGACGGTCCCCAGCACGCCGAGGCCGATGCCGCCCAGGGCGGCCGCGCGCAGCACGCTGCGCCGCTGGATGGTCACCGGGGTCGTGGTGCCGGACGCGGGCGTCATCTCGCTGGTCGTCTCACTCATGCGTTCACCACCTTGATGTCTCCTTCCATCCAGTTGATCGTCGACATGGCGCCACTGGCTCCGTTGGAGCCGCTGCCGCAGGGCGCGTAGCACTGCCACACGAAGGTGCCGGTCTTGGTCGGGACGAACGTGGCCGTCACCGTCACGTGGCCCTTGGTGGCTGCCGGGATCGGCATGTTGAAGTTGAACGCGTCGATGGTGAAGGTGTGCGCCACCGCAACGTCCGGAATCGAGGAGACGGTCTGGGTCCCCACCTGCTCGGTGCCGGTGGTTGAGCCCATGACCTTGGAGAACATCATCTGAGCGCCCTGCAGGGGCGCGGTTCCCGTGTCGTAGCTGGTGATGACAACGGTGACCTTCTCGCCCTTCTTCACCGTCCAGGAGGTGTTCGTGTACTTGGGCTGTCCCCCGAGCTTGCCCGTCGTGTTGGTCAGGATCGACATGCGCTCGGTGACCGCGCCGTGGACCTCGACGGCGGGGACGGCGGTGGAGGGCTTGGTCAGGTCGCGGATGCCCGCGGCGACGCCGCTCACGGCGGCGACCGTCACGCCCAGCCCGACCAGGATGCCGGCGAGGGAGCCCACGACGATGGCGGCACCGGCGGCGCCGCGCTTGGGACGCCGCCAGCTCAGGCGACCGAGACGGGCCAGCGGATCGCTGGCCCCGAGTCGAGCGAGAGGGTCTCGGGCGCTGTCGCGCCCGAGACCCTCACTGCGGGAAGAGCGGTCGTCGCTCACGCCACGACCCGGATCTTGCCGGTCATCCACGTCATGGTGGACATGGCGCCGCCCATTCCGTTCGCGCCACTGCCGCAGGGGGCGAAGCAGTGCCAGACGAACGTCCCGACCTTCTTGGGCACAAAGGTGGCCGTGACCACGATGGACTTGCCCGTGGGCGCCACCGGAATCGGCATGTTGAAGCCCAGCGTCGGCAGCGTGAAGGTGTGGGCAATGTTGATGTCCGACACATTCTTGACGGCCTTGCCGGCCACCAGCTCCGTGCCCGTGGTGGTGCCCATGACCCGGTCGTACTTCATGTAGTTGCCAACCAGCGGCGCCGTGCCGTCATCGAAGCTGATGATGCGCACGGTGACGGACTCGCCCTTCTTCACCGTCCAGCTGGAGTTGGTGATCTTGGGCCAGCCGGGCTTGCCGTCCATGTGCCCGGTCTCCAGGCGCATGGTCTTGACGACGTGCGGCGCGGCGGCGCCCGCCGTGCCCGTTGCCAGGGTGCCACTGGCCAGTGGCGCGAGTACCAGGGCCAGGGACGCTGCGGTAGCCATCGGGTGCTTCATGATTGGGATCCTCCTGATGTTGTGGTGGTGATGATGCCCCGGGGGGCGAAACTGGTGCCTCGCCGACTGGCCCTCGAGGGCCAGGCGGCGAGTTGAAACTGCTAGGCGGCGACCGTGATGCGGCCTTCCATCCAGGTCATCGTGGACATCGCGCCGGCCATGCCGTTGGAGCCCGAGCCGCACGGGGCGAAGCAGTGCCACACGAACGTTCCAGCCTTCTTGGGCACGAAGGTGGCCACGATTACGTTGGTCTTGCCGGTCGGCGCGGCGGGGATCGGCAGGTTCAAGCCGAGGCCCGGCACGGTGAAGGTGTGGGCGACGTTGATGTCCGACACGGTCGTGACGACCTTGCCGCTGACGAGCTCGTGGCCCGTGGTGGTGCCCATCACCTTGACGTACTTCATGTAGCTACCCGTCAGGGGCGCCGTGCCGTCGTCGTGGTTGATGATGCGAATGGTGACCGTCTCGCCCTTCTTCACCGTCCAGGCGGCGTTGGTGAACTTAGGCTGGCCGCCCAGTGAGCCGGTCGTGTTGGTGATCACTTGCATCGTCACGGTGACGTGTGACGAGGCGGCGCCGGCGGTTCCGGCAACGAGGGCGCCGCTCGCCAGCGGGGCCAGTGCCAGGACCAAGGACACTGCCTTGGCCATCGGGTGCTTCATGGTTGCGTTCCTCCTGTTTGGGTGTGGGTACTGCAGCGCCTCCCGCCGCTGCCCCTTTCCCGGGCGGCGGGCGACGACTCCTAGGCGATGACCTTCAGGTATCCGCGCATGTAGCCGTTGGTGGCCATGGACCACTTGTCGCAGGGCAGAGCGCAGAACCACTGGAACGTGCCCTTGGACTTGGGCGTGATCGTGAAGTGGGTGACCGAGGGCGACGAGGCGCTGCCCGCGGGCGCGTTGGCATTGATGTTGAAGTTGGGCAGCGTCCAGGTGTGGGCGTGCGGGTCGTAGTTGTAGATCACGACGTCGTAGGTGGTGCCGGCCTTCATCGTCAGCATGCCCGGGACGAACGCGTCGTGGATGAGGCCACCTTGGCCCTTCACGCCGCCGAGGGGCGGCGGGTTGATCGACATCTTGAGCGTCACCGCCGACGGCGTCGACGACGACGTGGGGACCGGTGCGGCCGCTGACGTGGTCGACGTCGGGCCGGTCACCCGGTGCCAGATCCAGCCAACCCCCGCCGCCAGGGCGAAGACGACTGCGGCGACGTAGATCGTGGCGAGCACCAGGTTCACCAGACCGCGCAGGCGACGGGGCGGCTCGCTCGTGGGGGGACGCAGGACGCTGGTCTCGCTACTCATGGACTCTCCTCGGCCGGGCTGGTGTCGTGCCCACGTCCAGCCAGTTTGGTGAGTGCGCTACTTGACGTGTAGTGAGGGACCTGGGGTCTACTCTCCCGTGATTCCACGGTAGAAAGACGGTGTTCGACCTGGTGGCCTATCCTCAATGGCGTGTCAGAGGGGCCAGCGGCGTCGGCGTCGCCGATTACCGTGGTCGTGGTCGACGACCACACGGTGGTCCGTCGCGGGACCCGCGAGATGCTCGAGCGCGAGCCCGACATCGCCGTCGTCGACGACGTGGGGACCATCGAGGAGGCCCTGGCCGCGGTGCGGCGCCACCAGCCCACGATGCTCGTCGTGGACGTCGAGCTGCCCGACGGGTCGGGCGTCGAGATCGTGCGACGCCTGGTCGAGGGGGGGTCGCCGGTGCGCTGCCTCATGCTGTCAGCCCACGACGACTACGTGTACTTCTCCGAGTCGCTGGCGGCCGGTGCGGCCGGCTACCTCCTCAAGACCGTCTCGACCGAGAAGTTCATCGCCGCAGTGCGCACCGTCGCGCTCGGAGGGACCGTGATCGACGGCGTCCTCTCCCACCGCCTGGCTGGACGGCGTCAGCAGCCCGAGGAGCGCCTGGCCGCCTCGCTGACCGCGCGCGAGTTCGACGTCATCCGCGCCCTGGTGCGCGGCCGCTCCAACAAGGAGATCGCCAAGGACCTGGGCGTCGGGCTGCGCACGGTGGAGAGCTACGTGTCCACGATCCTGGCCAAACTCGGGGTGCGCTCGCGCGCCGAGGCGATCGTCTACGTGCTCGAGCACCACCTCGTCACCCCGGGCTCGGCGCGATGAGCGCCGACTCGGCCAGGATCCCGCTGCGCGCGATCCTGGGGCGCGCCCTGCACCCGCCGGTGCACGAGCGCGCCTTCTGGATCACCCAGCTGATGGTCGTCGTGTGGGCCGTCGTCCACCTGCTCATCGACGCCCACGGCGGGATCAGCCCCGACTGGTTCCCCTACGGGACGCCGATCGACCTCCTGCTGATCCCCGTGGGCTACGCGGCCCTCCACTACGGCCTGTCGGGATCGGCCGCCACCACGTTGTGGTCGATCCTGCTGTGGATGCCCGACCTCTTGATGCCCGACGACCGGGGTCACTACCACCACGACCTGGTCCAGCTGGTCGTGGTGTCGGTCGTCGCGCTCTTCGTCGGGCTCGAGATCGAGCGCTCTCACCTGGAGCGCAACCGCGCCGAGGCCGCCGAGGCCGAGCGACACGCGGCCGAGACCCACTACCACGAGCTCTTCGCCGCCAACGTCGCGCCCATCGTGCTGGTCGACAGCGCCGGGCGCGTCGTGGAGCACAACGAGGCCTCCCGGGCCCTGTGGGCCGACCCACTCGGACGCACCCTCGACGACCTGCTCGGCGTCGACCCGCGCGACTGGCCCGACTCGCTGACCGTCGCCTTGGACACCAGTGACGGCGAGCGCACGTTCCGCGTCTCGACGACCGTGCTCGCGGGCACCACCGTGTCCCCGGTCTCCCAGGTCATCTTGGAGGACATCACGGCCGAGCACCGCAGCGAGGTCGAGGCTCGGTCCTGGGCCAGCGAGGTCCTGCGCGCCCAGGAGCAGGAGCGGCGGCGCATCGCCCGCGAGATCCACGACGACCCGCTCCAGGAGCTGCTCCAGCTGGCCCGCGAGTTCGAGCAGCTGGAGCGCGGATCGCCTCACGGCGAGATCACCACCGCGCGCGACCACCTGCTCGAGACGGTCCACCACCTGCGCGAGGTCACCCGGGGTCTGCATCCCGCGGGACTGGACCAGCACGGCCTCGTGGCCGCCCTGCGGGGCCTCATGGTCGACGTGGAGTTCGACAACGACATCGAGACCACCTTCGCCCTAGAGGGCGACCCCCTGGTGGGCCGACCCGAGGTCGAGGTCGCCATCTTCCGCATCGTCCAGGAGGCCGTGCGCAACACCGTGCGCCACGCGCACGCCCAGCACCTCGCGGTCGAGCTGGCGATCGCCGACGACGCGGTCACCGTCACCATCGTCGACGACGGCTGCGGCTTCGCGGCGATCGTGGCCCCCGCGACGGGCCACCTGGGCCTCCAGAGCATGGCCGAGCGCGCAGTGCTGCTCGGCGGCACCTGCGAGGTCACCAGTGCCCCGGGTCGGGGAACGCGCGTGACCGTGACGCTCCCGCTGTCGGCACCGGCGAGTCCGCCCCTGATCCGCCACCACGCCTGACGCGGCCCGGCCCCGACCGCCGCCGCACGCACCCCCCGCTGGCGCTCAGGCCGCGCTGGTCACCGCCGCCACCGCGTCGTCGACGCTCTCGTAGAGCGCGAGCGCGGCCAGCGGCGGGCCGGCCACGGTGAGCTGGCGCCGCACGGCGTCGTTGGCCCGTGCCACCACCAGATTGGTGCCGTCAGCGGCCAGATCGCGTACCACGTCGGCCAGCATCACCAGCGCGCTGTAGTCGATCTCGGACATGGCGACCGCGTCGACGACGACGTGGCGACCGGGCCCGTCGGTCCCGAGCAGGCGGTGCAACTCGAGGCGGAACGCCCCGGCGTTGGCGAAGTACAGGCTCTCGTCGAAGAGGATGGCCAGGACCCCGGGGACCGGCTCGACGCCGGTGCGGTCGAGAGGCTCCCAGCTCGTCGTCCCGGCCCGGCGGCCGAGCTCGAGCATGCGCGGTCGGGCGCTGCGCCAGGTGCGCAGCAGGATCGCCAGCCCGACCGCGATGCCCAGGCCCAGCTCGACGCCGAGGAGCAGCACCCCGAGGGCCGACGCCACCGCGACGGTCAGCTCGCTGCGCCCGGCCCGCCACATCGCCCCGAGCTGGCGCACCTTGATCAGGCGCCCGGCGATGAAGAACAGGACCCCCGCCAGCACGGGCAGCGGGATCACGTGGGCGAAGGCGGCGAACGGCGTCAGCACCAGCATGCCGAGCCCCGCGACCAGACCGGCCAGGCGCGTGCGACCCCCGGCCATGCCCACGACCAGCGTGCGCGGCGGGCTCGCGTCGACGGGGAACGAGCCCAGCAGGCCCGCGGCGACGTTGGCCGCGCCCACGCCGACGAAGTCCCGGCTGAGGTCCTCGCCCGCGCCGATCTCCTCGGAGGAGACCCGCGAGGTCATGGCGCTCTGCGAGATGACGACGACCATCAGCGTCAGCGCGATCGTCACCACCTGGCCCCACTGGTGCAGCGAGAGCCAGCGCAGGCGCCACACCGGCGCACCCGCGACGACGGTGCCGAGCTCGGCCACCCCGTGATGGCTGAGGGACAGAGCCGCCGTCAGGACGACCGCGGCGACGACGGCCACCAGCGCCCAGGGCAGGCGCGCGTTCCAGCGCTCGCCGACCACCATGACCAGCACCGTCCCGAGGGCCAGCGCCAGGGGCCAGGCCCGGACCTGGCCGAGCTGCGCGGCGATCAGGTGCAGGCGGCCGGCCAGGCTCTCGCCGCCCCCCGGGATCCCGAGGGCGTCCGGGAGCTGGTGGACGATGATGATGAGCCCGATCCCGCCCATGAACCCGGTGATGATCGGCCGACTCAGCAGGTCGGCCATCCACCCCAGGCGGAGCAGCCCGACGGTGGCGACCAGCAGGCCGGTGACGACCGCGGTCATGGAGACGAGCTCGAGATAGATCGGCGAGCCCGTCGCGGCCAGGTGGGCGAGCGACACCGCGAACAGCGGGGCGATGGTCGAGTCGGCGCCGACCGACATGATGGGGTTGGCACCCAGAGCGAGGAAGGCCATCGTCCCGGCGATGAAGGCGATCATCGCCAGGAAGGCTGGCACCCCGGCCAGGCGGGAGGTGGCCAGCTGCTCGGGGATCGCGATCGCCAGCAGCGTGACGCCGGCCACCACCTCGCGGGGGAGGGACTGTCGCGTCAGGCCCGCGAACAGGTCGCGGATCCCTCGCGCGGCGACGCGCCGGCCGACCGGTGTGCGTGGGGTCGGCCGGCGCGTCAAGCTCACGCGCTCACCCTAGGCCCAGCCCTGGCGGTGCGCACCGGGCGGGGCCCAGGAGATCTGTCAGTCCTGCGGGGCGATCGTGACCAGGGTCTCGACACCCGCCAGCATCGTGGCCGTCGCGTGGACGTGCACACCCGGTCCGTACGTCGTGGTGAAGCCGGCGACGTCCAGGGCCGCGGGAACCACCAGCGCGACCAAGCTGCCACCCTCACTGGGCAGGATCGTGAGAGTGGTGCCCGAGTTGGCGCTGACGGTGCCGTCGATCTGGAGCACGCCGGACTGGCCGCCCTGGTCGCCCTGACTGCCGGGGTTGCCCGGGTTGCCCTGGTCGCCTGAGCCCTGGGCCCAGATCGCCGTGAGGGTCAAGAGGCCGGTGGTGCTGTCGACCATCCCGCGCGCGTGGACGCGCTCACCGACGCTGAGCGATGCGACGGACGGGCTGTTTGGCCCCAGGGTGAAGGTGATGGCAGCCTGGTGCTCGTTGCGCTGGATGGTGATCGACGTCGGGCTGATCGACTGCACCAGGCCCTCGGCCTCGGTGCGCATCGCGCCCTCGGCCTGGGACACGTGGAACGACACCAGTGCGTACGTCGTCGTCGCCGGCGCCGTCCCGGTGACCGAGACCGTGCCGCGCGCGTCGATGCGCTCACCGACGTACAGCGACGAGACGTCCAGGCCCGCCGGCACCGTGAAGGTCACCGCGGCCGCATTGTCACCGGGCTGCACGGTCAGCGACGTGGCGCTCACCGCCGCGACCAGGCCCTCGACCTCGAGGAGATTCCCCTCACCGGGGTTGACCACCGCACCTCCCTGGGGCACCTCACTCGAGATCGTCACCAGCGTGAAGGCGTTGGTCGTGGGGTCGAAGCTGACCAGCATCTCGACCGGCGTGCCCGTAATGAAGGTCGAGGGCAAGGTGAGCGTGGTCGGGATGGATACGGTCGTCGTCGCACCGTTCTCGACGTTGATCGTCAAAGAAGCCGTCGTGACCGTGCCCAGCGTGCCGCTCAGCTCGATCAGGTCGCTCTGGCCGACGACCTGCACATTGGTCGCGTCCAGGGACGTCGGCGTGATGACGATGCCCGCGCGCACGATCTGGCCCGGGGCGAAGGCGTGGTGGCTGGCGTGCGACTGGCGGGTACCGAGCTGCAGGCCCATCTGGCTCCTCCCGCTCGAGACGACCAACTGCGTCGCCGTCGCGCTGACGACGGTGCCCCGGATCTCGGTGTGGTTGGCTCGCCCGTGCTCGCGCACCGAGGTGGCCTGGTAGGTGCCGTCGGCCAGCTTGGTGGCCACAGCGACCACCTGGCCGCCCAGGTAGACGTGGCTGGCCGCCGCGGCGCTCACGTGGACCGTCACCGCGCCGTGGGGCGTGTTGAGGGTCACGGTGTCCAAGGTGGTGCTGGAGGCGAGGACGATGCCGTGGATCGACTGCCCGTGGGGATGGGTCCCGTGGTGCCCGCGGGCCCCGCTCGCGCCAGCCAGTGCCGGGACGAATGGCACCGCCAGCACGAGGGCCGCGGCGAGCGTTCCCGCGCGGACCAGCTGCTTGGTGGGATTCATAACGACTCCTTTCGGGACGCTGGTGCGTCAGGCCCACGCTACGGGGCGTCTCTGAAGGGCTCCGGGGCATCGTCTGTGAGTCTGGTGTGAATCTCGCCCGGCGCCCTTGGGCCCGGTCGACGAGGCCGGGACTCCGGGCCCTGGGTGAGGTCAGCCCTTCAGGGGCGGGGCGGCGGCCTGCGCCGCGGGGTCGCCCGCGGCCGGAGTGAGGAGCCGGCGCCGCGTCGCCGCGTCGCCGCGCGGCCTCTAGATGAACAGGAGCTGCGCGCCCGCGGTCATCTCGATGAACGCGGACGCGTTGATGATCTCCTCGACCGCGTCGTAGAGATCGTCCTTGGTCAGGTGCATCATGTCGGCCGACATCTGACAGGCCCACAGGCGGCCGCCCGAGGCGACGATCTGCTCGAGCATCTCGGGCACGGTGGGGACGTCGATCGAGGCGATCTGCTTGCGCATCATCGACGTGGCCATCGCGGTCATGCCCGGCAGCCCCCCGAGCCCTTGGGGCATGTGCGTGGCGGTGTTGCCGAGCATCGTGAACTTGAGGTCGGCCATCCGCTTCTTGGTGATCATGTCGAAGCCCCAGAAGGTGAAGAACAGGTGGACCTGGGCCCCCTCGCCCAGAGCCGCGTTGGCCAGGATCAGCCCCGGGTAGGCCATGTCGAGATTGCCCTTGGAGCAGATGATCGCCAGCGTTCGGTCGCTGGGTCCGTCGTCGAAGTTCGGCACGGGAGCCGTGGTGGGTTCGGTGGTCATGGGACTTCCTCCGTTCGTGGTGTCACACGCAGCCGCGCGGCTTGGGCAGGCCGGCGATGTAGGCCATCTTCTTGGCCGGCTTCTTGGGGAACAGCTCGAAGAGCTCCTTGGTCGGGATGCCGCCGACGGTGGTGATCCGCCGCAGGGTCGCGGTCTCTCCTTGCTCCTTGAAGTCCGCCCGCAAGAAGTGGATGGCCTTCCAGTGCGCCTCGCTCAGCTCGATCCCGATCTGCGTGGCCAGGACGGTGGCCAGGTCCTCGTCCCACTCGTCGTACTGGGTCAGGAAGCCTTCCGCATCGACCTGCACCTGGCGGCCGTTGATGCTTGCTGTCGGCATGGGTTACCTCCGCTAGGGATTCGAACTCTCCGGCGACGCCGTGCCGGAGACCGGTGGGGCCCCGATGGTCCGTAGGGTGGCCAGCAGGCGCGCGAGGCCGCGGCGAACGTCGGGTTCGCGCATCTGGCGCAGGAGGGCGAGCGTCGAGGGGACGTGGGTCGTGCCTGACGCCTCGACCTGGCGGATGCCGAGTGCCGTACGGCCCAAGAGCCCCATGACCTCGGGCTGCGTCATCTCCTTGATGGTCTCGAGGATCAGCACGATGTTGTCGCCGAGGAGCTTGACGTCCTCGTGGGAGAACGACGTGACGATCGTGTCGAGCACGCCCGCGGCCTGGCGGGCGAAGGCGAAGTAGCCGCGCTCGTCGGCCAGCTGCAGTCGGGCATTCAGGCTCGACACCGCCGAGGTGGCCAGCGGGCCCGCCTCGTCCGCCAGGGCGGCCAGACTGCGCAGCGGGCCGATCCAGGCCTGGATCGCCGACGCGTCCTCCAGCACCGACCGGACCAGTCCCGCGATCTCGCCGGCGTCGTAGGAGCCACAGGCCAGCTGCGTGATCGTCATGTTCATCGCCTGCTCGGCGATGGGAGCCAGCTCGTCGGCCAGCTCGCGCCAGCGCTCGCGCTCGCGGCGCTGGTGCCGCAGCTCGGCCAGGACCTCGGCGAGCTGCTCGTCGAGGCGGTCGAGGCGCTCCTCGACCCCGTCAGCGGTCACCGGCACACCGGTCGTGGTCATTGTCCGACGTCCTCGACCTCTTTGCCAGCCATGGACATCAGCGGCTCGAGCGGCATCTCCTTGCCGGGCAGCAGGAGGTTCCAGTACACCCAGCGGAACATCATCTTGCCCCAGTGGTTGGCCTCGGACTCGCGCAGGAGCTTGAAGGGCCCCAGTCCCGGCAGCGGGTACATGCCCGGGAGCGGCTCGGTGTCGTAGTTGAAGTCGATGAGCAGCCCCTTGCCCCCGCCCGACTCGATGAAGCAGTTGGCGTGGCCGTCGAAGAGTCGCGTCATCGGCCGTCCGTGGACGTGCTGGACGAAGTTCTCCTCGAACAGCTCGAGCGAGAAGTGCGCGACCGAGCCCGCCTTGGAGGTCGGGATGTCCGAGGCGTCGCCGATGGCGAAGATGTTGTCGTAGGCCTTGGACAGGAGGGTCTGCTTGTTGACGGGCACGTAGTTGAGCTCGTCGCCCAGCCCCGACCGGGCCACGTAGTCGGCGCCCATGTTGAGCGGCACGGTGACCAGCAGGTCGAAGGGGATCTCCCGCTCGTCGTATGAGACGAGCATCTTGCGCTCGGGGTCGACGCGCTCGACGGTGAAGTCGGTCTCGAGAGCGACCTTGCGATCCTCGAGCATCGCGCCCAGGTGCTTGGACGCCACCGGCTTGGTGAAGGCGCCGTCGAGGGGGGTCACGAACACCATCTCGACGCGATCGCGCATCCCCTGCTCGGTGAAGAACGCATCGGCCAGGAACGTGAACTCCAGCGGCGCGACGGGGCACTTGATCGGCATGTCGACGATGTGGACGACGAGCCGCCCGCCGTCCCAGCTGGCCAGCTTGTCGGCCAGGGCCGTCGCCCCGGCGAACGTGTAGAACTCGTGCACGCTGCGACCCCACTCGCCCTCGCTCATCCCGGGTGTCTCGTCGGGGTGCGGCGAGGTCCCCGTGGCGATGATGAGGTAGTCGTAGCCGAGCTCGCTGCCATCGCTCAGGCGTACCGTGGCTTCCTCGGGCACGACGCGATCGATCTCGCCGATGACCAGGTCGACGCCCGTGGGCAGGAATCGCCGGCGGGGCTTGACCAGATCCGCCGGGCGGTAGATCCCGAAGGGGACGAACAGCTGGCCCGGCTGGTAGTAGTGGCTCTCGCTCTGGTCGACGACCGTGATCTGCCACTGCGCCGATCCCAGTCGCCTCCGCAGGCGGTTCGCCGCGATCGTGCCCGCGGTGCCACCGCCCAGAATCACCAGCCGCTTCATGGCTCTCTCCTCTCTGCGAGATCAAGCATGACCTCAGCGGCGCGCTGGGAGACCTGGACCGCCAGCTTGGGCAGCATCGCCAGCACCCGGGCCCGCTCCTCGCTGCTCAGGTGGTACAGCTCGCGCTCGTCGCTGTCGGACGCCGCGACCCCACCGGCTAGCAGCATCCCGACCAGATGGGGCCCCACGCGCACGAAGGTGCGCGCGCAGTCGAAGTCGTGGGGTCCGGTGCGGAAGCACAGCGCGAAGTCGGGATCCTCGGCCAGCTGTCGCCAGTCGTCGAAGCACTCGGCGAGCACGGCGGGATCATTGAGATTGTCGCGGAACCACGGGCACGGGTGGATGATGTCGGTGACGGGATAGCCGCTCATGTCGGTGATCACCAGCATGACGCTCAGCAGCTCAGCCCCCAGCTCCAGGTACGCCAGCGAGTCGCGGACGGCCGCTTCGAGCGCCCGATGATGGATCGCGACCTTCGGGCTGACGTCGTGGGCGTCAAGCATCCAGGCGATCAGCTCGGCCGGGAAGCGCCACTGGTGCCCGACCTTCATTGCGGGCAGCCGCCCGGTCGCCGCCATGCGGTAGACGGTGGAGCGCTCGACTCCGAGGATCTTGCCCACGTCCTCGGCCCGCAGGAACTGCTCGTCGTTCTGCATCCTCTGCGGGATCAGATCGCTCTGCACACGCTGCATGGGTTGATGCCGATGCTGCACATCTCGCACCCTACGAAGCGTTCCGGGACGATGACAGGGACGAACGTCCCAATTTCTGGCGCGCGGCCTGTGGCAGCCGCCGGGGCCAACCCGCGAGGCGATCGGGCTAGATCTCGGCCGCCGCGATCAGGGCCTCCAGCACGGCCTCCTCGACGCTGCGCGGGGCCAGGCAGTCGCCGATCCCGACCGCCGCAACGCCGCGGGCGGCGAGCTCGACGAGCAGCTCGTCGTTGGCCTGGTGGCCCGTCGCGAGCACGACGCCGGCCACCGGCGCGCACACCACGGGCTCCTCGGTGAGCACGTGCTGGAGGTAGAGCGTGTCGTCGTCGATGCCAAAGGGTCGCACCAGGGGCACGACCTCGACACCGGCGCGCGCCAGGGCGGCCAGCGCCACGTCGCGCACGTACTGCTGGAGCGACTCGCCGGCGCCGTAGCCGGGAGTCGCGAGCACGACGGACGAGCCGCGCTGGGCCAGCAGACGGGCCATCCCCACGCCCACCCAGTCGCCGCGCCAGTCGACGACCGCCCAGCGCCCGCGCGCACAGCGCGCGGGGTCCTCGAGGACCTCCCAGGCGCTCAGCACCGCGGGGTCGCCCAGGATCTCGAGGTCCGGTCGGTAGGGCCGGGCCCCGGTGGCCACGACGACGACGTCGGCGCCCGCGCGCGCCACGTCGTCGGCGTCCACGTGGCGCCCGAGCTCCGGGGTGGCTCCCGCGCGCCGGGCCTCACCGAGCAGGTTGTCGATCACCCCGGCGAACTCGTCACGTCCGGGCAGGCGCGCGGCCAGGCGAACCTGGCCGCCCGGCACGGATGCGGCCTCGAGGATGCGGACCCGGTGCCCCCTCTCGCCGGCCACGGCGGCGGCCTTCAGCCCCGCCGGACCGGCCCCCACGACCAGCACGTCGCGGCGCGCGCGCGCCGGGCGCCGCGCCCCGTAGCGCAGCTCGCGACCGGTCTCGGGGTGCTGGATGCACGAGATGGGCACGCCGGCCTGGAAGTGGCCGATGCAGGCCTGGTTGCAGGCCACGCAGGCCCGGATCTCCTCGTGGCGCCCGGCCGCGGCCTTGGCGGGCATCTCGGGATCGCAGATCAGCGCGCGCGTCATGACGCAGGCGTCAGCCTCGCCGGCCGCCAGGATCCGCTCGGCGTCCTGGGGCTGGTTGATCCGACCCGCTACCATGACCGGCACGCGCACCTGGGCCCGCAGGCGCCCGGCCGCCCCGGCCACGTAGCCCGGGCGCTGCGACATCTCGGGCACGATGTGGCCCGAGCCGCGCCGCGTCGCCGAGGTCCCCGTCGTCACGCTCAGGTAGTCGAGCAGGCCCTCGGAGGCCAGGGCGACCGCGGCGGCGGCGGCCTCGGGCGCGGGCAGGCCCGCCGGGTCGTGCTCGTCGAGTGAGAGGCGCAGCCCGACGACCGCGCCCGGCCCCACGTGCGCGCGCACGCTGGTCAGCACCTCGGCGAGGAACCGACGCCGCTCGCGGCGCCCGCCCCCGTAGGCGTCGGTACGCACGTTGGCGTGGGGGTTGAGGAACTGGGCGGGCAGGTAGCCGTGCGAGGCCACGACCTCGACACCGGCCAGGCCCGCCGCGACCAGGCGGGCCGCGGCCGCCCCGTAGGCGTCGACGATCTCGGCGATCTCGGCAGCAGTCAGGGCCCGCGGCATCACCAAGAAGCGCTCGGTGGGACGCGCCGAGGGGGCCCGGGCCACCGGGGCCGGACCCTCCGGGGACTCGGCGACCTCCCGGCCCGGATGGAAGAGCTGGCCCACGAGCACCGTCGCGTAGGGCGCCACCGCCGCGGCCAGGCGGGCGAAGCCCGGGACGCAGCCGTCGTCGTCGGCCATCAGGATGTGGCTGGTGTAGCGAGCGCTCGGATGCACCCCGGCCACCTGCACCACGATCATCCCGGCACCGCCGCGGGCGCGGGCCTCGTGGTAGGCGACCAGCTGATCGGTGATGCGACCGTGGTCGACCATGACGGTGTCGTGGCCCGAGGACACGATGCGGTTGGGCGCGGTGACCGGCCCGAGGGCCAGGGGGGCGAGCAGGTGGGGGAACGCCGCCATGGCCCCGGCGCCGGCTCAGCCGGTGACGATCACCCGGAACGACTCGGCCAGGCGCTGACCGCCGAGGCGGGCCCACGCGGCGGTCGCCCGGGCGCTGGCGCGCAGGGACTTGCGCAGGCCCCGACGGTCGCCGACCTGGGAGCCGTGGCAGCGCAGCGCGGCGATCTTGTCGTCGAAGGTCCGCGTGATGTCGACCACCAGGTTCGCCCCCACCGACGTGGACAGCCACACCTGGCCCACCACGTGGGGCGCCAGGCCCTCGGCGAGCAGCTCGGGAAAGGCGTGGGGGTTGCGCGCGTCGGGGTAGATCGCGCGCAGCGTGGCCTCGCCCGCCGCCAGGTGGTCGGGGTGCGAGGCGTAGATCCGGTCGAAGTTGCGCTCGGGGCTCTGGCAGATGACCAGGTCGGGCCGCTGGGTGCGGATGACCCGCGCCAGGGCGGCGCGCAGCTCGAGGGTCACCTCGACGCGCCCGTCGGGCCAGCGCAGGAAGGTGAGATCGCTCACGCCGAGGGCGGCGGCGGCGGCGCGCTGCTCGGCCTCGCGGGTGATGGCGCGCTCCTCGGGGGTCGCGCGCGACGAGTCGCCTCCCGCGTCGCCCGAGGTCACCAGGCAGTAGGCGACGCTCACGCCGTCGCGCACCAGACGCGCCACGGTGCCGCCAGCGCCGAAGTCGACGTCGTCGGGGTGCGCCATCACCACGAGCGCCCGGGCGATGCGCGGATCGCGGTGGTAGCGCGGGGTCTTCACGCGCTGACCGCGTCCGCCTCAGGGTCCCACGCCGCCAGGTGCGCCAGGTTCGGGTTGTTCGAGAACACCTCGATCACCGGCTGCTTGAGGCCGAGGCGCCGCATCGTCACCTCGGCGCCCAGCACCTGGTTCCACAGCAGCAGCGAGACGACCACGCCGGTCGATCCGGCCCGCGCGGTGCGGCCCGAGCGGTGCAGGTAGGCCTTGGCATCCTCGGGCGGGTCGAAGTGGATGACGCAGTCGACCCCGTCGATGTCCAGGCCGCGGGCGGCGACGTCGGTGGCCACGAGCACGGCCAGGCGGTCGGCGGTGAAGTCGGCCAGCGTGCGCTCGCGCTGGGCCTGGCGCAGGTCCCCGTGGATCGCCCCGGCCCGCACGCCCTCCTTGGCCAACTGCTCGACCAGGCGGTCGGCCCCGCGCTTGGTGCGCACGAAGACGATGGTCCGCTCGAGGGGCCCCACGATCGAGGCGACGACCTTGATCCGGTCGAGCTGGTGGACCTGGAAGAAGTGGTGCACCATCGCCGACACCGTCACCGAGTCCGAGGCGACCTCGTGGAACACCGGGTTGGTCAGGTAGCGCTTGACCAGGCGGTCGACGGCGCCATCGAGGGTGGCCGAGAAGAGCAGGGTCTGGTGGGCGTGGCGCCCGATGTGGCGCAGCACCCACTCGACCTGGGGCATGAAGCCCATGTCGGCCATGCGGTCGGCCTCGTCGATGACCAGCTCGGCGATCCGGTCGAGGGCCACCTCGCCGCGGTCGCCGAGGTCGATCAGGCGACCCGGCGTCGCGATGACGAGGTCCACCCCGCCGTGCAGACGCGCGATCTGGCGCTCGATGTCGGCGCCGCCGTAGAGAGCGCCGACGCGCACGCCGACCGCCTGGCCGAGCGGGGCCAGCACGTCGCGCACCTGGAGGGCCAGCTCGCGCGTGGGCACCAGCACCAGGCCCCGCGGCCGCGTGGGGCGGGCGCCCGCGATGGCCGGCGACGCCGCCAGGCGCTGCAGGACCGGCAGGCCGAACCCGAGCGTCTTGCCCGATCCGGTCTTGGCCTTGCCGCACACGTCGCGCCCGGCCAGGGCGTCGCCGATGGTCAGAGCCTGGATGGGGAAGGCCGTGGTGATCCCCTGGCTGTCGAGCGCGGCCACCAGGCGGGCGTCCACACTCAGGTCGGCAAAGGTCAGGTCCGTGGCGTACGACTCGGTCGCCGCCACGTTGGTGGGCATGCTCACAACTGCATCCGTCTTCTCGGTCGGGCCCGAGACCGGCAGGTAGCAGGGGGCCCCGGCCCGTGTTGAGGGCCGCACCCCTAGTGTAGGGGCAATTGCCCCAGCGATGACGGAGGTGCCATGCGACTGGCCGTCGGCGACCCCGCTCCCGCCTTCGCGCTGCCCGACACCGCCGGGCGCATCGTGCGCCGGTCGGACTTCGCGGGGCGGCGCCTGGTCCTCTACTTCTACCCGGCCGACCTGACGCCGGGCTGCACCACCGAGGCCTGCCAGTTCAACGACGAGCTGACCGCCCTGCGCGACCTCGGAGCTGACGTGGTCGGCGTCTCGCCCGACCCGGCCGCCCGGCACCGCGAGTTCATCGCGCGCTACGGCCTGACCTTCACCCTGCTCAGCGACGTCGACCGGTCGGTGATGCGCGCCTACGGCGCCTACGGCGACAAGCTCCTCTACGGCAAGACCGTCACGGGGGTGATCCGCTCCACGTTCGTCGTGGGCCCCACCGGGCTCCTCGAGCACGTCTGGTACGGCGTGCGCGCGACGGGCCACGCCGCGCGCGTGCGCGCGGCCCTCGCCGCACCAGAGAGCGCCTCCTAGCGGCGCGCGTGGCGCCCGCGAGCGGGCGCCGGGTCGCTGTGGCGCCGCACCGATCGCACGCGCAGGACGAAGGCCCACACCAGGGCGACCACGATCACGACGATCGTCGGAGTCTGCAAGAGGTGCGCGTCGTGGCTGACCCGGGTCCAGCTGGACCCGGCCGCGTGGCCGAGCCCCGTGAGCAGGCCGATCCAGATCGCCGAGCCGATCACCGTCAGCACGGCGAAGCGGCCCCGGCGCATCTCGGCGACGCCGGCGGGCAGCGAGATGACGGTGCGCACCACGGGCAGCACCCGGCCCACCAGCACCGAGACGCCGCCGTAGCGGTCGAACCAGCGCTCGGCCACGTCGAGGTCGTGGTGGGTGAGCAGGATCCACTTGCCGTAGCGGTCCACGATGGCGCGCCCGAGCGAGCGGCCGACCTCGTAGGCGATGACCGATCCGACCAGGGAGCCGATCACCCCCACGACGATCACGCCGGCGATCGAGAGCTGGGCGTGGCCGGTCACTGCGGCAGTGGTCAGGGCCCCGGCGAACCCGAAGGTCACCTCCGAGGGGATGGGGATGAGGGCCGACTCGGCGATGGCGAGCAGAAACAGGGCCAGGTACCCGTAGTGCTGGACGAACGATGACATCGCGCCATTCTCGCGCGTCGCGGCCGCCGCCACGCGCGGACCGGTCGATCTTCCGGAATTCTTACTCAGGCAGGACCTGGTGGAGGGGGCACCAGTAGGTCGAGCGGCCCCCGACGGTGCCGTGGGCCAGGGCCGCGCCGTCGCGCGGGCAGCAGCCGGCGTCGTGGCGTCCCTCCTGGTGGTCCCCGGTATGTGAGCCGCCGCGGCGCCCCAGGGTGCGCAGGGTCGTGCGCAGGGCCCGGTAGAGGCGCTGGCGGTGCGCCGCGTCGAGGCTCGCGACCGGGGTGCGCGGGTCCAGCCCGGCGCGAAAGAGGGCCTCGTCGGCCAGCAGGTTGCCCACGCCGGCCAGGCGGGACTGGTCGAGCAGTCGCGCCTTGATCGCCGGGCCCGCCCCGCGGCACTGCAGGGCCGCGGCGAACTGCGCGGCCGTCAGGGTCAGCACGTCGGGTCCGAGGGCCTCCCAGTCGGGATCGACCACGACACGCGCCAGGCGCCGCGGGTCGTGCACCAGCAGGCGGCGGCCATCGGTCAGCTCCAGGCCGGCGCGGATCCAGCGCTCCTGGTACCCGTGGGGGCCATAGAAGAGGCCTTCGAGACCGGCCGTGCCCTCGAGCAGGAGGACCCCGGTCATCCCGAAGCGGAGGCCCAGGTCCGCGCCATCGGTCCTCAGCACCAGCAGCTTGCCCCGGCGCAGCGTGCCGGTGACGGTGCGCCCGCGCGCGGCGTCGGCCCAGGTGCGCGGCGCCGCCAGACGGCCCGCAGCCACCGCGTCGGCAAAGCCCCGCGCGATGGTCGCGCCCACGACGCCCTCGGCTAGGCGCCGGTAGGACTCGACCTCGAGCACTTCGGGCACCGGGGCAGCGTAGCGGGGTGCTCACTACCATGGGTCGGTGGCCCCCGAGAAGCTCCAGTGGCGCGAGCTGTTCAGCGAGGTGGTCACCACCGGGCTGTGCACCGGCTGCGCCGCGTGCGTGGTGGCCTGCCCCCACGACGTCCTCGAGTACGACGCCACCGCGGGGCGCTACCAGCCCTTCCACGTCGAGGCCGACGGCGGGGCGAGCGACTGCACCCACGGCCAGCGCGGCTGCACGATGTGCACCCGGGCCTGCCCCCGCTTTCGCGCCTGGGAGCCCGAGATCGACGTGCACCGCGTGGGTCGCGAGCGCCGCGCCGACGAGGTGGCCGGCGTCGGCGACATCGTCCTGGCGCGGGCCACCGACGCCGAGGTGGCCGCCAGCGGCCAAGACGGCGGCTTCGTCTCGGCCCTCGTGATCCACGCCTTAGAGCACGACCTGGTCGACGCGGCCCTGGTCAGCGGCCGCGAGGGCGATGGCGCGTCGTGGCGGGCCGTGCCCGCCGTCGTGCGCTCGCGCGCCGAGGTGCTGGCCACGGCGGGCTCGCGCTACACCTATAGCGCCAACCTCCTCGCCTACCCCGAGGCTGTCGCCCAGGGCGCCGAGCGCCTGGCCCTGGTGGGCATGGGCTGCGCCGTCTCGGCGCCCGGGGCCATGCAGGTGCGCAAGGCCGGCAAGATCGCCCGGCGCCTGGTGCTCAGCATCGGCCTGCTGTGCTCCAAGACCTTCGACGACGCCATCTTCCCCGAGCTCTTCGAGGCCCGCTACGGCCTGGCGCGCGCCGACATCGCCAAGATGAACATCAAGGGGGTCTTCCAGGTCACCACGACCGACGGTGCCCGCCACGACATCCCCCTGGCCGAGGCCCAGGCCTTCACCCGGGTGGGCTGCCAGATGTGCCCGGACTTCGCCGCTGAGCACGCCGACCTGTCCGCGGGGGGCATCGGGGCCCTCGATGACTGGACGCTCGTCGTCGTGCGCACCGAACTGGGTCGCAGCCTGCTCGACGCCCTGGTGGAGGCCGGGGCGGTCGTGACGCGCGCGGCCGACGAGGACCCCCGGGCGGTCGCGCTGCTGACCCGCCTGGCGCGCGCCTCCCGGCGTCGCTGGCCGGGCTTCGCCGACCCGCACCCCGGGCGCACGGACGCGCCCCCCCGGTGAGGCCGGCCACCACCTTGCTGCTGGTGCGCCACGGGCGCACCGCGACGACGGGTCGCGAGCTGCCCGCCCCCACCCAGGAGCTCGACGGGCGCGGGCACGCCCAGGCGGCCGCGGTCGCCGAGGCGCTGGCGGCTCTCTCGCCCACCCCCACCGCCCTCTACACCTCGCCTCTGGTGCGCTGTCGCCAGACCGCGGCCCCGATTGCCCGCGCCCTCGGCCAGCGCGCGCGACTGGCCGCCGGCGTGCGCGAGTGCGACTACGGCGAGTGGACCGGCCAGCCGCTGTCGCGCCTGCGCCGGCTCGCCGCCTGGCGCGCCGTGGTGACGACGCCCTCGACGGTGACCTTCCCGGGCGGCGAGTCGCTGGCCGCGATGAGTCAGCGGATGTGGGCCACCCTGCTCGACCTGGCCGCGCGCCACCGCGGCGAGCGGGTCGTCGTCGTCAGCCACGCCGACCCGATCCGCGCCGCGCTGGCCGTGGCCCAGGGCGTGCCCCTCGACCTGTTTGGGCGCACCGTCGTCGCGCCCGCCTCGATCAGCGTCGTGCGCCTGGGCGAGACGCCGGCCGTCCTGGCCCTCAACCTCACCGACCTGGCCGCGGTGGTGGGTCGATGAGGTACCTGTTCGAGCATCCCGACCGGGTGGTGGTCGGCGCCCACGGGGAGGTCGGGCAGCGCCGCTTCCTCCTCCAGGTGCGCCAGGGCCCCCAGCTCGTCGTGGTCAAGGTGGAAAAGCAGCAGGTCGTGGCCCTGGCCGAGTGGGTCGTGCGGGTCCTCGACGACCTGGGCCGACCGGGCCACCTGCCCGAGAAGGTCGAGCTCGAGCCCGAGTACGAGGCCGATCTGGAGGCCGGCTCGATCACCGTGGGACTCGACAGCGAGGCCCGGGTGCTCACCGTCTCGATCGAGGCGCGCGAGGGCGACGACCTCGTCGAGTTCACCCTCAGCGCCACCTGGGCGGCCGTGCTGGCGATCGAGGTGACTCGCCTGGTGGCGGGCGGGCGTCCCGCCTGCCCGCTGTGCGGTCTGCCCCTCGACCCGCGCGGTCACGACTGCCCCCGCACCAACGGGCACCGAGCCCCCCTCACCTGAGTGGAGCGGGCCGACCAGCGCGAGCTGCTGGCCCACGGGAGCCTGCGGGTGGAGGGCTGGGTCCCCGAGTCCTCCAACCAGGCGCTCGTGCTGCGCGTGCGCGCGGGCGGCGACGAGGTCCTGGCCTGCTACAAGGCCGAGCGAGCCGAGCGGGCCCTGGCCGACTTTCCCCCGGGGCTGTGGCGCCGCGAGGTGGCCGCCGAGCGCCTGGCGGCGTGCCTGGGCCTTGACCTGGTACCCGCGACGGTCGCGCGCGACGACGGCCCGCTCGGGCCGGGGTCGCTGCAGTGGTGGGTCGAGGCGACCCCGGACACCTTCTTCACGCTGCGCGAGGACCCCGCGCACCGCGCCGCGCTGGTGGACCTGGCGGCCTTCGACGTCGTGGCCAACAACGCCGATCGCAAGGGCGGCCACGTGCTCTTCGACGGCACCCGCCTCTACGGGATCGACCACGGCCTGTGCTTTCACCCCCACGACAAGCTGCGCACGGTCATCTGGGACTACGCGGGCGAGCGCCTCGACCCCGCGTGGCGCGAGCGCCTGGCGCGCCTGGCGGCGTGCGCCGAGCTGCGCGCGTGGCTGCACCCGCGCGAGGTCGAGGCGACAGCGCAGCGCGCGCGAGCGCTCGCGGCGTCCCTCATCTTGCCCGTGCCGGACCTCGAGCGCTCCTGGCCCCCGCCCTACCCCTGGCCCCTGGTGTGAACCAGCGCCGCGGGCGGGCCATGATAGGCGAGACGAGAGGAGACCCCCATGAAGCCCAGTCACGCCCTCAGCGTCCTGGTGGCCGCGATCGTGGTCGCCGCGGCCATCGGGCTCGGCGACGTCCTGGGCCGCGCGCACGTCGGCGCGCCGCGCACGATCTCGGTCACGGGCCTCGGCGTCGTGCGCGCGACGCCCGACACCTTCTCCTTCAGCATCGACGTGCACACCACGGGCGCCTCGACGGCGGCGGCGCTGGTCGCCAATGACGCCCGCACGCGCCAGGTCGACGCGGCCCTGCGCGCGGCCGGCGTGGCCGCGGGCTCCCTGGCCACGACGTCGCTGGCCGTGAGCCCGACCTACGGCCCCCAAGGCCAGATCACCGGCTACGGGGTCGACGACCAGATCGACGTCACGTCGCACCTGGTGGACCGGGCCGGCACCATCCTGGGCGCCGCCATCGACGCGGCCGGCAACGCCGGCCAGGTGAGCGGGCTGACCTTCTCCTTGTCGGCCCAGTCACCGGTGCGCGCCCGCGCCCGGGTAGCGGCAGTGGCGAACGCCGACCACGCGGCCCGCGAGCTGGCCCGCGCGGCCGGGGCCCACCTCGGCCCCGTGGTGAGCCTGGTCGACCACGAGCACGCGGTGCCCCTCGAGGTACCCCTCCCGGTCTTCGCGAGCACCGCGGCGGTCCCCCGCGTCCCGGTCTCGCCGGCCACCCAGTCCGTCGCGGTGAGCGTCGCCGTCGTCTACCAGCTCACCTGACGCGACGCGACAGCCCCGGCTCCGGCCACGGGGTCCTAGAGCAGGCCGAGCACATTGCCGGCTCTTCCGGTTTCAGTGGGGACGCGTTGATGTGATCCTTGGTGGCCGGATCGG
>JBMFWS010000022.1:0-29134 GCA_049965035.1 Acidimicrobiales bacterium
TTGGTGCGGCTGGAGGGATTCGAACCCCCGACCCTCGGTTCCGTAGACCGATGCTCTAATCCGCTGAGCTACAGCCGCGCTGGGCATGCATCCTACCCGGTGCGTGCGGGCCCCTACCATACGGGCATGAGCGCACGGGAGCTGAGTGACCTGATCGCGCGGGCGGCCCCCTCCCTCACCGAGTTGCGCCACGACCTGCACGCCCACCCCGAGGTCGGCTTCGCCGAGCACCGCACCACCGAGGTCATCCGCGAGCGCCTGAGCACGCTCGGCCTGGTGGTGGCTCCCACGACGACGGCGACCGGTGCGGTCACCACCCTGACAGGCACGCGACCCGGTCGGCGCGTCCTGCTGCGGGCCGACATCGACGCCCTCCCCGTCGCCGAGGCTCGCGACCTGCCCTTCCGCTCGACGCAGCCCGGGGTGATGCACGCCTGCGGCCACGACGTCCACACCGCCGCTCTGCTCGGCGCGGCCGAGGTGCTGAGCCACCTCGAGGATCGACCCGGCACGTTCACCTTCGTCTTCCAGCCCGCGGAGGAGGCCCTGGGCGGGGCCCGCACGCTGATCGAGGACGGACTCCTCGAGCGCCATCCCTGCGATGCCGTTCTCGGGGCCCACGTCACCTCGCTGGTGCCCGTCGGCGTCGTCGCGGTGCGACCCGGCATCGCCATGAGCCGGGCCGACGCCTTCCGCATCGTCCTGGAGGGCCAGGGCGGCCACGGGGCGCTGGCCGGCGATGAGGGCAACGTGCTCATCGCCGCCGGCTCGGTCCTGACCCGCCTGCGCGAGGTGGTCGCCGACCTATCCTACGAGACGACCCCGCTCGCCTGCTCGGCCGGCATCGTGCGCGCGGGCACGGCCAACAACGTCGTACCCCGCCGCGCCGAGGTGGCCGGCACGCTGCGCACCTTCACCGCCGAGCAGACCGCCCAGGCGCGCGCCCGCCTCGACGTGCTGCTGGCCGAGATCGCCGCCACGACCGGCGTGCGCGCGCACCTCGAGATCACCGGGTCCTCGCCCGCGGTGGTCAACGATCCCGCCCTCACCGCCCTGGCCACGGCCGCGACCCGCAGCGTGGTCGGCGACAGCCACGTCGTCGAGATGGCCCCGACCTCGGCCAGCGACGACATCAGCGAGTTCCTCGAGTGCGTTCCCGGCTGCTACTTGTTCGTAGGGGGCGCCTTGGCCGACGGCACCAGCGGCCCGCACCACAGCGGGGACTTCGCCGTCGAGGACGCCGCCGTGGCTATCCAGGCCCACGTGCTGGCGGCCGCGGCGCTGGCGCTGGCGGAGCCGCCGGCCTAGAAGAGCCGCGCGGCCCCGCGCAGCGCGGCGTCGTTGCCGTGGATGGCCACGTGAACCGGCAGGCCCTCGAACCACGTCGGCGACACCCGCCGCGCGTTGCCGCCCGCCAGGTGCACCTCCGTCGCGTCGAACTCCGCGGTGAAGGACGTGACGATCGCCCGCAGGTCGGTGCGCCACTGCTCCTCGCTCATCGCCCGAGCCTGCTCGCCGAGCGTCTGGTCGTAGGTCCGGCCGTCGGCGCGAATCTCGGCGCCCACGTCGCGCACCGGGCGCAGCTCCCCCTCCACGATCAGCGCCAGGCCGAGGCCCGTCCCGAGCGTCAGCACCACCTCGCGGCCCACGCCGCGCCGGCAGCCCAGGGCGGCCAGCGTGGCGTCGTTGACCACCCGCACCTCGAGCCCGGTGGCCGCCGCCAGCGCCTCCTCGAGCGCGAAGCCCTGCCAGGCGCGCTCCAGTGCGGGATCGATGGGCGTACCGATCCCGCCCACCCGGGCCAGGTTGCCCGACCCGACCGCGCGCCCGTCGCGGTACTCGCCGGGAAACCCCACGCCGATCCGGGTGCAGCCGCTGCCGCGCGCGCGCTCGGCCACGACGTCGACCAGCCGGTCGGGCGGGCACGGGTAGGGCGTCGGGCGGCGCTGGAGGGCGCCCACGATCTCGCCGTGGGGCTCGACCACGGCGAACTTGATGGACGTGGCCCCGATGTCCACGGCGAGGACGGCGTCGCGCAGATCGGGCACCCGCGCATCGTACCCAGCGCGTCAGGTCGCGCCGCGGCGGGCCAGAGGTCCGCGCCACCACGGCCGCGACGCCACGGTCACGGCACGCCGGTGGCCGGCCACCACCAGCGCGGTTCCCGGCGCGCGCTCGCGCCACGACGGCACCGGCCGACCCGGCGGGCTGGTCCGCGGCGCGAGCTCGGGGACGTAGGTGGCGGCGGTCGGGTCGGCCAGGCCCGCGAACACCACTCGGGTGCGGTGGTTGTTGACGATGGTGGCGGCCCGTTGGCCCCAGCGCGCGACCATCTGGGCGAAGTCCTGGACCACCGTGACCAGCGTCACGTCGAGCCCGGCGACCGTCGCGGCCAGCTCGTCGAGCTCCTCCAGGGGCGCCACCACGGCCGCCTCGTCGAGCACCAGCAGCAGGGGCCGCGCGCACCCGGCATCGTGACGTCGCTGCTGCTCCTCGAGGATCGCGCGCAGCGCACCCACGAAGAGGGACTGGTAGTGCTCCTGCTCACCGCGGGGGCTGCACAGGTAAAGGCTGTGGGGACCGGCCAAGGTGGGGTGCAGCGTCGCGTGGGGCTGCCGGGTCCGCCAGGGCCACAGCATCGTCTCGGCCGTCGTGAACACCGAGTCGAGGGTACGGGCGTCGTGGCCCAGGAAGTCGGCCAGCGACGCGGCCACCGGGCTCGGCGCCGCCGCCCAGGCGTCCAGGTCGCGGCGCTCGACCGCCTCGGTGACGTCGGTGATGTCGGCGCCCTCCTCGCGGGCCCGCACCAGGAGCAGGGCGACGACCTTGGCCGCCAGCTCGTTCCAGAACTCCGCGTCAACGCGCCCCCCGACGCGCGCCGTCAGGGCCCGGGCGACCCGGTAGGCCTCGCGGGGCCCGGCCACGCCCTCGAGGGGGTCCCAGGTCAGGCCGTCGTCGCGGCCCGGGTCGAGGACCTGCACCTCGCCGAGCGCTCGCCGCCACGGCGCCGTGGCATCCAGGACGTCCCGCTTCACGCTGGTCACGACGATGGGTCCCGACCAGCCGAGGATCGCCGGGATCACTACGCCCGCCGTCTTGCCCGAGCGGGTCGGGCCGACGACGAGCACCGACTCGCCAGCCCGCCAGCGCACCGCGGGACCCACGCCGAGCCCCAGCACCAGGCGCCGCCCGAGGGTGCCACCCCTCACGCGCGCATCGCCGCGTCGGTATCGATCAGACCCCGGTCCGCCAGGTCGGGGGCGAGGCGCACCAGCGACCGGTGGCGCCCGTAGCGCACGAGGGCCTCGCCGCGCGCCAGCCCCGTCAGCGCCGCCACCTCGGTGGCTCGCAGGCCGAGGGCGCGGGCCATGTCCGCGGCCTCGTCGGCGGGCTGGCGCAGCAGCCAGGCCGACTCGCACTCGCGCAGCAGCCCGCGCGCCTGCTCGCGCTGCCGGCTGTCCGCGTCGCCCACCGCCGCCACGTCGCCCCACCGGTGCAGGACGAGGATGTGGCTCAGCCCCCGGGCGCGGGCCAGCTTCCAGGATCCGCGCAGCCACGCCAGCGCCGCGTCGTCGCCGAGCAGGGCCCAGGCCTCGTCCAGGGCCACGTAGCCCGGGACCGTGCCGTCGGCCATCCGCTGGGCCGCGGCGACGGCGCTCAGGGCCGCGACGGGCAGCGCCGGCGTGGCCCACAGGGCCGACAGGTCGAGGATCGTCGCCTCGCCGGCCAGCCGCAGCGCCGGGCCGTCCCCGTCGAAGAGGCCCGCCAGGTCGCCCTCGGTCAGGCGGCGCAGGGTCAGGGCCAGAGCCCGCCGGCCCGGATCGGCGCCGGAGGCCAGGTCGCCCCGAAAGTGGCGCGCCAGGTCCCGCAGCGGGCGCCTGGCGCCCTCGGGGCCCGCGAGGCGCCACGCCTCGTCGAGGTCGAAGTGCTGCTCGGCGCTGAGTCCTTGCCCGAGTGCGGCGGCCACCACGGCGCGCGCCAGGGCGCGCGGGTCGCTGGCGCCGTCGAAGGGATCGCACCACCCGTCCACGCCCAGGCGCAACGGCGCCACGCCGGCGTGCGCGGCCAGGGCCGCGTACTCGCCCTTGGGGTCGACCACCACCACGCGGCGGCCCCGCGCCAGAGCGCGCCGCAGCAGCATCTTGACCACGGTGCTCTTGCCGGTGCCGATCGCCCCGGCGACCACGATGTTGGGATTCGCGACCACCCCCTCGCGGTACAGGTCGAAGGGGTCGAAGCAGAAGTCGTCGCCACCGGCCACGCGGCCGAGTGGCGTCCCGCCCGACAGGGTGCCCGCATCGTGACCCGGCAGGCGCAGATCGTCCAGATCGGCCGCGGTCGCCCAGTGGGTGGCGCTGGCGCGCCCGGCCACCCCCGGCAGCTGGGCCCGCAGCCACGGAGCCTGGCGACCGCCCCCGCGATCGAGGCGCAGCCCCGCCGAGCGCGCCCGCGCGATGGCCGCCGCGCGCGCCGCGAGCAGCGACGCCCGCCGGTCGGCGCGCACGACCAGGAAGACGCTGAGGCGCGCCAGGGCCCGGCCCGTCGCGACCTCCTGCTCGCGCTGGCGCGCCCGGGACGCCAGCACGTGCGCCCGGGCCGTGTCGCGAAACCCCGCCCCGCGCGCGGCGGCTCGTTCGCTGGCGTCGTGGTGGACGCTGCGCTCGGCCCGCCGCCGACCCTCGGCCGCCGAGAGCACCTCCAGGTGCACCGAGAGCGTCGAGTCGGGCCACCCCTCCAGGGCCCCCAGGAGCCCGCGCGCGGGCGCCGCTCCCACGTCGTGCAGTCGCAGCACGGTCGCCACGTGGTCCGGGCCGCGCAGGTAGCCCCAGCGCTCCAGCCAGTCGACCTGCAGCCCGCCCGCGGTGGCCAGGTCGGCGAGCGCCGGCCCATCGTCGTGCCACCCCGGTGGCCAGGCCACCTCGGCGTCGCTGGCCAGCATCGTCCGGGCGGGGCCGGCGCCCTCGCGGTGGACGTGCAGGCTCACCGCGGCGCGCCCGCCGATGGCGGCGGCGTCGAGCAGGCGCGCGAGTCCGGCGGCCACGTCGTGGTCCGCGCCGCTCAGGTCGAGGCGTCCGCGGTGCGCCAGGCGGGACCCGCGCACGGTGCGGGCCCGCGGGGACTCGATCACCGCCGCCCCGCCGACGCTGGCCGCGCTGACGCGGACCCAGTGGCGCCGACCGAGGTAGGAGAGGGCCACCGCGGCGCGCTGGCCGAGCGTCGCGCCCTCGACCGGGAGGGCCGTGGCGAGGGCGGCGAGCCCGAGCCCGCCCTCCTGGGCGAGGCGCGTGCGCACCAGCGCGTCGGCCACCAGCACCACGCCCACGACCGCTCCCAGCGCCTGGAGACGGGTCAGGCCGAGCCAGCGCACCGCCACGTCGCTCGCGCCCAGCGGGACCCGCTCAGTCATCCCAGTGCCACCCGATCACCGGGCCCATGTCGTCGTGGAGCACCACCCGGTGCCCGTGGCGGGGCTGGGAGGGTCCGAGCGGGAAGGGCGTGCGCGTCTCGGGCTGTACGGGCAGGGGCACGTCACCGTCCGAGGGCCACTCCGGGATCCCGAAGTCGGGTCCCAGGGACGGCGGCGGGCCGAAGGGCTCCTCGGGCGCCAGCGCCCGCGCGGCGGCCACCACCGGCGAGGACGGGAGGGCGGCGGCGGCGCGCGTAGCCCGCTGGCGCAGGCCGTCAGCGGCGTGCAGGGCCGACTGCTCCATCCACGGGATCAGCCGGAGCACCACGAAGGGGCTCGCCGTCGCCAGCAGGAGGGTGACCGCCCCGCCGACCACGGTGAGGGCCGACGAGCCGTGGAGGTCGTCGAGCCCGACCACCAGGGCGATCACGATCACCACCTTGGACAGGGCGACCGCCACGAAGGTCTCGAGCAGCCGCCAGCCCAGGCGGCGCAGCGCCGGGATCGTGATCAGCGGGACGACCAGGGGGACCACGACGATCAGCAGCGTCAGGACGATGCTGCGCACCACGAGCTCGCACCACAGGAGCCAGGCCCCCACCGTGAGGACGATGGCCAGGGTGAAGGCGCCGAAGCCCGGCGTCGCGACGGCGGCCACCTGCACGATGGCCGCCAGCTCGGGCACCTGGTGGGCGGCCGATCCCGCGGCCGCGCCGGCCAGCTGGTCGGACGCCACCAGGATCACCGAGGCCAGCTGCGGACCCAGCACCACCGCCGCGATCGCGGCGGGCGCCACGCCGAGGTAGACGCGCCACAGCCCGGCGACGTCGGCGTGGGCGATGCCCTGGAGGGTGGCCACCCCGAGTCCGAGGAGCAGGACCAGTGGGGCCAGGGACGACACGACGTGGTACTCCGGGATCGCGGCGGCCACGACGTCGGCGGGCCGTCCCGTCGCCGCCAGCACGTGACCGAGCGCGTCGAGCAACCACGAGACGCTCGCGACGACCCACGACGTCAGCGTCCCGAAGATGCCCCCGACGGCCGCGTGGGTCACCGTGCTTGCGGCGCAGCCCAGCGGGTCGGTCACGCAGCGCACGCCCATCAGTGAACCGCGACGCCGGTCTTGAAGAAGAAGTCGATGAGGTGGGGCGCCGCCCCGATCAGCAGCGCAGCCACCAGCGACGTCAGCACGGCGCGGCGGCCGGCCAGGGACTGGTGCATGTTCTGGCTGTGGCTGCCGATGGCCCACAGGGCCGCGCCGAGCACCAGGGCGATCATGGCTCCGATCAGCCCCCAGGCGGCCAGCCCGTTGGCCAGCTGCTGGAGCTCGGCGCTGCCGGGCAGGGCCGAGGTGGACGGGGTGAGATTCACGGCGGTGAGCATGGGGCCTCCGGGGTTGTGGGATTCGCAACGGTCGCGGTGCCGCGCTGGCCATCTGGAAGAATGGGGCCGTGCTCGCCAGTGCTCACCATCTCTTGGCCTCGTGGCCCGACGGGGCGATCTACGCGGCGCTGGCCGGCGTCGTGCTCGTCGGCGTCGGGCTCGGCTACCTCCTCAGCCACTGGCGCGACCACCGCTCCCTGGCCCAGCGCCTGAGTGCTCTGGGCACCCGCCTGGGCGCGGAGCCCCGCAGCGACACCGGGCGCGTCGAGTCGGCCATGGCCTACCTGGAGGAGGTCACGGCGGCGGCCACGACCGCCGTGGGCGAGTCGAGCGCCGAGTCGGTTCGGCTGCGCCGCTCGCTCGACACGCTGCCCCTGGGCCTGGTGCTGTGCAACGAGGCCGGCGACGTGGTCTACCGCAACAGCGAGGCCGAGACCCTGATGAACAGCCGCTACGGCGAGGCCATCGCGGCCCAGGCGGTCACCGACTGCCTGTCCGCCGGCTGGTCCGACGGCGTGGCCGAGCGCTCCATCGACCTCTACGGGCCGCCGCGGCGCACCCTCCAGGTGCGCGCCTCGCTCATCGACGACGGGCGACGGCCCCTCGGTGTGCTGGCCGTCATCGAGGACACCAGCGAGCGACGACGTCTCGAGGAGATGCGCCGCGACTTCATCGCCAACGTCAGCCACGAGCTGAAGACCCCGATGGGCGCCCTCGGGCTGCTAGCCGAGACGCTGCAGTTCGAGCAGGACGCCACGGTGGCGCACCGGCTGGCCGAGCGCATCAACACGGAGGCCTTCCGCGTCAACCGGATCATCGAGGACCTGCTGGACCTCTCGCGCATCGAGAGCGAGGGCTCACCCCAGCGCGAGCCCATCGCCGTCGCGCTCTTCGTCGCCGAGGCCATCGAGCGCATCCGCGTATCGGCCGAGCAGCACGAGATCAGCATCGACTTCACCGAGCCCGACTGGGCGCCCGTGGTGGTGGGCGATCGCCGCCAGCTGGTGTCGGCCATGCACGCGCTGCTGGAGAACGCCGTCGTGTACTCGCCCCCGGGGGGCACGGTCCGCGTGGGCCTGGTGCGCGACACGGCACCCGACGATGGCGGCGCCCCCGTCGTGCGCATCCAGGTCGTCGATCACGGTGTCGGCATCCCCACCAAGGACCTCGAGCGCATCTTCGAGCGCTTCTACCGCGTCGACCCGGGCCGCGCGCGCGAGACCGGTGGCACGGGACTGGGACTGTCGATCGTGCGCCACGTCGCCCAGAACCACGGGGGCACCGTCCGCGTCGAGTCGCGCGAGGGCGAGGGCTCCACGTTCACCCTCGAGCTCCCGGTGGAGTCGTGAGCCCGACCCCCGCGCCCCGCGTGCGCGTCCTGCTGGTCGAGGACGAGGAGTCCTTCATCGACGCGCTGAGCGTGGGCCTGGCGCACGAGGGCTTCGAGGTCGACGTGGCCCGCGACGGGGCCGAGGGCCTGGCCCGCTTCGCCGCCCGTGCGCCGGACCTGGTCCTCCTCGACCTGATGCTGCCCAAGGTGAACGGCCTGGACGTCTGCCGGACCATCCGGGAGACCAGTGACGTCCCGATCATCGTGGTCAGCGCCAAGGGCGAGGAGGTCGACACCGTCTTGCTCCTGGAGTTGGGCGCCGACGACTACGTCACCAAGCCCTATCGCCTGCGCGAGCTGGTCGCGCGCATGCGCGCCGTGCTGCGTCGGCGCGAGCACGCCGTGGCGTGGGTCGAGGACGAGTCCATCCAGCGCGGACCGTTCCGGCTCGACATTGACGCGCACCGCTGCTACGTCGGGGACCGGGAGGTCAAGCTGCGCAAGAAGGAGTTCGCGCTCCTCCAGCTCCTCTTGGAGAACCCCGGCCGCGTCCTGACCCGCGACGTGCTCATCGACCGGGTGTGGGGCAGCGACTACGTGGGCGACACCAAGACCCTCGACGTCCACATCAAGCGGCTGCGCGCCCTGCTGGAGGAGAATCCCAAGGAGCCGCGCTACATCACGACGGTGCGGGGTGTCGGCTACCGCTTCGAGGTCAGCGCGGCGTGATGAGCGTCGCGCCGAGGTAGGGCGCGAGCACCTCGGGCAGGCGCACCGAGCCGTCGGGCTGGCGACCGACCTCCACCAGGGCCGCCCAGATGCGGGCCCAGGCCAGGGCCGAGCCATTGACCGTGTGCACCAGGGCCGTCGTCCCGTCGGCCTGGCGGTAGCGGACGTTGGCCCGGCGCGCCTGGTAGTCGCGGAACCAGCTGACCGAGGAGACCTCCAGCCACTTGTCGACCCCGGGGCTGTAGACCTCGAGGTCGAAGGTGCGCGCCGATGAGGTGCCCAGGTCGCCGGCGCACAGGTCGAGGACGCGGTAGGCCAGGCCGAGGGCGCGCAGCAGGTCCTCGGCGCGCGCCAGCACGTCGGCGTGCACCTCGGGTGCCTGCGCGGGCGTGCAGTAGGCGAACAGCTCGACCTTGTCGAACTCGTGGACCCGCAGTAGGCCTCGCGTGTCGCGCCCGGCGGCGCCGGCCTCGCGCCGGAAGCACGCCGTCAGCGCGGTCATGCGCACGGGCAGGCGCGCCTCGTCGAGGATCTCCCCGCGGTGCATCGAGGTGAGCGGCACCTCGGCGGTGGGGATGGCCCACAGTCCGTCGCGCTCGATGGCGTACATGTCGTCGGCCGACTTGGGCAGGTGCCCGGTCGACTCCATCGTCTCGGTCAGCGCCAGGGTCGGCGGGCGGATCTCCTCGAAGGCGTCCTGGTGGCGCGCCAGGGCGAACGAGCTGAGAGCCCGGAGCAGCTGCGCGCCGCGCCCGCGAAAGAGCGGGAACATCGACCCGGCCAGCTTGACCCCCGACTCCAGGTCCAGGATCCCGAGCGCCGCGCCGGTCTCCCAGTGAGGCACCCGCTGGTGGTCACCGTAGGTCGGCGGCGGCTCGCCGGCATCCTGGCCCGGCCACCAGCGACGCACCTCGACGTTGTCGTGCTCGTCACGCCCGTCGGGCACCGCGGGATCGGGCAGGTTGGGCAGGGCCAGCCACTGCGCGCGCAGGCGTGCGGCCACCTCGGAGGCCGCCGCGCTGACCTGCCGCTCCTCCTCGCCGCGCACCCGGCTGCGGGTGGTTAGGGCCTCGGCTCGCTCGCCCTGGCCCGCCCGGCGGGCCTCGGCCACCTGGCGCGAGAGGTCCTTGACCTCGGCCCGGACGGCCTCGGCCTCCTGGAGCAGGCGGCGGTGCTCCGCGTCCAGGTCTCGGACCTCGGCGACCTCCGCGGCGGTCACGCCGCGGCGCACCAGGGCGGCCGTGACCACCTCGGGCTCCCGGCGCAGCTGGGTCAGGTCGATCACGACTCGAGCCTACCGTCGGGGCCCTCGAGCCCCGGGTGGGACCAGCGCCCCGGGCGCTAGGTTGCCTAACCGTGAGCCACGCCATCGACGTCGACCAGCTACGGGTCGACTACGGCCCGCTGCGCGCGCTCGACGACGTGAGCCTGCGCGTCGACTACGGCCAGATCCTGACGCTCCTGGGACCCAACGGCGCGGGCAAGACAACCCTGGTCGAGACGATGCTCGGCTTCCGGGCCCCGCACGCGGGCACGGTACGCCTGCACGGTCGCGACCCCTACCGGGATCACGCCGAGGTCGTCGCGCGCACCGGCGCCCTCCTCCAGCGCGGCGGCGTGTGGCTGCCGATGGCGCCGGCCACGGTGCTGCGCCTCACCGCCGCGTACTACGAGGCGCCCCGCGACCCCGAGGAGCTCCTCGAGCGCCTCGACCTGCGCGCGTGCGCGCGCACGCCCTGGCGGCGCCTCTCGGGGGGTGAGCAGCAGCGCACCCTGCTGGCGCTGTCGCTGCTCGGCCGGCCCCGAGCCCTCCTGCTCGACGAGCCCACCAGCTCGGTGGACCCCGAGGGCCGCCGCGTGATCCGCGAGACCATCGACGCCGAGCGCCAGCGGGGCTGCGCCGTGGTGATCACGACCCACGAGCTCGACGAGGCCGAGCGCCTGGCCGATGAGGTGGCGATCCTGCACCAGGGCCGCGTCGTGGCCCGCGGCACCCTCGACGAGCTGGCCGGTCCCGACGCGGCCACCGTGGTCGAGGTGCGCGGTGCGGTTGACGCCCGTCGGCTGGCCGCCCGGCTCGGCACGCCGGTCGAGGCCCAGGACCCGACTCACCTGCGCGTGCGGGGGCCCGCCGACCCGCAGCGCACCGCGGCCATCGCGGCGGCCCTGGCCGAGGAGGGAGCGACCCTGGTGTCCCTGCGCACTCGGGCCTCGCTCGAGGACCGCTACCTCGCGATCATCGCCGGCGAGCGGAGCCGGCCGTGACGGCCTGGTGGGCCCAGACGCGCGCCGAGGTCGCGATGACCTTGCGGCGCGGCGAGACGCTCCTGTTGACCGTCATCATCCCGGTCCTGCTCCTGGTGTTCTTGACCCTGGTGCACGTCACGGCTCACCCGGCCCACCGGCGCGTCGACTTCTTCGCACCCTCCATCTTGGCCCTGACGGTCCTGTCGACCTCGCTGGTCGCGCTCTCGATCTCGACCGGCTTCGAGCGCACCTACGGTATCCTGCGGCGCCTCCACGTGACGCCGCTCGGCCGCGGACGGCTGATCGGCGCCAAGATCGCGGCCCTGCTGGTGACCGAGGCCCTCCAGGTCGCCGTGGTCGCCGCGGTCGCGCTGGGCCTGGGCTGGCGACCCCACGGCGGCCCCGGCGGGGCGCTGGCGGCCGCCGCGGCGATGCTGCTCGCCTCGGCCGGCCTGGCCGGCATCGGACTGGCCCTGGCCGGGTGGCTGCGCGCCGAGGTCAACCTGGCCGCGGCCAATGGCCTCTACCTGGTGCTGCTGCTCGGGTCGGGGATCGTCGTCCCCCTCAGCTCCCTGCCCGCGGCGGCCCGTCGGACGGCCACCGCCCTACCCGCGGGGGCGCTGGCCGAGGCCCTGCACCGCATCGTCGGCCAGGGCGGTGCACCCACCGGCGCGGACTGGCTGGTCCTGGCGCTGTGGGCCATCGGTGCGCCGGTCCTGGCGGCGCGCTCGTTCCGCCTCGACTAGCGAATCGCGCGGATCCCCGCGGCGAGGCTGGCGTCCGAGACCGGACCGACGACGACGTCGGCCACCGTCCCGGAGGCCCGGACGAAGACGGTGTCGGGCAGGGCGGCCAGCCCGAAGGCGCCGGCTACCGAGCTGTTTGGGTCGAAGGCCACCGGGAAGTCCACGTGGTCGTGGGCCACGAAGGCCAGCGCCCCCGTGCGCTGGTCCGCGGTGTCGACCCCGACGACCCGGACGTCGCCGATGTCGTGGTGCGCGAGGTAGTCCACCACCTGGGGGACCTCCGCGCGGCACGGTCCGCACCAGCTGGCCATGAACAAGAGCACCGTGGGCTGGCCCTGCCGGTAGGGGGCGCGCACGGCGCTGCCGTGGAGGGCGGGCAGGTCGAAGGACGCCGCCCGCGTCCCCACGAGCGCGTTGCTCGACGGGCTCGGCGAGCGCGAGCTGACGATCGAGACCGCGACGATCAGCCCCACCGCCACCAGGGTGCCGATCGCCAGGGGGATCAGCATCATGGGCGAGGGATGCCCCCGCCGGCGGCGCTCAGTGGTATCGGACAACGACGTCCACCGCCATCAGCACGAACAGTGCCGTCAGGTACGTGATTGAGAACTGGAACAGCCGCATCGCCTCGGCGATGTCGGCCCGATCGTGGACCGCGTGACGGTACAGGCGAGCGGCGTAGAAGGTGAACGCGCCGCCGAGCACCGTGGCGGTCACCGCGTAGATCCACCCCAGGTGGGCCACCGGTCCCAGCAGGACCGTGATCGCCCACATCACCACGGTGTAGACGAGGATCTCCAGCGTCGTGCGCCGCAGCGACGCGACGACCGGCATCATCGGCACGTGCGCCGCGTCGTAGTCGTCGCGGTAACGCACCGCGAGGGACCAGAAGTGTGGCGGGGTCCAGATGAACACGACGAGGAACAGGAGCACGGGAGTCCACGCGAGAGAGTTCGTGACCGCCGCCCAGCCGATCAGCACGGGCACGGCGCCGGCGGCGCCGCCGATCACGATGTTCTGCCGACTGCGCCGCTTGAGCCAGATCGTGTAGATGACGACGTAGAAGAGCATGGCGGCCACGGCCAGCCAGGCGGCCAGGAAGTTGACCCAGGTGGCGAGCACCGCGAAGGCCAGCGCCTCGAGGCCGAACGCGAACACGGTGGCCGCCCGCGGCGTCATCACCCCGCGCACGAGGGGCCGGCCCTTGGTGCGCTCCATCACCGCGTCGATGTCCCGGTCGATCACCATGTTGAGCGCGTTGGCCCCCGCGGCGGCCAGCGCGCCCCCGATGAGGGTGTCGACCGTCAGCCAGGCGCCCGGGATGCCCCGGGCCGCGACGACCATGGTCGGCAGCGTCGTCACCAGGAGCAGCTCGATGATGCGCGGCTTGGTGAGGGCCACGTAGCCCTTGAGGGTCTCACGCCAGCTGGCAGCGCGCACCACGGCCACGGACATGTTGGGCAGTCTAGGAGTCGGCGCGTACCTAGGCTACGGGGGTGGCCCCTCGACGCTGGCTGACCGTCACCGCGCCCCAGTTCCGGTGGTTCGCCCTGGCCGCCTTCGTCTCCATGATCGTCATCGTCCTCACCGGCGGGGCGGTGCGGCTGACCGGGTCGGGCCTGGGCTGTCCCGACTGGCCCACGTGCTACGGCCACCGGCTCACCGGCTCGTGGTCGATCCACCCGCTCATCGAGTACTCCAACCGCGTGGTGACCATCCTCCTCGTGCTGGTGACCGCGCTCACCCTGGTCGCCGCCTGGCGGCGCCAGGAGCGGCGCTCGGACCTGGTGGGCCTGGCCGGGCTGCTGATCGGCGGCGTCGTCGCTGACGCGGTGCTCGGCGCCTTCGTCGTCTACTCGCGCCTCAACCCCTGGCTGGTCTCGCTGCACATGGTCCTGTCGCTGGGCATGGTGGTCGTGGGCGCCCTGCTCTACCACCGCGCCAAGTACGTCTACGGCCCCGGGGCGCGCGCCGACGTCCGCGACCCGCACTTCCGCCTGATCGCCCGGCTCCTGTGGGTCCCCTTCGCCCTGGTCGTCCTGGCCGGGACCGCCGCCACCGGCTCGGGGCCCCACGCCGGCGCCTCCCAGGGCCAGCTGGTGGCTCGGCGCCTGCCCTTCTCCTTCGCCGACGCCACGTGGGCCCACTCGGTGCTGGCCATCTTGTTCCTCGGGATGGTGACCGGGCTGGCCGCGTCGGTGTGGCGCGCCGACGTTCCCCTGGCGCTGCGCCACGGGGTTCGGCGCCTGGTCCTGACGGCGCTGGCCCAGGCCGTCTTGGGCTTCGCCCAGTACGCCACGCACGTCCCGGCCGTGCTGGTCGAGCTCCACATCGCCGGCGCCGTGTCGCTGGCCATCGGCGTCACCCAGTTCCACGTCAAGCAGACGGCCCACGACCGGGTCGAGGGCACCCGGCGCACCGACCGCGGGGCGGGTGCGCTGGCCCCGGCCCCTCTGGCCTGAGGCTGGCGGCCTCCTGAGAGCATCATCAAGGTGGGACTAGCCACGCGCCCCCCCGGCGTGGCACACTGGGGCCTCGGGACACACGGAAGGGGCAAACGTGGCTGGACTCGCCCTGCTGGCGGCGCTGTTCCCGCTGGACCACCTGGGTCACTACATCCACTGGGGCTGGGTGTACATCAGCGATGCCAACGCCATCGTGATCGCCCTGATGGTCATCGTCTTCATCGCGGCACTGCTGGTGCCGTTCCCCGGGCACGGCCGGCGCAAGGAGAGCCGATGAGCTCGGCCGACATCGAGCGCCAGTGGACGACGCGCCTGCGCCACCGCGTCACCGGTCACCTCCCGCCCGAGAAGGTGCTGCCCGACACCCAGCCGGCCTACGTCGCCTCGTGGATCTACGTGTTCGGCGTGACCACCATGGTGGCGCTCTCCATGGTCATCCTGACCGGGTTCGTGCTGGCCATCCGCGGCCCGCAGTGGTGGCACACGTCTGGCGTGGGCCACTACGTCAACTCCCTGCACCTGTGGAGCGTGGAGGTCTTCTTCTTCGCCATGGTGATCCACCTGTGGGGCAAGTTCTTCATGGCCGCCTGGCGCGGTCGGCGGGCGCTGACCTGGGTGACCGGCGTGGTCACGTTCCTCACCTCGATCGCCGCCGCGTTCACCGGGTACGTGTCCCAGACCAACTTCGACTCCCAGTGGATCTCCACCCAGGCCAAGGACGGCATCAACGCCACCGGCGCGGGCTCCGTCTTCAACGTGCTGAACCTGGGCCAGATGCTGATGTGGCACATCGTCCTGCTGCCGCTCGTCGCCGTGATCCTGACCGCCGTGCACGTGGTGCTGGTGCGCGTGCGCGGCGTCGTGCCCCCCTTCGAAGACGCACCCCCGGAGAAGCCATGAAGCGGTTCCGCCCCGACGTCGATGCCCCGGAGTACCACGGCCCCCACGCCCCCTACGACATCATCAAGGAGGGGACCATCGCCTTCTTGGTGGTGGCGATTCTCGTGGTGGTCCTGGCCACGCTGTTCGGCTCGCCCGACGAGCAGGCCGTGACCATCCGCACGTGGTCCAACGCCGACCCCATCGACTTCGCCACCACGGCCGTGGGCGAGCTGAACGGCACGACCATCACCGCCGGCTACGGCGCCCCCTACAACAACGCGTCGCTGGGCCAGGAGCTGGGCCCGCTCCACCTGGCCCACCTCATGGGCGTGACCATCCCCGTCAACCCGATCCGGGACTTCATCATCGCGCCCCTGTCCAGCGTGCCCAACGACCACCCGCTGCGCGTCGCCCTGGCCCAGTGGCGCAGCGCGTCGCGTGCCCAGCGGGCCACCTGGGTGGCCCGCTACACCCGCGGCGTCGGCCACATGACGTGGACCGACGGGCACATCGTGGTGCCGGCCACGAAGACCGGGCCCGTCGGGGTCTTGATCAACTCGCTGACGCAGATGGCGCGGTCGGGGGCCCTGGACCAGGCGCTCGTCACCGGGCACGGCTTCTACACCACCGACTACACCAAGCCCCTGCTCTTCGTGGCCGACGGGTCCTACTTCGCCAACCTGGCCCGGCACCAGCACCTGCTGGGCAATCAGTGGGGCATGATGAACGAGACCGACAGCTACCCGGGCCAGGCCTGGCTGTGGCTGTACACGTTCTGGTACCAGGTGCCGCCCTTCTCCACCAGCGCCAACGCCGACGTGCAGGTCTGGGCGATCATGATGCTGGCGTCGCTGCTTTTGCTCCTGGTGCCCTTCATCCCCGGGCTGCGGTCCATCCCCCGCAAGGTGCGCGTCTACCGGCTGATCTGGCGGGAGCACTACCGCTCGTCGTGAGCTGACACTCCGGGTGCGGCGTCCGCCGGGGCGCGACCGGTACGCTGCGGGTCGAGAGCACCCCTAAGGAGGCATCGTGGCTGTCCAGCCCGCCGTGTTCATCGGGCACGGCTCACCGATGAACACCCTGGAGCAGAATCGGTTCACCGACGCCTGGCGGACCTTCGGCCTGCTGGTGGCGCGGCCGCGGGCGGTCGTGGCAATCTCGGCCCACTGGTACGTGGGGACCTCCGCGGTGACCTCCATGGACCACCCGCCGGTCATCCACGACTTCTACGGGTTTCCCCAGCAGCTCTTCGACTTCGACTACCCGGCTCCCGGCTCGCCGGAGGTGGCCGCCCAGGTGGCCGACGTCGCTCGGCCCACCTCGGTCACCCTCGACGACCGGTCCTGGGGCATCGACCACGGAACCTGGTCGGTCCTCGCGCACGTCTTCCCCGAGGCCGACGTGCCGGTCGTCCAGCTGTCCATCGACGCCACCGCGTCACTCGACTACCACGTCGAGCTCGGGCGGCGCCTCGCCCCCCTGCTCGACGACGACGTCATGATCGTGGCCAGCGGCAACATCGTGCACAACCTGCGCGCCATCTCGTGGCACGCCGACAACCAGGGCTACGACTGGGCACAGCGCTTCGACGAGCGCACCCGCGAGGTGCTGGCCGACGACCCCACGGCCCTCGGGCGCCTCCAGAGCGACGCCGACTACGCGCTGTGCGCCCCCACGCCGGACCACTTCGTGCCCCTGGCCTACCTGGCCGGCGTCGCCGACGCGCGCGGGATCGCCCCGTCCGTCCTCGTCGAGGGCTGCACGATGGGCTCGCTGTCCATGACCGCCTACGTCGTCGAGGGCGAGGCCGCGTGAGCCCGGTCGCCCTGTGGCGCGGCTCGGCCGATCCCGACGCCCCCGTGGTGGTGCTCCTGCACGGGCGCGGCGCGAACGAGCAGGAGATCATCGGCCTGGCCGACGTGCTGCCCAACGGCTGCACCTACGTCGCCCCCCGCGGCCCCGTGGCCCTGCCCACCGGCGGCTACACCTGGTTCGAGAACCGGGGGACCGGCCGCCCGGTGGCGGCATCGCTGCGCGCCACCCTGGACTGGTTCTGGGAGTGGGCCGACGCCGAGATCGGGGCGGATCGCCCGGTGATCGTGCTGGGCTTCTCGGGCGGGGCGGCCATGGCCGGGGCGCTGGCCCTCGACCGACCCGAGCGGGTGAGCGCGCTGGCCGTGCTCTACGGGACGATGCCCTTCGACGCGGGGCTCGACACCGGCATCGACCGCCTGGCGGGGCTCGAGGTCTTCCACGCCCAGGCGACCGAGGACGCCGTCATCCCCCACGACCTGCTCGAGCGGACGTGGCGGTACCTCAGTGCCGACGCGGGGGCCACGGCCGTCACGCACCGCCACCCCGGTGACCACGCCATCGCCCCCCCGGTGGTGGCCAGCCTGTCGCGCTGGCTCACGCGCCAGCAGCGTGCGACCAAGCGCGCCAGTGACCCGGCCTAGCCTGGCCCGATGAGCCGACTTCTCGTCACGACCCCGGACCCGAGCCTCAGTGCCGAGCTGGCCGCCCGCACCGCGGCCGACGTGCGCGTCTGGGACCTGACCGGGCCACCGCCGGCCGACCGCATCGACATGGTCGTGCCGCCCTACATGGGATCGCCCCGACCCCTCGGCCACCTGGCGGGCCTCGACGTGCGCCTCGTCCAGAGCCAGTCGATCGGCTACGACTACGTGGTCGACTTCCTGCCGGCCGGGCACGTCTACGCCAACGCCGCCGGCGTGCACGAGGCCTCCACGGCCGAGTTGGCGGTCGCCCTGATCCTGGCGGCGCAGCGCGAGCTGCCCGCCCTGGTGCGCGACGCCGACGCCGAGCGCTGGAACCGGCCCTTCACCCCCAGCCTCGCCGACCGGCGGGTCACGATCATCGGGGTCGGTGGGGTGGGCCGGGCGATCGCCGCGCGGCTGGCCCCCTTCGAGGTCGAGCTGCGCCGCGTGGGCCGCACGCGTCGCGAGGACGACGATGGCCTGGTCTACGGCACCTCGGACCTCCCGGCGGTTCTTCCCGACTCGGAGATCGTGGTGGTCGCGGTCCCCCTCACGCCCGAGACCACCCGGATGGTCGACCGCGCGTTCCTGGCGCTGCTGCCCGCGGGCGCCCTGCTGGTCAACGTGGCCCGCGGCGCGGTGGCCGACACCGACGCCCTGGTCGAGTTCAGCGCCGCGGGACGCATTCGCCTGGCCCTCGACGTGGTGGATCCCGAGCCGCTGCCGACGGGCCACCCCCTCTACCACCAGGCCACGGTGCTGACCCCGCATATCGGCGGCTACACCACCGCCATGCGGCCGCGCCTCCTGCGGCTCTTCGCCGAGCAGCTCGACCGGCTCGGCAGCGGTCGCGAGCCGCTCAACGTGGTGCTGCGCACGTAGGGTTCTCGCCGGCCCGCGCGGTACGCTGCGGGGACCCCGGCAAGGAGCGCACCGTGACCCCCTCCCGCAGCCGCCCGCGCGTCGGCTTCATCGGCCTGGGCGCCATGGGCCGGCCCATGGCCGCCAACGTCGCCCGCGCGGGCTACGGGCTCACCGTGTGGCGCCGCGACCCGTCGACCCCCCTGGACCTGGAGGCTCCCGACGTCGCCGAGGCGGCCTCGCCCGCCGCCCTGGCCGCCGCCTGCACCGTCGTGGTGCTCTGCGTCAGCGACGGGCCCGACGTGCGCGACGTGCTCTTCGGCTCCCGGGCCCTCGCCGCCGGCCTGGCCCCCGGCTCGCTGGTCATCGACTGCACGACGACCTCTCCCGCCGTGGCCGAGGAGGTCGCGACGCGTCTGGGCGCGGGCGGCGTGGACTTCGTCGACGCGCCGGTGACCGGTGGCACCGAGGGCGCCGCGCACGGCACGCTGACCATCCTGGTCGGCGGCGCGGACGCGGCCGTGCGCGCCGCCGAGCCGGTGCTGGCCACGATGGGCTCGCGCATCGTGCACCTCGGCCCCGTCGGTGCGGGGCAGCGCGCCAAGGCGGTGAACCAGGTGATCTTGGCCGGGACGTACCTCGCCGTCGCCGAGGGCGTCGTGCTGGCGCTGCGCACCGGGCTCGACCCCTCGGCCGTGGTCGATGCGCTGGGCACGGGTGCGGCCGGATCGTGGGTGCTGGCGAACCGGGCCCGCAGGATGATCGACGACGACTACCCGCTCGGCTTCCGGCTGGCGCTGCACCGCAAGGACCTGCGCATCGCCCTGGAGCTGGCCGCGGGCGCCGGCGCCAGCCTGCCCGTGGCGGCGCTGGCCGCCACCCTCGAGGATGGCCTGATCGCCCAGGGCTACGGAGACGAGGACAACGCCGCCCTGGCCCGAGCGATCCGGGCCCTGTCAGGCCCCGCCCGGTGACGTCCCCGGACCCGGCGGCGGCGCAGCGCGCGCCGGCGGGGGCCGAGCGCCTCTCGGGGGCCCAACGCGGCCTGCTCGCCGGGTCGGCAATCCTGGCGTGGGCGGGCGTGATCCTGCGGATCGGGCACGACTGGTTCATCCACCCCGCCCCCGGCGTCGTGGAGCACGGCCTCTTTGGCCCCTACCGGGCTGGCCTCGTCGGCTCGCTGCAGCTGCTCGCCGACAACCTGAGCTACTTCACCTACTGGAGCAACATCGCCATCGCCCTGGTGGCGACCTCGCTGGCCTGGCACCCGAGCGTCCGCGCGGCGTGGCGGCGCAGCGCGCGCAACACGGCGACGCTGATGATCGTGCTCACCGGCGTGCTCTACGTGACCCTCATCGCGCCCACCGACGTGGTCATCGGCCCCGTCAACGTGCTGATCAACGTCCTGGTGCACTACGTCACGCCGTCGCTGGCCCTGGTGGTGTGGCTGGTCGTGGGGCCGCGCGGGTGGTACACGTGGCGCGAGTCCCTGCGCGTGTACGTGGTGCCCGTCGCCTACCTCGCCTACACGCTGGCGCGCGGCGCCCTCACGCACACCTACCCCTACGACTTCTTCGACGTGGCGCGCTACGGCTACGGCTCGGTGCTGGTCACGATGGCCGTGATCCTGGTGGGCGCCTACGCGGTGAGCGCGCTGTTCGTCGTGCTCGACCGGCTCCTCAGCCGACGTCGGCCGGCTCCGGGCTGGCCCGCGCCGCCAGTGGAGACGATGGGGCTCGAACCCACGACCTCAGGCTTGCAAAGCCCGCGCTCTACCAGCTGAGCTACGTCCCCGGCCGCTCCAGCGTACCAACCGGTCGCGAGCCCGGCTCGGCCAGCACCGGCACGCGCCCCGCGGCGGCCGCGGCCACCAGCGCGGTGTGGTCGGCCACGGTTCGGTCCCGGTAGGCGTCCGCGAAGGCGACGAGCGCGTCGACGAACGATCCGCCGTGTCCCAGGTACCCCGCGATCGCCGCAGCGTTGCCCGAGCGCGCGTGGGCCCGCGCCAGCACCCACGCGCAGGCGCGGCCGTAGGTCGACAGCTGCTCGAGGCTGAGCCGCTCCACGTCGACGCTGGCCTTGCGGTCGTAGAGCTGGCGCACGTAGAAGCTGCGCGGCCCGCGGGGGGTGCTGGCGCGGTGCCAGCCTAAGAACGCGTCGGGGGTCGCCTGCATCAGGCGCTGACCGGCCACCACGCGGGCCCCGGGGTCCGAGTCGTCGGCGGGGGTCAGCACGGAGCGACGCGCCTCCTTGATCTGGAGGGCGAACAGGTCACTCTCGTCGCGACCCGCGAGCAGCACGGCGTAGCCCTCCGTGCCCACCGAGCCCACCCCGACGACCAGTGCGGCCACGTCCAGGAGCACGAACTGGTCGAGCAGGGCGCGACGGTCGCTGACCAGCGTGCTGCGGTAGCCCCGCAGGACCGCCTCGGCGGTCTCGCGCCGCCACGGCGCCGACGGCGCCATATCGTCCAGCCGCGTCACGCGCGGCGGGTCGCTGCGCAGCAGCGGCCCGCCCCCCGACTGGTCGACCAGCTCGGCGTAGCGCTGGCGAGTGCTCTCGACGGTGACGCCGCCGATCAGGTCGGCGATGTCGCGGCGGGTGGCGTCGGTGAAGAACCCCCCGAGCTCGCCAAAGGCGTCGGCGACATCGAGCGTGGCGTACCACACCTCCAGGCGGCCCCAGCCAGCGAAGCGGTCCATCGCCCGCACGTACTCGCGCACGGTGCGCCGCACCAGGACCTCGGCGGCATCCGCACGGGCGCCGTTGTCGTGGGCCACCACGGCGAGCGACGCCGCGAGCCGCTTCACGTCGAACTCAAAGGGCGCCGGCGCCGTCTCGTCGAAGTCGGTGACGTCGAACACCAGGCGGCGCTCGGGCGAGGCGAAGATCCCGAAGTTCTTGACGTGCGCGTCGCCGGCCGACTGCACCCGCAGGCCCGACGACGGAGCGCTCGCCAGGTCGTCGGCCATCAAGATGGCCGCCCCCCGCAAGAAGGCCAGCGGCGACGCGCACATGCGCGAGAAGCGCAGGGCCGCGAGCTCGGGGATGCGCTCCGTCGTGTCCTCGCGCAGTCGCACGACTGGGTCGACGCCCTCGGGTCGTGCGGCCAGCGCGGCCAGCGCGGAGCGCGGGACCTCCTGACGTCGGGCCCGGCCCGCCTCGTGGGCGATGCGCGCGACGCTCACGCGACCGCCACCGCCTCGCCGCGCATGCGCGGCCCGACCTCCCGGGACACCAGGGCCCAGATGACCAGGTCGGTGACGAAGATGGCCCCGGGGAACGCGACGCCGGCCGTGGTCCAGCGGTGCAGCACCATGATCGTCACGGCGGTGTTGACCACACCCGTGAGGTAGGTCCAGGCGGTCTCGGTCTTCGGAGCCAGCCACGCCTTGCGCACCGTGGGCAGGCTCGCCAGCTGGTCGGCCACCACGAACACGACCAGCGCGGCGGTCGCGTCGCGGATGAGCGCCCACGTGACCAGCCCCACCACCGAGGCGACCCCGCACACCAGGTCGAAGGGCCCCAGCTGCCAGCGCCCGTGCCGGTGAGGCAGCGATGCGACAACGACGACCAGGGGGATTAGCCCGAACACCAGCGTCATGATGGCCGCGGGGCCGACGTGCTGCTGGACCTCGACGACGAAGATCAGCAGGCCCTCCAGTCCCCACAGCGCCCAGGTCACGCGGTTGGGCGCCGTCGACCCGCGCAGCACGTCACGGACGTACCCGGCGATCCCCGCGACGGACAGCAGTCCGGCCAGCACGAGAAACCACGGGTCAATCATTCCCCTAGTCTGCCCCTCCGCCGCCCACCGCGATAGCCTCAGCGGCCGTGGACGCCACCACCTTCTTGGGCCTGCGCCGACTCGACGAGCGGCGCTTCGCGCTCGAGGTCACCGAAGCCCTGGCCACGCCGGGCCGATTCCTCTTCGGCGGGTGCGGCCTGGCAGCAGGCGTGGCCGCCCTGGAGGCCGTCACCGGGCGGCCGGCCGTGTGGGCGACGGCCCAGTACCTGGCCTACGCGCCCCGCGACAGTGAGGTGATCGTCACCACCGACGTGCTGGTCGCGGGCGGCCACGTGACCCAGGCGCGGGCCAGCGCCTGGGTCGGGGACCATGAGATCCTCTCCGTGAGCGCCGCCTTGGGGACCGGTGAGCTCACGGCACCACCGTGGGCCACGCCTCCCGTGGTCCCGGTGCCGGCGGCCTGCCACCCGCGCATCTTCCCGCCGCTGTATGACCGGTCGATCTTCTCGCACGTGGAGACGCGTCTAGCGCGCGGGCGTCGCTTCGATGAGCTGGACGGCACCCCGGGCCCGCCCGACAGCGCCCTGTGGGCCCGCATCCCGGGACACCTGGAGCCCTCGGCGGCCACCCTGGCGATCCTCGGTGACTTCGTCTCGGGCGGTGCGTCCGAGCCCATGGGCCGGCGCACGCGGGGCCGGAGCCTGGACAACACCATCCGGGTCGCGCGCCTGGTGCCCTCCGCGTGGGTCCTCTGCGACATCCGCATGCACGCCCTGGTGGGTGGATTCGGGCAGGGCACCGCGTTCTTGTGGTCCGAGGGCGGCGTGCTCCTCGGGACGGCCAGTCAGACCATCGCCGCCCGCCTGGGCGAGATCCCGGCGGCGCCGGGCGCCCCGGCCTGAGCCCCTCAGTCGGCCGGGCCCGCCTCGGGCGCCGTGCGCGCCGCGATGCCGAGCGCGCTGCGCAGCTCGGGCGAGTCCCAGATGCGCTCCATCGAGCCCTCGAAGCGGATGCGGCCCTTCTCGAGCAGGTACCCGCGCGACGAGTGCACCCGGGCGAAGGTGGCGCTCTGCTCGGCCAGCAGGATGCTCAGGCTCTCGCGGGAGAGCATGTCGATCCACTCACCCAACTCGTCGACCACCGCGGGTGCCAGTCCCTCGGTCGGCTCGTCGAGCAACAGCATCTCCGGGTTGGTAATCAGGGCGCGACCGATCTTGAGCATCTGCTGCTCGCCTCCCGACAGGTAGCCCGCGGTGCGCCGGCTCAGCTGCTCGAGCTTGGGGAAGAGCCCGTAGATGCGCTCGACGCTCCAGGACCCGGTGCGGCGGGGGCACGAGCGCCGGGCCACCTCGAGGTTCTCGGCCACGCTCAGGCTGGAGAAGACGCGGCGCCCGCTGGGCAGGAACGCCAGGCCCGCCCGAGCCGCCCGGAACGTCGGTGCGCCCGTCAGCTCGACCCCGTCGATCTGCACCGACCCCGCGCGGGGCCGCACCAGCCCGACGATGCTGCGCATCAGCGTCGTCTTGCCCGCGCCGTTGCGGCCCAGGAGAGCCACCACCTCGCCGGGCTCGACGGTGAGGGACACCCCCTGGAGGATGTGGCTCGCCCCGTAGTAGCTGTGGACGTCGCGGACCTCGAGCCTCATGCCATCCCCTCGGAGCGCTCGGCTGCGTGGCCGAGGTAGATGGCCATCACCTCGGGATGCGCGCGCACCGCCTCGGGCGTCCCCTCGGTGATGACCTGGCCCTGGTGGAGCACGGTGACGCGATCGGAGATCCCGAACACGACATCCATGTCGTGCTCGGAGAGCAGGACGGTGATGCCGCGGGTGCGCGCCTCGGACACGATCAGCTGAGCGATGACCGCGGTCTCGGCGGGCGACATCCCGGCGGTGGGCTCGTCGAGGAGGAGGACGCGCGGCGAGATGGCCAGCGCCATGGCGATCTCCAGGGCGCGCTGGTCGCCGTGGGAGAGGGTGCCCGCGATGGTCGCACCCTGGCCGCCGAGCCCCACCTGCTCCAGGATCGCCTCGGCTAGGGCCCGAGCGCGTCGCTGGTAGCCGGTGACCACGTCGAGGGTCCGGTGGCGGTGGGCGATGATCCCGAGGGCGACCGATTCGGCGACACTCAGGCGGGCGCAGACGCTCGACAGCTGGAAGACCTGCACGAGCCCCCGCGTCGCGATGACGTGAGGACGACGGCCACCCACGGAGTGCCCGTCGAGCACGATGCGCCCCTCCGTGGGGCGCAGGGAGCCGGTGATCAGCTTGAACAGCGTGCTCTTGCCAGCGCCGTTGGGGCCGATGACCGCGTGGATGGTGCCCCGCTCAACTGCCAGGTCGACGTGGTTCACGGCCCGGAATCCGCCGAAGTCGCGCACCAGACCCTGCACGGACAAGACGGTGTCGCTCACGACGGCCCGCCCGAGCTCTCCGGGGCCGGCACGACCGCGGCCGGCGCGCCGTCGGCGGGTAGGCGGCGGCGGCGCAGCCACGCGCGCAGCGAGCCCACGCTGCCGGCCAGGCCGTCGGGGCGCAGCAGCACGATGGCCAGCAAGACGACGCCGATCACCAGCTGCCAGTCCTGCGTGTACTCGATCAGGTAGTGACTGGCGAACTCGTAGACGAAGGCCCCCACCACCGGCCCGAAGAAGCTGTACATCCCGCCGATGACGGCCATGAAGACCGGCACGCCCGAGGCCGTCCAGTTGAGGATCTCGGGGTACGACGACTGGCTGTAGACGACGAACAGGGAGCCGGCGAGCGAGCAGAAGAACGCCGAGATGACGAAGGCCGCCAACTCGTGCGCGTAGACGTTGACCCCGAGGGCCTCCACGCGCTCGCGGTTGTCGCGGATGGCGCGCAGCACCAGGCCGAAGGGCGAGTGGACGACCTTCCAGAGGATCGCGATCGAGACGGCCACGATGGCGACGGTGAACAGGAAGCTGGTGTGCGGATCGAGCAGCCACGTGGGCACCATCGCGCCGAACACGCCATTGGTCCCCCCGGTCAGGTTGGTCTGGTTCTCCGCGATCACGTAGGCCAGCTGCGACAGCGTCAGCGTCAGCAGCGCGAAGTAGAGGCGGCGCGTGCGCAGGGCGAGCATGCCGAGGGGGATCGCCGCGGCGGCCCCGAAGAAGGGGGCCAGCACCATCGCCTCGGTGAAGCTGAGGCTCTGGTGCATCCAGCCCAGCGCCACGGTGTAGGCCCCCACGCCGTAGAAGATGCCCTGCCCGAACGAGACCAGGCCCCCGAAGCCCAAGATCAGGTTGGTGGCCACCGCGAACAGGGTCAGGCTGACCGCGTACTGGAGCTCGAGGGCGTTGGCCGGGGCCAGCGTCAGGCCGAGCACCACGACGAGAGCGACGAAGGCCACCAGCGCCACGGCACGGCCGATCCGGGACGCCAGGGATCCGGAGGCGGCGGGCGCCGGGACTCCGAGCGCCGCGACCGCGGCGGCGTCGCTGGAGGCGGTGGAGGCCACAGCTCAGCGCTCCGGCGTGCCGAACAGCCCCCAGGGCCGAACGACGAGGACGATGATGACGGCGAAGTACATGAACGTGGACGCCCACGCCGGGTCGACCAGGGTGCCGACCGTGTCGGCGATCCCGATGATCAGCGCCGCGAACGCGGTTCCCACGACGGAGCCGAGCCCCCCGATGACGACCACCAGCAGCGAGGACACGATGATCGACTGGTCCATTCCGGGGGCCACGGAGATCTGGGGCGTCACGATGGCGCCGGCGAGGGCCGCCAGGAGGGCCCCGGCGGCGAACACCGCCAGGTGCAGGCGGCGCAGGTTGACGCCGCCGGACTGGAGCAGCTCGGGGTCATCGACCGCGGCCCGGATCATCCAGCCCAGCGAGGTGTGGCTGAGCAGCAGCCACAGGACCAGCCCCACCAGGACCGCCGTCCCGATGATGACCAGGTCGTAGACCGGCAGGTACGCGCCCGCCAGGGTGAAGGTGCCCGAGACGCCGAGCGGTGCCGACACGCTGCGCGCCCCGCTGCCCCACAGATGCAGGGCCACGTCGGCCAGGATGTACAAGACGGCGAAGGTGGCGACCAGTTGGGTCAGGGGCTCCTTGCCCACGACGAAGCGCACCACGCCCAGCTGGACGACGGCGCCGAGGACTGCCACCACCAGCGCCGCGGCGACGACGGCCACCCAGAAGCGCAGCCCGCTGGCGGTCCCGGCGATTGTGGTGACGGCGAAGGCACCGTACATGTAGAACGTGCCGTGCGCCAGGTTGATGACGCGCATAGCCCCGAAGACCAGGGTCAGTCCGGCCGCGACGACGAACAGCGATCCCGCGTCGCTCAGCGTGCCAATGGTCTCAGTCAGAAATCGAGCCACTCATCTTCTCCATCGCCCAGCCTGCACGATCAGCCACCCCGGCGCCACAGAAGATTCCGTGGCGCCGGGGGGCCGTTCCCGGAGTCTCCCCCGAGCGCGGCGGCGCAGCTAGCCGCGCAGCGCCTTGCTCTGGGCACAGGTCAGCATGATGTCCTTGGCCTGGGCCACGAACACGCTGTCCCACAGGCGCAGGTGGTACGCGGCGCTCGGCTTGGCCGACACCGTGCCCACGTACTCGGGGACATTGGCCTGGTGGTCACAGGCTCGCAGGTTCAGCGTTCCGCGAATGGTGGGAACGTTGGCGCCCGACAGTGCCGCGGAGACCTTGGTGCCGTCGAAGGTGCCGGCCTTCTTGACACCGTAGGCCCAGGTCTGGACAGCGGTGTAGCCCATGATGGCCCACGCCGACGGGTACTGGTGGTACTTGGCCTTGAACGAGTTGATGAACGCCGCCATGCCGGTACCGTTCATGCCCGTCTTGCCGAGCGCCCAGAACGGCGCGCGGTCGAAGCCGATCGCGCCGGCCGGTGCGCCCGAACCGAGGGACTGCAGCGGGTAGCGCGAGTACATCGCGATCACCTTGGTGTGCTTGAAGAAGCCGTACTGGGCGGCCTGCTTCGAGAACGTCACCAGGTCACCACCGAACTGCGCGTTGAACACGTACTCGGGGTGCGCGGCGACCAGGGCTGACAGGTACGGGGCGATGTTGGTCGCCTCGAGCGGCGGGAACTGCTGGTTCACCAGCTTGTAGTTCACGTGCAGGTCCTTGAGGGCCTGGATGAAACCGGCCACCGTGCTCGTGCCGAAGCTGTAGTTCGGCGCGAAGGTCCCGATCGTGATCTTCTTCTTGCCGACCATGTGTGCCAGGTAGTCTGCGGCCGCGCGGGGCTCCATGACCGTGTTGGGCACGACCTGGAACGCGTAGGGCGTGTAGTCCTTGGTGAGCAAGGCGACGTCATTCGAGATGTAAAAGAAGATCGGCACCTTGTACTGGGTGACGACCGGCTCCTCCGCGGATGCAACCGAGCTCACGATGGGACCGAACATCGCCACGGCGTGATCGTTCAAGATGAAGTTGCGCGCGTTCGATGCTCCCGTCGCCGGCGTCGCGGCGTCGTCGGCGCTGACCACGTTGATGTGCTTGCCCAGCAGTCCTCCGTGGGCGTTGATCGCATTGATGGCGAACTGCACGCCCTGCAGGCCCGTCTGGCCGAGCTCGGCGATCGAGCCGCTGAGCGTCGTCGACTCCCCGACGGTCACCGTGCCACCGGAGCTCGCGCCCGCCGACACCGTCGCGGCGGTCCCCGCGGTGGCGGCCAACGCGGCAACCGTCAGGGCGGTGAGATACGACCTCGCACGCCTCTTTTTTCCAAGCACTCTCATGCTCCCTCCCTAGTTAGTACGACCAGCGTCTCAATACTGAGATGTGAATCGTTAGTCAGTCCTAGCACATCCGGGCGACCGTCGCTGCGCACTGCCGTCCGGCAGCACCGAGCGCTCGAACGCGCGCTCGAGGGTGGCAGTCGGGTGGTGGCCGGGCCCAACGGTCCGGGTACCGGTGTTCCGCCGACCGATCCCGGTCCTCGGCATGTGGCCGGTGGCTGGGCCAACCGCCTGGTGTAGATTGTGATGCCCCGGGGCTATAGCTCAGTCGGTTAGAGCGCGTCACTGATAATGACGAGGTCGTAAGTTCGATTCTTACTAGCCCCACCCGGAGGGATTCGGATAAAGGTCCCTCAACCGTTCGGACAAACGTTTGGACGAAGACGCACGCGGTTGGGCGCGGACCCGCCCGGACGATTTCGCAGTGGCCAGCTACCGGCCAAACCGCGACAGCTCAGGGGTCACGGGTGATCGCACGGACATCAACCTCCGCGCACGCCTCATCTCTCTCTTCCCACAGGATCAGCCAGTCTCCCTCGTGGTGAAAGACCGTGATGCCCCAGCAGCCGATGTTCTGAAACCACCGCCGCCGGCATCGGGCATCCAGCGGATCGGCCTCGAGCATGTCGAGAGCGGTGTTGATGCGCCCGAGGAGGTCGTGTCGGCTGGGGGTCTCCTCTAGTTCATCCAGGAGGTCGTTGGCCTGGTCGGAGAAGTAAAGAATCGCCACGAAGAGCGGTGCGACTCAGCTGCGGGGAGAGCCAGATCGGTCCCGGCGCTTCAGCGTCTCCGGGTGCTGGCGGCTCTGTTCGATCGCAGCCATAAGACCTGCATCTTGAAGAAGCTTCTTCTCCGTCTCCGTGATTACTGTGGCGGGCTCCAGCACGATGACGCCGCCTGGCTCGCCGTGGGCGATGTACTGATCTGCCGTGGCGAGGGCCCCGAGAGACAATCGTCCCCGCTGCTGGTTGGTGACCAAAATAGGCTGTGTCATGACATCCACTGTATCGTTTGGGCCAAGCCCGCGCAAGGGTTCTGCCCGCCAGGTCACGTCCCGTCGAGTGGTGATGCCCCTATATGTCAAGTGGGCGGGTCTCGCG
>JBMFWS010000023.1:0-29065 GCA_049965035.1 Acidimicrobiales bacterium
CAGAGAGGCTACCTCAGAATAGGCCTTCTACTCCTTCGAGATGGATACCCCCAAAGAACAGTTTCCCATGTCTACCAGTGTTATCAGGGTATTACCGAAATGTCTTTAATTGGCCCGACCGTACCGTCAATGTGCGGATCGGCTCGTCGATGAACCGACCGGCGAGGTCGTCGTCAGGGCAGTGCGGAGCCCACAGATGGCTTGTCCAGCCGATCAAGCCATCTCGACGTGTTCGTAGCGATCGCTGCCACACGAGGCCGAGCACGTTCGCGGTGCCGTTCTCGTTCAGCCGATCGGCGGCTGTCGCGAGCAAGCATCGCGTTCGGGAGAGGGACCCGCTCGTGCGACCATGGTGCCCAAGACCTCGCTTTAGGGAACGTCGATGAGCGAGGTCGAGGTCGTGCACGGGCCCACGAAGGAACTCGCCCGCGGTCCGTTGCGCACGATCACCTTCGACTGCGTCGAGATCTCCCCTACCCGTGGACGTCACCAGGCCGATCTTGGACCCGGCACTTCCGCCGGGGCCCGCACCGCGGCGAGACTGGCGCACTCACTCAGCCACCAGTGCCCCACGAATCCGGACGACTCCGAATCGAGCCCAGCCGCCGAGAGCCGATGCTTCAGTGCACACAGGACCGTCGAACTGCCACCTCCGTCGACACCAGCAGGGCTACGTCAGATTGTTCACGCACGTTCCGCCGTCATTGCTGCTGTTCGTGCCGTCGGGGCAAGTCGTGTTCGACCAGGTGGCCCCCTGCAGATTGGTGCCGTGCAGGTTGGCACCGGTGAGGTTGGCTCCCCGGAAGTTGGCGTAGCGGAAATCGCCATTCAAGAGGTTGTCCCCCTGCAGGTTGGCTCCCCGGAAATCGCCCCCCTGGGCATTCGCTCCCTGCAGGTTGACCTCTGACAGGTTGTCACCACTCAGGTTGGCTCCGGCCAGGGTGGCGTCCTTCAGGTTCGAGCCCTGCAGGTCCTCACCTCGCAGATCGGCGTTCTGCAGGTCGGCTCCCTTGAGGTTGCAGTTCTCCGTGGAGCCGTCGCACCGATCGACCGTTTCGCCGAGCGGTCCCGCGTTGGACGGTACGAAGTCGTAACCACCATGAGCGCTCGGAGTACCCAGGTACTGCACCGTGATGGAGTGATTCCCGGTGGCGCCATAGGCGATCGTGCAGGTGGCCACGTCCGGAGACTGGGCGCTGAGCGACTCCCCCTTCGCGCCATTGCAGGCACCTATCGGCGTCCCAGTGTCCAGGAACTCGACCATGCCGGTCGGGGCGCGAACCCCTGGTGCCGTCGGTGACACGGTGGCGGTGTAGATGACCGACTGGGTGATGCTGGCGGGATCCAGCGAGGATGCGAGCGACGTTGACGTCCGGGCGGGTGTGATGGTCAGGGTCCCCGTCTGGTCGTAGGTGACGCGGTAGTTGGGATCGCTGTCACGGCACGTGATCGGGTAGGTGCCCGCGTCCGACGTCGCCGGCGTTGACGTACAGGTGGTGAGGGGACCCTCCGTCGCCGGGGTGTCGCCGTTGACCAGGCCGACGTAGCTGGCCGAGAGTGTCGGGTAGGGGCCGCCGTAGGTCATCGACGCGTTGTTCGAGGTGACCGTGAGCGGGGCGGGTGTGATGGTCAGGGTCCCCGTCTGGTCGTAGGTGACGCGGTAGTTGGGATCGCTGTCACGGCACGTGATCGGGTAGGTGCCCGCGTCCGACGTCGCCGGCGTTGACGTACAGGTGGTGAGGGGACCCTCCGTCGCCGGGGTGTCGCCGTTGACCAGGCCGACGTAGCTGGCCGAGAGTGTCGGGTAGGGGCCGCCGTAGGTCATCGACGCGTTGTTCGAGGTGACCGTGAGCGGGGCGGGTGTGATGGTCAGGGATGTCGTGGGGGAGCTGCTGGCGTTCACACTTCCACCGGCTGCTCCGGTATCCCCGCTGTAGAAAGCCCCGATCGCATAGTTACCCTCCGAGAAGTCCGACACGGTGCAGGTCGCCGCGGCGGTGTAGGTGGAAAATCCCAGACCGCTGGGTTGCGAGAGCGCCGCCGCGGCGCATCCCGCGATATTCGTCCCGTTGTCCGTGAAGTCCACGGTGCCCCCGCCGTCGGTCGGGCTCACGTCGGCGGTGAAGGTGACCGACTGGCCGTAGGTGACCGAACTGCTTGAGAGGCTGAGCGTGACGGTGGGAGTGGCGGCGCTCACCGTCTCGGTGACCGCGGTGGAGGTGGCCGATCCAAAGCTGGAGTCTCCGCTATAGAGGGCTTGGATCGAGTTCGTCCCCACCGGCAGGTGGGCAGTCGTGCCTGGCTGGGAGACCGTGCACGTCGCGCTGTAACTGCCACTCGAGCCCGAGAGCGACTGGCTCCCACACCCCACGATGTCCGCACCATTGTTCGTGAAGGCGACAGTGCCATTGCCGTCGAAGTTGGTCGCGCTCACCGTTGCCGTGAACGTGACCTGCTGTGCCCAGCTCGAGGTGCTCGCCGAATCCGTGAGCTGGACCGAGGGAGTGGGAGGCGTGGGCGCCCCCGGAGGCGTGGGGGCGCTGCTGAAGGGCAGCGTCACCGAGTACTTCGTGCCATTCAGGCTCACGGACACCGTGAGGCCACTGTTGCTCAACGAGAAGGCCCCGCCCACCGAGATACTGGCTTGGACCAGGGTGTCCCAGTACCAGGGATCACACACGGGAAGGCCACCCTCGTACCACGGACACGTGGTGCCCACCCACTCCTGGAGCGTGCCCTGGACGGATCCGGAGAACGAGAAGCCCACCTGGAACGTCCCGCTCGTGGAAACAGACACGTTGGCGCTGAGCGTGGCGCTGAGCGATCCGCTCACCCGGGTGAGCGAATCGCTCCACGACCCGCTCAGCGAGAGGCTGGCGGAGAACGCGAAGGTGAAGCCCGACTGGCTGGCGCTCAGATCGATGGTCACCGGGCCGACGGCTAGCACGCCACCGAGGTCGATCTCGGAGATGGTGCCGGTGAACGAGAAACTCGGCGGACTGATGGAGATGCTGGCGGCGACGTCGACGGTGACGTTGAGCGGGCTGCCCAGGACCACGCGGAAGGCGAGGCTGTACCCGGCCGGATACGTGGTCGTCCCAATGGTGCCCCCCGCGGGCGCAATGTAGATCGAGGCGGAGTCCACCTGGATGAGCTGCGCGGCCCCGGAACCGGCAATGGTCAGCGGTTCGAGGGCAACGCACGTGGGACAGCTCCCCGTGATGGAGAAGCTCAGCACGAAGGGGTCCAGCTCGAAGGCGAAGGAGATGACGGCGCCTGACTGGAGGCCGATGATACTTTGCAGGGTAGAGGGCAGGGACAGGATCGTCCCCGACAGTGCCACGTTGATGCCACCCTCGGATACTCCCCCGGCGAGCGTCGCGCACTGCACGTCGAGCCCGCTGATGCCAAAGGCGTTCGTCCAGCCGGAGCCATTGCAGGAGGGATTGACCGAGAGGCTGAGTGACGCGCCCGCCACGCCATCGGTGATTCCCGCGCTCAGCGTCCCGGACAGCGCCACGCTGCCGGTCCCGTCTCCCGGCTGGCCATCAGACGGCGTGTTCAAGGTGGCGTTGAGGGAGAGGGACACGGTGTCCGTCGTCGCCGACAGCGTCAGCTCGAGGGTGAGGGAGTCCAGCACCAGGGACGTGCCGCCCGAGCTGAACAGGGTGCCTCCGGTGGTGCTGACGGTGACGTTGATCGTCAGCGTGCTCGACGAGATCGATCCCGAGGCCACGACCGTCGTTATCCCGGGGAGACCCACGGCCGAGAGCGCGGTCTGGAGGGCTGACGAGAGGGAGAGCACGAAGGCGAAGTTCAGGCCCTGGCTGAGAGAGATCGTCCCGACGCCCGTGACCCCGGTATCGAAGCTCGCCACCGCCGTGGTGGCGTAGCCGACCCACGCGCTCGCCGCGTCCGAACCGAGCCAGGAGGACAGATCGGTTTCGACGCCCACGACGAACCCACCGTTCAGGGCCGTCAGGGTCGCCGTCACGGTGAGGGGCTGCGCACTCCCGGGAATGGTCGCCGTCAGCGTCGCCGAGACGGTGGCCGTGTAGCTCCACGCCCCACCCGACTCCGACGCGGTGACCGTCACCGTGGGAGCACCCAGGGAGATGTCCCCACTGTCCGCGCTGAACGACAGGCCCGGTATCGTCGCGTCCAACGCCAGGCTCTTCGCGGTGATGTCGTAGCAGCCCGAGGCGGCCACGCTCCCGGTGTACCCGCTCATTGACAGGGTCAGCGAGCCGTCCACGTAGAGCCACACGTCACTGCTGGCGCTCAGGGAGCAGGTGGCCGGCGGAGTGCCTCCCGTGCCGAACTCGATGGAGGACATCGTCAGGCTCACGTCAGATCCGACGGACACCGTCGCGCTGACCGCGAACGTCGCGCTGCTGAGCTGGTCGACGACGCCGCCCGGGGGAGACGTGGACGCGCTGGAGATGGAGAAGCACAGATCCGCCGCGCCGCTGAGGCTGGCAGTCGAAGAGTAGACACTGAGGCTGCCGCTCGTGAAGCACAGCTGCGGCTCGGGCGACCCGTCCGCGATGTACCCGGAGAGTCCCGACCCGGTGATGTTGGCGCCAAAGAGGGAGAAGGATCCCGACGTGAAGGGGATCTGCGCCGTCGGCGAGCACGGACTCGTCTGCTCCGCGGTCGTCACCGAGAGGCTCGCCAGATTGCCCCCCAGACTGGAGAGCGCGGAGAAGGTGAGCGACCCGCTCTCGCCCCACAAGGTGGAGAACGTGGTCGAGCAGGTCGTGGTGCTCCGGGGCCGGCGCGCGAGCCCGGAGGGGGGTGGCGCCGCCGGGGACGCCACCGGGTTCGTCGCGGTCACCGAAGCCGGCGCCGGGGCGGTGAAGCTGGCACCGGCCGGAACGTAGCTCGCGCGGTAGGTGGTGGGACCGGTCGGCATCGGTATCTCACAGAGGGCGGATGACGACCGTGACGTCAACTCGACCAGGTCGGGGGTGCCCTGCGCGCAGGTCAGCGGAACGCCACCGCCGGCGAAGTCGACGGTGCCGTCGGGCGGCATGCGCGAGCCGCGCGTCGCGTCCCTCACTGTGGCCGCGAGCACCAGATCGCCCGCTGAGCGCGGAGCGGGGTACGTGCGCACGCTCATCGTGGCGCGGGCCGGCGACACGGCGATCCGGGCGTCGTGGGCAGTCGGCACGCTACTCGAGGTCAGCGATCCGTTCGGGGGTGCCCGGTAGGAGGCCCCGAAGAGGTAGGGCGCGGTGCTGGGCGCCAGAGCGCTCAGCACGCAGGTGGCCACGCCCGCGGCGACCGCCACGTGCTGACACACGACCGGCGTCGACGCCCCCGCGGAGACCGGTCCCCCATCCTCACTGAAGGCCACCGACCCGCTGTTGACCCGTGCCTGGCCCGACGCCGCGGTGACCGTGGCCACGATCGCGATCGGCTCGCCGTAGGGAAGGGTCCCTCCCGGGGGGACGACGACCCCGTGGACGCCCCCGAGCGCGCGCACCGACGTCGTCGTGGGACCCTGCGCCGGCCGCGGGGCCCGACGAGCCACGTGACTCGCCGGCGACGAGATCGTCACGGGCATCTCGGTCTTGCCGGGCCCGACCACCAGGGAGACGGTGCCGGGCCGACCGGGACGTGACGGCACCGTCACCAGCCGCACCCCCCGCGCGCCCGATTGTCCCACGATCGACGAGATCCCTCCCGCGCCACTAGCCGACGAGGCCGGCGACGTGAGGGTCGGGGTGGACGGGCGAGGCGAGAGGCTCCGAGTCGGGGACGCGGCCCGGTGGGCGCTCGTCACAGCGCCGGCGCCCGGCGCGACCCCCACGGCCGCAATCGACGCCATGCTGGCCACCAGCGTCGCCGAGAGGGTCATCCGCAGCCACCCCAGGCTCCGCACGGGTGCCGGTGGCCGCGACCAGCCCGTCACGCCTGCCTGCGACGGACGCGTCATCGTCTCCCCCCCCTATGTCAACGCCCGGCAGACAAAACAGATCTGGAGCGTCGTAATGCGAACGTACGGCGCCCTCCCACGCAGCGCAAGCGTCGTTGCTGAGATGGTTCTTCGCCTCCGGGCCGTCTCGAGACGAGCCGTCGCCACGGCGTTAACCCCTCAGCGCGTCAGGCTCCGCCAAACCGGGGTGGCGAGCAACGTGTCGGGAACGTCCCTCGCCCTCGGGGTCCGGGCCACCCACCGCGGATGAGTCGCCGGACCCCTCCCGGCTCACCGGGACCGCACGGTGAGCGTCTGCTCGACGGCCCCCAGGGGTCCCAGGGTGTCGTGCAGCACGCTGTGCGTGAGCCCGAGACCATCGGGTCCAAAGGACACGGATGTGTCGAACCCGACCCACTCGCCGTGGGGCTCACGAAAGATGTGCGCGGTGAGGTCGAGATTGGGAAAGAAGACCTGATCGGCCGAGACCCGGGGAGTGGCTCCGTTGGCGATGTCGACGAACCCGAGCATCCGGGCGGTGGGACTGGCGACCTCACCAGCGACCAGCTCGACGTCGGTGCGGATCCAGAACGTGGCACGACCGGGCTCGTCACCCGCGCCCCGGGTTCCGCGACGGAGCGCACGAAGCCACCGGGCCACCGGCGGCCCGGGTTCCGCGACGGCAGGAGGTCCGGTGCCTCGATGCGCGCCAGCGGCGTGCCCGCGTAGTCCCGCGTGTCGTGGCGCTGAACGAGCCACGCCCGCGCCAGCGCGGCGCGGCGGCCGTCGTGGACCAGACGCGCCTCGACCAGCTCGATGGTGCGTCCGGGCCGCAGCACGTCGATCTCGATCTCGACGGCCTCCAGCGGAATAGTGCCCAAGATGTCGCAGGACAGGCGGGAGATGGCCAGGTCGTCCCCGCGGCGCTGGTCGCGGTCGAGCTCGATCAGGTGGGCGAGCAGGCCGATGGCCGGCGCGATGTGCTGCTCGTCGGGATTCCAGCCTCCCCCGACGTGCGGGGTCGGGCGAAAGCGCCGAGGCGACTCGCGCTCGAAGTAGGCCGCCCGACCCTGGTCCACGTCCACCACCACCCGTCTCCTCGATCCGTCCCACGGTAGCCAACGGCCCATCGACGAGCCGCCCGACGTCCCCGAGAGCGCGGGATCGGCTCCGGGTCGCCTCAGCCACGTGCCACGATGGGTGCGACCCGGGACGGTGGCTCGTCACGCCGCGTCCCGGAACCCGAGGAGGGCCTATGAAGATCGCCCACCGTGCTCAGACCGTGGAGCCCTTCTACGCCATGTCGTTCGGGCAGCGCGCCGTCGAGCTCGAGGCCGCGGGCCATCACGTGGTCAAGCTCAGCCTCGGCGAGCCCGACTACGGCGCCCCGCCCGCGGTGCGCGAGGCGATGCGCGAGGTCATGGATGGTCGTCCCCTCCCCTACACGCCAGCCCTGGGCCTGCCCGTGCTGCGCCACGCGATCGCCGACTTCTACCGAGATCGCCACGGCGTGGACGTCGATCCCGCGCGCATCGCCATCACCTCGGGGGCCTCCTCGGCCCTCCTCCTCGTCATTGCGGCCACGACCGAGCCCGGCGACGAGGTCCTGCTCGCCGACCCGGCCTACCCCTGCAACCGCCAGCTGGTGGCGTCCTTCGGGGGGCGCGTCGTCGACGTGCCCACATCGCCCGCCACCCGCCTCCAGCTCAGCGCGTCCGCCGTGGCCGAGGCCTGGAGCGAGCGCACCAGCGCCGTGATGATGGCCAGCCCGGCGAACCCGACGGGCACGCGCATCGCGTCCGCCGAGCTGACGGCCATCTGCGCGCTGGCCCGCGCCCGCGGTGCCTGGCGCATCGTCGACGAGATCTATCTGAACCTCGCCGATCCGGAGCCCGACGGTGGCACGGTCCCCACGATCCTGGCGAGCGACCCCGACGCCATCGTCGTCAACAGCTTCTCGAAGTACTTCGGCATGACTGGGTGGCGCCTGGGCTGGTGCGTGCTGCCCAGCGCGCTGGTCGAGCCAGTGGAGCGCCTGGCGATGAACTACTTCCTGTGCGCCTCGGCTCCCGCCCAGATGGCCGCCCTGGCCTGCTTCACGCCGACGTCGCTGGCCCTCAGCGAGGAGCGCCGCCGGGATCTGGTCGAGCGCCGTCGCATCGTCGTCGACGGCCTGGCGCGCCTCGGCCTGCCGGTCACGGTCGCCCCCGACGGGGCCTTCTACGCCTACTTCGACGTGTCGAGCACCGGACACGACGCGTGGCAGTTCTGCGAGGGCGCGCTCGAGCGCGCCCACGTCGCGCTCACGCCGGGACGCGACTTCGGCACCGCGACCGCGCACACCCACGTGCGGCTGTCCTACGCGGTCTCGCGCGAGGAGCTGCGCGAGGGCATCGCCCGGCTCGGGCCCTACGTCGCGGCCCTGCGGGCCAGCTGATCCCGGGGCGTCGCGCCCGGGGGCTCAGCGTCCGCGACCGCTGCCGTTGAAGAAGAAGGGCTTGGTCCGCGTTCCGTCGGCGCGGCGCGGGGCGATCGAGCTGTAGGGGCTGGGCCGCTTGTCGAAGAGGAAGTGGGTCAGCCACCCGCGTCGACGGCGCGCTCGGGCACCTCGAGGAGCACGGGCCACGGGGTCGCTCGCGAGGGGAGCGGGGTCTTGATGGAGGAAGCGCTCGACTGGACCCTCGCCGTCGCTCATGGCAACCTCCCCGCCGCGCCCTCGGGGTCGCGGCCTCGTGGCTCGCGCTAGTGCGATCACTGAAGCCCGGCGCGACGGCGCGGGCCAATGCGCCTCAGCAGGCGGTGTCCACGTCGACCCCACCGGTCTGGCTGGTCTGGGCCAGCCAGGTGGGACTGCCGGCGTCGAAGGGGGACGAGCTCGGGCACGATGTCACGCCAGCGACCCAGTTGGCGCTGGGCGCCGGTATTGGCGTCCACGATGCGCTGCCAGTGATCTTGGCCCACGAGGCTCGCGTGGAGTAGACGCCGCCCAGGCTCGAGGTCCCCTGCTGCATCTCGTAGCTGATCCCGTCGATCGTGAACTGGTTGAGGCTCGTCGTCAGCGACCAGCTGTTGCCCGTCTCGATGTCGGCCCACCACATCGCCGGCGCCGTCGTGGTGAAGGCGCTGAGGACTGAGCGAGCCCAGTCGACCTCGCTGCAGCCGATCGCCCAGGCGTTCTCAGCCTGACTCAGCGCGTGCTTGGTGAGGGTGCCGTAGACGCCCGCCACCGGAGCCTCCGTCGAGCAGGTGCTGGTGATGGACTTGGCGTAGGCGCCGGCGTAGCCGGTGTTGAAGTAGGCCGAGGGCCCGGTCGGCGCGGCACCCCACTCGGAGGCCGCGCACCCGTTGGTCGAGAAGGGGCGCCCGCCGGTCATCCCGACGATGCCGAAACTGGAGCCCGAGGGCACCGTGTCGGTGCAGTTCGGGTACGACACGTCGTAGCCCGTCCCGCTGTACACGTTCGTCGTCGCCGCCGAGGCGCTCAGGGGTGTCAGACCCACGGCCAGGAACGTCGCGACCGCGAGCACCGCTCCCCGACGCGCTCGGGCCATCACCCGCGGATGGTCGGCCCGCCTCCACCGCTCTCGCACACCCATGATGCCGCCCCTGGTCGAAGTTGCCCGCAGGTTAGCAAGTCCCCGCGGCCCCGCGGCGGCGGGGACGGCGCCCGCGACGGCGCCCGCCCACTACCGTGAAGGCCATGCCTACGACCTCCACACGACGTGGCGCTCGTGACGCGACCTTCGCGCGCCCCGAGTCGCCGCAGGACCGTGGCCCGATCCAGTGACGTCCTCGTCGACCTCGAGGACGTCGTGCTGGCAGGTCCCGACGGCTTCATCCTCGACCGGGTCCGCCTGACCATCTCGGCCGGCGAGCGCGTCGGCGTCGTCGGGATCAACGGCGCGGGCAAGTCGGCCCTGCTGGCCCTCGTCGCCGGGGAGCTGGCGCCGAGCGCGGGGAGCGTGCGCCAGCGGCGCCATCTCCGCCTGGCCCATCTGCCCCAGGACCCCGCCGTCGAGATCTCGTCGAGCGTCGCCGAGGCCGTCGGGGACGACGTGGCCGCGGTGGCCCTGGCGGACCGCCTGGGTCTGACACCGGTCATGTCGCGCCCGATCGCGTCCCTGTCGGGGGGACTGGCCAAGCGCGTGGCCCTGGTCCGCCCGCTGGCCAGCGAGGTCGACCTGCTCATCCTCGACGAGCCGACCAACCACCTCGACCTCGAGACCGTCACCTGGCTCGAGGCCCGCCTGCGGGCCACGCGCGCCGCGGTGATCCTGGTCAGCCACGACCGCACGCTCCTGGACGCGGTCACCACGCGCCTGGTCGAGGTCGATCGCGGCGCCCTGCACGAGCACCGCGGCGGGTACGCCGCCTACGTCACCGACCTGGCCGAGCGCGCGCGGTCGGTCGTCGAGACCGAGCAGGCGCGCCGCAACGCGGCGCGCCGCGAGCTGGCCTGGCTGCGCCGCGGGGCACCCGCGCGCTCGCGCAAGCCGCGTGCCCGGATCGCCGCGGCGACCCAGCTGCTGGCGGCCGGGCCACCGGACCCGGCGCGGGCGGGCGCGCTCGACCTGCAGGCCGGTCCCACCCCCCGACTCGGACGGCGCGTCCTCAGCCTGGCCAGCGTCAGCGTCGACGTCGTCGGACGACGGGTCCTGTCCGAGATCACCCTCGAGATCGGGCCCGGCGACCACCTCGGCATCGTCGGGGCCAACGGCGCCGGCAAGACGACGCTCCTCGAGCTGCTGGCCGGCGAGCGCGAGCCCAGCGCGGGCGTCCTGCGACGCGGCGCGGCCACGCGACCGGTCCTGTTCCACCAGCACAGCACCGAGCTCGCGGCCAGCCGGACCGTCGAGGAGGTGGTCGCCGGCGCCTCGGGCCTGCCGGGCTCACCCCACGATCGCGACCTGCTCCAGCGGTTCTGGTTCACCGGCGCCCTGGCCCGCTCGCCCGTCGCCCGCCTCTCGGGCGGCGAGCGCCGGCGCCTCCAGCTGCTGGTGGCCCTGGCGCGACGTCCCAACGTGCTGCTCCTCGACGAGCCGACCAATGACCTGGACCTCGAGACGATTCGCGCGCTCGAGGACTACCTGGACCAGTGGGCCGGCACCCTGGTGGTCGCCTCGCACGACCGGTCCTTCCTGCGCCGCACCGCCGAGCGGGTCTACGGAATCGCGCCAGACGGGACGCTGCGCGAGGTGCCCGGCGACATCACCGCCTGGGTGCCCGCGGCACCCCCGAGCGCGCCCCCCGGTCCATCGCGCGGGCGCGCGCTGCGTGACGCCGAGCGCCGCATGACCAGCCTCGAGCGTCGCACCCAACGCCTGAGCACGCAGCTGGCTGCGACCCTCGACCCGGCCGAGCACGCCCGCCTGGGCCACGAGCTGGCCGCCGCCCTGGCCGAGTTGGCCGAGGCCGAGGACGCGTGGCTGTCCCTGGCCGACTAGACGAGGGAGGGGATGCCCCACCACCTAATATTGATTACTTCAATCGGATTTATGTAGATTGTCCGACCACGACGAGCGACCAAGGAGGCGAGCGTGAGTGACTGGGGCTTCGAGACGCAGCAGATCCACGCGGGCGCGGTGCCCGACCCGGTGACGGGAGCGCGCGCCGTGCCCATCTACCAGACCAGCAGCTTCGTGTTCCGCGACACCGAGCACGCCGCCGCGCTGTTCGACCTGCGCGAGAGCGGCAACATCTACACCCGCATCATGAACCCGACCCAGGCCGTGCTCGAGGAGCGCGTCGCCGCCCTGGAGCACGGGGTGGCCGCGCTGGCCGTGGCGTCGGGCCAAGCCGCCGAGACCGTGACCCTGCTGACCTTGGCCGAGCGCGGCGGCCACGTCGTCGCCTCGAGCTCCCTCTACGGCGGCACGTACTCCCTGCTGCGCCACACGCTGCCCAAGCTCGGCATCGACGTCACGTTCGTCACCGAGCCCGACGACCCGGCCGCCTGGGCGCGAGCGGTCACGCCGCGCACCCGCGCCTGCTACGCCGAGATGCTGGGCAATCCCAAGGGTGACGTGCTCGACGTGGCCACCGTGGCGGACGTGGCCCACGCGGCCGGCGTCCCCCTCGTCGTGGACAACACGCTGGCCACGCCCTACCTCGCGCGTCCCCTGGACGCGGGCGCCGACATCGTCGTGCACTCGGCCACCAAGTTCCTCGGAGGCCACGGGACCTCGCTCGGGGGCGTCATCGTGGACGGCGGGCACTTCGACTACGAGGCCAGCGGGCGCTTCCCGGCCTTCGTGGAGCCCGACCCCAGCTACCACGGGCTCGTGCTGGCCGAGCTGCCCGAGCCGCTGCGCGCGGCGCGCTTCGTGCTCAAGGCCCGCCTGCAGTACCTGCGGGACATGGGAGCGGCCATCTCGCCCTTCAACGCCTTCCTCATCCTCCAGGGCATCGAGACCCTCAGCCTGCGCATGGAGCGCCACGTGGCCAACGCGTCGGCGATCGCCGCCTGGCTCGAGGCCCGCGCGGACGTCGCGTGGGTCGCCTACGCCGGCCTGGCGTCCAGCCCCTGGCACGAGCGCCAGCAGCGCGACCTGCCCCGGGGGGCGGGGGCCATCATCGCCTTCGGCATCCGCGGAGACGCCGAGGCGGGACGCCGCTTCATCGAGGGCCTCACGCTGTTCAGCCACTTGGCTAACGTCGGTGACGTGCGGAGCCTCGCGATTCATCCGGCATCGACCACGCACTCCCAGCTGACGCCCGACGAGCAGCGCAGCTCGGGGGTGTCACCCGACCTGATCCGGCTGTCGGTGGGCCTCGAGTCCCTGGAGGACCTCCTGGCCGACCTCGCTCGAGGGTTCGCGGCCGCCACGGGCCGGTGAGCCCGGCCACCTACTGGCGCCCGGGAGATGACCCGGGCGGGCGGATCCTGGCCCCGCTTGACGCCCCCGGGGGGGTCGACCTGGAAGGCGGTGGGCACCTCGACGAGGTGACGGTGGCCTACGAGACCTGGGGCCGCCTCAACGCGCATCGCACCAACGCGGTGCTGGTGCTGCACGCCCTGACCGGCGACTCCCACCTCGCCGGCCCGGCCGGGCCGGGGCACCCGTCGGCGGGCTGGTGGGACGCCCTGGTGGGCCCGGGCCAGCCCCTCGACACCGATCGATTCTTCCTGGTGTGCCCGAACGTCCTGGGCGGCTGCCAGGGCACCACCGGCCCCTCGAGCCTGGACCCCACCGGTCGCCCCTACGGCTCGCGCTTCCCCGTCGTCACGATCCGCGACCAGGTGGCGGTCGAAGCCCGCCTGGCCGACCGGCTGGGCATCGAGCGCTTCGCCGCCGTCGTGGGCGGGTCGATGGGCGCGATGCGCGCCCTGGAGTGGGCCGTCAGCCTGCCCGACCGGCTCGCGCGCGCCGTGGTGCTCGCGGCCGGAGCCGCCGGCACCGCCGATCAGATCGCCCTGTGCTCGCTGCAGGTACGCGCCATCGAGGCCGACGCCCACTTCCGCGGGGGCGACTACTACGGCGGAGACGCGCCCGTGACCGGCCTGGCCATCGCCCGCGGCATCGGCCAGTTCAGCTACCGCACGTGGACCGAGTTCGAGGACCGCTTCGGGCGCGAGGCCCAAGACGACCGCGCGGTCCTCGACGGCGGGCGCTACGCGATCGAGTCCTACCTCCGCCACGCCGGCGACAAGCTGGTGGCGCGATTCGACCCCAACAGCTACATCGTGCTCTCCGAGGCCATGAACCACCACGACGTGGGGCGCGGGCGCGGCGGCGTGGTCGCGGCGCTCAAGTCGGTGCGGGTGCCCGTCACCGTGGCCGGCATCGCCTCGGACCGGCTCTACCCGCGCGAGCTCCAAGACGAGCTGGCCCGCCTCATCCCCCGCTCGGGCCCGGCGCGCATCATCACCTCGCCGGCCGGCCACGACGGGTTCCTCCTGGAGTCCGACCAGGTGGGCACGATCCTGGCCGACGCGCTGGCGGCGCTCTAGGACCCCGCGACCGCCACGGCCGCCCCGCGCTCGAGGTAGTGGCGCACGGCCAGCGCGACGGTCGCGCCCTCACCGGCCGCGGCCGCCAGCTGCTTGGTCGAGCCGTGGCGGACGTCGCCGGCCACGAAGACCCCGGGCACCGCGGTCGCCAGGCGGTCGTCGCTCACGACGAAGCCCGCGTCGTCGAGGGCGACCTGGCCGCCCAGCACCTCGGTGTTGGGGTCGAGCCCGATGAACACGAAGGCGGCCGAGGCCGGATGCCGGCGGCGCGCCCCGGTCTCCCGGTCCTCGAGCACGACGGCCGTCAGCTTGCCGCTGGCGTCGCCCTCGAAGGCGGCCACGGCTGTCGCGGTGAGCGCGTCCATCGCCGGGTGCGCGGCCACCCGGTCCTGGGCCAGACGACCCGCGGTGAGGGCCGGGGCCGCCTCGACGACGGTGACGTGCTCGGCGAACTGGGTCAGGTAGAGCCCCTCCTCGAGGCCGCTGTTGCCGCCCCCGACCACGACCACCTCGGGCGCGCCGCGATAGAAGGGCCCGTCGCAGGTCGCGCAGAAGTGCACGCCCGCGCCGATGAGGTCGGCCTCGCCGTCGGCGCCGGTGCGCCGGTAGGTCGAGCCGGTGGCCACCACGACGGCCCGCGCGCGGTAGGTCGCCGTCGGCGTCACGACGTCGAGGGCGCCGTCGTCGCGCGCGGTGACCGCCGAGACCGCAACGGCTTCGAGGATCTCGACGCCGGCGCGCTCGGCCTGCTGGCGCATGCGGGTGGCCAGGTCCTGGCCGGCGATCCCGTCGGGGAAGCCGGGGTAGTTGTCGAGGCGCTCGGTGACCGCCACCTGGCCCCCCACGGCGGAGCGCTCCACGACCAGGGTCGTCGCGCCCTCGCGCGCCAGGTACAGGGCCGCCGTCAGCCCCGCCGGGCCACCGCCGACCACGACCACGTCGTAGGAGCGCTCGCGGGCGACCCGCACCAGCCCGAGCTTGTCGGCCAGCTGGTCGTTCGAGGGCTCGGCCAGATGCGACCCGTCCGGGAAGATGATCGTGGGGATTACCCGGGCACCGCCGTTGAGCTCCTCGACGCGTGCGCGGTGCTCGGGGTGCTCGTCCAGGTCCACCCACTCGTAGTCGACGTGGTGGTCGCCGAGGAAGGTCTTGGCCCGACGGCAGTCCGGGCACCAGCTGGCGCCAATGACGAGCAGGGGGGTCGTCTCCATGGGGCTCCTCTCCGTAATGATGCTGAGTATACCGGTCTGTCTGGTATCCTGGCCCGGTGAGCCGTTCCGCACGCGAGCGCCTGCTCGAGGCGGCCAGCGACCTCTTCTACCACGAGGGCATCGCCGCCACGGGCATCGACCGGGTGATCGAGCGCGCGGGCGTGGCCAAGGCCAGCCTCTACAACAACTTCGCCGGCAAGGACGACCTGGTGGCCGCCTACCTGGCTGCGGCGCTGGCCCGCGTAGAAGAGCGCCTCGCGGCCCTGGGGCACGCCGATCCCGGACACGCGACTCTCGCCTTCTTCGATGACCTGGTGGACCGCGCCGCCCAGCCCGGCTTCGTGGGCTGTCCCTTCCTCAACGCGGCCGTCGAGCTGGCGCCCGACGCGCCCGCCCGGCGAGTCGTCGCCGCCTTCGCCGAGCGCCTGGCAGCCTTCTTCGTCGCCGACCTCGGTGGGAGGCCCGAGCTCGGGGACCGCCTGGCGCTGTGCTACTGGGGGGCCATGGCGGCCCGCCGGGTCTCGCCGCGCGCCGACGCGGTGCGCGAGGCGGCCCGCCTGGCCCGGGCGCTGGTCGACGAGGTCGCCGCGGAGTCGCTGGCGCCCCCCGCGACGCCGGGTGCCCCGGTACGCTGACGCCTCAGGACCGCGGCCGAAGGGGGTGTCGGTGGGCAGGCACGGACGAGGGCTCTGGCGCGCGAGCGCCGTGGCGGTGCTGGCGGCGGCCGCCGCCGAGGCGACGACCAGCCCGGCGGGCTCCGCACCACGCGGCCGGACCACCCACGATCGTGTCGGTGAGCGTCGGTCCGCCCCAGCCGACCGACGCCGTCGTCTTCCTCCAGGTGAACCCCAATGGCCGGCCGACCAACGTCGTCGTCCAGTACGGCCGCACCAGCGCGCTCGGTGAGGTCACTGCGCCGGCCAGCCCCGGAACGGTGGCGGCTGCGCCCACGGCCCTCAGCATCACGATCGGCGGGCTCACGCCCGCGACCACCCATCACGCGCGGGCCGTCGCGACCAACGGCGCGGGCACGGCGACCTCGGGCCCCCTCACGTTCACGACGGCGACGGGACCCACCGGCCCCGGGGCGCCCGGGGCGGGCCGCCCGCCGAGCACCAGTGGCACCGTACGGGTCGTCGCCGCGGCGTCGCCCGACACCTGGGGTGGGCTGAGCGGCGTCGCCTGCGCGGGCGGCACGTGCCTGGCCGTCGGGTACCAGGACCGGGGACCGGGGACCCTGCGACCCCTGGTCGAGCGGTGAACCGGCTCGTCGTGGGTCAGCTTCCCCGCGCCCCCGACCGTGGGCGCCTCCCTGTACGCCATCGCCTGCCCCGCTCCGGGCGACCGCCTGGCCGTCGGGCGTGACGCCCCGCGGGTCTACGCCGCCCAGCTGCGCGGCCGCTCCTGGCGCGTCGTGCCCGCGGCGAGCCCCCCTACGCCCAACGGCGACATCCTGCGGTCCCTGACGTGCGTCAGCACCCGGGACTGCTGGGCCGCGGGCTACACCGACGGCGCCACTCCGGCGATGCACGGGCTGCTCGAGCACTGGAATGGTTAGACGTGGCGCGCGGTCGCCGACCCCACCGCACCGAACACGATGTTCAACGCCGTTGCGTGCGCCACGGCCCGGAGCTGCTGGGTCGCCGGGGCGACCGGCGCCTACCCGCACCTCGGCCAACTCTTCATCCAGCGACTGGCCGGGTCGACGTGGGTGCGCTCCGCGCCCACGGGGCCCGGCGTGGCCAATAGCCTGTGGTGCACGCCGACCACGGGCTGCTGGATCAGCGCGGGGAGGCGCGTTCGACGGCCCTGCTCCAGCTGCGCGCCGGGGCCTGGCGGGCCACCGCGGAGCCCGGGGCCCAAAGTGGCGTGGGGCCGGTGACCGTCGCGTGCGTGGCCGCGGACGCCTGCTGGGCCGCGGGCTACGGCGGCGCCCTCCGCTGAGGCGGAGCGTCGTGGGCGGCCACCACGACCGGGTATAACCGCACGCTGGTGCTGCTGGCGGTCGCGTGCCCGAGCCAGGTCTGCCTCGCCGTCGGCGCCCGGACCAGCGGCTCACCCCAGTCCACCACGCCCCTGGCGGCGGTGCTGCGCGCGCCCGGAGGCTAGCCGTCCCCGCCGGTGGGGTACGAGCCGTCACCGCCGCCCGGTGAGCCGTCGTCGCCCCCGGGGCGGATCACGACCGTCGAGTGCAAGCCGACGACCGCCGGCGACGTCGTCGGGGTCACGGCCGCGCTCGGCCGCGTCGTGGGCGCAGCGGGCGCATGACCACGCGTCGCGGCCACGATGGCCAGGGCGGCCACGGCCGTCACCGCGCTCGTGAGGACCCAGGACCACGCCGAGGACCCACGACGACCGGTGCGCATGTCCCCCGTCTACCAGTCCGCGCTGCGCGCCAGATGGGAGTTGGCTGGGAGTTTTCCGAGAACGTGCCGAGGCGCCAGCCCCCGCAACGAGCCCGAGGCGCGCGCGGCCGCCCCGCTAGCCTGGAGGGCCCATGGCCCTCTCCATCGGCATCGTCGGACTGCCCAACGTCGGCAAGTCGACGCTCTTCAACGCGCTGACGCGCAATGCGGTGCTGGCGGCCAACTATCCCTTCGCCACCATCGAGCCCAACGTCGGCGTGGTGGCGGTGCCCGACGCCCGCCTGGGCACCCTGGCTGAGTTGGTCCACGCCGCGCGCGTCGTCCCGGCGACCGTGACCTTCGTCGACATCGCCGGCATCGTGCGGGGCGCCTCCGAGGGCGAGGGGCTGGGCAACCAATTCCTGGCCGCCATCCGCGAGGCCGACGCGATCTGCGAGGTGGTGCGCGTCTTCGTCGACGACGACGTTGTCCACGTCGACGGCCGGGTCGACCCCACCGGCGACGTCGCCACCATCGAGACCGAGCTGATCCTGGCTGACCTCCAGACGGTCGACCGCGTGCTGGCGCGCCTGGAGCGCGAGGCCAAGCGCGGCGGTGAGGCGCGTACGCGCCTGGCCGCGGTGCAGCGGGTGCGCGACGTGCTCGACGCGGGCCAGCGGGCCTCCGCGGTCCCCGACCTCGATCCGGCGGCCCTGGCCGAGCTGCACCTGCTCACCGCCAAGCCCTTCATCTACGTCTTCAACGTCGACGAGGCCACCGTGGGGGACGCCGCCCGTCACCGCGAGCTGATCGCCTCGGTGGCTCCGGCACCCGCGGTGGTGCTGTGCGCCAAGCTGGAGGCCGAGCTGGTCGACCTCGACGCGGCCGACGCCGCCGAGCTGCTGGCCACCTACGGTCAGCGCGAGCCCGGGCTGGCCCAGCTGGCCCGCGTCGGCTTCGCCACTCTGGGACTCCAGACCTTCCTCACGGCGGGACCCAAGGAGGCGCGCGCCTGGACCATCCGCCAGGGCGCCACGGCGCCCGAGGCCGCCGGGGTCATCCACTCGGACTTCGCCACCCACTTCATCAAGGCCGAGGTCGTCTCCTACGACGACCTGGTCGAGCTGGGCTCGGTGGTCGCCGCTCGCGCCGCCGGCCGGGCCCGCATCGAGGGGCGCGACTACCTGATGCGCGACGGCGACGTCGTCGAATTCCGCGTCGGGGTCTAGGAGGCGGCTTTAGCATGGACACCACGTTGAGGCTGTGTGCCCCCCCACCCACCAAGGAGACCCCGTGACCCTGGACCCCACTGACTACCGCGTCGCCGACCTGACCCTGGCCGACTTCGGCCGCGCCGAGATCACCCTGGCCGAGCACGAGATGCCGGGCCTGATGGCCCTGCGCGCGCAGTACGCGACGAGCCAGCCGCTCGCCGGCGCGCGCGTCACCGGCTCGCTGCACATGACGATCCAGACGGCCGTGCTGATCGAGACCCTGGTGGCGCTGGGCGCGCGGGTCCGCTGGGCCAGCTGCAACATCTTCTCGACCCAGGACCACGCGGCCGCCGCCGTCGTCGTCGGGCCCGCCGGCACGCCGGCGGCCCCGGCCGGAGTGCCGGTCTTCGCCTGGAAGGGCGAGACCCTCGAGGAGTACTGGTGGTGCACCGAGCAGGCCCTGCGCTGGCCCGACGCCGCGGGACCCACGATGATCCTCGACGACGGTGGCGACGCGACGCTGCTCGTGCACAAGGGTTTCGAGTTCGAGCGTGCCGGCGCCGTGCCCGCGCCCGAGAGCGCCGACACCGAGGAGTACGCCGTCGTCCTGGCGCGGCTGCGCGCGATGCTGTCGGGCTCGGCCCCGGTCTTCGCCCCGATGGTCGCCGAGCTGCGCGGCATCTCCGAGGAGACCACGACCGGCGTGCACCGCCTGGCCGAGATGGCCCAGCGCGGCGACCTGCTGGTCCCGGCCATCAACGTGAACGACTCGGTGACCAAGTCCAAGTTCGACAACACCTACGGGTGCCGCCACAGCCTCATCGACGGGATCAACCGCGCCACCGACACGCTGATCGGCGGCAAGGTGGCGGTGGTGTGCGGCTACGGCGACGTCGGCAAGGGGTCCGCCGAGTCCCTGCGCGGCCAGGGCGCCCGGGTGATCGTGACCGAGATCGACCCGATCTGCGCGCTCCAGGCGGCGATGGACGGCTTCCAGGTCACCACGCTCGAGGACGTCGTGGGGATCGCCGACATCGTCATCACGGCGACCGGCAACCGCGACGTGGTCACCGTCGAGCACCTGGCGGCCATGAAGCACCAGGCGATCGTGGGCAACATCGGCCACTTCGACAACGAGATCGACATGGCCGGGCTGGCCGCGGTGCCCGGCATTGGCCGCGAGCGCATCAAGCCGCAGGTCGACAAGTGGGTCTTCCCCGACGGCCACGCCGTGATCGTCCTCTCCGAGGGACGCCTGCTCAACCTGGGCAACGCCACCGGGCACCCGAGCTTCGTCATGAGCAACTCCTTCACCAACCAGGTGATGGCTCAGATCGAGCTCTACGCCAACACCGGCACCTACCCGCTCGGCGTGTCCACCCTGCCCAAGCACCTCGACGAGCAGGTGGCGCGCCTGCACCTGGACGCGCTCGGCATCCGGCTGACCACCCTGACCAAGCGCCAGGCCGACTACCTGGGCGTGCCCGTCGAGGGCCCCTACAAGCCCGACACCTACCGCTACTAGCGAAGCGGGTAGCGGGCCAGGCGCTCGCGCACCAGGGCCACGAAGTGCGCGCGGTCCAGGTGCTCGCCCACCCGCGTGGGACGGTCCGCGTGGGCGCGGCGCCGGTCGATCACGGTCATCCCGCGCGTGAGCGTCCCACCCGTCTCGACGGCCAGGTGGGCACCCCGCGAGGCGATGGCCCCGGGGACCAGCACCTCGTAGACGGCGGTCGCGTCGTGCATGATGACGTCACGGTTCCCGTGCCAGCGCTCGTGGTAGGCAGCGTAGGGCTCGAGCATGCCGGCCACCCGCGTGCCCACCTCGGTGCCGAGCCCCGCGAAGTAGGCCAGGTCGACGTCGGTGAGGGTGGCCTGGTGCGTCAGGTCCAGGGGCAGTAGGGTGATCGGCCAGGGACCGGCCAGCACGCTGGCGGCCGCCTCGGGATCGAACCAGACGTTGAACTCGGCGGCCGCGGTGACGTTGCCGGCAAAGGACGCCCCGCCCATGATGACCACGCGCTCGATGGCCGCCTCGATGCCCGGGTAGCGCGCGCGCAGCAGGGCCAGGTTGGTCAGGGGGCCGATGGCCACGATGGTCAGGGGCGCCTCGCTGGCCCGGCGCGCGATCAGGTCGACGGCGTGCTCGCCGGCCTCGGGTGTCGTCGGGTCGGCCCAGGTCAGGTCGCCCAGGCCGTCGTGGCCGTGGACGTGGCCGTCCTCGAAGCGCGCCGCGTGCACCAGCGGCCCGGCCGCGCCGCGGGACACGGGGACGTCGGGCCGACCAGCCAGATCGATCAGTCGGCGCGCGTTGCGCGTCGTCTGGTCGACGTCGACGTTGCCGGCCACGCTGGTCAGCGCCAGCACGTCGAGCTCCTCGCTGGCCAGGGCCAGCAGGATGGCCACCGCGTCGTCGACGCCGGGATCCGTGTCGATCACGATGCGCGTGCGAGCCACGCGAGCACCTCCTCGGTCGTGGGGACGGCCCCCTGGGCCCCGCGGGCCCGGGTGGCCAGCGCCCCGGCGGTCACCGCGTAGCGCAGGGCGGCCGCGTCGCCGTCGCCGGCGGCCCGGCGCACGGCGTAGGTGGCGCAGAAGACGTCGCCGGCCCCCACCGTGTCGACCACGTCGACGGCCGGCGGGCGGGCCCGCGCCACCTCGCGTCCGTGCCGGTAGTGCACGGCGCCGGCGGCGCCGTGGGTGACGACGGCGCTGGGCAGCGCCGCCAGGTCGAGGGCCTCGGCCTCGGTCTCGTTGGCCACGACCACCGCCGCGGCCGCCAGGACCTCGGGGGGCACACGGCGCGACGGCGCGACGTTGAGCACCAGGCGCCGCGCCGAGGCCGCCTGCACCAGCGCGTCGTCCCCGACCTCGAGCTGGGCGACGACCACGTCGAAGGCGCCCAGGTCGACCCCGCGCAGGTCGAGCTCGGCGTTGGCCCCCGGGGCGACCACGATGGTGTTCTCGCCGCCCTCCTCCACCGTGATGAGGGCCACCCCGGTCGGGAGCGCCGACGGGCCGATCCCCCCGAGGGTCACGCCGCGGGCCGCGAGCTGGCCGGCCAGCCAGCGGCCCGACTCGTCATCGCCCAGGCGCGCGAAGAGCACGACGTCGGCCCCGGCCGCAGCCGCAGCCACGGCCTGGTTGGCCCCCTTGCCGCCACTGGCGTGCTCGACATCGCCGCCGAGCACGGTCTCGCCCCGCCGCGGCAGGGTGGCGACGCGCACGACGAGGTCGACGTTGGCGCTGCCCACCACGCCGACCGAGACCGTCATGGCGCTAGGGCAGGAACTTGTTCGTGTAGTAGCTGGTGGGCGCGGGCACCTTCGAGATCAGCTTGATGGACTTGAGGGCCCGGGCCAGCGTCAGCCACTGGGCGTTCGACTGCACGAAGTACTGGCCGTGCGTGTCGCGCAGGAAGGGGATCGTCAGCTTCCAGCCCAGGGCGTTGTAGGCGTCGGTGTAGCCCGAGGTCGGGTAGGCGTGGTCGAAGTCGATCGCCGCGGCGGCCGGATGGGCCACCGCCCACACGGTCGCGGACTTGATGGCGGCGAGGAACGCCCGCACCGTCGCACCGTGCGCGGCCGCGTAGCTGCGGGTCACCGCGTACACCCAGATCGGGATGTCGGGGGCGCCCACCCGGGTCCCGAGGAGGGTCACCTCCTTGCCCTTGACGTGGGAGCCCGCGAACCCGGGGATCTCGTAGTTGGTCGTCGAGGTCGAGATGTCAACCTTGCCGGCCAGCAGGTCGGTCAGGTCGTTGCCCGTGGGGTCCGTGATGATCTTGACCTGGCTGGTCGTCAGGTGCGCGCGGCGCAGGACGAAGGGCAGCATCGACTCGGTCCAGGTGTCGCCGTAGGAGAAGATTCGCTTGCCCCGCAGCGCCGCGGTCAGGTTCTGCGGCGTGAGCTTGGTCCCGGGCTTGGCGAACAGCGCCCAGTTGTTGCGCATCGAGTAGTTGGCCACCGACACCACGGGGGCCCCAGCGTTGACGGCCACGCCCATGTCGGTCGTGGTGAGGAAGCCGATATTGGCCGCGCCCGTCGTCAGCATCTTCGTCGTGGTCGAGGTGTCGGGCGGGAACACCACGTTGACGTGGAGGCCGTGGGCCGCGAAGTAGCCCCGGTCCTGGGCCACGACCACCGGGACCAGCTCGAAGTCCGGGCCGGGGAAGTCGTAGGCGAAGGTGACCGACGTGGTCGCGGTCGCCCCCGCCGATCCCACCGCGGTCAGTGCCGAGGTGGTCATCAACGCGGCGATCGCCGCCGCGCTCACTGCGAACCGGGTCCTGCGCATCGCGCCCTCCTTCACGAGTCTGGTCGGAATCCTAGCGATCGGCGAGGTCGCGTTCCCGTCGCCACGGCCAGCGCCGGGCCACCGTGCGGCGCCGCCACGGCGTCGCGAACACCTCCACGCCCACCACGAGCAAGAACCAGCTGATCCCGATCGCGGTCATGACCATGGTCGTGCCGTAGACGGCCGCGGTATTCAAGTTGGAGTTGGCGTGCTCCTGGTAGAGGGCCAGGGACGAGCCGTCCGAGGCCGCCAGCTCACCGATAATCGCCCCGGTCACCGCGTAGGTCGCGCCGATCTTGAGGCCCGAGAACAGCGGCGTCGAGGTGGCCGGGATCTCGATCTGCCAGAAGGTGCGCCAACGCGAGGCGCCGTAGACCTTGGCCAGGTTGACCAGGTCGCGGTCCACGTGGCTGAGGCCGTCGATGACGTTGACGGTGACCGGGAAGAAGACGATCCAGGCGACGATCACGACCTTGGGCGCCGTGGAGAACCCGAGGATGAGCACCAGGGGCGCGGCCAGGGCGATGATCGGGATGGCCTGGGACAAGACGAGCACCGGATAGACGAGGCCCTGGAGGAAGGACACCTTGGCCATGATCACGCCGAGGAAGAATCCGAGGGCCGCGCCCACCACGAAGCCGTAGACCGTCTCACGGATCGTCCCGAGCACCAGGGGCCACAGCACCGACCAGTTCTGGGTCACCGCGTCGATGGCCGCGCGCGGCCGGGGGGCCACGTAGCTGGCCACGTGGAAGCCGACCACGATGAGCTGCCAGAGCACCAGGACGAGGACCAGCGACAGGATCGGGATCCCGACGTTGCGCGCGACCAGGCCCAGGCGCCGGCGCGCCGTCCTCACGCCGCGCCCCCGTGGAGCAGGTGCATGATCTGGCCCTTGAGGGCGATGAAGTCCGGCTCGGTGAGCATCTCGAGGGTGCGCGGGCGCGCCAGCGGGTTGGTGAAGTCGGCCACCACCCGGCCGGGACGCGGGGACATGACGATGACGCGATCGGCCAGGAAGATCGACTCGTCGACGTCGTGGGTGATGAAGAGCACCGTGCGCTCGGCGTCGCGCCACACCTGGAGGAGCCACTGCTGCATCTCGAGGCGCGTCTGGGCGTCGAGCGCCCCGAAGGGCTCGTCGAGTAGCAGCAGCCGCTGGTGGGTCATCAACGTGCGCATGAAGGCCACGCGCTGGCGCATGCCGCCCGACAGGGCCGACGGGTAGTGGCGCAGGAACTCGCCCAGGCCGTAGGCGCGCGCCATGCGGCGAGCCTCGGCCCGGTCCTCGTCGGTCACGCGCCCGGTGAGGCGCTTGGCCATCGTGATGTTGTCCTCCACCGTGCGCCAGGGCACCAGCAGGTCCTTTTGGAGCATGTAGCCGACGTGGCCGGTCGTGCCGGTGACGTCGCGTGCGGCCAGCAGCACGGCGCCCGCGTCGGGCGCCAGCAGGCCGGCAATCACGTTGAACAGGGTCGACTTGCCGCACCCGGAGGGCCCGACGATGGCGACGAAGGAGCCCTCGGCGATGTCGAGCGTCGTGGGCGAGAGCGCCACGGTGTCGCCAAAGGACTTAGCGACCTCCCGCAGCGCCAGCAGCGCGTCGGTCACCCGGCCATCGTACCGGTCAGCGATAGCCGGTCAGGAGGTCGCTCGAGGGGCCCGAGAGACCCAACGGGTTGTCGGCGCGCACGAACCACTCCCAGCCCAGGGCCGCCGCGAACGCGGGGTCGTCCAAGTTCAGCCACGGCGAGTCGGCCAGCTGGGAGGCGTGGGCCGCCATCGCGGTCCGCTTGGCCCCCAGGACCCCGCGCACGTCGATCGCGGCGGCGATCTCCTCGTCGGGCACGGCCAGGGCGACCGGGTCGAAGCCGTCCTCCTCGGAGCCCGCGGCCGCGTCGGGGTCGGCGGCGGCCGACTCGCGCCAGCGACGCGCCGCCGACAGCGGTAGGGCGTTGTAGTAGAGGGTGGGGGGCGCCGCCAGCACGGCCAGGGCCGCCCGGGTGGTCCGGTGCGTCTGGATGTGGTCGGGGTGGCCGTAGAAGCCGATCTCGTTGTAGGTCACGACGACCTGCGGCGCCTCCTCGCGCAGGATGGCGCCGAGGCGGTCAGCGGCCTCGTCGACCCGCGTCGACCAGAACGAGCCGGGCTCGTCGTTGTGGTCCCAGCCCATCATCCCCGAGTCGCGGTAGCCCAGCCGGACCACGCGCGCGATCCCCAGCGCCGCCGCGGACGCCTCGAGCTCGCGGGCGCGCAGGGCGGCCACGGCGTCGGGGTCGTGGCCCGGCGCCCCCGGCTTGATCCCGCCGGGCGCATCGCCGTAGCGGCCGTCGGTGCAGGTGACCAGCACCGTGCGCACCCCCTGGTCGGCGAGCAGCCGCAGGGCGCCGCCGGTGGCCAGGACCTCGTCGTCGGGGTGCGCGTGGACCGCGAGCAGCGTCAGGCCCACCCCAGCCCCCCGAACAGGTCGCCGGCGTCGCCCGTAGCCGGATGCCGGCTCCAGGCCCGCTCGTAGTACTCGGTACCAAAGAGCCGCGTGAACATCTCGGCGTCGAGCCCGATCAGCTCGGCGTCGTCGATCTGGCTGGCGTGGCACATCATGGCGGCGCGCTGCTCGTCGAGCACGGCGGTGGTGTCCAGCACCGTGGTCACCCGCTCGTCGGCCACGCCGATCCCGGCGTCGACGATCCACGCGGGCAAGAAGACCTCCAGAGCACGCGCGTCGGGCACGAAGCGGGTCAGGACGCTCGTGGGCACGACGCGATAGTAGAGGCGCTCGACGCTGGCTGAGCGGGCGACGGCCCTACGCGTCACCGCGTTGGCCGCGATGTGATCGGGGTGGTCGTAGAAGCCCCGCTCGTCGTACGTGAGCACCACGGTCGCGCCGACTTCGTCCAAGAGCGCAGCCAGCGTCGCCCCGACCGCGGCCACGTCGGCGCGCGCGAAGGCGGTGGGCGCGGTGGCGCTGGCCCAGTGGGCCATCCCCGAGTCGGCGTAGCCCAGGCTGACGCGGCGAGCGAAGCCGGCCTGACGCGCGGCCCGGTCCAGCTCGGCCGCGCGTCGCTCGGCCGTGGCGGCGGCGTCGTGGGTCGGATCGTCACCGGCGCGACCCGCCGGGTCGAAGCCGTAGCGCCCGTCGGTGCAGGTAACCAGCACGGTCATCATCCCCCGGCGGGCGGCCAGCAGCGATGCTCCCGCGGTGAACAGGGCCTCGTCGTCGGGGTGGGCGTGGACACACACCAGGGTGGGTCGGGACGTCACGTCCCGACACTAATGGGGGCTCTGGCGCCGCTCACGTGGGCTTGAGGTCGGCTAACCACGCAACGTGAGCCTCACGGCGGCGCTGCGCCGCCACGCGGTGGGCTCCGCAAGCGTGACGGGCGATGAGGCGGACCCTGGTGGTGCGTGACTCGACGAGCGGTTGGTGAGACCGCGCTCGACGGTGGCGGCGAGAGCCGAGGAAGGCTTGGAGCCTCCTCGCGAGTCGGACGAGGGCGTCGATCCGGCGGCGCGGAGCCCGGGCCTCCCCTCGATCGAGGGTCCGGAGCACCGGCGCGGGGCCGCCGGGGATGCTGGCCATGACGACCCCGTGCCCTGGACGGCTGGCCCGAGTCCCGCTCGCGACCACGAACACCTTGGCGCGTCTTGCGTCACGGGCTCACCGGCGCCGCTGGCATCCCGAGCTCGAGCCCCGTCATCGACGCGCAGCGCGGGCAGCGTCACCGGTGCTGGATCCGGACACGAAGTCGGGTCTCCCCCGGTCGCCGACGAGCTCGGCATCCTCCCCGCGAACGCCCGGCGCGTCGGGGCCCCGCGCCAGGGCCAGCAGTCCTGGCGACGGCATGCCGTCTCCCCCTGACCTCCCGGCTTCCAGCACCCGAGGACCGGCCGGGACGGCGTGCTCATCCTCACCAGTTCGGATCGACCCACACCCTTCGCAGGAGGGCTGAACCTCTCGTCGGCGCTGGTGAGGAGGGGAGGGCAGCTCCACCGACCTGTGGGCGACCGTGGCGCGTCATCCCATGACACCGGGTCCGCTGTTGTCACCTTCCCTGCCTCGGGCACAGCCGGTCCTGACGATGAGGGAATTTCCCCCTATCACTACGCACGCCGGGCGCGCGTCACGTGCCAAGATCGACTCGCCCGCACCGGCGAACCAGGAGAAGGGAAGAGTGGACGTTCTCCATCGCGACCAAGCAGTCGAAATCGCCGATCGCGTCTGGTGGGTGGGCTCCACCATGCCGGACGGCACCCTGCAGAGCAACGTCTACCTCATCGAGCAGGAGGACGAGTCCGTCCTCATCGATCCCGGATCCTCGATTGGCGTAGCGGACACCACCCAAAAGATTCGCACCGTGACATCGCTGCGCGACATCCGTTGGGTCGTCTGCTCGCAGCCCGACGTCGACAAGGTGGCGGGCCTCGGGTTCCTGCTCGCCCAGGGGCTCAGCCCGGACGTCACCATCATCACGCACTGGCGCACCGAGTCGTCGCTGCGTCGCGCCGGCATCGAACTGCCCTTCGTGAACATCGACGATATCCACCTGCGTCTCGAGCTCCCCGACCGAACAATCCGCTTCGTGCCCACGCCCTACGTGCGAGCGACGGGTGCCTTCTGCAGCGTCGACGAGAGAACCCGAACCGTCTTCAGCTCTGATCTGTTCGGAAGCTACGAGGCCGAGCGGACCCTCTTCGCCACGTCGCTCGACGACCTGGACACCATGCGGCGCTTTCACGAGTACGCCATTTCCGGCCACGAGATCCTCTCGAACGCCCTCCTCGCGATCAAGACGGTAATGCCCCACGTCATCGCGCCACAGCACGGGCACGTGATCTCGGGGGATCTGATCGACAGCGCCTTCGATCTGCTCGAGGATCTCGAGTGCGGCACACTGCTTCTCACGGCTGATAGCCCCCGCCTCGCGTTCCTCTACACCGCCAATCGGGCGATTCGCAGCGTGATCAACACGATGGTGAAGGAGCAGAACTTCTCGACCGTCGCGGCGTATCTCTCGGGCCTGGCCACCAAGACGCTCGGTGCGACGTACTTCGAGATCTGGGCCGAGTCCCACGGGGTCCTCTTTCGCTTCGAGCAGTCCGACGACTTCGCCGGACACCCGGATGATCCTCCCGACGACGTCCGTCTCGTCCTGCGCGGTGTCGACGTCCCCCCGGATCACCGACTCGTGCTGCCGACGCGGTCGCCGAGCACCGGTGCGATCGATGGTGCCATGGTGTGGGGATTCCGGGAGCGGTGGATTCCGAGTGAAGCCACGCGGGCCGTCCTCGATGAGATCATCGAGCTGGTCGACGTCGGTCTGGAACGCGAGGTGTTGCGGCGCACGGCGGACATCGAGATCTCGAACTGGCATTCGCGAGCGATCTACGATCCGCTCACCGGCCTACGCAATCGGCTCTCCCTCGCGGACACCTACCACCAACTGGCCAGCTTCGACGACCGAGGCTTCCAGCCCCGGATGGCCGCGCTGATGATCGACATCGATCTTTTCAAGAGCGTGAACGACACCTTCGGACACCTCGCGGGTGACCAACTCCTGCAGCGCATCGGCCGTGATCTCATCGAGAGCGTGCGACCCAGCGACCCCACCTTTCGATTCGGCGGCGAGGAGTTTCTCGTTCTCCTCTCCAACGTCGACGCGTCGTCCGCCCGCGCCACGGGTGAGCGCATTCGCGAGCGGATCGCCATCGGACGCGTCGAGTTACCCCGCGTGACGGCCAGCGTCGGCATCGCTCTGCGACGAGATCACGAACCACTGGACGACCTGCTCGCTCGGGCCGACGCGTCGCTGTACCGGGCCAAGGAAGAGGGGCGCAATCGCGTCGTCATGGATTCCTGACGTGTCGTCGTCGCACCCGAAACGCGGCTCCGGCACGGCGTAGCGGGATCACGCCGCAGCGGGTCTCGGGCCGGAACACGAGACGGTGCCTCTCGAGGTGAGTGATCACTCGACGCCGGCCGATCCCGTTCACCTCCGGTGCTGCGTGATGCGCAGTCCTCCGGTGCTGCGCGGTCGGCACCGCGTGCGAGTCCGGAGGAGCTCGTAGCGTCCCCGCCTAATGGGACTGGAAAGTCTCGTTCAGGTGAGCGAGGCTTTCCACCGAGCCGC
>JBMFWS010000024.1:0-25104 GCA_049965035.1 Acidimicrobiales bacterium
CGAGGTCAAGGCCAAGGCAGCCGCGGCGGCCAAGGCGCAGCGGGAGCGCGAGGCCCAAGCCAAGGCGATCGCCAAGGAGCGCGAGGCCCAGGCCAAGGCCAAGGCGGCCGCGGCGGCCACGGCACAGCGGGAGCGCGAGGCCAAGGCCAAGGCGGCCGCGGCGGCCAAGGCGCAGCGGGAACGCGAGGCCCAGGCCAAGGCGGCGGCGGCGGCCAAGGCGCGCGAGGTCAAGGCCAAGGCAGCCGCGGCGGCCAAGGCGCAGCGGGAGCGCGAGGCCAAGGCCAAGGCGGCCGCCAAGGAGCGTGAGGCCAAGGCCAAGGCCAAGGCCAAGGCGGCCGCGGCGGCCAAGGTGCAACGGGAGAAGGCGGCCGCCGAAGCCAAGCGGCAGCGAGACGCCGACGCGAAGCGTCGGGCGGTCGAGGCCGAGCGACTCCGCAAGGAGCGGGAGCTCGAGCGGCGCAACCAGGAGGAGCTCAAGCGCCAGCAGCGTCGTGAGCTTGAGGAGCAGCGACGGCGCGACGAGCTCGAGCGCAAGATGCACTCCAAGCCCTACGCGGAAGACCGAGCCTTCCTCGGAGAGCTGCACGACCTGCTGGTTGAGGCTCAGCGGGTGACGCGATCGCAGATCGAGCTGCTCGAGAACGCGGTCGACGATCTCCTGGAGGGCCGGGAACGTCCTGAGTACGACGAGGAGGATGGCTCCAGCGCGGGCTCGGACTTCGACCGGGACCAATTGAAGATGCAGCTCGACGGAGAGCGGCTGAAGAATGACTTGATCGTCGTGGCCCTGGGCCGGGTCGCGGACGGCTCCTACGGGCGTTGCGACACGTGCTTCGAGCCCATCGGACGTGCGCGACTGCAGGCCCAGGTGCCGGTCTTCACCTGCGTCACGTGTCGCGCCAACGGCTGACGCGCATCCGGCTGATCACCGTGGCGAGCGCGGTCGCGACCGCGCTCGTGAGCACGCTCGGATCACGTTGGGCGACGCGCGCGCTAGCCCACGGGGCGCGACACCTGGCCGGTCCCGTGTGGCTGCGGCTGACCTCCAACTCGGGCATCTCGTTCTCGATAGGCGCGCACTGGTCGCTGACGACGGTGCTGGAGGCGATCGTGGCCCTGGTGGTCATCGGTGCGGCCTGGTACGCGCGCGGGACGCTGGCTGCGGTGGGCTTCGGGCTGCTGACCGGCGGGGGCATCGCCAACACGCTTGCCCGCTTGGCGTCGCCCAGCGGGCGGGTGTCGGACTTCATCGCGGTGGGGAGCTTTCCCGTCTTCAACGTGGCCGACGTCGCGGTGACGCTCGGTGCTGCCGCACTGATCGTGGAGGTCCTGCGGGGACACCAGTTGGTGGGTCGGTCGTGACCGGAGCGCCGGGTGACCGTCTCGAGGCCGTCATCCCTCCATCGCTGGAGGGCCAGCGCTGCGATCGAGCCCTCGCGCTGCTCAGCGGTCTGTCGCGCTCGGCGGTCGCCGATCTGATCGCCACGGGCCGCGTGCTGGTCGACGGCGAGGTCTGCCGGCGCGCGGCGCGGGCCCTGCGGGCCGGTGAGGTGCTGGAGGCCGTGGGGCTGGCTCGCGAGCCCGCCGGGATCGGGGCCGAGCCCGCCGTCGCGGTACGAATCGCCCGGGAGGCTCGCGACTATCTCGTGGTGGACAAGCCGGCGGGACTCGTCGTGCATCCCGGGGCGGGGAACCGGAGCGGCACCCTGATCGCGGGGCTCTTGGCGCGCTACCCGGAGATCGCGGATCTGCGCGAGACCGGGGCCGGGGCCGTGCGCCCCGGCATCGTGCACCGCCTGGACAAGGGCACCTCGGGACTGCTGCTGGTGGCCCGGACGCGCGTCGGGCTCGCGTCTCTGCGCGACCAGATGGCGCGCCGCGCCATCCACCGCACCTACCTGGGGGCCGTCGACGGGGCGGTCGTGGAGGAGCGAGGCGTCATCGACGCCCCGATCGGGCGCTCACCGCGCAGCCCGCTGAAGATGGCGGTACGGCCGGAGGGTCGGCCAGCAGCCACGGCCTACGTCGTGGTCGAGCGCGTGGCGCAGCGCGATGCGACGATCCTGGAGCTCACCTTGCGTACCGGGCGCACACACCAGATTCGCGTGCATCTGGCGGCGATCGGCCACCCGATCGTCAGTGACGACCGCTACGGACGCGTGCGCCCGGGCGGCCCGGCTCGCCCATTCCTGCACGCTGCGCGGCTGCGCTTCGCGGACCCCGAGACCGACGAGGCCATCGTGGTCACATCCCCGCTACCTGCCGACCTGAGCGACTGGCTGCCGGCCGCCGTGGCCCAGCGGCTGTCAGGCTACGTCGTGGGCCGCGATGACCGCGCGGTTCCGCCGCAGGAGGGCTAGCGCCTCCTCCTCGGCACGCCGGACCCGCCGCACGCCGATGTCGAGGGCGGTCGCCGTGGCCTGCAGGGACAGCGGGTGGCTGCCGTCGAGGCCGAAGCGCCGCGTCACCACGTCACGCTGGAGCTCCGTGAGCTCGTCGAGCGCCCCAACCAGCTCCTCGTCGACCATGGCCTGCTCGATCGAGCCCACCCAGTCCTCGTCACTGGGGGCGACCAGGTCGCCCAGCGTGGTCGCCGAGTCCGAGGACGCCGGCTGGTCGAGGCTGGCGGTCACCCCGGGGAGGCTGCGCAGATGGTCGCGCTCGGCCGCGGACATCCCGGTCGCCTCGGTCAACTCCTCATCGGTGGGGCGGCGTCCCAGGTGCGAGGTGAGCTCGGCGCTCGTGGCCTCCAGGCGCTGGAGCTGCTCGCCGACCTCCAGGGGGATCCGGATCGTGCGTCCGTGCTGCTGGACGGCGCGCTGAAGGGCCTGGCGAATCCACCAGGTCGCGTAGGTCGAGAACTTGAAGCCGCGCTCCCAGTCGAACTTCTCGACCGCGCGCAGGAGGCCGAAGGTGCCCTCCTGGACCAGGTCCACCATCTCGACGCCCCGGTCCTGGTAGCGGCGGGCCCAGTGGAGCACCAGGCGGAGGTTGGCGGCGACCATCTGCTTCTTGGCGTCTTCGTCGCCCGCGGCGACGCGCTTGGCCAGTTCGACCTGCTCGTCGTAGTTGGGCATCGGGTAGCGATCCAAGTCGCGCATCAACAGCCCGAGCATGTCATTCGTGTTTACGCTGGTCCGGCGGATCATTGTCATCGGAACTCCTCGCATGCGGTCTTGGATGGATTTCTCCTACCGAAACGGCTAAAACCTAGCACAAGGTTAAACACTGTGACAGTCGAAGTTATTCCCGCCACGTGAGAGGAGCGTGAGAAAAACGTGAGGAGTGTGCGAAATCAGGCGCTATGGGGTCGAGCCACCGGCCGACCACCACGAGCCTGGATGACCAGGTCAGCCAGGGTATAGCCGGACAAGTGTTCCCGCATGTGGGCGCCGACAGCCGCCCAGACGCCCAGGAGGACACACTGGCCCTCGTGGTCGCAGGCTCCGTTCTCGTGCGGGGCGCCGAAGTCGCCGGCCACGATCGGTCCGTCCACGGCGCCGACGATCTCGGCCAGGGTCATGGTGTCGGGAGGGCGAGCCAGGAGGTAGCCGCCACCGGCTCCGCGCTTGGAACGCACCAGATTGGCCCCCTTGAGGGCCAGCAGGATCTGCTCCAGGTAGGGCTGGGGCAAGCCGGTGCGCGAGGCCAGCTCCTTGACTGAGGTCGGGCGGGCGAGCTCATCGTGCAGCGCCAGGCTGAGAAGGGCCCGACTGGCGTAGTCACCCCGCGTGGACACCCTCACGCGCTCAGTGTACCGAGGGCCGTGCGGGTGGGGGTCGATCGGTGAGCCTGGGGAATCTGGCACACTGCAGGGGTGAGCGAACAGAACCCGAATCCCGAGAACGTGACGATCGACCCCGATGCCGTGCTGCCGCCGGGCGAGCCCGAGAGCGACGACGAGCCGGGGGCGGACTTCATCAGCCAGCCGGCCAAGGTGATGCGGATCGGTGCGATGGTCAAGACCCTGCTCGACGAGGCCCGCAGTGCGCCCCTGGACGAGCCCGGTCGCACGCGACTGCGCGAGATCTACGAGACCTCGATCCACGAGCTGTCCGGGGCGCTGTCTCCCGACCTGGGCCAGGAGCTGTCGCGCATGGCTACGCCCTTCTCGGCCGAGGTGCCCTCCGAGTCGGAGCTGCGCGTGGCCCAAGCCCAGCTGGTCGGCTGGCTGGAGGGGCTGTTCCACGGCATCCAGGCCTCGCTGTTCGCCCAGCAGGCCGCGGCGGCCGCGCAGCTCGAGAAGATGCGCGAGCGCTCGCTGAACCCGGGGGCCCCGGACCCGCGGGCGGGCACGTACCTGTAGGCGTCGCCGGCCGCGAAGGAGGTCCGATCGGCCATGGGCGACGGCTTCGTCCACTTGCACAACCACACCGAGTACTCGATGCTCGACGGCGCCGCGCGCATTGACGACCTCTTGCGCGCGGCCCTGGCCGATGGCCAGACGGCGGTGGGCATCACGGACCACGGCAACCTGTACGGCGTCATCGAGTTCTACCAAGCCGCGCGACGCCTCGGGGTGACGCCCGTCTTGGGCATGGAGGCCTACATGGCCGCCGAATCGCGCTTCGACCGCCCTGCCCGTCGGGGCCGGCTGGACGACACCGGCGGGGACGTTGAGGGCGGCCAGAAGCTGTACCACCACCTCACGCTCCTGGCGACCTCCAACGAGGGCTACCGGAACTTGCGGTACCTGGCCTCGCTGGCCTTCCTGGAGGGCTACTACTACAAGCCCCGCCTCGACTGGGAGCTTCTCGGCCGCTACGCCGGGGGGCTGGTCGCCACGTCGGGCTGCCTGGGCGGCGTGGTGCTCCAGGCCCTGGTGCACGGCGACTACCAGCGAGCCCGCTCGCTGGCGGGCCGCCTGCAGGACATCTTCGGGCGCGAGAACTTCTTCATCGAGCTGCAGGACCACGGGCTGGCCGAGCAGCGCCGGACGAATCCGCAGCTGATCACCATCGCCCGCGAGCTCGATGCCCCGCTGGTGGCCACCAACGACCTGCACTACGTGCGGTCCACCGACGCCGAGATGCACGACGCGCTCTTGTGCATCGGCACCGGCTCGCGGGTGGCCGACCCGGACCGCTTCCGCTTCGCCAGTGTTGAGCACTACCTGAAGAGCGCGGTCGAGATGCGGGCGCTCTTCGCGGAGGTTCCCGAGGCCTGTGACAACACGTTGCTGATTGCGGATCGCGCCGACGTGCAGATCGACTTCGACAACGATGCGCTGCCCCAGTACCCGGTCCCCGATGGCGTCCCCGGTGACACCCACGCCGAGCAGGCCACGTGGTACCTGCGCGAGTTGACGATGCAGGGGGCCGTCGAGCGCTACGGCGCGGTCACGCCCGACGTGCGCGAGCGCCTCGACTACGAGCTGTCGGTGATCACCTCAATGGGCTTCGCCGACTACTTCCTCGTCGTGTGGGACCTGATCCGTCACGCTCGCGACCGGGGAATTCGTGTGGGCCCAGGACGAGGTTCAGCTGCGGGCTGCTGCGTGGCCTACTGCCTGCGGATCGTGGAGCTGGATCCGATTCGCTACGGGCTGATCTTCGAGCGCTTCTTGAATCCGGGCCGTCGCCAGATGCCCGACATCGACATGGACTTCGACGAGCGCTACCGGGGCGACATGATCCGCTACGCGGCCGAGCGCTACGGGGCCGACCACGTCGCCCAGATCATCACCTTCTCCACGATCAAGGCTCGTGCGGCCGTGCGTGATGCGGCGCGCGTGCTGGGGTACCCGCCCCAGCTGGGCGACCGGATCGCCAAGGCCATGCCACCCCTGGTGATGGGCCAGGACCTGCCGCTCGAGGCCTGCCTCACCCCCACGGCCGGCTTCGAGTCTCGCTACGCCGAGGCGGCGGACCTGCGCTCGCTCTACGAGTCCGACGATGAGGTGCGCCACGTCGTCGACGTCGCCAAGGGCTTCGTCGACAAGCGTCGCCAGGACGGGATCCACGCCGCCGCCGTCGTGATCACGCGCGAGCCGGTGATCGAGTACGTGCCGATCCAGCGCAAGTCCGGATCCGGGGGCTCGGTCGAAGACGCGCCGATCGTCACCCAGTACGAGGCGACGGCCATCGAGAAGCTGGGTCTGCTGAAGATGGACTTCCTGGGTCTGCGCAACCTGGCGATCATCGAGCGGACCCTGGACAACATTCGCCTCCGCCACGGGATCAGCGTCGACATCGACCACGTGCCCCTCGACGACGAGAAGGTGTTCGAGATGCTGCGGCAGGGCAACTCGATCGGCATCTTCCAGCTCGAGGGCGACAAGATGCGCCAGCTGATGCGCCGCCTGGCGCCCACCAGCTTCGACGACATCGCAGCCCTGAACGCGCTGTACCGGCCGGGACCGCTGAGTGAGAACGTCCACAATGACTACGCCGATCGCAAGAACCGGCGCCAGGACGTGCGCTACGACCACCCGGACCTGGCCGAGATCCTCGGCGAGACGTACGGGCTGATGATCTACCAAGAGGACATCATGCGGGTGGCGACGCGCATCGCCGGCTTCTCGATGACGGAGGCCGACGACCTGCGCAAGGCCTGCTCCAAGAAGATCCGCGAGATGATTCAGGCCCAGCGAGACAAGTTCGTCGACGGCGCCGAGCGCATGGGATATGGTCACGAGCTCGGCGAGGCGATCTTCGCCAAGATCGAGCCGTTCGCCGACTACGCGTTCAACAAGAGCCACGCTTACGGCTATGCCCTGATCGGATACCAGAACGCGTGGCTCAAGGCCAACTACCCGGTCGAGTACATGGCGGCGCTGCTGACCTCGTTCCGCGACGACAAGGACAAGGCGGCCGTGTACCTCAACGAGGCGCGCCAGATGGGGATCACCGTCGGCGTGCCCGACGTGAACGGGTCGCGAGCCGACTACGCGCCCTCCTTGGTGGATCCGAACCGCATCGTGTTCGGGATGGCGGCCGTGCGCAACGTCGGCGAGTCCCAGGTCGAGCGCATCGTCGTGGAGCGCGAGGCCCACGGACCCTTCACGTCGATCTACGACTTCGTCCAGCGCGTCGACCCGCTGGTGCTGAATCGGCGCACCATGGAATCCCTGATCAAGGCGGGAGCATTCGACTCGCTGGGGTACCCGCGCCAGGGACTGCTCCTGGTGATCGACGAGATAACCGAGGCGACGCTGAGCCGCCGCAAGGATCTGTCGCTCGGCATCACGACGCTGTTCGCGGCCCTGGACGGTGACGAGGGCCGCGGTGACTGGGAGGGCACCCAGCTGCCCATCCCGTCCAGCGAGTTCGAGCCGGCGGTCAAGCTGGAGTTCGAGCGTGAGATGCTGGGCACCTTCATCTCGGACCACCCGCTCTACAAGGTGGCCGACGTCCTGGCGGCGCGGACGGACGGGTCGCTGGCCGAGGTGCGCGAGCGCGCCGAGGAGTACGCCGGCTCGGGAAGGGCGGTCACCCTGGGCGGCCTGCTCACCGAGGTGCAGGTACGCACCACGCGTGCGGGCCAACAGTACGCGCGCGTGGTGCTCGAGGATCTGAGCGGCTCGACCGAGCTCATCGTGTCGGCGCGGCGCTTCGAGCAGGTGAGTGGCTACCTCGACAAGGACCGCGTGGTCCTCGTGAAGGGTCGCTTCGACAGCCGAGACGACGACTACCGGCTCAACGTCCTCGACGTGCAGCCGCTGTCGGTGGGTCCTGGCGGGGACCAGCTCCGCCTCGCCCTACGCCCTCAGGACCTCAACGCGCACTCCATCGGCGTGCTGCGCGACATCCTGCGGCGCTACCCCGGGAGCTCCCCGGTGATCGTCGAGGCCGCCGAGACGGGTAAGGCCTTCAAGCTCGGCGCCGAATTCAACGTCGATATCTCCAGCGTGGTGCCGGATTTACGCAGTGAATTCGGCCGCAACGTGATTCGCGCGTAGACGGCGTTCGAAGGAGGCTCCCGCGTCTCGTAAAATGGCTCGGTATGGCATTGACGGTGACGACCAAGGACACGACGGCGCTCAGCGATGCGGAGCTCGAGGAGATGGCGAATCTCTGCGTGGACCGCGAACCGAACTTTGACATCGGTTTCCTGTCCAAGCAGCGCGAGGAGTGGGTCCTGGTGACCCAGGCCCGCGAGGGGGAGCGGCTGCGCGGCTACTCCTTCGAGACGCTCGAGCGGATCGGGGGCACGCCATCCCTGCTGGTGGGGCTGATGCTCATCGATCGCAACGCCAAGGCGGACCAGACGCTACGGGCGATCCTCCACGACCAGTTCCGGCGAGCGCTGCTGGCCTTCCCCGACGAGGACGTGCTGCTCGGCGCGCGCCTCGCGTCACCCGACGGGTTCCGGGCGTTCCACGGCCTCCAGGACGTCGTTCCGCGCATGGGCTACCGGCCGACGGGGGAGGACCGGGCCTGGGCCCGACGCCTGGCCAAGCGCTTCGGGGCCGAGAAGTGGATCGACGACCACACCTTCGTGCTCTCGCCGCCGGCCGCCCCCGTGGGCTGCCTCGACTACGTCAGTGCCAAGGGCTCGATCCCCGATGGCGCCGCGACGCTCTTCGAGCACGTGCGGCCCGAGGAGGGTCAGCGCCTGGTCGTCTTCGGCTGGGCCATGGCCGAGACCCTCGCCGCGGGCAAGCTGCCCACCACGTCCTAGCCGCGCGGGAGAAGGCCGGTACAGCTCTTGTAGACGTGCCCGTCGTGGGGCGTCGTCAGGGTCGTGAGCACGTAGGCGGGGCGGAAGCCCAGCGACGTGGCGAGGTCCTTGCCGGCCAGCGCCGGGCGCCGGGTCGCCTCCATCGTGCGAATGGCGTGCGTGTCCTCGCACACCAGCCACACGTCGTCGCCCAGCCAGCCGAAGCGCACCCAGGTCGAGCCGTCCTCGTAGCGCCGCAGCAGCTGGGGGCCGCGGTCAGCGGCGATGAGGGCCACGCTGGGGCGCTCGCCGCGAAACTCCCAGTACGGCGCGCTCGGGCCGCGGAAGCCGAAGAGGGGGCCATCGGCCGGCGTGGCCGCCTGCTCGAGCCACGGGCGGATGCGGCGCCCGCGGTACGAGCCGAGACGGCGGGGGAGGGCCTCCAGCGTGACGGCCTCGGGCATGGCCAGGTCGTTGCGCTCGACCTCGGCGGCGAGGAGACCCTCGACGACGTCGAAGGCCACCAGGTCGGTCTCGACCCCCGCGGGCCACGGGATGCGCCAGCGCACGATGGTCTGGGAGGCCAGGTCCATGACGGTGGTCGACTCGTTGGTCGATCCCAGCACCAGTGCGGCCATCGTCGACGAGGGCGTCAGGTCCACGCTCGAGCGCTGGGGCATTCGTTCGACCATGCGGCGGATCGCGCGGACGGCCGGGTCTCGGCTCCACAGGGGCATTAGCACGCCCCCGCCAGCTGGCGCTCCAGCTCCGACACGCTGGCTCCTGGCCCCCAGCACTGTGCCCCGTGGCCGACGTAGGCCCCGGGTGAGCGCCGCCCGACCAGCTGGGGTGACGATCCGGATCCGGTGACCAGGACGGTGCGCGACATCGCGGTCCATCGTACGTGCTCGCCGAGCGCGGTCGGCGGCCCCGGGGCGACACCACCGTTGACGGCGCGGTGACCGCGACCGACCGAGCGGCGGCGTCGCCTAACCCAGCGTGGCGAGCAGGTGCCGGCGTATCTTGCCGGTGGCGCTGCGGGGGAGCGCTGCCACGTAGCGAATCTCCTTGGGCTTGGCCCAGGGCCCAATGCGCTCGGCAGCCGCCGCGCGCAGGGCGTCGTCGAGATTGGTCCCGTCGCCAACCACGAGGACCAGCACGCGTTGGCCCCACTCGGGATCCTCGATCCCGGTCACCGCCACGTCGCGCACGCCGCGCACCGTGGCGAGCACGGCCTCCAGGTCATCGGGCCAGACCTTCTCCCCGCCGGTCACGATGACCCAACCGATGCGGCCCTGGACGTGCAGCCGTCCCTCACGCAGCTCGGCGGCGTCTCCGGTCGGGAACCAGTCGGCGCGGCCGTCGGGTCCCGTGGCCACGGGCCGGGGCTGCGTGCGGTACGAGCGCAGGAGCGTGGGGCTGCGCACGAGGAGCTCGCCCCCGGCAAGGGCCAGCTCGACCTCGGGCAGGGCCGTGCCGTCGTAGACGACGCCGGATCCGGTCTCGGTCATGCCCCACGTGGCGATGACGTTGGGCGGGCGGTCCGCCGGTGGACGGGCTCCGCCGACCAGCACAGCCGTGAAGCCCGCGACGGAGTGGCGAGCGAGGTGCGTTCGCACCACTGACAGGTGCGTCACCCCGGCGCGGCGCGCCGCCGCGAAGTCCGTGGCGTCTCCCCACCACAGGTCGGCCTCGTCGAGTACCGAGCGCAGGATCACCGCCAGGCCGCCAATGTGGCTGGCCGGCAGGACGGGAAACCACACGGGTGTCTGGCCCGGCTGGCGGAGCGTGGCCTGCGTGATGCGGGCGCTGGCCGCCAGAGCGTCCCAGGTGAGCTCGGCGGCCTTGGGCTCGCCGCTCGATCCTGAGGTCAGCATCACCAGACCGACGTCGGCGTCGACCCCGTGGCCGCTGGCGCGGACGTGGCGACCGGCGCGGTCCATGACGTGCGTCGCCCCCAGCGCGTCCAGCTGTCGCTCCTGGGCCCGCGGGGCGAGGCGCTGGTCGAGGACGCAGAAGGCCGTGCCGTGGTCCACCAGCTCGCGGATGGCGGTTTCGAGCTCGGGTCCCAGGGGCAGATCGAGAGCCACGAGGGGGTGCACGGGGCCATGGTAGGACGCGCGCCGTGCGGGTCCGGCCGGTAGCGTGGTCGCCATGGCCGAGACCGTGATTCAGGGATCGCCCGTGGACCCGGTAGAGCAGTTCCGATCGCTGGCCCTGCCGGCGTGGGAGCGGCGAGGTGACTACGGCGACATCATCTACGAGGTCGGCGAGGGCATCGCCCGCGTGACGATCAACCGCCCGGAGTGCCGTAACGCCTTCCGACCCCAGACCGTCTTCGAGCTCGCCGATGCGATGGCGCGGGCTCGCGACGACACCCAGGTCGGGGTGATCATCCTCACGGGAGCCGGTCCCGACGCGTTCTGCTCGGGTGGCGACCAGAAGATCCGGGGCGCCGACGGCTACCTGGGCGATGACGACGTGGCCCGACAGGGCATCGGACGGCTCAACGTCCTCGATCTCCAGGTGCAGATCCGTCGCCTGCCCAAGCCGGTGGTGGCGTCAGTGGCCGGATACGCCATTGGTGGCGGCCACATCTTGCACCTGGTCTGCGACGTGACGATCGCGGCCGACAACGCCCGCTTCGGCCAGACCGGACCCCGCGTGGGATCCTTCGACGGCGGGTACGGCTCGTCGCTTTTGGTGCGCACCATTGGCCTCAAGCGGGCCAAGGAGGTCTGGTTCCTGTGTCGCCAGTACGACGCGGAGACCGCCCTCGACTGGGGGCTGGTGAACGCCGTCGTGCCCCTGGACCAGCTCGAGCGCGAGACCGTCGCCTGGTGTCGCCAGATGCTGACGCTCTCGCCGATCGCCCTGCGCATGATCAAGGCCGGGATGAACGCGGCCGACGACGGTCTGGCGGGCGTGCAGCAGCTGGCCGGCGACGCCACGATGCTCTTCTACATGAGCGAGGAGGGCCAGGAGGGACGCAACGCCTTCGTCGAGCATCGCGCGCCGGACTTCCAGCGGTTCCCCCGCCGGCCGTGAGCCAGACGCCGGGCCCGCTGGGCCGGTGGGTGAGTGCGGCTCGACCGCGGACGTTGCCCGCCGCCCTGGTCCCGGTGGTCGTGGGGGCGGCGACCGTCGGGCACGTCGCGTGGCTGAACAGCGTGTTGGCGGGGATCGTGGCCCTGGGGCTGCAGATCGCGACCAACTTCGCCAACGACTACGCCGACGGGGTCCGGGGGACCGACGCGAAGCGCGTGGGTCCCTTCCGGCTCACGGCCTCCGGTCTGGTCCCGCCCTCGCGGGTGCGGGCGGCCGCCGCGGCGTCCTTCGCCCTGGCCGCGCTGGCTGGCCTGGTCCTGTCGGCCCGAACGTCGTGGTGGCTGGTGGCCTTGGGAGCCACGGCGATCCTGGCGGGCTACTTCTACACGGGTGGACCCCGCCCCTACGGCTACCTCGGCCTCGGCGAGCTGTTCGTGCTGATCTACTTCGGGTTCGTGGCCACGGTGGGAACCGCGTACGTGCAGCACCGCAGCCTTCCGGCCACGGCCTGGTGGCTGGGTTTGACCACGGGCGCCATGGCCTGTGCGCTCCTGGAGGCGAACAACCTGCGCGACGCGGCCTCGGACCGTGCGGCGGGGAAGCTGACGCTGGCGGCGCGTCTGGGAAGGCGCGGCGGGGGATGGCTCTACGTGGCGTGGGTGCTGACGGCGGTCGTGGGCCTGGTCGGCGCGCACCTGTGGTGGGTGGCGCTGGTCGCGGTGCTCGTCTTCGTCCCCGCGTGGCGCCTGGCGACCTCGTCGCGCGAGGGGCGCGCCCTGCTGCCGCTGCTCGCCGCGTCGGCGCGCGGGCAGCTGCTCGTGGGTGCCTGCGCCGTCATTGCGCTGCGCCTCTCCCTGTCGTGAGGAAGCGCGCGACGAGGTCGGCAGCCTGCTCGGGTTGCTCCAGGTGGGCCGCGTGCCCGGCCCCGGCGACGACCTCGGCGCGGCCCTGAGGAGCCACGGAGGCAATCGCTCGCGCCTCGGTGGCGAACTTGAGGTCGAGCGCGCCCGCCAGTGCCAGCACGGGGACGGTGACCTCGGCGAGGCGCTCGCCCAGCCACTCCTGAGTCCCGGTCCCGCACTGGCGCAGCGACCGGGCCAGGCCACGCGGATCCGCGCTGCGCGCGGCGCGCTCGCGGGGGTCGGCGGGCATGGTGGCCAAGAGGGGCTGGGACAGCCACTCGTCGAGAAACTTCTCGGTGCCGATCGCCTCGATGCGGCGGGCTCGGGCGTCGTCGTCTCGGCGTCGTTCCTCGCGCGCGATCGGGTCCGCGATCCCGCGCGTCGCCCCCAGGACGACCAGCCGCGTCACGAGGTCCGGTCGGCGCAGCACGAGGTGGAGAGCCACCCGGCCGCCGAAGGAGTAGCCCCCGACGGCGGCGGGAGCGTCCAGCGCCGAGGCCACCGCGTCGGCCACGCTCTCAAGGTCTCCGTCGAGATCGCTGGAGTCGCCATGTCCGGGCAGGTCCAGCGTGATCAGGTGGACCTGGTCTGCCAGAATGGAGCGGAACCGCCACGCGCTGCGATGGGTCTGGGTGAACCCGTGGAGCCACAGCAGCGTCGGTCCGCGGCCCTCGTGGTGCACCCGGAGGAGTGACATTGGAGTCGAGCGTACCCACCACCAGTGCGGTGCAGGCGAGCTTCGCGGCCACGCTGTTTGACGAATGGTCGCGCCTGGGTCTCCGGGATGTCGTCCTGGGTCCGGGCTCCCGGTCGACCCCGCTGGCCCTGGCGAGCGCGTCGTGCGCTGGCCTGCACGTCGAGGTCCGCATCGATGAGAGGGGCGCCGGGTTCTTCGCCCTGGGCCGGGCCCTGGCCACCAGGCGGCCGGTGGCGCTGGTCGTCACGAGCGGAACCGCGGCCGCCGAGCTTCACCCCGCGATCGCTGAGGCCGACCTGGCTGGCGTGCCGCTGCTGGTCGTCACCGCCGACCGCCCGCCCGAGCTGCACGGCGTGGGAGCGGCCCAGACCATTGACCAGCTCCACCTCTACGGCGTGATGGTACGGCGCTTCGATGATGGGGGCGTTCCCCGGCTCGAGGCCCAGTCCACGTGGCGCCCGCTGGCGGCCCGCCTATGGCGGGCCGCCAGCGGCATCGACGGGGTGCCGGGTCCCGTGCACCTCAATGTGCCGTTCGTCGAGCCGCTGGTCAGTGCGCCCGCACCCTTGCCCGCGGGCCGTCTCGCGGGGCGCCCTTGGCGCACCGACGACGAGCTCCCCGTGGCATCGGCGTCGGTCGAGCTGCGCGGGCAGAGGGTGCTCGCCGTGGTGGGCCGCGGTGTGTCCGGCGGTACCGTGAGCGCGCTGCGGGGACTCGGCTGGGCGGTGATCGGCGACGCCACCGCGGTGGGCACCCTGGCCCACGCCGACCCCCTGCTGCGCCACGACGAGTTCGCGCGACAGGCGCGGCCGGACGTCGTGGTGCGCCTGGGCGGCGCTCCGGCCTCGCGCAGCGTCGCTCACTGGATCGCTGCCTGGGGGGTCCCGGTCATCGCGTGGCGCGGGGCGGGTCCCGTGAGCGATCCCGACGGCCTCGTCGAGCGGTCACTGCCCGGTTGGCCCGATGTGGCGGCTCCGCAGCTCGTGGCTGACGCTTCCTACGCCTCGTGGTGGGAGGGCGCCAGTGACGGCATCGAGCGGCTCTTCGACGGCCAAAGCGGCGACACGGCCCTCGACGAGGTGATCGTGGCCCGCTCGGTGGTGCAAGCGGCGGGGCAAGCGGACGCCGCCGTGGTCGTAGGCTCCTCGATGCCGGTGCGTGATGTGGAGTGGTGGGCCCCCGCGCGCACCACACCCACCTTCGCGAATCGGGGGGCCAACGGCATCGACGGGGTGGTGTCCACGGTGCTCGGCGTGGCGGCTGGGGGCCGGGCGGTGGGCCTGGTCGGGGACATTACGTTGCGCCACGATCTGTCGGGACTGGCCGACGGACTCGGGCCGCGTGGTGGAAGCTGCGCCCTGGTGGTGGTCGACAACGGGGGAGGCGGCATCTTCTCGTTCCTGTCCCAGGCCACGGCAGTGGAGCCGGCCTCCTTCGAGCGCCTCTTCGCGACACCCCGGACCACGGACGTGGCCGCGGTGTCGCGCTCCCTGGGCCTTGACAGCGGGCGCGTGGCCACGGCGGGCGACCTGGACCGAGCGATCGCCGCGGCCCTGGAGCGCGGGGGGCTCAGCGTGATCGTGGCCGATGTGCCGGATCGCTCGACCAACGTGGCGCGCCACGAGGAGTACGCTCGCGCGGCCGCGGCGGTGGCCGCCACCGCGGCCGCTAGCGTCGACCCGTGATCGCGGCACTGCCCAGCTCACTGGTTGCCGCCTTTCCGCTGGCCTTCGCGGCCGGGCTGCTGTCCTTCGTGTCGCCGTGCGTCCTGCCGCTGCTCCCGGGATACGTGGCGTTCCTCGGGGGCGCGGTCGGCACCTCGGGGACCCGCAGTCGGGGGCGAGCCCTGCGAGGCTCCCTGGCCTTCGTGGCCGGCTTCGCGATCGTGTTCGTCAGCTTCGGGGCGCTCTTTGGGGGGCTGGGCTCGACGCTGCGCACGCACCAGCGGGGTCTCGAGATCGGCTTTGGCGCCATCACTATCCTGATGGGCCTGTTCTTTGCGCAGTGGTGGCCGGGCTCGTGGCTCCAGCGCGAGCGTCGCGTCCACCACGTGCCGCAAGCGACAGTGGCGGGGGCGGGCGTCCTCGGCGTCACCTTCGCGCTGGGGTGGACCCCGTGCATTGGTCCGACCCTGGCGGCGATCCTGGGCCTGGCGGCCTCGTCGTCGGGCGCCACGGCGCTGCGCGGCTCCGTCTTGGCCTTCGTCTACTGCTGGGGCCTCGGGGTTCCCTTCGTGGCCGCCGCGTGGGCCAGCGACTGGATGGCGAAGGCGTCCGCGCGCCTGCGCCGCCACCTCGGGACGATCGGGCGCCTCGGCGGCGTGGTGCTCATCGCGATCGGCGTGGCCGAGATGACCGGTGCGTGGTCGAGCTTCGTCCTGTGGCTCCAGATCCACTTCCCGGCCACGACAGCACTCCTCTAGCCCAGGGTCGCGCTCGTAGACTGGCCGCCATGGCGCTGCGGCAGGACTGGGAGTTCCGAGGTCTGGTGTACCAGAGCACCGATCCGGCGCTGCTGGACTACCTGGGTGCCGGAGGGCGCACCGCGTACATCGGGTTCGACCCGACGGCGTCGTCGCTGCACCTGGGAAGCCTGTTGCAACTGTGCAACCTGCGGCGGCTGCAGGAGGCCGGCAACCGTCCCGTCGCGCTGGCCGGGGGAGGCACCGGCCTCATCGGCGATCCCAGCTTCAAGGACGTCGAGCGTCGCCTGCTCGACGCGGACGAACTGGCGGCGAACCTCGAGGGAATCCGCGCGCAGTTGGAGCGCTTCCTCGACTTCTCGCCGGCCGCGGGGGCCACCCAGGCGGTGCTGGCCGACAACGCCACGTGGCTCACGTCGATCTCGGTCACTGACTTTCTGCGACAGGTCGGCAAGCACTTCACGGTGAATCAGATGGTGGCCAAGGAGTCCGTGCGCAGCCGCCTCGACCGCCCCGACAGCGGCCTGTCGTTCACGGAGTTCACCTACATGCTGCTGCAGGCCTACGACTTCCTGGAGCTGCACCGGCGCTACGACTGCACGGTGCAGCTGGGGGGCTCGGACCAGTGGGGCAACATCACCATGGGCGCCGAGCTGGTGCGCAAGGTGACTGGCCACAGCGCCTACGGGCTGACCTCCCCGCTCCTGGTGCGCTCCGATGGCCGCAAGTACGGCAAGTCCGAGGGCGGTAATGAGCGGGTCTGGCTCGACCCCGAGATGACCTCGCCCTTCGCGCTGCACCAGTTCCTCTTGAACTCCGAGGACGCCCTCGTGCCGACCCTCCTGCGGTTCTTCACCTTCCTCGATCACAACACGATCTCCCAGCTGGACGTGGACACGCGGGAGCGTCCCGCCGAGCGTCGGGGCCAGCGCGCCTTGGCCAACGCCGTCGTCGCCCTGGTGCACGGTGAGCACGCCGCGACGCAGGCGGAGCGGGCCGGGCGGGCACTGTTCTCCGAGGAGATCGCCGACCTCGACGAGAAGCTCCTGCTCGAGGTGGTGGCCGATGCCCCGAGCAGCACCATCGCTCGCGAGAGGATGCGGGGGGGCGTCGAGCCCGTCGATCTCCTGGTGGAGACGGGCCTGGCGACGTCACGGGCCGAAGCGCGTCGATTCCTCGAGCAAGGTGGGGTCTACATCAACAACGTCCGGGCCGTGCTCGACGAGCCGGTGGACCTCGCCAAGACGCTCCACGGTCGGTACGTGGTCGTGCGTCGGGGCCGGCGACAGCTCCACCTCATCGTCGTCGCATGATCCGGCGGGCGGCCGCCGTCGTGGCTGCCGCGGTGGTGCTTGCCGCGTGCGGCACCGTGCGCACACCCGGCCAGGCCCTGCACTCGTGGTCCGTCGAGAGCGGGTTCGGCTCGGCCGCCACCACGCTGCACGGAGACGCCGTGTCGGTGGCCCGGGTGCTGCGCGGACCCGACCCCACCGCGAAGCTGCTGCACCTGGTGTGCGCCGTTCTGCTGGTGGACTCCGAGGCGGCCAACGCGTCGCTGCCCACGCCGGTCGACCAGGTCACGCACCTGCTGTCACGCGCCTACGGCTCGCTCGGGGCGGCTGCGCACCTCTGCTACGGAGCGGCCGGCGCGGCGGGCCGCCGGGCCGCGGTCGTGGAACTCCAGCGGGCGGTGGCCCAGCTCGCCGAGGGGCGCGCGGCGGTGGCCGCGCTGTCGGGCTAGGACGCGCGCGGACGCAGGTCGATCCTCAGGTGGAGGATCCCGTCTTCCAAGAGGGCCTCGGCGTCGCCGAGCATGGCGAAGTCCTGGAAGTCGAGCTGGGCGGCCTCGACGAAGCGCTGGCGCTCCGGCCCCTCCACCGGGGGCAGTCCCCGGCGGCGCACGGCGTCCGCCCTCTCGCGAAAACGCGCGATCATGTCGTTGGGGTTGAAGGCGCTCACCACGCCGAGATGTTAGGTCGATGTGGTCGTTGGCGGGGTACCAGTTGGTAGTATCGACCATGGCGTGCGGGTCCAGCGCCGGGTTGCCGCCAGGTATGGCCCGCGACCAGTGAGGAGTTGCCGTGAAAAAGGGTCGCCATCGTCGCTTCGTCGAAGCCCGCGAACTCAAGCGATCCACGGGTCCTCAGGCGACGGCGTGCCCGGAGTGCGGGGCGGCTCCCGACGACGTTCATGCGGAGTGGTGCCTGGCCGAGGAGGATCGGTACGACGAGATCCTCGGCCGCCTGCCTCGCACCGACGTCGTCGAAGACGACCCCTTGGCGGCCGAGAGCTGAGCCTCTCAGCTCCGGGGGACGCGCCGTCGGGGAACGGCGACGGGTCGCGCCGCGGGGGTCCGCTGGGGGCGAGCCTCCAGGTAGGTCAGGAGTCGCGCGTAGACCCGAGGGCCCACCATCGCCGTGAGCTCGTCGGCCATCGCGTCGGCCACGCGGCGCGTGCCGACGTAGGCGTCGGGAGACTCGGTGCACCACCAGTGGAAGTCGTCGCCGCCGGCGCCCCAGTGGCGGCGCAGCCACGGGCCGACGTGCGTCACCACGTGCCCGGAGTCGGTGACGTGATCCTCCCGGTGCAAGGGGAGCTGCCAGCACACGTCGGGCTTGACGCCCACGTAGCTGCGCCCCTCGTCCAGTGCCAGCAGGTGTAGGGCGCAACCGGGTCCGCGGGCGAAGTCGGGCCGGTTCAGGAAGATGCAGGCGTCACCGACCAGCCGCGTCATGAGCTCGCCCGAGCGGGTGACCCGGGTCGTGGCGCGCCGGGCGCGGCGGTGGTTCTGCCACTGCGCGGGCGTGAGCCTGGTGGCGGCCTCCTCGACGCGCTGGCGATCGGCCTCGTCGGTCAGGTGCGCCCCGTAGCTGCAGCATCCCTGGGCGAGCTCCGGGGCTGCCTCGGTCAGGACTCCTTGGCAGCCCTGGCCGAAGATGCAGGTCCAGGCGCTGGCCAGGAAGGTGACGTCGAGCATCCAGGTCCGCTGTTCTTGGTCATCCTCGAAGGCCACCCACTCGTGCGTGTCGGCGGGGGGCATGGTCACGGGTCGAACCTAGTACGGTCGGTCGAGCGCTCGGAGCCCTCCTCTACACTGGCGGGGTGACGACCGTGGACAGCGCCGAGATCCTGACCATCACCGACGAGGCGCGCAATGTCGTGCTCGACGCCCTCGCCAATGAGGAGCGCAGCGACGAGTTGGCCCTGTGGGTCGAGGTGACCGGGACCCGCCTGGGCGGCTACACCTACGACCTCTACTTCTCGGACCTGGCCGACGTGCCCGCGGGCGCCTCGGTGACGCGCGACGGCGAGGTCAGCATCGTCGTGCCGGCTCCGAGCATCGAGCGCCTGCGGGGCAGCCGCCTGGAGTTCGCCGCCAACGGCGGCGGTGGTCTGGTGCTGGTGAACCCGAACGCGCCGGCGCCCAGGGAGATGTACCCGGGCGTGCCCGCCGACATCTTGAGCCTGGGCGTGGCGGGCCCGCTGGCCCAGCGCGCCATTGCCGTGCTCGACGAGACGATCAACCCGTCGATCGCCTCGCACGGTGGCGTGGCCGACCTCGTCGCTCTCGACGAGGACAAGCGGGTGGCCTACATCGTCATGGGTGGTGGCTGTCAGGGATGCTCGCTCAGTCGGATGACGTTGTCCCAGGGAATCGAGAAGGCTCTGGTGGAGGCCATCCCCGAGCTGACGGGTGTCGTGGACGTCACCGACCACGCCTCGGGGACCAACCCCTTCTACGCCGAGGAGTCCTGACGAGGGCACCCGCGGGGGCGCGGACGCGGCCCTAGACTCGGGCGATGCTCCGCTTCCTCACGGCCGGTGAGAGCCACGGCCCGGCGCTGAGCGTGATCGTGGAGGGGCTGCCCGCCGGTCTCCCCGTCAGCGCCGACGAGATCGTCGACGAGCTCGCTCGCCGCCGCCTGGGCTACGGGAGGGGCCCGCGGATGCGCTTCGAGCGCGACGAGTTGCGCATCGTGGGCGGCGTGCGCCACGGGCGCACCCTGGGGTCCCCCGTGGCGCTCGAGATCGCCAATACCGAGTGGCCCAAGTGGGAGCAGGAGATGTCGGCCGCCTCGGGTCAGCCCAGCCGTCGTCTCACGGCACCCCGGCCTGGTCACGCCGACCTGGCCGGCATGCAGAAGTACGGCTTCGACGACGCGCGCGACGTTCTGGAGCGATCCAGCGCGCGCGAGACGGCGGCCCGGGTGGCGGCCGGGTCACTGGCCAAGGCGCTGCTCGCGCGCATCGGCGTGCGCGTCTTCAGCCACGTGGTCCGCATCGGGTCGGTGGCCCTCGAGTCGGGCTACCGGCCCGGGCCCGACGACCTCGACGCCATCGACGCCAACGAGGTGCGCTGCGCGGACGCGGCGGTCAGCGAGCTGATGGTCGCCGAGATCCGCGCTGCCGCCAAGGAGGGCGACTCCCTGGGCGGCATCGTCGAGGTCCTGGTCTTCGGCGTCCCGGTGGGACTGGGCAGCTACGTGCAGTGGGACCGCAAGCTCGACGGCCGCCTGGCCGGCGCCCTCATGAGCATCCCGGCCGTCAAGGGCATCGAGCTCGGCGACGGCTGGACCCAGGCGGCCCAGCGCGGCAGTCAGGCCCACGACGCCATCTTCGTGGACCCGACCCTGCGCGACGCGGGCGGCTTCGGGCGGCGCAGCGACCACGCTGGCGGTCTCGAGGGGGGCGTGACCTCGGGGGCACCCCTGGTCCTGCGGGCGGCGATGAAGCCTCTGGCCACGCTGAATCGTCCCGTGCTCGAGACCGTAGACCTGTCCACGGGCGAGTCGACCGTCTCGTTCAAGGAGCGCACCGACGTGACGGCCGTGCCCGCGCTCGGCGTGGTGGCCGAGGCGATGACGGCAGTGATCCTGGCCGACGAGGCGCTGCGCAAGTTCGGCGGCGACTCCGTCGCGGAGTTCGTGCGCAACCGAGACGCCTTCGTGGACCACCTGGGGACGGCGCCGTCGGCCGCCGGGTGACGTCGTGGCCCGCCTGGTCCTGGTCGGACTGCCCGGCAGCGGCAAGAGCACGGTGGCACGCCGGCTGGCCCAGCACTGGGGCTGCGACGCCATCGACATCGACGACGTGCTGGCGGCGCGCTACGGGTCCACGACCGCGGACTTGCTGCGCGAGATCGGTGAGGAGCGCTTCCGCGACGAGGAGGCCGCGGTGCTGCGCGATTGCATCGAGTCCGACGCCGTGATCGCCACCGGCGGCGGGGTGGTCGAGAATGCGTTGGCGCGCGACCTCCTGCGGGCCCAGACGACCGTGTGGCTGCGGGTCGGCGTGGGCTGCCTGGTGGCCCGGGTCGCCGAGGGCGACCGCCCGCTGCTGGACGGAGATGTCGCCGAGCGCCTGATGCTGCTGGCCGCGCGGCGCGAGCACTGGTACGCGTCGGTGGCCCACGTGAGCGTGGACGGCGAGCTGCCCCTCGACGAGGTCGTCGAGGCGATCACGGCCCTGGTGCGCTCGTGAGGATCTCCGTGGCGACCACGCCGCCTTACGACGTCGAGGTCGGCCCCGGTGTGCGTGGTCGGGTCGCCGCGCTGGTCGCCGCCGCGCGGCCAGCGGCGCGAGCCGCCGCCGTGGTCACGACGGTGCCGGTGCGACACTGGCCGTGGAGCGACCTGGACACGGGACTCGATCAGACGGTACTCGAGGTCCCCGACGGTGAGGGGGCCAAGAGCCTGACTGAGGTCGAGCGGCTCTGTGAGGCCTTCGCCGAGGCGGGGCTCTCGCGCGACGATGTCGTGGTGGCGCTGGGAGGGGGAGCCGTGACGGACCTGGCGGGCTTCGCGGCCGCCGTCTATCTCCGGGGCGTGAGCGTGGTCCACGTGCCCACGACCCTGCTGGCCATGGTCGACGCGTCCGTGGGTGGCAAGACCGGAGTCAACCTGCGCGCGGGCAAGAACCTGGTGGGAGCCTTCCACCAGCCCCTGGGTGTCCTGGCCGACACGGAAGTCCTGGCGACCTTGCCGGAGCGAGAGCGGCGCAGTGGGCTCGGCGAGATCGCCAAGTGCTGGCTGCTCGATGGGCGCGACGGCGATGCGGTGACCCGGGCCGACGACGAGACGCTCATCGCCGTGTCCCTGGAGCTGAAGGCTCGGCTGGTGGCCCTCGACGAGCACGAGCTCGGCGCCCGGGCGCTGCTCAACTACGGGCACACCCTGGGCCACGCGGTCGAGCGCCTGGTCCTCGAGCGTGACCCCGACGGCCTGCGCCACGGGGAGGCCGTGGCCGTGGGCATCGCCTTCGCGGTGCGCTTGGCGGCCCGGCTCGGGCGGGTGGATGCTGCCGTGGTCGACGAGCACGACGGCGTGCTGGCGGCGCTGGGCCTGCGGCGGTGGCTCGCCCCAGGGCTGTCGGCGGACGACCTGCTGGCCTACATGGCGCGCGACAAGAAGGCGCGCCACGACCTGCGCTTCGTCCTGCCGGGACCCGACGGGTTCGAGCTCGTCGCCGGCGTCGACGCGGACGTCGTGCGCGAGGCACTCGCCGCGTTCGCCGCCGAGTCGTTGGGCCGCGAGGCGACCCATGAGTAGGGTGACGGGACGGAGGTGACGATGGGCGCGCAGCGAGAGATCCTCCTGGTATCGGGACCGAACCTCGACCTGCTGGGCCAGCGTGACCCGCGCCACTACGGCACGGCGACGCTCGAGGAGATCGTCGAGCGCACGCGGCGCCGGGCCGCGGCGGCCGGTCTGAGCGTGCGCCACGTCCAGTCCAATGCCGAGAGCGTCCTGATCGAGGCGGTGCACGAGGCGCGCCCGACGGCCGTCGCCCTGATCATCAACGCGGGGGCCCTCACGCACAGCTCGTGGGCGCTCCACGACGCGCTGGAGGTCTTCACCGGCGTCAAGGTGGAGGTCCACCTCTCGAATCCTGGCGCGCGGGAGCGATTCCGCCACCGGTCAACGCTGGCGGGCGTGGTGAACGGCACCGTGGCCGGCTTCGGCCCGCTCGGCTACGACCTGGCCGTCGACGCCGTGGTGGCACTGCTCGGCGCACCGGGCACGCCGGGCCGCCTAGACTGATTCACTGCCGCGCAGCGAAAGGACCGGGTTGATGGCCGCCATCTCCAGCAACGACTTGAAGAATGGGATCACCCTGCAAGTCGAGGACGGGCTCTTCACGGTCGTCGAGTTCCAGCACGTCAAGCCCGGCAAGGGCGGGGCCTTCGTGCGCACCAAGCTGCGCAACGCCCGCAGCGGTGCCGTGATCGAGAGAACCTACCGGGGCGACGAGCGTCTGGAGCAGGCGATCATCGACAAGCGCGATATGCAGTACCTGTACCGCGACGGCGAGGACTACGTCTTCATGGACCAGGTCAGCTACGACCAGGTCTCCGTCGCAGCCGGGCGCCTGGGCGATGCGGTCAACTTCCTCAAGGAGACCGGGACGGTCATGCTGATCCTCCACGGTGACGAGATCATCGGCGTCGAGCTCCCCGCGTCGGTCGAGCTGACCATCGCGGAGACCGAGCCCGGGATCCAGGGCGACCGCGTCTCCGGCGCGCGCAAGGCGGCCACTCTCGAGACCGGCCTCGTGGTCCAGGTGCCGCTGTTCGTCGGCCCCGGCGAGGTGATCAAGGTGGACACCCGCACCGGCGAGTACATCACCCGGGCCTAGTGACGACGGCCGACGTCCCGCGACGACAGGCTCGCGAGCGCGCGCTCGAGGTCCTGTACGAGGCGGCGCTCAAGGGGCGATCCGTGCCCGAGGTCATCGCCGAGCACCCGCTGCCCCTCGACCCCTACGCCGAGCGCCTGGCGCGCTCGGCCGACGAGCAGCGCAGTGACCTGGAGGCCCGCGTGGCCTCCGTGCTCGAGGGCTGGACGCTGGAGCGCCTCGCCGTGATCGATCGACTGGTGCTGGTGCTGGCCCTGGCCGAGCTGAGCTGGCCGGACGCGCCACCGCGTGCGGTCGTCTTGAACGAGGCCGTCGAGCTGGTGCGGACCTACTCGACGGACGCGTCGCCCTCCTTCGTCAACGGCGTGCTGGTGGGCTGTCTGGCCGCCGGGGGCTGAGAGCCCGGCGCCGACTCCGTGCCGTGCACGCGGCTCAGGTAGTCGTTGTAGCGCTGACGCGCGATCTCGTCGGATGGGTCGGTCTCCGCGGCGGGGGAGGCGAGCTGGGCCGGACCTTCGCTGAGAAGCTTCTTCCACATATAGATGGCGTATCCCGCGAGGATGGGCCACTCAAACACGTAGGCCCACGACAGGGAATTTCCCTGAATTGCACGGTGGAGCTCGATGGCGAAAGCCGACCAGCAGATCAGCTGCGCCAGGGACACGAGCACGTGCAGCTGGCGGCGCGAGCGAGCATTCTTAGCCTTCTCAAACACGAAGCCTCACTGTAGCGAGGGTGGACGTTACCCTCGACCGCGAAGCAGTCACCGGGCCCAGCCGCAGGGAGCGAAGGAGAGCGCGATGTCGATTCAGGGGAGGTTCGCCACCGTCGCGGTGCTGTTCTTGGTGGCAGTCGGCTTGATCATCTGGAGTGTGGCCGCCTTCCTCACGCCGGGCATCCCCGGCGGGGTCGTGAACTTCACCGATGCTCAGGCGGCCGGCCAGCCCGTGAACCTCACGGTGCAGACGGTGGGCTCGATTGGCTACGGGCCCCACCCCACGTGGGTCTCGTATCTCGTGAAGAACCCGCACACCGGGTCCTGGATCCAGGACACGACCTGGGAGCTGCCCGCGCATCGCCTGATCCACATGACGGTGCTGCAGTATGACTCGGGTGGCCCGCTGCGCAACCAGGAGTGGGGCCAGGTGCAAGGGACGATCGGCACCACGGCCTCGCTGAACGGGTCCGCCTACAGCCTCTACAACTCGAACGCGGGCAACGGGGTGGGCCACACCTTCTCGGTTCCCGGGCTCAACATCAACGTGCCGCTGGTCGGCGTGAGCTCGACCGCGCCGCTGTGTGGCGCGGCGCCGTGTACTCCCAGCCAGCCGCACAACACGATCACCTTCAGCTTCAAGACACCGGGACCGGGAAACTACCACTGGCAGTGCTTCGTCCCTTGCGGCTTGGGGTACCTGTTCGGCAACGGCGGCCCCATGGCGACGCAGAACTACATGGGCGGCTTCTTGGATGTGGTCCGGTAAGCGATGGCAACGGAGCGTACGACGATGAATGAGACTCACCACCTGCGTCGGATGACGATCGCCTGGGTGATCGTGTCCGTGGTGGCCGACGTGCTGTTCTGGTTCTTCGTGGGCCCGCACGTGCCCCCGGGGCGCATGACGAACATGGCCACCTCGAACCAGTTCGACTTCAACATCCTCTTCGTGATCGCCCTGCCCGTCCTCATCGGGGTGTGGATCTACCTGGGGTACACGATCGTCGTCTGGAGCGCCAAGCGCGGGAGATATGTAGGAAAGTTGTGTTTGCGACCCTGAGTTGAGGAGTTCCGCTGGCCC
>JBMFWS010000025.1:0-23934 GCA_049965035.1 Acidimicrobiales bacterium
CTGGTACAGCGGACGCACGTCGACACCCGGCGCGCGCATGTCGACGAGAAACGCCGTGATGCCGCGGTGCTTGGGCTGGTCGGGATCCGTGCGCGCGATGAGCAGCCCGAAGGCCGCCACGTGGGCCAGGGTGGTCCAGACCTTCTGCCCGCTGATGCGCCACTCGTCGCCGTCACGCTCGGCGCGCGTGGCCAGGGCGGCCACGTCCGAGCCGGCCCCGGGCTCCGAGAACAGCTGGCACCAGATCTCCTCGCCCGTGAACAGCGGCCGCAGGTACCGGGCTTGTTGCTGGGGCGTCCCGTGCGCGACCAGGGTGGGCGCGACCATCCCGTAGCCGATGACGTTGCGCATCATCGCCGAGGGCGCGTTGGCCTCGGCCAGCCGGGTGAGCATGTGCACCTGGTCGGCTGGCGATCCCCCCAGCCCACCCGCGCCGAGGGGGAAGTGGACCCAGGCCAGCCCCTGGTCGAACTGGGCTCCCAGGAACGTCACGGGATCGGTGGTCGCCGGGGGATGCGCGGCGAGCAGCCCATCAATTCGCTGGTCCAGGTCCGTGACGTCCACTGTCTCCACCTCCGTCTCCCTCGATAGTACGCACCGGTAACCCGCGCATGGGCTAGAACGAGTCCATGCTGCCGCGCATCCTGGCGACCTCGGGGGGCTTCGTGCCTGGACCCGTGACCCAGTCGGCGCGACCCGGCGTTATGGTGCTCGACGCCCTGGCGCGCACCGGAGCCCTGCGCCCACGCGTCTGCCTCGTCTTGACCGCGAGCGGCGACGATGTCGCCTACTACGCCGGCATGTTCGAGGCCTTCAGCGCCGTGGGCTGCGACGTGGTGCCGCTGCGCCTCTTTCCTCAGCCCTCGGCCGATCCTGCCGAACGGCTCACTGGCAGCGACCTGGTCTGGGTGGGTGGCGGGTCCGTCGCCAACCTCCTGGCCCTGTGGCGTCTTCACGACGTCGACACCGCCATGCGCGAGGCCCACGCGCGCGGGACCATCCTGGCCGGCGTCTCTGCGGGAAGCCTGTGCTGGCACGTCGGCGGCACGACCGACTCCTTCGGCCCGACCCTGCGTCCGGTCCTCGACGGCCTCGGCCTGGTCCCCTTCGGCAACGGCGTGCACTACGACAGCGAGCCCCAGCGCCGCCCCTTGCTGCACCGCCTCGTCGGCGAGGGGATCCTGCCGGCGATCTCGTACGCCACCGACGACCACATCGGGATCTGGTACGAGGGAGCCGAGGCAACCGAGGTCGTCAGCGACGGCGGCTTCGACGCCACGCACCCGGCGAGCCCGGCGGCCTACCTGGTCGAGCGCTCCGGGACCGCCGTCAACGAGACGCGGCTGCCCGTAGGGCCGGTGCGCTAAGCCACCGGGTCGGGCAGGCGCGCCCGCACCTGGTCGAAGGACTCCTGGAGCGTCGCGGCGCGCTCGCGCACGTCGAGCCCGCAGGTCGCCAGCCAGTTCGCGAGCAGCAGGTACCCGCCCTGGGTGAGGACCGACTCGGGGTGGAACTGGACCCCCTCGATGGGCAGCTCGCGGTGCCGCAGGCCCATCAGCACCCCGTCGGCCCAGGCCGTCGCCTCGAGCGCGTCGGGGAGCTGGTCGACGACGAGCGAGTGGTACCGGCCGGCGGCGAAGGGTGTGGGCAAGCCGGCGAACACCCCGACGCCGCGGTGGGTCACCGCCGACGCGCGACCGTGGACCAGGCTCGGCGCTGGGGCGATCGCGGCACCGAAGTGGTACCCGATCGCCTGGTGGCCGAGGCACACGCCGAGCAGCGGGCGGCGCGTCTTGGCACAGTGGGCGATGACCTGGGCGCAGCGGCCAGCATCGCGGGGATGGCCCGGCCCCGGAGAGATCACGACCCCGAGATCCTCGGAGTGAACGTCGTCGGCGTCCACCCGGTCGTTGCGCACGACGCGGGCGGTCACCCCGAGCTCGCCCAGATCCTGGGCCAGGTTGTAGACGAACGAGTCGTAGTTGTCGATCAGCAGGACGGAGAGTCCGCGAGACATGGGGCTATCCTACGGGCCGTGGCGCCGACCTCCGAGCCCCTGGACGTCGACGCCGTCACCCGCCTGGTCGACGAGGGCTACAACGTGATCCCCCTGGTGGTCACGGTGCAGCTGGATCGCGACACCCCCGTCTCGCTCTACCAGCGCCTGGCCCCCGACGCCGTCTTCCTCCTGGAGAGCGCCGGCCAGGGCGAGGTGACCGGGCGCTACTCCTTCCTCGGCGTGGGCCGTCGCTGGCGCCTGCACACCACCGGCGGGCGGACCCAGCTCGAGGGTCTAGACGCCCCGGTCGACCCGGACGGGCCGCTGCGCACGCTGCGGGCCATCCTGCGCGGCTACCGCGCCTACGCGCCCCCGCAGCTGCCCGACTTCTTCGGGGGTGCCGTCGGCTACGTGGCCTACGACTACGTACGCCGCCTGGAGCGCTTGGAGCGGCCCGACGCGCCCGAGGGCGCCGACGTGGACTTCACGTTTCCCGCGGCCCTGCTGGTCGTGGACCACTTCCGCTACTCGACGAGCGTCGTCGTGCCGGCCGTCGTCACCAGCGCCGCCCTGGTGCAACCGGCCTACGACGACGCCCGCGCGACCCTCGAGGGCCTGGTCGCGCGACTCCTGGCGTCGCCGCCCGCGACCGACCCCCGGATCGAGCGACTCGTGGCGACGGCACCGGCCCAGCGCGAGGGCCTCGACATCCGCGCGCTGGCTGCCCGCCTCTCTAACCTCACGGCAGAGCAGTACGCGGAGGTCGTGACCCGGGCCCAGGAGCACATCCGCGCCGGGGACATCTTCCAGGTCGTCGTCGGGCAGCGCTTCCGCCGCCCGACGCACGTCGACCCGCTCACGCTGTACCGCGTCTTGCGCGCCCTCAACCCCTCGCCCTACATGTACCTGCTCGACACCGGGGGTGCCTACATCGTGGGGGCGTCACCGGAGATGCTGGTGCGCGTGCACCAGGGCCGCGTATCCACCCGGCCCATCGCCGGCACCCGCGCCCGCGGCCTCACCGATGAAGACGACCGCCGCCTCGAGTCCGAGATCCTGCGCGACGAGAAGGAGGTCGCCGAGCACGTCATGCTCGTCGACCTGGGCCGCAACGACATCGGGCGCGTGGCGCGACCGGGCACGGTCACCGTGGAGCGCCTCGCGCACATCGAGCGCTACTCGCACCTGCTGCACCTGGTCTCGGACGTCTCGGGCGAGCTGCGCGAGGGGCTCGACGCCTTCGACGCCTTCGACGCCGTCTTCCCGGCTGGCACGCTGAGCGGTGCGCCCAAGGTGCGGGCCATGGAGATCATCGACGAGCTCGAGCCGGTGCGCCGGGGGCCCTACGGCGGCGCGGTGGGCTACTTCGCGCTGGCCGGGGGCGCCGACTTCGCGATCACCATCCGAACCGTGGTCATCGACGACGGCCACGCGACCGTCAACGCCGGCGGCGGTATCGTCGCCGACAGCACGCCCGCCGGCGAGTACCAGGAGTGCCTCACCAAGGCGTCAGCCCCCCTGCTGGCCCTCGAGATCGCCGATCCCGCCGCCGGCGCCTGAGCAGCGGCCCCGGGCCGGTGCCCACTCTTCTACGATGGTCGGGGAGGAGGTCTTGTGAGTTCACGACCCGCTGACCAGTGGCGGCACGCCTACGAGGGGGCCGCCACGCGCCCCGTCCCCTTCACGACGATGTCGGGCATCCCCCTCGAGCCGGTCTACGGCCCCGCCGACGCCGAGCATCCCGGCGTCTACCCCTACACCCGTGGCATCCACGCCTCGATGTACCGCACGCGCCTGTGGACGATGCGCATGTTCGCGGGCTTCGGGACGGCTCTCGACACCAACCAGCGCTTCCGCGAGATCATCGCCGCGGGCGGTACGGGGCTGTCGACCGCCTTCGACATGCCAACCCTGCTCGGGCTGGACTCCGACGACCCGATGGCCCTGGGCGAGGTCGGGCGCTGCGGCGTGGCCATCGACACGATCGAGGACCTGAGCGACCTCTTCGCCGACATCGACCTGTCCGCGATCACCACGTCCATGACGATCAACGCATCGGCCCCCGTGATCCTGGCCATGTTCGTCGCCAACGCGGAGAACCACGGCGTCGCTCGGGCGCGTCTCGGGGGCACGCTGCAGAACGACATCCTCAAGGAGTACCAGGCCCAGAAGGAATTCGTCTTCCCGCCCCGGCCATCCTTGCGCCTCGTGCGCGACACCATCGCCTTCACGACTGCGGACATGCCCAAGTGGAATCCGGTCTCGGTGTCCGGCTACCACATCCGCGAGGCAGGGTCCACCGCTGTCGAGGAGCTGGCCTTCACGCTGGCCAACGGCTTCGCCTACCTGGAGCTGGCCCGTGACGCCGGCCTCGACGTCGACGCGGTGGCGCCGCGACTCTCCTTCTTCTTCAATGCGCATATCGACTTCTTCGAGGAGATCGCCAAGTACCGGGCCGCGCGGCGCATCTGGGCCACCTGGCTGCGCGAGCGCTACGGGGCGCAGGCCGAGAGGTCCTGGCAGCTGCGGTTCCACACCCAGACCGCGGGCGTCTCCCTGACCGCCCAGCAGCCCGAGAACAACTTGGCCCGCACCGCCATCGAGGCCCTGGCCGGCGTCTTGGGCGGGACCCAGTCCCTCCACACCAACTCGATGGACGAGGCCCTGGCGCTCCCCTCCGAGAAGGCGGCCCGCCTGGCCCTGCGCACCCAGCAGATCATCGCCCACGAGACCAACGTCGCCCACGTGGCCGACCCCCTGGGGGGCTCCTACTACGTCGAGGCCCTCACCGACGAGGTCGAGCGCCAGGCACTCGACCTGCTCGACCAGATCGACCAGATGGGCTCGGGGTCGATGCTCGAGGGCTGCGTCGCCGCGGTGGAGTCCAACTGGTTCCAGCGCCGTATCGCCGAGTCGGCCTATCGCCTCGAGCGGCTGCTCAACGATGGCCAGCGCGTGGTCGTGGGCGTCAACGGATTCCTCGAGGGCAACGACGACGCCGATCTCGAGCTCCTGCGCATCACCAACGACGACGAGAAGCGCCAGGTCGAGCGCCTCCACGACGTGCGCGAGCGCCGCGACGCCGACGCCGTGCACCAGGCGCGCGCCCGCCTGGCCACCGAGGCCGCTGATCCCGAGGTCAACCTGATGGAGGCGCTGATCGCTGCGGCCCACGCTCGGGTGACCGTCGGCGAGGTGATGGCCACCCTGGCCGACGTCTTCGGACGCTACGTGGAGCAGCCGGTCCTGTGAGCGTCCGCGTCCTGGTCGCCAAGGTGGGCCTCGACGGCCACGACCGCGGCGTCAAGGTCGTCGCGCGGATCTTGCGCGACGCGGGCATGGAGGTCGTCTACACCGGTCTGTTCCAGACCCCGACCTCCGTGGCCGTCTCGGCCATCCAGGAGGACGTCGACGTGGTGGGGCTGTCGATGCTGTCGGGGGCCCACCTGACCTTGGCCCCCCTGGTCGTCGAGGAGCTCCGCCAGCGCGGCTCGACGATCCCCGTCGTCGTGGGCGGCATCGTCCCCGGCAATGACGTCGACGACCTGCGCGCCGCCGGCGTCGCCGCGGTCTTTGGCCCCGGGGCCAGCGCCGACGAGATTGTGGCGACCGTGCGCGGTCTGGCTGCCGACGACCGGCGCTGAGTGGCCGCGTCGGGTGCGCCCGCGCGGGCCAGCAGCGCCCACCAGCGATTCGAGCGCTACGTCGTGCCCGAGATCCCCTATCTCTACGACGTGGCGCGCCGCCTGACCGGAGCGACCACCGAGGCCGAGGACCTCGTCCAAGACACCCTGGTGCGCGCGTTCGGGGCGATCGAGCGCTTCGACGGCGAGCGGCCACGGCCCTGGCTGGTAGCCATCCTGCGCAACACCAACATCAACCGCGTGCGCCGGCACCGGCCCGAGATAGCCGACGCCGATCCCGACACGCTCGTCGCCCTCGGCGACAGCGTCGACGAGGTCGCCGCCCAGCGCGAGCTGGCCGATGCCGTCGCCGACCTCGTGCCCTCGCTGCCCGCCTCCTTCCGCGACGTGCTCGACCTCGTAGATGGGAGAGGACTCAGCTACGCCGAGGCGGCCGCGACCCTGCACATCCCGATCGGGACCGTCATGAGCCGCCTCCACCGGGCCCGCCGACGGCTGCGCGCGCGGCTGGCCGAGCGCGGGCTGGCCCGACCAGCGGGGGTGCGCCCGTGAGCCGGTTGCGCCGGGCGCGCGTCTCGCCGGCGTGCCGGGAGGCTGCCCGCTGGGCGGAGGCCTATCTCGACGGCGAGCTACCCGCCGAGCACTGGGCCGACCTCGAGGACCACCTGCGCCGCTGCGTCGCGTGCGGCACCCATCTCGAGCTCGCCGCCCGCATCCGGGCGGCCCTGGCCCACCCGTCCGCCGACGGCCCCGAGGCGCCCGAGGCTCTCGAGCGGCTGCGCGCCTTCGCCCGCCGGCTGGCCGACGGCTCGGGGACCGGCTCCGGAGGCAGCGCCGACCCGGTCCGGTGATGGCGAACCGACACCGGCACCGGCCGTGAGCACCTCCCTCGCGGTCCTCTTCGCCCTGGTCACCGCCCTGGCCAACGCCATCGGCCTCATCGCCCAGCACCGCGCCTCGAGCAGCGCCCCCGGTCGGGGATGGGCCCTGGTCGCCCATCTGGCCCGGCAGCCACTGTGGCTCCTGGGCTGGGTCGCCATGGCCGGATCCCTGGTGGGCCAGGCATTGGCCCTGCACTTCGGCTCGCTGAGCCTCGTCCAGCCACTCCTGGTCGCCGAGCTCGTGTTCGCGCTCGTCCTGCGCCGGCTGTTCTTCGCCCAGCATCTTCCCGCGCGCGCCTGGGCCATGGCCGGCGCGACCGCCGCCGCACTCGCCGCCTTCCTGATCGACCTGGCGCCCCATCCCGGCACCGTCGCCACCTCCTCTGGCCAGTGGACCGGGGCTGTGCTGCTCGTCGCGCTTGGTGTGGGCATCGGCGTCGGAGCGTCGCGGCGCGGGTCACCCCGCCGGCGCGCCGGTGGCCTGGCCGGCGCGACCGCGCTGCTGTGGGCGCTCGAAGCGGCCTTCATACGCCAGGCGACGGCCGTGCTCGTGTCGGCCGGCGTCGTTGGCCTGCTCTCCTCGTGGCCCGTGTACGCCACCATCGCGTGCGGCGTGGCGGGCCTCGTGTGCGAGCAGGCCGCGCTGCACGTTGGGCCCCTCACGGTGTCCCAGCCGCTGATCGTCATCGTCGACCCGCTGGCCAGCGTCGCTCTCGGGCTCGGGCTCGAGCACGACCATCTCCGCGGCGGGCCCGTGGCGCTGGTCGTGGCGGCGCTGGCCTTCGCCGTCGTCGCCGCCGGCGTCATCGGCCTCACCCGCGCGGTGCCCGACCACCTGGGTCCCGTCGAGCGTCTGGCCCCTGAGCCGCCCGTCTGACGCACCACCACCGCGCTTCGTGCCATGATGGATGGATACCCCGGGAGGTATCCATGTCCAACGCCAGGAACCGGCAGTCTGCCGCCACCCGACCGCGCCCGACGACTGCGACACGCAGCGGAGCCGTTTCCCCCCGATCGACGCGAACGGCTCGCCAGCGCCGCCAGCGCCGCCAGCGCACCTACGCGGCGGCGGCCGCCCTGGTCCTGATCGGCGCCATCAGCCTGGGCATCGCCAGCCGCTCGTCCAGCCAGGGCTACTCCACGTCGAGTACGGCCTGGGTCCTGCCCCGCCTCAGCGGTGGGGGCAAGGTCTCGCTGGCCTCCTTGCGCGGGCGTCCGGTCGTCGTCAACTTCTTCGCCAGCTGGTGCCAAGTGTGCGCGGGAGAGCTGCCGACGTTCGCCCACGACGCCACGCTCTTGCGCGGCCGCGTGCGCATCGTGGAGGTCAACACCCTCGAGACCGGCAACGGCTCCTCCTTCGCCGCCCAGTTCCACCTCGTCGCTGACACCACGGCCGTCCTGCGTGACGTCGGTGGTGCCCAAGGCGACGGGCTCTACCAGGCGCTCGGCGGCTCGGGATCACTCCCCCTGACGGCCTTCTACAGCGCCAGCGGGCAGCTGATCACCACCCACGTGGGCGGCTTCGACGCCCAGACGCTGGCCGCCGCACTCGCCCAGGACTACGGGATCCGCGTTTAGATGCTGGCCAGCGACGTCTCGGTGGTCGCGGCGTTCGCCGGCGGCGTGGCCTCGTTCGCCTCGCCCTGCGTCCTCCCCCTGGTCCCGGCGTACCTGGCCATCATCGGGGGACTCGACGGCGCCACCGACACCCGCCGTCGCGGTGCCCTGCTACGCGATACCCTGCTGTTCATCGCGGGGTTCGGGACCGTGTTCGTGGTGCTGGGCCTCTCGGCCAGCGCCCTCGGACGAGCGGTGATCCGTCAGCAGGGACTGCTCACGCGCGCGTCCGGCGTCCTCATCGTGGCCATGGCCCTCTTCCTTCTCGCCACCGTGGTCGTCGACTCACCCACGCTGGTGCGCGAGTGGCGCCCGCACCCGATGGTCTCGCGACTGGGACCCTGGGCCGCACCGGTGGCCGGTGCCGCCTTCGCCTTCGGGTGGACGCCGTGCGTGGGGCCGATCCTGGCCTCGATCCTGGCCCTGTCGGCCCAACAGGGCCACGCGACGTCGGCGGCGGTCTCGCTGGCCGCCTACACGGCGGGCCTGGGAGCACCCTTCGTGGCCGTCGCCTTGTTCGTCGAGCGTCTCCGGGGCCCTCTGGGCTGGCTCAAGCGGCACGGCCGCGGAGTCACGGTCACCAGCTCCGTGGTGCTCGGCGTCCTCGGGATCCTCCTCGCCGTCGACCGTCTGGCGTGGATCACGACGCTGGCCCAACACTGGACCTGATCAGCCTCCCGCGGGGCGGGCGTAGTTCGCCGGACGCTTCTCCAAGAACGCGGTGATGGCCTCCTGGGACTCCGGGATGAGTGCGGCTGCGGCCATCACCCCCGTGGCCAGGGCGTAGGCCTTCTCCAGATCGAGGTCGATCTGGTCGTAGAAGGCCCGCTTGCCGATCGCCTTGGACTCGAGTGATCCTCGCGTCGCCCGCCCGAGCAGGTCGTCGATGGCCTCGTCGAGATCCGCCTCGGGAACCACACGGTTGACCAGCCCCCACTCTTGGGCCGTGGCCGCGTCGATGGGGTCGCCGGTCATGCCCATCTCCAGGGCCCGACGCCGCCCGATCAGCCGCCCGACGGCCACCAGCGGTGTCGTACAGAAGAGCCCGCCCTTGCCCCCCGGCGTGGCGAAGCTGGCCCCGTCCGCCGCGACCGCCAGATCGGTCGTCGCCGCCAGTTGGCATCCCGCGCCCGTCGCCAGTCCGTGCACGCGCGCCACCGTGGGCTGGGGCAGCGAGCGCAGGCGCGTCATCATCGTCTCGCAGATCCCGAAGAGCCGGAGGGACTCGGCCAGCGTTGCCCCGTGCATCTCGGAGAAGTCGTGTCCGGCCGAGAAGATGCGTCCGCGCGCCGCCACGACGACGCCGATCGCCGTGCTCGTCGCGACCTCCTCCAAGACGGTCGTCATCTCCTGCATCAGCGCCGCGGTCAGGACATTCAACTTGTCGGGATGGTTCAGCCAGATGGTGGTGAACGCACCGCGCCGCTCGACCTCGACCAATCTCCCTGCACTCATGGCCACCTCCTGCCGCCAACCCTAGCCACGCGGCACGAGGGTCACGGAGTCGCAGTCGTGGTGGTGGTCGTCGATCCCGGCACGGTCGTCGTGGTGGACGTCGTCGTCGGAACCGTCGTGGTCGTGGTGGTGGTGGTGGTCGTCGTCGTGGTGGTCGGCGGAGGCACGATCGGTGACCACGGCGGGAGGGCGAGCACATCGCGACTCGGACCGACCCACGTGAAGCCACGCGCGACGGGCGCGCGAACCAACGCCCACGCCGAGCGCGCCAGCGCCAGCGCGCTGGCCCCGGCTTCTCCGAGGGGATTGGCACCCTGCTGGCTGAGAACGACGCTATAGATCGTCAGCATCCGACCCCGCGCGGCGAAGGTGACGGCCATGACATCGCAGCCACCAGCGGCGGGCGTGTAGCCCGACTTGACCCCCACCACGCCGCCTTGACCAACGTCGGGCGTGAAGGACCCCTGCCAGCCCGCGACCGGCAGGCGGATCGCCGGCAGGCGCACGATGGAGCGCACCACGGGCTCAGCCGCGAGCAGGTCTACCGCCAAGGTCGCCTGGTCGAAGGCCGTCGAGCGGTCGCGCGCGTCGATCCCGGTCGGCTCGACGTAGTGGGTGTGCGTGAGACCGAGGATCGCGGCGTCACGATTCATGATGCGCACGAACGTCGCCTGGCTCCATCCGGTCAGGGCCACGAGCAGGTGGGCGTAGTCGGCCGCCGAGTGCACCAGCAGCCCGCGCAGGATGATGTTCTCGCACAGGCGCAGTCCCACGGCGATCTTCACCGTCGACTGGCCGGTCGCCACCTGCTCGCGGTACTGCGCGAACTCGGCCGGGGTCACGACTAGGCACGGGCCGAGCTGGCCGCCGCGCAGCGGCCTCCGGTGCAGGGCCACCCAGACGGTCATCAGCTTGGTGATGCTGGCAATGGGCACCTCGGGCTGCGCGGCCGAGCTGACCGCCACCGACAGTCCCGGAATCGCGACGGCCCCGCTCCCCTGGCCGGGCCACGCCAGCGGCGGCGTCGCCGCGGTCGCGGCCACGGTCGTCGTGGTGGTGGTAGTGCTGGCCGAGCTGCCCAGACTCGGCGACCCCAGCACGGTGAGCGTCAGTGCGGCCAGCGCCAGGGTCGAGCCCATCCACCGCCCGCGTCGCGCTCGCTGCATCGAGCCACTGTAGCCAGACGGCCCCGGGCCTCCGAGGCGACGCCGCACCCGGCGCGCCCCCCGGTAGGCTTCATGCCGTGCGCACGAGTACCCGACTCGCGACAATCTCCCTGGTGGCGGCCGCCGCCCTGCCGGCGCTGCCCGCCGGGGCGAGCTCGCACACCGCACCGCGACCGACCACGGTCACGATTTACCGTCCGGCGACCTACTCCGTGGTGCTCGCGGACCAGCTCCTCGCCCAGCTCGGCTACCTCCCCGTCCGCTTCGCGCCACGGCCCGCGCCCCGCCCGGTCCGCCCGCCGACCACGACGACGACCACGAGCACCACGAGCACCACGACGACGACCGTCCCCACCAACACCACGACGTCGCTCGCACCGGCGCACCGCGCCACCTCGGCTCGCCGCGTGCTCGTGCGCCAGCTGCACCCCGTACCGGGCCGCTACGTCTGGCGCTTCCCCGACCTGCCGACCGCGTTTCGCTCCCAGTGGCGCCTGGGCACGCTCAACGTGATCCTCCAGAGCGCCCTGATGCGCTTCCAGAGCGATCACGGCCTGGCCACCACGGGGGCCATGGACACGACGACCTGGCAGGCCCTGCAGCACGCGCGACTGTCCCACGCCGTGAACCGTCAGCCCTACGACATGGTCTACGTCTCCGAGAACCTTCCTGAGACCCTGCACCTGTACGTGAACGGCCACCTGGTGTTCACCACCTTGGTCAACACCGGCATCAGCGTCTCCCAGACCGAGCTCGGGACGCACCCGGTCTACCTGCGCTTCTTGACCCAGACCATGGCGGGCACCAATCCGAACGGCACCCACTACTCCGACCCGGGCATCCCCTGGGTGTCGTACTTCTACGGCGGAGACGCCCTCCACGGGTTCCTGCGCGCCTCCTACGGCTGGCCCCAGAGCCTGGGCTGCGTTGAGATGCCCTTCGCGCAGGCCCACGTGCTGTGGCCCTACACCCCCATCGGCACACCGGTCACCGTCGTCAGCTGAGCGGTGCGGTGGCGCCGGTCGGGCGCTCGTGTCGCGGTCCCTCGCCAACGCGGGGGGTCTACTCTCGGTGCTGTGGCCGCGCCCGCCCCGCCGGATCCCTTCGCTGAACCATCCCCGACACCGGCGCTGCGCCGCGACCCCCTGACGGGCTGCTGGTCGTTCCATCCCGATCTGGCGCACAAGCCCTTCACGTTCGCGCGACGGCATCTGCCCGAGCCGGGTGGTCCGTGCGTCTTCTGCGCACTCGCGGCCCAGCCCGTCGACGCGGGCGGCAATATCGCCAACGGGGACGAGACCAGCCATCTGGCCGCCAACGGCGAGCACGCCTTCGCCCTGGAGAACCGCTGGCGGCCCTTCGAAGCCGCCAGCGGTGCCCAGCTGGTCATCGCCCGCCGCCACGCCACGGCGCTCGAGGACCTGACCGTGCCCGAGCTCGCCGAGTTCCTCACGCTCCTCGTGCACCTGGGCTCGCGCCAGGCCCGCCGCTTCGCGCGCACCCTGTGCTTCGTCAACATCGGGCTCGAGGTCAACGGCACGCAACCCCACCTCCACGGCCAGATCGTCTCCACCGACCTGACTGTCGACTCTCCCTGGACCGCGACGTTCCCTCCCGCGTCCCTGGACGAGGACGTTTCCCAGGCACGCGAGGCCGACCTCGTCGTCGTCGACGAGGCCACCGCCCTCGTCTACTGTCCGTGGGCGCCCACGGCGTCGGGCGAGGTCCGCATCCTCGCCCCCGACGTCACCGCCCTGGCCGCGGCACTCCACGGCGCGCTGTGGCGCCTCCGCGCCGTGCTGGGCGCGTTCCCCTACAACCTCCTGGTACGCGATACCCCCTCCCTGCTCGCGCAGGTCGTACCGCGCCTCAGCGCCGTCGGGGTGCTCCCGGACTACTTCGGCCTCACCGTGGTGACGCTGCCGCCCAACGAGATCGCGCGAGACCTGCGGGAAGCCGCCGACTCGGCGCCCGATCCCTCCCCGTAGCGGCACGGTCCGGGCTGGGGTCGAGCAGGGATCAGGAGGACGTGATCCTCGCCACGGTCAGCGGGTCGCGCTCACCGTGGAACAGGATCTCGAGCGCTCGCCCGAAGAGCTGCTCGTCCGGGTCGGCCAGCTCGAAGAGCGTCAGGCACGACCGCACCTTAATCGCGTCGGCGCCCACCACCGCCACGACGCCCTCTGCCGCGTGCTCCAGGAGCGCCGCGACTGCTTGGCGCAGTCGCGGCCCGAGGACCCCGTGGTGCAGATAGGCCCGCGCCTCCGAGACGTCCGCGATGCCGTAGGTCCACGACGTGCTGGTCTGACCCAGTCCCCGCAGCTGGGGAAAGACCCACCAGATCCAGTGCGTCCGCTTTCGTCCCGCGCTCAACTCGTGCAGCGCCTGGTCGAAACTGCCGTTCGTGTCCTGGGCCTGCGTGAAGCGTTCCAGGTCATCCACCACCCCATGGTGGCACCACACCCCACCCGGCACCGGCCTCCGTCAAGGTGCCGAACCGCCGGTGAGGCTGGGGGCGACCGTTGCGTTTGGCATGACCGACGCGCCCCCTCTCGTGCTACCTAGTACATATTTGCACTATTCTAAGGTCATGGTGAGTGGGGACTTAATCAAAGAGGCTCGATTACGGGCTGGTCTGACCCAAAGCGCATTGGGCGCACGACTCGGCAAATCTCAGTCCGTGATTGCCCGCTGGGAACGTGACGATGTGTCGCCCAGTCTCGAAACGGTACGGGAGGTCGTGCGCGCGTGTGGTTTGGACCTCACGTTCTTTCTGTCCAAGTTCGACGACTCCAATGTCACGATCATCGACCAGCACCTTCGAATGACACCGGCCGAGCGTTTCGCCGATCTCATGGCGCGCGTACGATTCCACGATCGCCGTGCGCAGCGGGTGACGAGCCGCCATGGCTGAAATGGTCCCGTATCGCCCCGATGAACTCCTCGCCGTACTCGAACGTCACAAAGTTCTCTACGTCGTCATCGGCGGACTCGCTGCCGAACTGCGCGGATCTCCCTACGTCACTCGTGATGTCGATGTCACCCCCGCCCGCACCCAAGAGAACCTCACGAGACTCGCGGCTGCTCTACGAGAGCTCGACGCCAAGCTTCGGATTCCCGACGTGGAAGATCCGCTAGCTATAGCGCTCGATGAGCGAACCTTCGGGCAAGGAACCACGTGGACGTTCGTGACCAAGCACGGCTATCTGGATATTGCCCTTCTTCCTGACGGCACGCGAGGTTACGACGACTTGAGGCGATCGGCGACTCCCGAGCAGATAACCGACAGCGTGACGATCGTGGTCGCGGCCCTGGCCGACGTCATTCGTTCCAAAGAAGCAGCCGGCCGCGAAAAAGATCGTGCCGTGCTCCCGATACTCCGCCAGGTCCTCGAGCGTTCACGCCAAAGGGACCGAGACGATCGGGGGATGGACCTCTGACACTCAGGGCGCTTCAGGTTGCCAACGGGCTTTCATCGCCCACCTCCCTAACACCTCTTACGGTGAAGGGATTGAGCCACGAACCTGTGGTGGGCCGTACAGGACTTGAACCTGTGACCCCTTGCGTGTCATGCAAGTGCGCTACCAGACTGCGCCAACGGCCCGTGGACGGCCAGCCTACCATCCGCCTGCTGGAGACGGCGGCCCGTCCAGCGGCAGCTCGATCTGGCCCGCGTTGTTCGCCACCACCTGGGCGATCAGGACCTCGACGGCCGCGCGCGCATCGCCGACGGCGTCGTGACCGCCGGGACTCACCCCGTAGTGGCGGCACAGCGACGTGAGGGAGCGCCGGTACCCTGCGGGCTCGCCGCGCCGCACGACGAGCTCGTGGTCGATGACGTCGATCGTGCGCAGGGTGCGCGGATCGAAGTCCTCGGGCGCCTCGAGCACGTCGCGCACGGTCCAGCGCAGCATGGCGAGGTCGAAGCCGGTGAGGTTGGCTCCCACGACGAACGCGCCCTGCTCGTGGTACTGGCGTAGGCGGTCGAGGGCGCGCCGCGCGCCCTCGGCGACCGTGAGGACGTCGGCCACCGCGCGGCGGGCCTCGAGGGCCGCCACGTCGAGCCCGTGCACGCGCCGCGCGCCCTCGCCGATCGGCCGATCCGGCACGACGAAGAACTCCTCGGTGGCCACGGGGCGCGTGTAGTGATAGACGGCAAAGCCGTAGGCGATGGCCCGCTCCTGGCGCACGCCTAGTCCGGTCGTCTCGGTGTCGAAACCGACGAGCATCTCGGGCAGCCGGGTGATGGCGGTCAGCGCCACGCGAGCCCGTCTCCGCCAGTCACGCGCCCACGCTACTCAGGCCCCGTCGCATCAGCCCGGTCCTGCCTGGCGCGTCTAGGGCTCGGCCAGCTCGTCGGCCAGCTCGGCCACCGAGGCCACCACCCGTGAGGGACGGTAGGGGAAGCGGTCGGCGGCCGAGGCGTCCGAGACGCCCGAGAGCACCAGGACGGTGTGGAGCCCCGCCTCGAGTCCGGCGACGACGTCGGTGTCCATGCGGTCGCCAACCATGGCCGTCGTCTCGGAGTGCGCCTGCAGCTCGCGCAGTGCCGAGCGGATCATCAGGGGGTTCGGCTTGCCGATGAAGTACGGGCTGCGCCCGGTCGCCTTGGAGATGAGCGCGGCGATCGCGCCGGTGGCGGGCAAAGGACCTTCGACACTCGGTCCGGTGGCGTCGGGATTCGTCGCGATGAAGCGGGCGCCACCGGCGACCAGCCGGACCGCGCGAGTCAGCCGCTCGAAGTTGTAGCTGCGCGTCTCGCCCACCACCACGTAGTCCGGATCGCGGTCGCTGAGGATGTAGCCGATCTCGTGCAGCGCGGTCGTCAGGCCCACCTCGCCAATCACGAAGGCCGAGCCGCTCGGTCGCTGACCGTGCAGGAACGCTGCGGTGGCCAGGGCGGAGGTCCAGATCCGCCCCTCGGGAACGTCGAGGCCGTTCCAGCGCAGCCGAGCCGACAGGTCGCGACGCGTGTAGATCGAGTTGTTCGTCAGGACCAGGAACGGCGTCCCCCGCTCGGTCAGCGCCTGCAGGAAACGGTCGGCGCCTGCAATGGGGTGCTCCTCGCGCACCAGCACGCCGTCCATGTCGAGGAGCCACGACCCCACCTGCCGGGCGTGGGTGACGGGATCGCGGGCCGGATCAGGAGTCGGGCTCACGTGCCGACCCTACCCGCAGCGACGGGTCCTCGGCGCCCCCGCGCTCACGGCGTCAGGATCCGCGCGAAGCGCCGGGCGGCGATGCTCAGCCCGACGAGCCCGAAGACGACCAGGTAGCCCATCCGCAGCATCATCACTGCCGAGAACTGTCCCAGCGACAGGCCGCGCAGGAGTGCCGCCGACTGGTACAGCGGTGAGAGCTGGACCAGCGCGCCCAGCCACCGCGGGTACAGGGTGATGGGAAAGAACGTGGCTGAGAACAGGAAGATGGGCAGCTGGACCAGCGTGATCATGTCGAAGTCCTGCCACGAGCGCACGAACGTGCAGCTGGCCAGGCCGACCCCGGCGAAGGCCACCCCCGTCAGGAGCGCCGCCGGCCAGCACAGCAGCACCCACCAGCTCGGCGCGTCCCCCAGCAGGATCATGCACACGATGAACGACCCGGAGTAGACCGCCGCCCGGCTCGTGGCCCAGCCGATCTCGCCCAGCGCCACGTCGTTGACGTCGAGCGGCGTGGCCAGGATCGAGTCGTAGGAGTGCGCGATCTTGAGGCGGAAGAAGACGTTCATGATGGTGTCGATGACCGCGCCGTTCATCATCGAGGTCGCCAGCATCCCCGGCGCCACGAAGGTGGCGTAGCTCACCACGCGACCTCCGACGGTCAGGTGGCCCACGAGCTTGTTCAGCCCGATGCCGATGGACAGCAAGTAGAAGAGGGGCTCGAAGAATCCCGAGACCAGCATCAGCCACTGGCTGCGGTAGACCTCGAAGTTGCGCTCGACGATGTGGCGCGCGCGGCGCGACCCGATCACGGGAACCAGACGAGTCAGCATCAGTCGACCAGCCGCCGGCGCATCGCGCGCCGCCCCAGGACCACGCCAACGGCGCCCATCGCGGCCAGTACCGTCACGTGCGCCACGATCGCCCCGAGCTGCGCGTGGCCCGACGCCGCGGCGCGCGTCAGGGCCACACCGTGGTAGAGCGGAGCGATCTGGACCAGGGGTCGCAGGGCGGCCGGATAGGCGCTAACCGGGTAGAACGTCGCCGAGAACAGGAACATCGGCACCGTCGCGAACCGGTAGTAGGTGACGAAGGGGCCGTCACTCTGGACCCGCGCGGCCCACGCGATGAGGGGGGCGGCGAAGGCCAGCGTCACCAGGCCACCCACCAGCGGCAGCGTCAGGGCCCACCACGAGTGCAGGGCCCCGAAGATCCCGATCACCGCCGTGTAGATGATCGACGTGGCCAGCGCTCGCGTCAGCACCCAGCTGAGCTTGCCGACGAAGACGTCCTCGGGCTCCAGGGGGGTGGCGGCGGCGGCGTGGTACGTGCGCACCCACTTGATGGCCCCCAAGACGGGCCACAGCGACTCGTCGCTGCCCAGCTGCATGGCGGTCGTCGCCAGCAGGCTCGGCGCGAGGAAGTCCAGGTAGCTCTCGCCCCCGACCTTCCCGGCGTGGTGCGCGACCAGGTGCCCGACCCCCACGCCCATGGCCAGCAGGAACAGGAACGGGAACAGGACGGCACCAGCCACCGAGCCGCGCCAGGTCTGGGCGTAGACGACGGCGTGGTACCACCAGCTGCGCTGCCAGCGGCTCCAGCCGCCAACGGGCGCGAGGTGGGCGGGTGGGCCGCTCATTCGACCAGCGTCCGTCCCGTGAGGCGCAAGAACACGTCCTCGAGCGAGCTGCGCCGCACCAGGGCACTGGCCGGCACGATCCCCTCGCCGTGGACCGCGCCCAGCACGTCGTCGCCGTCGTCCACGTACAGCAGCACCCGATCGGGCAGGACCTCGACGCGGTCGGCCAGGTCCCCGAGTCGCGCAACGCGCCCTTTGTCACGAACGGCGTCGACGTCGTCGTCGTCGAAGCGCAGCTCGACCACCTCGCGCGTCGAGTGAGCGTCGATCAGCTCGCGCGGCGTCCCTTCGGCCACGATGGTGCCGTGGTCCATCACGACCAGCCGATCGCAGAGCTGCTCGGCCTCATCCATGTAGTGCGTGGTGATGATGAGAGTGACGCCCTCGCGCTTGAGCCGGTAGAGGCGGTCCCACACGAGGTGGCGCGCCTGGGGATCGAGTCCCGTCGTCGGCTCGTCGAGGATAAGGATCTCCGGCTGGTTGATCAGCGCACGGGCGATCGTCAGGCGGCGGCGCATGCCTCCCGACAGGTCGTCCACCCGGCTGTCGGCCCGGTCGGCCAGCTGCACGAACTCGAGCAGCTCCTGGGTCCGCTGGCGGATGAGCGCACGTGGCAAGTCGAAGTAGCGCCCGAAGATCTCAAGGTTCCAGCGCACCGAGAGCTCCAGCTCCAGCGTGTCCTCCTGGGGCACGACGCCGAGGCGGGCCCGGATCTCGGGACCGTGGGTGCGCGGGTCGAGCCCGAAGATCGTGAGCTCACCCTCGCTGGGCCGCGACACGGCCGACACCATGCGCATCGTGCTCGTCTTGCCGGCCCCGTTGGGCCCGAGAAACCCGAAGCTCTCGCCGGGGCGCACGGTGACGTCGATCCCTCGCACCGCGACAAACTCGCCGAAGCGCTTCGTCAGGCCCCGGGCCACGACGACCGGGGCACTGCCCTCCCCGCGCTCGCTCATCTCGTGACCCTCCGACGCACCGAACGGAGGCTACCGGAGCGGCCGAGCTGGCCCGTCACGTCCGCCCCTCACGACTCGTCGCCGGCGCCCCGTGCCACAGGTCGTCGAGGTCGACGACCACGGGCCCGGTGACGGCGACCGCGAGCGCCGGACGGGCGGGTCCCACCTCCTCGACACGCACCACGGCGCGCACCGCGTCGTCGACGAAGCGGCTGAGCGGGGCCAAGCCGTGCCGGTCGTCTCCCGCGTGGCGGTGGTAGGGCAGGCGCAGCGGGGCGTACAGGCTCAGCTCGTCACGCGCCCGCGTCACCGCCACGTAGAACAGGCGTCGCTCCTCGGCCAGCCCTTCGGGTGTGCCCAGGGACATGTCGATCGGGATGATCCCGTCGATCACGTGCGGGATGTGCACGTGGGACCACTCGAGTCCCTTGGCCGAGTGGATGGTCGAGACGACCACGTAGTCCTCGTCGAGCAGCGGGGGCCCGGCCAGGTCGCCCGTCGAGGCCGGGGGGTCTAAGACGACATCGGCCAGCCAGTCCGACAGCCGCTCGTGGGTGGGCGCGGCGTCGGCCAGTCTCTCCAGGTCCCCGAGACGCACGACGGCGTCCGCGTAGTGCGCCCGCACCAGCGGCGCGAGTGCGCCCAGCACACCGTCGGCCCGCGCGCCGGCGCCGACGCGCTCGCGGGCATCGGCCAGTGCGCCGAGGGTCGCCGCCAGGGCGTTGCGCACCGGCGCGGGCGCCAGGGCCACCAGGTGGGGCCAGGCGGCCAGGGCGTCACCGTTGGCCACTCGGCCGGCAGCGAGCAGGTGGCGCGCGTGCGCCGCACCGATCCCCGGGTGGAGCCGCAGCAGCCGATACCACGCCACCTCGTCACGGGGATTGTCGAGCAGCCGTGCCGCGGCCACGAAGTCGCGCACGTGCGCGGCCTCTAGGAACCGCAGCCCCCCGTACTTGCGGTACGGGACGTGCCGGGAGCTCAGCTCGAGCTCGATGAGGTCGCTGTGGTGCCCGGCTCGCACCAGGATCGCCTGCTCGCGCAGCGGGACCCCGTCCTCGTGCGCCCGCAGGATGTCGTCGACGATGGCCCGCGCCTCCCCGGCCGCGTCGTAGCACTGCACGAGCCGTGCCGGCGGGCCCTCGCCGCGCGTCGATCGCAGGCGGACCGCCGGTCCGCCCTCCGCGGGGCGCACGGCGTTGGCCACCTCGACGGCGGGCCGGCGCGAGCGGAAGTTCTCCTCCAGGCACACGATGCGCGCACCCCGCAGTGACGAGACGAGCTCGCGCAGGTGGCGCGAGTCCGCACCCCGGAACCCGTAGATGGCCTGCGCCTCGTCGCCCACCACCGTCAGCCCGCGGCCCGCGGGCGCCAGGCGGGACACGATGTCGACCTGGAGCCGGTTCACGTCCTGGTACTCGTCGACCAGCACGTGCTCGAAGGCTGGTGCGCCAGCGGTAGCGTCGAGCACCGCTCGCCAGTACAGCAGGAGGTCGTCGAAGTCGAGGACGCCGGTGGCTCGCTTGCGCGCCGTGTAGGCGGCGAACAGTTCCGCCACGGCCTCGAGGTGCGGCGCGATCCACGGGAACTCGGCGGGCACGACGACGTCGAGCGGCTGGCCCCGGTTGACGCAGCGCGAGTAGAGGGCGACGAGGGTCGCGGGGCGCGGAAAGCGCACCGCCGTGCCCGCGAGGCCCACCTCGCCGCGCATCAGGTCCATCAGGTCACTGGCGTCGCTCGGGTCGAGCACGCCGAAGCCCGGGACCAGCCCGATCTCCGCGGCCCGGCTGGCCAGGATCCGGTAGGCCACGGAGTGGAACGTCCCGCCGAAGGGGACCTGGCCCGGGCCGGTCAGTGCGGTTGCTCGCGCCAGCATGTCGTCGGCGGCGCGTCGCGTGAAGGTCAGCAGCAAGATCCGCTCGGGCGCCACGCCCCGGGCCAGCAGGCCAGCCACCCGAGCAACCAGGGTGCGCGTCTTGCCCGTTCCCGCTCCCGCCACCACCACCAGTGGCTCGTCGCCGTGCTCGGCGACCGCGCGCTGGGTCGCCGTCAGCCCGGTCAGCGCATCGGCGGAAGCGAACACTTGTTCGAGTCTACGAGCCGGACGGCCGCTGGCTCGGACACGATGGCGGCGTGGAAGACTCTCCCCATGCCGGTGCCCGTCAACGTCCGGCCCGCGGGTCCGCGCACGACCGCCGGGCCGACGACCACCATCATCAAGCCGGTGGGCCCCCGCTGCAACCTCAACTGCGCCTACTGCTACTACCTGCCCACCGCCGCCGCCTTCCCCTCCGACGAGCGCTTCACGATGTCCAGCGCGGTCCTCGAGGCCGTGGTGGCCCAGGCCCTGGAGGCGGCCCCCGGAACGGTCGTGCACTTCGTGTGGCACGGGGGCGAGCCGCTGCTGGCCGGGCGCTCCTTCTACCAGCGGGCCTTCGCCCTCCAGGAGCGCCTGGCACCTGCGGGATGGACCGTCACCAACTCGATCCAGACCAACGGCACCCTGCTCGACGAGCGCTGGGCCGACTTCCTCGTTGCGCATCGCGTGGCGGTCGGGCTGAGCATCGACGGCTCGGCCCGGACCCACGACCGGCTCCGGCCCGATCGTCGAGGACGGCCCACTTACGACCGGGCCCGCGCCGCCTTCGAGCGCCTCCGCCAGCGCGGTGCACCCCCCGACGTGCTGTGCACCGTGAACGCCGAGACCGCGGCTCGGCCCTTTGAGGTGTACGACGCCCTGCGCGACCTGGGAGCCCGGTGGATCCAGTTCATCCCGGTCGTCGAGGAGGCCGACGGGTCGCCGACGCCGGCCGCCGTGTCCGCGCGCGCCTACGGCGACTTCCTGATCGCCATCTTCGACCGGTGGGTCCGCCACGACATCGAACACGTCGTCGTTCAGACCTTCTTCGAGGGACTGCTCGCCGCGGCGGGTCGGCCGGGCTCGTTGTGCGTGAGCGCCGAGACGTGCGGGCAGATCCTCGCCGTCGAGCACGACGGCTCGGTCTACAGTTGCGACCACTTCGTGCGCCCGGAGTTCCGGCTGGGCTCGGTGCTCGACGAGTCGCTCGCCGCCCTAGCTACCGGCGCGCGCCAGCTGGCGTTCGGTCGGGCCAAGCGCGACGCGATCGACTCGGCGTGCCTCGCGTGTCCGGTCCTGGCCTACTGCCACGGAGGCTGCCCCAAGGATCGCGGGCGCTACGGCTCGCCGACGGGTCGTAACGCCCTGTGCGCGGGCTACCGCGCCTTCTACCTCCACGCGGCACCGCAGCTCGCGCGCATGGCGGAGCTGGCCGCGACCGGCGGCCGAGCCTCGTCGATCATGGCCGAGCTGGCCCTTGCTGAGGAGTCCTGGCGCACGGGTCTCGCCCGCGCGGGACGCAACGATCTCTGCCCGTGCGGCAGCGGCCGCAAGTTCAAGCACTGCCACGGACAGCCCGCGCACTAGGGCCACGGCGCTACGGGTAGTTCTCTCGCGCCGGACGCTCTGGTAGCGTGACCCACCACAGGGGGGTACGGGGGACGTGGTCGGGCCAGTTGACGTCACGCGCGGAGGCCCACAGGCGGCCGCGCCCCCCAGTCGATCGCGGCGGGATCTCGTACGATCACTCGCCCATCCTCCGGTTCACGACCCGGCTTTCTGGTGGACCCAGGTCATCGTGGTGGGGGTCGTCGCTGTACGGCTCGTCGCCGACGCGCTCCAGGACCACGGGGCGCTCGGGGTTCCTGGATTCGTGTGGATCCTCGGGCTCATCTTCCCGGTGGTCTTCGCGGGCACCGCTTTCGGCCTGGTGGGTTCGCTGGGAACGGCGCTCATCGGCGTGGTGCTCGAACTGCCGACCGTCCTCTGGATGCCCCACAGCCGTGTCGCGCTGTGGGGCTCGTGGACCAATCTCGCCACCGTCGTCGCCCTGGCAATCGTGCTGGGCGATCGCTACGACGCCGTCTTGACCGGAGCCGCCAGTGACGCGCGTGCCCAGGCGCGACGCCTCGAGGAAGAGCGCTTCGCGCGAGCCTTCGAAGACAACATGGCCGCGATGGCGTTGATCGACCCCCAAGGGCAGATCCTGCGGGCGAACCGCGCCTTCGCCGACCTTCACGACGTCGCGCCAGCGGTGCTCGTCGGACAACCTCTGGAGCAGCACGTGACGCCCAAGGACCGGCGCGCGCTGCGTGAGGCATGCGCCCTCCTGGTGTCGGGTGCCCGCGACGGCGTGCAGACCACCTGGCGGATCGAGCGACGCGCGCAAGCAAAGATCACGGTCGAGGCGACCATCACGGCAGTGCGACTGGAGTCGACCTGTGAGCTGGTGGCTTCAGTGCGGGATGTCACTGACGAACGACGCGCCACCGCTCGCCTGGCCCACGCCGCGCATCACGATGCCTTGACCGGCCTCGCGAATCGTGCAGTCCTGCTCGAGCGGATCGCTCACGCCCAGGCCATAGGCACGCCAGGGCTGGCCCTGTTCATCGTGGACCTCGACAACTTCAAGGAGATCAACGACACCCTCGGCCATCAGCTCGGCGACCAGCTCCTGATCGCAGTGGCTCGCCGCCTCGAGTCCATCGTCCGCCGCGGGGACATCCTGTGCCGGCTGGGCGGCGACGAGTTCGTGTACCTCGTCGAGACGGCCCGTGACAGTGCTTCCGCTCACCGCGTCGCCGAGCGCCTCGTCGCGGCCTTCCGTGCGCCCTTCAGTTTGGGCGAACACGCAATCTCCCAGCGCGCCAGCATCGGAGCGGTGCACTGTGACGACACCCTCGGCACCGAGTGCGACGACGTTCTGCGCGACGCCGATATCGCGCTGTACCACACCAAGGAAACGGACAAGGGCGGCTGCACTTTCTTTACCCCCGCGCTGCGCCACGACCTCGCCTCTCGCGTCGCGCTGAGTCGCGATCTGGCCACGGCGATCGCGACCGACGCCCTCACCGTCGCGTACCAGCCACTTGTCACGGCTGACGGCTTGCATATCGTCGGCTTCGAGGCGCTCGCACGCTTGACTCATCCCGAGCTCGGCTCGGTGCCTCCTGACACCTTCATCTCTCTGGCCGAGCGCAGCGGTCTCATAACTGCGCTCGGAGAGGCCGTACGCGGCCAGGTCGCCCGTGACGCATCGTCGGTCGCAGCCCTGGCGGCGTGCTCTTTGATCTCGGTCAATGCGTCCACCTTGGAGTTGCGTGCCGAGGGCTTCGCACCCACTCTTCTCCGCCAGTGGCGGGGGGCTGGCTTGACGCCATCGCGCCTCGTCCTCGAGATAACCGAGAGCGCCGCTCTGGACGACGCACCCGCGACCACGCGAAGTCTGCGCATCTTGCGCGACGCCGGCGTCCAGCTAGCCTTCGACGACTTCGGCACCGGCTATTCGTCACTAGCCCCAATCGTTCACGTGAATTCCGTTGAGCGTTCGAATCGCATTTTCG
>JBMFWS010000026.1:0-23912 GCA_049965035.1 Acidimicrobiales bacterium
CCGCCACCTTCCACCCCTATCTGACCATGGCCGAGGGGATCAAGCTCGCCGCCCAGACGTTCACCCGCGACGTGGAGAGGCTCTCGTGCTGCGCGGCGTAGAAGGAGCCGGTCCGGTCACGGCGTCCCTGGCGGCAGCCGGCCTGGCGCCTCCCCTGGTCCTGAGGGGGTACGGTCCGTCTCCCTGATCTCGGGAGAGATCGACGCTCTGGCCCGAAGTGGCGATGGCCCCCCCTCGCGGCCTTCCCCCTACAGTGGCGTCGATCTCGACCCAGGAGGCCATCGTGCCCGACGCTCGCCGCACTCTCGGAACCGGGGCTGCCGCCCTGGAGGTCTCGGCACAAGGTCTCGGGTGCATGGGAATGTCCGAGTTCTACGGCACGGGTGCCGACCGCGAGTCGATCGCCGTCATCCACGCGGCCCTGGACGCCGGCGTCGACTTCCTGGACACCGCCGACATGTACGGGCCCTTCACCAATGAGCGCCTGGTCGGCCGGGCCATCGCGGGTCGCCGCGACGAGGTCGTCTTGGCGACCAAGTTCGGCAATGAGCGGCGTGAAGACGGCAGCCGGGTGGGCGTGAACGGCCGGCCCGACTACGTGCGACGCGCGTGCGACGCGAGTCTGCAGCGCCTGGGTGTCGAGCACATCGACCTCTACTACCAGCACCGCGTCGACGATCGCGTCCCCGTCGAGGAGACCTGGGGCGCCCTGGCCGAGCTGGTGGCCTCCGGCAAGGTGCGCCACCTCGGCATCAGCGAGGCGGCGCCCGAGACGATCCGACGGGCCCACGCGACCCATCCGATCACCGCCCTGCAGACGGAGTGGTCACTGTGGACGCGCGACGTCGAGGACAACGGCGTGCTGGCCACCGTGCGCGAGCTCGGCATCGGCTTCGTGGCCTACTCGCCGCTCGGACGCGGGTTCCTCTCGGGGACCATCCGCACCATCGACGACTTCGCGCCCACGGACTTTCGCCGCCACTCACCCCGGTTCCAAGGGGAGAACTTCGCGAAGAACCTCGAGCTGGTCGAGCGCGTCCGCGAGATCGCTGCGGCGCGCGAGGTGACGGCGAGCCAGCTCGCTCTGGCGTGGGTCCTCGCCCAGGGTCCCGACGTGGTGCCCATCCCGGGCACGAAGCGCCTCTCCTACCTCCAGGAGAACATCGGTGCCCTCGACGTAGTCCTGAGCCCCGAGGACCTCGCCGCCCTGGACGCCGTGGTCCCGATCGGAGCGGCCGCCGGGGCGCGCTACGCCGACATGTCCACGGTGAACCGCTAGGACGCCCGGCGCCCCCCGCGGCGTCGGACTTCTCGCCGGGAGCCGGCGCCGTGCTGGAGGGGGTGCGGGCCCTGGTGACCGGTGGCACCTCCGGGCTGGGCCGGGCGATGGCCGCGGCCTTCGTCGCGGCGGGCGCGCGCGTCGTCGTCACGAGTCGCGACCCGCTCCGCGCGGCCGCCGCCGCCCGGGGGCTCGCGATGGACGTCCGCGACGCCGACGCCGTCGACGAGGGGGTCGCCGAGATCTACCGCGAGGTGGGGGGCCTCGACCTGCTCGTGGCCAACGCGGGCATTGGGATGCGCACCGTCAATCCCCGCTTCCTCACCGATCCGCAACCCTTCTTCTCGGTGACGCCCCCCGGGTTCCGCGACGTCATCGACACCAGGGCGGTCGGCACGTTCCTCACCGTGCGCGCGGTGGTCCCCCGAATGCTCGCCGCCGGCGGGGGTCGCGTCGTCGTGATCTCGATGAACGCGGCGACGATCTCACAACGCGGCTTCGTGCCCTACGGCCCGGCCGGCGCCGCCGTCGACGCCCTGGCCCAGGTCATGGCCGCGGACCTCGCCGGCACGACCGTTCGCCTCAACATCCTGGCGCCGGGTGGGGCCACGGCGACTGGGATGATCCCCGAAGACGCCAGCGACGAGGTGCGTGCCCACCTCCTCGACTCGGCGATCATGGGGTCCCCAATCGTATGGCTGGCCTCCCGGGCCGCCAGCGACGTGCACGGCCAGCGCATCGACGCCACGCAGTTCGCCCGCGAGCATCCCGACCTCTGACGTCGCGCGCCTCGCGCTTCGGCCACCAGAGTCCGCCGCACGGCGTGAGGGTCCCACGGGGGCCGGCCCACTCCTCAGCGACGCGCGTCGGCGCTGACAGCGCGCTCCACAGCCTCGACGACGGCGGGACTCGTGGTGATGACGCCCAGCTCACGGTTGTAGGTGAGCGAGGAGTACGAGAAGTTCTCGCTGCCTACGAAGGCCGTCCCCCGCGGACCCGCGCAGTCGACGCAGATCACCTTGGCGTGGATGTATAGGCCCTGGGGGGAGATCGTGTGCACGTGGACGCCGGCGTGGGTCAGCTCACTCAGAGCGCTCGCCCACTCGGACGACGCGGTCATCACCACGGTGACCGCCACGCCACGGTGCGCGGCCGCGGCGAGGGCGTCCTCGATCGTGTAGGACTTCATCTCCTCGTTCTCGATGAGCAGGCTGCGGTGCGCAGTGTCGATGAGGCTCACCAGGGACGACGTGGAGCCGGGGCTCCACACCAGCCCACCGGTGCTCGCGGGCCGGCCCGGATGACCCGTGATGTCGCGCGCGAACACCGCCTCGATGGCGACCACGCGCGGGTGCGCCGTGATCTCGACCCACACGTCGCGCGTCGACGAGTACCACCGGCTGGTCAGGTTGCCGGTGCCGACGTAGGCCCGCGCGCGGTCGATCACGACGTACTTGGCGTGGAAGATCTGGCCCCCGGGGGCCCAGGCGACGGTCGCCCCTCCGGCGCGCAGCGTGGCCACGGCCGAAGCATTCGCGTACCGGCCGGCGTAGGCGGCGTCCAGGAGGACCCGCACCCGCACGTGCCGGTGGACGGCCGCGACGAGGTCGCTCTCCACGGTGGCGTCACTGAGCTCGTACATCGACATGTCGATGCTGGAGCGCGCCTGGGTGATCGCCGCGTCGAGGAATCCCAGGCCAGCTGAGGGCTCAACCCAGACACCCGTGACGGGCACGGTGGAGATCGCGCTGGCGGCGGCGGGGGTCGCCACGAACCCGATCAGCATCAGCACGGCCGCACTCCAGACGGTGAGACGGAATCGTCGCATGGCAACCTCCTCGAGTGCGACGTGGCACCTCTTCGAGGGCAGCCACGACCAGTGACGTGCCTAGAGCCTCGCTGGCTGCCCCGTGCGGGACTCGCGTTGTCTCCACGCTCGCCGCCAGCCGTCGGCGTCGCCCAGTCCCCGGCGCGACGCCCGCCGACAACTAACTGACGCTGGGGCCGGAGATCTGCGTCACCTCGGGGCCCACGTCGGGTCAGATCTCAGCCTCGACGTCCAGGAGATGGCGCTTGGCCGCCAGCCCACCGGCGTAGCCCCCCAGGGACCCGTCGGAGCGCAGGACCCGGTGGCAGGGCAGCACGATGCACAGCGGATTGGCGCCCAGGGCGCGACCCACGGCGCGGCTGGCCCGCGGCGCGCCGATTGCGCGTGCGATCGCCTGGTAGGTGGTGGTGGACCCGTAGGGCACGCGCACCAGCGCCCCGAGCACCCGGCGAGCGAAGGGCGTGGCCAGCACGGGGCTGGTGGGCACGTCGAAGGAGCGGCGCCGCCCCGCCACGTAGGCATCGACCTGCCGGCGCGCCTCGTCCAGGCGTCGGGGCTCGCGCAGCACCCGGGGCGACAACCGCGCCGCCAGCCGCGCGGCGACCACGTCCTCGGCGTCGTAGCTGCACGCCACCAGCGTCCCCTCGCGCGTCGCGGCCAGGACCAGCGCCCCGACGGGGGCGTCGTGGACCGCGTAGAAGACGTCAGCGCCGTCCAGGTGAGGCGGTCGCGCCTCCACCTCGAGGCGCGCTAGTGCCACGGCCAGGTCCATCACTCCTCCTGCCTCGTCCCCAGGGCCACGCGCAGCGCCGCCAGCGCGTCGCTGACCAGACGGCGGCTCGCCGCCGGCGTGGTGTCCAAAGCGCGGGCCACCTCGCCGTGGGCCAGCCCGCCCACGTAGTGCAGCACGATGGCGTGGCGCTGGCGCACGGGCAGCGCGCGCACGCCCTCCCAGAGCTCTTCGTCGGGCAGCGGCGCCAGGGCCGCCGCCGGCTCGGGGGGGCGGGCCGCGTCCCGGTCGCGCCGCGCGCGGGAGCGCTGCGCGTCGAGCGCCGTGTGCGCGGTGATGGTCAGCAGCCAGCTGCGCAGGTTCCCCGCGTGCGTCAGGGACGGATAGGCCCGCAGGGCCCGCGCCCAGGCCTCCTGGGCGACGTCGTCGCCCTCGCGCGGGCCCGCCAGCGCCGCCGCCAGGCGCGCGACGTCGCGCCAGTGCGCATCGACCAGCTGCTGGAATGGCGGAAGGCCCACGAACATAGAACGCTAGAGCCCGCCGTGGCGTGAGTCCCACGACGCACCGACATCATCTCGCGGACCCCGGAGATGGGCTGGGGGGAATCCTCGATCGACGCCTCCGCCGACGTCGGGGAGTCCGGTGCCCTCGCCAGGGGCGAGATCATGTTCGACGGCATCGCGCACCGGCCGCGCCCCGAGGACCCGGCGGCCCACCGGTGGTCCGGGATCGCCCCGCCTAGGCCCGGCGCGCCGTGACCACGATGCTGCGGTAGGGCAGCGCGAGGGGATCGGGCTGGTCCGTGAGGACCTCGGCCACGTCGGCCAACAAGGCGGCGCGCTCGGCCTCCTCCAGGAGCGTCACGTAGCTCGTCGTGGCCACCCGGCGCTGCAGGACAGCGGGCGAGACCGACTCGAGCCAGGGCAGGTCGTGGCGCGTCACGCGCCGGAAGGGCCCCCGGGCCACGATTCCCGCCCAGTCAGCGTGGCCGTCGAAGGGACGGTTCTCGTCCCAGCGCATGGCCCGTGTGAGGCGACGCACCCACACCCAGGACTCGTCGCGCTCATTCCACACCAGGCCCAGGCCACCGCCGGGCCGCAGGACGCGCGCGATCTCGGCCAGAGCCCGGGACGCGTCGAACCAGTGGAACGCCTGGGCCACGACGACCGCGTCGGCCCATCCGTCGGCGAGCGGGATGGCGTCGTCACGACCGTCCAGCACAGTGATGCCGGGGCTGGCCTCGACCAGAGCCGTGCGCATCGAGGCTGACGGCTCGATGGCGACCACCTCACCCACGAGCGGGGCGAGGAGCCGGGTAAAGATGCCGGTGCCCGCCCCCAGGTCGACGACGCGACTCGAGCGGTCGAGCTCCAGGTCGGCGACGACGCGCGCGACGGCCGCGTCCGGATACGACGGGCGCGCCGCGTCGTAGAGCGTGCCCCCGGCGAACCCCTCGCCCGCCCAGCGCTCGCGCTCGCGCTCGCTCACCGCCGCCCCGCGAAGAACGTGCGCAGCTGATCGGCGGCTGCCGCCGCGCCCACGCCGTAGTCAACCGCCACCTCGTGGAGCAGGCGCGGGTCGCTCAGCACGTTGTAGCGCGAGCCGACGGCGCCGGCCTTCTCGTCGAGGGCCCCGATCACCACCCGCTGGACGCGCGCACTCACCAGCGCCCCCGCGCACATCACGCAGGGCTCCAGGGTCACGTAGACCGTCGCGTCGCTGAGGCGCCAGCGACCCAGGTGCTGGGCGGCCGCGCGCAGCGCGACGATCTCGGCGTGGGCGGTCGGGTCGGCGTCGGCCTCGCGCCGGTTCTCGCCGACGCCGACGACCTCGCCGTCCACGACCACGATGCAGCCCACCGGGACGTCGTCGTGCGCCGCCGCCCGGTCCGCCCACGCCAGAGCGCTCGCCATGTACCCGTCGTCACCGGCCACCCCACGACGGTAGCGCTCGGTCACCTCCCCTCCGTTGCGACGCCCGGGGACCCCACCAGCACCGGGGCTAGACTCGAGACGGAGGGGTGCGAGAGCGGCCGAATCGGGCAGTCTCGAAAACTGCTGTGTCTACGGGCACCGTGGGTTCAAATCCCACCTCCTCCGCTCCCCGCACGGGTGGCCCTGGGGGCCACCCGTGCTGCCCGGAGGAGGCCGCTCGAGGGCGGGATACGCTGGGCGACACCGGACCAAGCAGAGGAGTCGAGGTGTCGTCACGCCAGCCATCGATCGGAACGGAGCGCAAGGTCGTCACCGAGCTGCCCGGGCCCAAGTCGCGCGCCCTGCACGAGCGGCGCCGCCAGGTGGTCAGCGCGGGGCTGTCGACCGGCTTTCCCGTCTACATCGAGCGCGGCGAGGGCGCCATCTTGCTCGACGTGGACGGCAACCAGCTCCTCGACCTCGGGTCGGGGATCGCGGTGACCTCCATCGGCCACGCCGTTCCCGCCGTCATCGAGGCCGTGAGCCAGCAGGTCGCCGACTTCACCCACACCTGCTTCATGGTGGTGCCCTACGAGGAGTACGTCGAGGTCTGCGAGGAGCTGGCCGCCCTGACCCCGGGCGACTTCCCCAAGACGACCGCCCTGTTCAACTCGGGCGCCGAGGCGGTCGAGAACGCGGTGAAGGTGGCCCGCCTGGCCACGGGTCGTCAGGCCATCGTGGCCTTCGACCACGCCTACCACGGGCGCACCAACCTGACCATGGCCCTCACCGCGAAGAACATGCCCTACAAGGAGCACTTCGGGCCCTTCGCCCCCGAGGTCTACCGCGCTCCCATGAGCTACCCGTTCCGCGACGGCCTGAGTGGGGCCGAGGCGGCACAGCGCGCCATCGCGGCCATCGAGTCCCAGGTCGGCGCGCACAACGTGGCCGGCCTGCTCATCGAGCCCATCCAGGGCGAGGGGGGCTTCGTGGTCCCGGCGGATGGCTTCTTGCCCGCGCTGTCCGCGTGGGCGGCGGCCAACGGGGTCGTCTTCATCGCCGACGAGATCCAGGCGGGCTTCTGCCGCACCGGTGACTGGTTCGCGGTGAATCACGAGGGCGTGATCCCCGACCTGGTCACGACGGCCAAGGGCCTGGCCGGCGGGCTGCCGCTGGCGGCCGTGACCGGGCGCACTGAGCTCATGAACTCCGTCCACGAGGGCGGCCTCGGCGGGACCTACGGCGGCAACCCGGTGGCGGCCGCCGCCGCCCTGGCGACGATCCGGACCATGCGCGACCTCGACCTGCCGGCTCGGGCCCGCGCCATCGGCGAGACGCTGTCGACACGCCTGCACGCCCTGGCCGCCGAGGCCTCGATCGTGGGCGACGTCCGCGGTCGTGGCGCCATGATGGCCATCGAGCTGGTCACGCCGGGCACCACTGAGCCCAACGCCGCGGCGGCCAAGGCCATCGTCACCTACTGCAACCAGCACGGGGTGCTGGCCCTGTCGTGTGGCACCTACGGCAACGTCATCCGGCTGCTGCCGCCCCTGGTCATCACCGACGACCAGCTGCGCGACGGCCTCGACGTGCTGGCCGAGGCAGTCCGCGCCGCCAGCTGACTCAGCCGACGCAGCCCTGGGTGGAGACGGCGCGGTCGCTGGTGACCTGGGCGATCGCCTGACGCACCAGCGCGATCGGCGTCGCGTAGCCGATGAGCGGGTTGGACAGCGAGCGCGAGTCGACGATGCCGACCACGCCCCCGTGGCGCAGCACCGGGCTGCCCGAGTTCCCCGGCTCGATCCGCGACGCCACCACCAGCAGGGTGCGCTCGAGGACGGTGCGGTCGTAGATGTCGCGGCTGGACGCGCGCACGGTGCCGAGCAGCTCGGCCGGACTGAGCGTGCGCGTCGCATCCAGGGGGTAGCCCACGACCGCGGCCGGCACGTGGCTGGGTGGCGCGCTGGTCGCGAGGGTCAGGGGTGCGGGCAGCGGGCCCCCCACGTGGATCACGGCGAGGTCGTCGCGGGGGTTGAAGAGCACCACGGTCCCGCGCGCGGTGCCGACGCGGATGTCGTGGGCTCCCGCGACGACGTGGGCGTCGGTGACCACCTCGTGGGGGCCGACGACGAAGGCGGTGCCCTCGTGGCCGATCGGACATCCCTGCGTGGCCAGGACCTTCAGCACGGACGCGGGGTCCGCCACGTTGGCCCGCGGCGGACCCAGATGGATCGTCGGCGTGGGCGTCGAGGGGGCGATGAGGGCGGCGAAGACGTTGGGCAGGTCGGCGCTGCGCAAGATGGCCTGGACCCGGGCCTCGACCGCGGGGACCGGAGGCGCCACGGTGTCCACGGCTCGCAGCACCAGGGAGCCCTGAATCGCCGAGGACACGCTGCCCCAGGCCACCGGAGCCAGGAGCCCGGCGATCAGCCAGAGCACGATGAGCATCCCCGCCCCGCCGACGACGGCCCCGCCGATGCGGTCGAGCAGACCCAGGCGGGCCATCTGCAGCGCCCGGTGCACCAGGGACCCGAGCCACGCGCCGAGGGACGCCCCGACGAGCATGATCACCACGACCAGGCCCAGGGCGACCAGGGGGCGCAGGTGCCCCGTCGTGACGTGCCCCGACAGGCCCGCCGCGACGTCGGCGCCCGCGAGCAGGCCCCCAACCAGGCCGGCCAGCTGGCCGACCTGGCGTGCCAATCCACCCAGGGAGCCCCGGACGGCCGCGAGGGCGACCAGGACCAGGATCACCACGTCCACCCAGGTCACCCGGCTAACCTACGCGGTCGCGGCGCGGCGCGCGCGCCCTAGGGACGCATAGCCGCCAGGGCCAGGCGGGGCAGTCGCCCCCAGGAGGGCTGGGACTCGAAGTCGACCAGCCGCCGCAGGCCCGGACCCGAGCGCTGGCTGGTCGCGAACCACAGCGGATCCGGCCACGAGGTGAAGGGACCCCGCACCACCGACCGCTCGGGCTGGGCGAACAGCAGCGCGTTGCCCACGAAGCCCCGACCGGACTGGATGTCGGTGGCGGCGTGCCCGGGATGTGCACCCCACACCGTGGTGCCCAGCACGAAGCTCATCGCGTGCCAAGCGTTGACGCCGATCGAGCCGTAGCGCAGGTCCGCGACCGCGCGGTCCAGCGCCACCGCCACGGCCGGGTCGCGCCCGGTGCGCGGGTCGACGAGGATCGTCGCCGAGAGGGTCCCCCACAGCACGTCGTTGCAGAAGTCGACGGCCGCGCCCAGGAAGGCCGCGGCCGAGTCGGCTGCCAGGGCCGTCTCGCTCATCAGGGCGCAGAACGCCTCGGTGGTGAAGCTGATGTCGTCGGTCGCGGCGGCGTCCACGTCCCGGATGAGGGTCCAGCCCATGGTGTCGTCGGCGCCCGGGGTGCCGAGCACCCGGGCGTCGGGATGGGCCGCGACGAAGCGGTCGCGGCGCGCGAAGGCCCCGGGGTAGTAGGCGCGGCGCGGCGGCAGGGACGCCAGGACGCCCTCGAGCTCGTCGAGGAACGCCCCGCGCTGGGGCCACGACGCCGCGGTCACCAGCACGCGCGGCGCCAGGCAGTTGAACCCCGCGTTGTTGGCCAGCATCGTGGCGACGTGGCGCGCCTGGTAGGAGAGCTCGCGCTGGCTCCACGCGCCGGGCACGAGGATGATCGGCGAGACGTTGCCCAGCTCGCAGGTCACCGGCGTCGTGAGGACAGGCTCGTTGGCCGCCTTGCGCCGGTCACCCTCGGGGCCCGGGCCGAACACGATGGCGTCGTGGGTCGCAGCCGAGCCCGTGAGGTGGACCTCGCCGACGCGGGGATGGGACACCAGGTGGGCGCCCACCGCCGGCCCGCCGGTGGCGATGCGCAGGTAGCCCGGCGCCACGAGGGCCGCGAGGGCCTCCTCCCAGAAGGGGACCAGGTAGGCGTTGACGGGATTGGCCTTGAGCACGACGACCCGGCCCTCGACGAAGAGCTGGTTCAGCGCGTCGCGGGGGCCCAGGCTCGCCACGTTGCCCGCGGCCAGCACCACCGCCACCCCGGCGTGGGACCGCGGGTCGCGGTAGGCGGCGCCCTGGGTGGCGCGCACCTCCTCCTCGGTGACGCCGGGCGCCATCCAGACCTCGGCGCGCAAGCCCGGGAAGAGGATCCGGTCGAAGGCGCCGTCGGGTGCCACCTGGATCGCCAGCCGGTCGCCGGAGCGATGGGCCACCGGCCCGGCGTACCGGGGCCGCCCGACGGTGGCCAGGTCGATCATCGAGGTCCGCAGGGCGCGGGCCAGGCGCAGCAGCGTCCCGATCCCGCTGAAGGCCTCCTCGCCGCCCTCGGCGCTCCCGGGGTCGTAGCCCTTGGCCGCGCAGGCCGCGCGCAGCCACCCATCGGCGACCCGGGCCGTGTCGGCGACGACCTGGTCGAGGATGGCGGCGCGCTCGGCGGGGCCGACGCGACTCCACGCGTCGGCCCGGCTCGCGACCTCGCCCACGACCCGGTCCAGATCGGCCGCCGGGACCGGCTCGGCGCCCGGTGTCGCCCCACTGACTTCGGACATGGAGGCCTCCTCGCAGTCGGAGACTACTCGGGCCTCCGCGCCCCCCCGCGCGCCGGTCGGGCGGCGCGCGGGCGACTCTATGCTGTCGCCAGATGAGCAACGGAGGTGCGATGGCATTCGAAGAGTGGGGACCGCTGGCGGGACTGAGAGGCACGTGGACCTCGGGCTACGACGGCCTGGACGTGTCCTACCACAACGAGGACGGCAAGATCCAAGAGACCCCGTACCGCGAGCAGACGACGTTCAAGGCGTTCGGACCGGTCGACAACGGGGACCAGCACCTGTGGGGCCTCGACTACCGCACCGCCATCTACCGGCGCGACGAAGACCTGCCCTTCCACACCGAGATCGGCTACTGGATGTGGGACGCCGCGCGCGGCGAGGTGATGCGCTGCTTCATGATCCCGCGAGCCCAGACCCTCATCGCTGGCGGGGTCGTGGCGCCCGACGCGACCAGCTTCCGGCTGTCGGCCGAGCTCGGCTCGCTGACCTACGGCATCCTGTCGAACCCCTACCTGGACGAGATCGCCCACACGACCCGCTTCGACGTGACCCTCGAGGTCGGCGCCGACACCTTCTCCTACGACGAGACGACGGTCATCGAGCACCAGCGCTGGCCCGAGGTCGTGATGCACACCGACCGCAACACGTTGCGCCTGGTGAGCCGCGAGGACTGAGTCAGGGCCGTCGGCGCAGCCAGAGGTAGATGGCCAGCGCCGCGAGCGGGATCATCACCACCAGCACGCGCGCGACCGGCAGCGGCTGGCCCTGGTGGAGCCCGAGGGCCGGCGCGCTGGCCGCCAGCTGGTCAGCTCGCACTGGCCGTCCCCTTGATCCCCAGGTGCTGGCGCAGGCGGTCCAGGTCCGCGACGATGCCCGTGATGGCAGCGTCCTGGGCCTCCAGGTGGCGCTGGATCTGCTCGGACTCGTGCAGGACCGCCTCGGCGTCCTTGTAGGTCTCCTCGGCCCGCTTGTCGGCGGCGGCGGCCTGGATGTTCTGGCCCACGATGATCACCGGCAGCAGCACCAGCTGCAAGAAGCTGCTGGAGAGCCACACGACGATGTAGTAGACGCCCTGGTGTATGGCCGAGGGCAGCGCGAGCAGGGCCAGGATCGAGAACAGGTAGGCCGCCCACATGGTGCCCACGATCAGGGTCACCCGCAGACCGAAGCGCGCGTTGAGGCGTACCAGGAGGTTGTCGTGGTTGAGCGGGCGCTGGTCGTGGGTGCGCACGGGGTGACCCGAGCGCAGCTCGGCGGCGCGGGGGTGGCGGACGTACTCGTAGAGGGTGCTCATGCCTCGAGTCTCACACGCCGCCGATCGAGCCGGCGGCACCGCCTCAGACCAGGTCGGGCGAGGTCTCCATGCCGCGCCGCCACGTCGAGCGGGCCATGATCTTGGTGGTGTCGACCCGGTTGCGGTAGCGCTCGGCCACGTCGCGGATCTCCTCGAGCAGCCCGTCGCTGAGCAGCGTCGGGTTCAGCCCGAGGGCCAGGAACTGGTCGCGGCTGACGTTCAGGTCGTTCTCGACCGCCTCGCGGCGCGGGTTGGGCACGTTGGCCACCGGCACGCCGGTCATGGAGGAGACGAGCTCGGCCAGCTCGCGCACCCGGTAGGTCTCGGTGACCTGGTTGAACACCTTGACGCGGTCCCCGCGCTCGGGCGGGTTCTCCAGGGCGATCTGCACGCAGCGCACCGTGTCGCGGATGTGGATGAAGGCCCGGGTCTGGCCACCGGTCCCGTGGACCGTGAGCGGGTGGGAGATGGCCGCCTGCATCAGGAAGCGGTTGAGCACCGTGCCGTAGTCGCCGTCGTAGTCGAACCGGTTGACCAGGCGCTCGTCCCGCATCGTCTGGGGCGTCTGGGTGCCCCAGACGATGCCCTGATGCAGGTCGGTCACGCGCACCTGGTCGTTGGCCGCGTAGAAGGCGAACATCAGCTGGTCGAGCGTCTTGGTGAGGTGGTAGACCGAGCCGGGGTTGGCCGGGTGCAGGATCTCGCGGTCGATGTCGCCGTCGGGCGTGGGGACCTTGACGGTCAAGTAGCCCTCGGGGATGGGCGCCGAGCCGGACCATCCGTAGCCGTAGACCCCCATCGTGCCCAGATGCACCAGGGCGATGTCCTGGCCCGTCTCGGCGATGGCGGCCAGCAGGTTGTGGGTGCCCCGCACGTTGTTGTCGACGGTGTAGCGCTTGGCGGCGATGTCGCGCATGGAGTACGGCGCCGCGCGCTGCTCACCGAAGTGGACCACGGCGTGGGGCTGGGTTTCGCGCAGCAGCGCCTCGAGACGGTCGTACTCCCGCGCCAGGTCCAGGCGCACGAACCCGATCTCCTGGCCGCTGACCTCGTGCCAGGCCCGCAGGCGCTCGCCGAGGGGCCGGATCGGCGTGAGGGACTCGACCTCGAGCTCGAGGTCAATGGCCCGACGGCTCAGGTTGTCCACGATCGTGACGTCGTGACCCAGCTCCGAGAGGTGCAGTGACGTCGGCCACCCGCAGAATCCGTCCCCGCCCAGCACCAAGACCCTCACGACGGCTCCTCTCCTCGCCGCGAGGCGCGAAACTGCCCGGCGCGGCCGAGTCAGCCTACCAAAGCCCTCACGGGGCCAGGCCCGGGCAGCGCGGCTGCGGGCCCGCACCCACGGTGCCGAAGCGGTGGCTGGTCAGCGCCAGGCTCTGCTCCAGGAGCCAGCGCGGACCCTCGATCGCCCCCTCCTGGGCCAGGGGACGACGATCCAGCGTGACCCCGGCGGCGACCGCGTCGGCGGTGGGCGGGACCTCACGGCTCAGCCAGCGCACCCGGGCCACCTCACCGAGTCGGGCCACCAGGTCGGCGACGCCCTCGACGGTCGCCCCCGGGGCCTCGGCGACGGGCGCCGACGCGCTGTACTCGACCCGCAGGCCGAGCCGCGCGGTCAGCGCGCGCAGCCAGCGCAGGTGGCTGGCGTCAATGTCGGGGTCGAGACGCACGACGATCGGCGTGGCGTGGCGGCGATAGCGCTGGAGGTTGCGCTCGCTGGCCAGACCGCCGATCTCGACGGACCGCGCCCCCTCGCGGTCGAACCACCGCTCCAGCGAGTTGACGGCCGTATCCACGTCGTTCAGCACCGGCCAGCGCCGCAGTGCGGCCAGGTAGTTGCGCCCGCCCGCCTTGGCGGTCGGGCCGACGCTCGAGCGCCGCCACCCGCCGAAGGGCTGGCGACCCACCACCGCGCCGGTGATGCCGCGGTTGAGGTAGGCGTTGCCGACCGCCACGTGCTCGAGCCACTGCTCGCACTCCAGCGTGTCCAGGGAGTGCAGGCCTCCGGTGAGCCCGTAGGGGATCGCGTTCTGCCACGCGATGGCCGTGGCCAGGTCGGGCGCCTCCATCACGCCGAGCACCGGGCCGAACCACTCGTTCAGGTGCGACCAGCTGCCCGGAGCGATCCCGGCCTTGACGCCGGGGCTGTAGAGCTCGCCGGCACCCTCCAGCCGACGGGGCTCGACGACCCAGCGCTCGCCGGGGTCGAGCTGCAGGGCGCGCGCCAGCGCCGCCTCGGGAGCGCGGATGACCGGCCCGACCGTCGAGCCCAGGTCGTAGGCGGCGCCCACGCGCAGCGAGGACACCGCGTCGACCAGCTGGGCCCAGAAGCGCGGGTTGGCGGCGGTGGCGGGGTCCACGATGGCCAGGCTGGCCGCGCTGCACTTCTGGCCGGCGTGCGAGAAGGCCGAGTGCACGAGATCGCGCACCGCGGCGTCGAGGTCGGCCGACGCGGTGATGATCATCGCGTTCTTGCCGCTGGTCTCGGCCAGCAGGTTGATCTCGGGGCGCCACCGCGTGAACAGCGCCGCCGTGTCGAAAGATCCCGTCAGGATCACCGCGTCGACGTCCTCGTGGGTGATCAGGTGGCGCCCGGCCTCGTCGTCGCGCGCCAGCGCCAGGCTGACCAGGTCGGGGTCGAGACCCGCCCCCTGGAGGATCTCGACCAGGGCGGCTCCGACGGCCACGGCCTCGGGGGCGGGCTTGAGAATCGCGGCGCTGCCGGCGGCCAGGGCGGCCGCGACCCCGCCCAGGGGGATGGCCAGCGGGAAGTTCCAGGGAGGCACCACGGCCACGACGCCCAGGGGCTCCCCGTCCACCGGCGCGGTGGCGGCGTAGTAGCGCAGGTAGTCGACCCCCTCGGAGACCTCCGGGTCGCCCTCGGCCACGGTCTTACCCCCCTCGCGCGCCATGAGCGCGATGAGGGGGGCCCGCTGCGCCTCGACGGCGTCGGCCGCCGCCTCGAGCAGGCGCCGGCGCTCCTCGGGACGGCGCGCGGCCCAGCGGGCCGCCGCCGGGCGGGCCCGCGCGACGCGGGCGTCGACGTCGGCCACGGTGGCGGCCCGGTAGCGGAGCCAGTGATGGCCGCTCGAGGGGTCGCGCCCCTGGACCCAGGGTCCTGACCCCGCGCCCCCGGCGAGCACGCGGTCGTCGTCGGCCAGCACCGCGTCGAGGGCGGCCCGGATCGCGGCCACGTAGGCCGGGTCCGTCGGGTCGCCGTCGGCGGCATTGGCCCATCCCGCCGGCCGGGGCCGCGCCCACCGGCGCCGGCGGGTGTCGACGTCGTGGCGTGCGGCGACCGACGCGACGAAGCGCTCGCGCTCGCGCTCGAAGGTCCGGGGGTCCTCGCTGATCGAGAAGGCCGAGCGCAGGTAGTTGTCGGGCGCGGTGTTCTCGTCGAAGCGGCGCGCCAGGTAGGCGATGGCCGACTCGAAGTCGTTGTCGTCGACCACCGGCGCGTACAGCAGCACCCGGTGGCCCGCGGCGGCCAGGGCGGCCGCCGCGCCCGGAGCCATGCCCTCGAGCATCTCCACGTCCACCTGCCCCGGCACGCCTCGCTGGCGCGCCAGCTCCAGCGCAAGGGACACGTCGAACAGGTTGTGGCTGGCCACGCCGACGCGCAGGTACGGCGCCCACTCGGGTCCGATGGCGGCGTCGAGCAGCGCGACGTAGTTCGCGTCGACCTCGGCCTTGGAGCCCAGGGGCGCGGGGACCCACCCGTGCAGCTCGGCCTCGACCCGCTCCATCGCCAGGTTGGCTCCCTTGACCAGTCGCACCTTGGCGCCGGTCCCGGTGCGCTCGTGTCGGCGCCGCGCCCAGGCCGCCAACTCGTCGAGGGCCGCCGCGGACTCGGGCAGGTAGGCCTGCAGGACGAGGCCCGCCTCGACGCTCGCGAAGCGGGGCTCGTCGAGCACGGCGCAGAAGGCGTCCATGGTCAGGCGCAGGTCGCGGAACTCCTCCATGTCGAGCGTGATGGTGACCCCGTGGCGCAGGCCCGCCTCGAAGAGGGTGCGCAGGCGCGAGGCGACGCGCAGCTGCGAGCCCTCGCGGTCGATGGTGGTCAGCTGGCTCACCACGGAGGACAGCTTCACCGCGACGTGGGTGACGCCGTCGAGCGCCATCGTCGCCACCACGTGGGCCAGGTGCTGGTCGGCCTGGGCCTCCCCGAGCACCGCCTCGCCCACGACGTTGACCGTCACGCCCAGGCCCTGGGCCCGCCGGCGCGCCAGGTGCCGGGTCAGCGCGCGGGGCTCGGCGTCGAGGATCAGACCCGACGTCAGCGCCCGCACGCGACGGCGCACGAGCCGCAGCGCCGTGTCCGGCGCCGAGACCGACAGGCCGGCCACGGCTCGCAGCCCCACCAGGTCGACCAGGGAGAAGCCCGGCCGCCGGGCGTCCGCCGCGGCCGTGCGCAGCAAGCGCGCGGCCCGCTGGGGATCGCGCGTGCGCATCACCTCGTCGGTGAGCGCCGAGACGACGCCCAGGGCGCGATTGTCGCGCAACAGGCGCGCCACGCGCCGGGCCGTGGCGACCTCGTGTCGACGCGCCGGCGCCGCTTGCACCAGTCCCTGCGCAGCCGCCGTGGCCTCATCGACCGGGAGGCCCAGCATCGGATCCGCGCTCACCACCACCTCCTGCCGACTTCCATCCTGGCACGCTGGAGCCGCGTGGTCGTCGGCCCCGAGCCCCCGCCACGATGCCCCCATCCGCGTGGGGTCCCGGCAGTGGCCCGGCGTGCGAATCCCCACGGCGCTGTTCGCCAGCCGCTCGACGGTCGCTGGGGCACACCGCGTCCCCGAGACCCGACGCACCGCGGTGCGGCGCCTCCGGCCAGCGCAGGTACGTTGGTGGGCAGGCCCCTGAGACCCGTGGGCCCGACCGGAGACGAGGAACGATGAGCAGTCTCAGACGGCAGGGTCGGCGAGCCACGGCGGTGGTCGCCCGCGTCGCCCTGGCGCCTCTGGCGATCGCCGTGGGCGCGCTGTCACCGGCGCTCAGCGTCCACGCGGCCACCGCGTCGCACCCCGCGTGTCGGGCCTCGCAGATTACGGTGACCGCGGGTGCCACCGCGACCACCACGACGTACACCGTCAGGACCGCGACGGGGCTGCACCAGGTGGCGGCGTACGAGGCCGTCCCCGTGGACTTCTTCAACCGGGGCGCCACCTGTCACCTGCTGATGGGCGCGCCCCAGTTCCTCGCCGTGCGAGGCATCAGGGGCGTCGTGCGACTCTCCGCGCTCTCGGCACACGACGTGTCGGTACCCGTCGGTGCCGACAACACCCGACGTCCCGTCGTCGCGCACCATCGGAAGATTGAGGCGCTCTTCGTCGTCGCCAAGCCCGTGAGAAGGTCCTTGGCGGGCTGTGACCCCGCGACCACCTTGGGCATCGTGGTGCAGGGATACGCCAAACCCGTCGGCACCTTTTCCTTCATCGCTCGTCGACTCCGCGACGTGTGCTTCGACACGGGCGTAGGCCGCCGTGTCGTGAACGACGGCGCCGTGTGGCCGACGACGTAGCGGGGGCGTGATCGCACCGGGCCGCGGCCAACGCTGGCACCTCACCCGACCGGGCCGACCGCATCCTCCGGCGCCGAGCGCTCAGCGCAGGCGCGTGTGACCGTCGCGTCGAGTGCTCGGAATTTGCGGCAGCAGCACCCCGTTAAGGACGCAGCCTCGGGCCGGCGCCGCGGGGGTCAGCGCGAACGTCGGGGTGGCAACTCGCCCGCGCGCGTGCCGGGCCGCGCGCCCTTGCGGCCCCGAGGTCTCGGCGCTACGCTGCGCGCGTTCGTACGCACGTCGGTTGGCGCGCTGCGAGAGTTGCGCAGCACCCGGGCCGAGGAGCGTCCCGGTGGCGCCCCTCGTCTGGTGGGGAGGGGAGGGGCTGGTGCACATCCGCGTACGCGACGGCACCGGACATCCCCGGGCCAGGGCCGCGCGGCGCTCACCCGGATTCGGGAGGGTGCGCCACGGGCGCGCGACGGCGCTGTTCGCCACCGTGATGCTCATCCTCGCGACCGCGAGCACGTCGGCGCCGGCGCAGTCTCCAGCCCCGCTGGGGTCCCCCTTCGCCCCCGCCGCCACGTCCTGGCTCGATGCCACGACGGGATACGTCCTCGGCGAGGGCGCCTGCGCACCGCTGCAGTCCGGCTGCACATCGATCCTGATGACCCGCGATGGCGGGCGAACGTTTACGCGCTGGCCTGGCCCCCGGTACCCGTGGCCACTCGCGACCCTGCGGCCGCGCTGGCCGTGAGCCACGTGCTCTTCGTCAGTCTGCAAGTGGGCTACGCGTGGGGCCCGGGGCTGTGGATGACCACCGACGGCGCTCGCCACTGGAGGTCGCTGACTCCCACCAACGTGGTCGCTGTTCTGCATGCCGGGCCCGCCGTTGACGTCCTCGCGCTGACCTGCACCCCAGCTGCTGCGCATTGCGCGGCACCCGGACTGAACGTCTGGCGCGCCTCGACGGGCCGCACCACGCTTTCGCTGGTAACGCGTCTCGTCGGTGACGGACTCTGGGAAGCGGCCCAGGGCGGCCCGGTCGGCGTGATTGCGCTCGCCAGCGTGCCGACGGCTGGCCCCAATCGCCTCTGGCGCACCGATGATGGTGGCGCTTCCTGGTCGCCCGGCCGTCAGCCGTGCGATTCTGGTGCGGCGGCCGCCCCCGATGCCGTCGCGGTGTCTCGAGACGGCAGCATCCTGGTCGTGTGCGGCGAACCACCAAGTGCGAGTCAACAACTGAAGGTGCTCTACGCCTCCGCCGATGCGGGCACAACCTTCGTCGACGTTGGCCAGGCGCCACGGAACGGGGTAGTCCAGGAGGTCGCGGCCTACAGTCGCGACACGGTAGCCATGACCGTGTTCTCGGGCACCGACGAGATCTACGTCTCGGCTGACGGAGGGCTGCACTACGCCACCTCCTCGGTGGCGGGTGGGGGAGCGCCACTGACGAGCCTGGCCTGGACGGGCCCCACCAGTGCCGTCGCCGTTGAAGGCGGTCCGGGACTGTCCGGCCCCGACCGCGTGCTGGAGTCCCGGGACTCCGGGGCCCACTGGACGACGCTTCTTCTGGCCCGCGCACCGCGCTCGCCTCCCCTTACCGCACGTGCCGTCTGGGTCGGCGCGGTGCGTGCTCAGGCGTCGGCGGCGGCCGCCTGTCTCCAAGGGACCCACCCGTCGGCGTCGATGTCGTGCCTACGGAGCTATCTGCTCGCCCACGGTGCCCCGACCGGTGCGGTCAGCTTCGTCGTGCGCTTTCACGCCTATCTCATCGGATGGCGCCCGGGTGGCGTCGTCGCCGGTGAGGAGCTCTCGCTGACTCCTATGGACTGCGGCTGCACGCAATTCGTGCTGTCGACACCCGCGGGGACGGTGACGACTCCGGTCCCCCACCCCGGAGGACCGGAGTGGACGGCCCTCGTCCGCTGGTATCCGCTCCCCGCAGGTGGGTCCGGGCTCTCGCTGGCGGGTCTCAGCGGCTGGGTCGAGTCCGATCCGACGGCCGGGACGTCAGTCACCCTGCAGTACCCGCTCGTGAATCGCTGCGCGAGTTGCGCGGTGCCCTACCGCCTGCGCGTGCTGGTCCGTCTCACCACCGCGGGCGCCCTGGGGCCCGCCGTGAGCCTCGGACCCTGTCTCGTCCCCGGTGCCACCGCGCTCCCGGACCCGAACGTGATGCGGTGCCCACCCGTCGAGGCGTGGCTCGGGTGAGCGCTCAGAATCGACACGAAAGGGGTGAACATGTCACACAGCATCAACCGACGCTTCTGGCCCGTGGTCATCGCAGTTCTCGTCAGCGTCAGCGTCAGCGTCAGCGCCAGCGCCTCGGGCACCACGCGTTTGCGGGACCCGCAGCCGATGCACGCGAGCGCACCGACGGCGTGTCGCGCCGCGATCCTGAACGTGTGGAGCGACCTGCTGCGCGGCGGATCCCCGTGGCACCACGAACTCTTCGCCCAACGACCGCTCACGGCCGGTGGTGGGGCACTAAGCGCCGAGAGCGCCGCTGGCACCGTCGCGCGCAGCCGAGGCCTGCTGCCCGCGTGCCGCGTGCTGACCGTCGCCTACGTCGCGCGTTCCCTCGCCCTGATCACCCTGTTCGGCGGTCCGAGCGCCCTCACGCACCTGCGCGCCCAGTGGTCGTCGATGTCCAACGCCCAGCGCTCGACCTTCGAGCAGCACCTCTTCTACGGGCCGGCGTCCTCGATCTCGCTGACCCTCGGCTCGATCACGATTCTCGCGCACCAGCCCACCAGCGAGAAGCTGCGCATTGCGATCATCGAGCACCTGGCCACCGCGACCGCGACGTCGAGCGCGACCGTGTCGGTCGTGCGCCTGGCCGGGCGCTGGTACGTGTCATCCTTCTCCAGCCTGGGGATGAACGTCGGCTAGCCCGACGGGGCGCGTCCAGTCGACCGGACGGTGACGCGACGGCGAGACGGGGGGTCGCACGGTCGTCGCCGCCACGGCGATCGCCGTCGCGCCCGGGCAACGGCCCCGTCACGCGTCTCACCTGATCACAAGAGGGAGAGGGGCGCCGCGGAGCAGTGCGGGAGCCCGGACGAGGCCGACGCGTCGCCACCTCGAGCGGTGGGTTCAGCACGCACCGCCGGATCGCGGCCGCCGGGACAACCCGCGATCGACACGTCGTGGGCGTCAACGCGCCAATAAGGTCCCCAGCGCCCTTGCTGATGGTGCCGGCACCTCCTAGTATGACGCCGAGCGACCATGTCGCACCCCCCGCGGCGTGGTCACCGTGGGAGCGGAGTCGCGACACTGCCCAACCAGCCCGTCGCGGCGCGCAGTGGGGGTGGCCATGCGACGGTCCTTCGCACTTGCCAGACACCAGTACCGGCCGCTGGCCATCGTGACGGTGCTGCTGGTCCTCGTCAACCTTCCGGCGCCGGCTAGCGCCGCACAGAGAGCCGCACCGTCGCGATCGCACGCCACGGACCACACGTGCAGGCCGCTGCGGGTGAACGTGCTGAATGTGCCCGACGGGTCGCGCGCCGCAGTTGCCGTACGCGGGCCCGACGGCATCATCGACCGCTTTGCGACGTCGGGCTCCACGTGTCTTCAAACACCAGGCACCTACTGGCTCCACGCGCAACCCGTGAACTTCAAAACGGACCAAGGACAGCCGTGGCGGGCGTACCCCACGGGCCCCGGGGGCGCCGTCGCCGCCGAGTACCGCCGCTTCGTCGTCTCATCGTCCCCGCAGGTGCTCCCCATCGTCGAGTCCGTCAACTACTTCGATCAAGCGCCACTGAGCACGCTGGTGCTCACTCGCTCACAGGTCGTCGTCCCCACGGGTCGTTTCCTGCCGGCCTTCGGCGCCGTCACCCTGCATCTATCGATGTCCCCGCGGCTTCGCCCGGGCGACACGGTCGTTGCTCCCGTGGGCCCCGGTCTTCCCCACGGGCTCCTCGGCACGATCGTCTCGGCGCGAAGCGTCGGCTCGACGGTCGCGCTCGTGACGACCGCGACCACGCCGTTTCGCGCGTTCTCGCGGGGCGTGCTGCACATGCACGTGGTGCAGTCGCAAGCAACCACTGCGACGCTCGGAGGGCTGAGCGCCGCCGCGGCCAAGGCCTCACCACGAGATCTGTCGATCGGCTGCGGCTCGCTGTTCAGCGTGACCGGATCGGCCAGCTTCCAACCTGCCGCGTCGATCAACCTCGGCTGGTCGTGGGGGCCGTGGTACTCGCCGTGGCAAGTGGAGATTTCGGGCAGCTTCTCGCTGTCCCCCGGGGTCAGTGGCCAGCTGACGGTCTCGGACACCTCCGGGGTCTCCTGTAACGTCAGCGAGGACCTGCCACCGGTGACCATCGGCACCGTGTGCACCGAGATCGGGTGCTTCACCTTCAATCTGGTGGTGACCGCCTCGGTCAGCGGGTCCGTCGACCAGGCCTTCACCCAGAGCCTCACCGAGAGCCTCGGCGGATCGGTCGGCGCGTCGTTCTCCTTCGGCTACAACGGCAGCGGCTTCCAGACCTCCGACACGCTGCAGGTCACGGGTGAGTCGACGAGCACCAGCGTGTGGCAAGGCTCGGTCGGCGTGGGGATTGGCCCAGCCCTGCAGGTCCTCTACGGCATCCCCGACGTGGGAGGCGTCGGACCACAGGTGGGCGTGCAGGACACGGCCAGCTTCAATGGGACGGCGACGGGCTGGAGCCTGCAGGGCGGCATCCAGGCCTCGGTCGGCTTCGCGCTGTCGGCGCTCGGCTTCTCGTACTCGAACTCGATCGACATCCCGGTGGCGACCCAGACGCTGGCCAGCGGCAGCTGGCCCACCCAGCCCAGCCCCCCGCGCAGCGTGACCGCCTCGCCGGATCCGAGCGCCCCGGCCACCTCCGTCGACGTCTCCTGGCTGGCACCGGCGTGGCCTGGAACCTGTGGCCTTAGCGGGTACAACGTGACGGTCGGCCCGGCGTCGACGACCACCGGCGCGTCCGCGACGACCGCGACCGTCACCGGACTCACCGGCGGAACGACCTACCCCGTGACGGTCACGGCGACGACCAGCTCGTGCGGCACGAGCCAGGCCTCCACCACCATCACGACTCCGCTCGCGCCACCCGCGGCACCGACTCTGGACTCCGTGACCACCGCCCTCGGCAGCGGCCAGCCCGCGGGTTGGGCGACCTTCACCGCACCGCCGGCGTGCTCGGGGTGCTCCAGCGTGACCGGCTACCAGATCGCCTGGTCGGGAGATGGCACGTCGGGAACGGTCGACGTTCCCGGTTCCCCCGACGCCTTCGCGCTTCCGGCCTGGGGCGTGCCCTACAGCGTCACCGTGGCCGCTACGAGCAGTCAGGGAACCGGCCCCGCGTCCAACGCGGTGTCCTTCACGCCGACGGGAAACCCCGGGGCCCCCACCTCGGTCGCGGTCGGCGCGGGCCTGCTGTCGTCGTCGGCCTACACCGGACCCGCCGCGACGTTGACGTGGTCGCCCCCTGACTCCGACGGCGGGCTGCCCCTCACCCGCTACGAGATCTCCTGGACCGGCGGCCAGTTCTTCCAGCCAGTCACGGCGGGCACGCAGGCAGTCATCCACCTGCCCACCTGGGGTGCTACCTACTCCTTCTGCGTGATCGCGTACAACGCGCGCGGTAACGGACCACCCTCGCCGTGCGTCACGGCGACGGCCATCGCACCGCCGGGCGCACCGACGGGACTCCAGGTCAGCACCTCGTCCGGCGGGACCGCCACGCTCACGTGGCTCGCTCCACCCGACTACGGATCGGCCATCTCGGCGTACCTCGTCCAGTGGGCCGCGTCGGGGGTGTGGCAGAGCCAGATCGCCGCCACCACCTCGGCAACTGTCACCCTCAGCTCGCCGGGTACGTACTTCCTGACCGTGCTGGCCCGCAACGCCGCTGGCGACGGGCCGACGAGCTCCAGCGTGTGCGCCACGTCGGGCACCGCCGCTCCCTGCCCGCCCATCATCACCGCCACCTCGGGAGGCAGCATCACCTTCCTCGGCAGCCCCTCGGTGACCTGGTCGCCACCCTCCCAGATCGGTGGTTCGGCCATCGTCTCCTACACCATCAACTGGACCGGGCCCTCGGCCGGGAGCATCAGCGCGGGTGCGAATGCCACCTCCGCGTCGCTACCACTCACGAATGCGGGAACCTACACCATCGTCGTCAGGGCCACGAACGCCACGGGAACGAGCCTCGCCTCCCCGTCGGCCACGCTCACGGTCGTCCCCTACCGCCCGCCACCGCCGTGATCGGGGCCGCACCGTCATGGCGCACGGCGGAGTTGACCGAGCCCCCTCGGGTGCTGGGGTCGGGTCCCGGGCGAGACATGCTGACCCGAGGCAATCTGCCCGACCACCCGCGTAGGCGCTCGGGTGATGAGCCGGCGGCCAACTGCGGCGATGCGGTGATGACTCCGGTTGCGGGACGGCACGGGACTCGCTGAGCTCGCGCAAGCCAGGCGATGCTTCGGCCACGGGATCCTCGGGGCGCCCGACCGCAGGACAGGTCGGCGTAGGCGACCACCTACGGTCCTTCACTCGGGGTGGGGCCCTCACACTTTGGACAGCGTGGGTCGACGAGCACCTGTTCGCTGGCATCTCACCTTCCCGAACCCGCCGGGCGTGGCAGAGGATCCGCGCGTCCTGGAGACCGACCAGGTGAGTGGCGACCTCGTGAGGATCGACGTGCCCACAGGTGCTGATTTTCTTCAAACATCAAGGCTGAAGCGCCCCTGTGCTTCACCAGCGGATACCCGCAACGTCCGACGCCCTCTCGGCCCATGAGATTCGAGTCAGACCCCGCCAGAACCCGAAGACCCCAGTTGGTGCGGCTGGA
>JBMFWS010000027.1:0-22620 GCA_049965035.1 Acidimicrobiales bacterium
CTGGAGCATCGGGACTCTCACTGGCAGTGGCTCATTTCAAAGGGATCCGCGCAACGCGAGCAAGCGGGCACATCGCTGTGGCGAACAACGGGCACGTCGTGGCGAGGGCTTCGACGCGAGATGCGTGGTCGGCTCCGTCGACGTCGATGAACGCGAGAGCCAGTAGTTCGCCGTCGTCGCTGGTGGGGCCCTCATTTCTTCACCACGCGCCGGTGGGGAAGGTGACCGTGCCGCCCGGCGACCGCTGCGGCCGAGAGTCCGCTGGCCACGGTGCAGACAGCGAGGGCGCCGCGCTAACTGCTGGCCACTGGTCCACTCGGGCAGGGTGTCGCGGGCTGACCCGCATCCTTCGATGCTCGGGACTCAGCCCGGTTCTGCGAAGCCAGCGTGAGAGCCGCGCCACCACTGCAGGACGCGGCGAGCTTGCAGCGTGATCCACCGCGACGGCGCGGCCGCGCTGTCGTCGATCTCGAACCAGGTGCGGCCCGCGGGCCGCTCGTCGAGAGGCCAGCGACCGTCGGGGAGCCGCCGAGACTCGACGATCGCAATCGCCCGGGTCAGGCGCGAGTCCGGTGCCGTGTTGGTCGCCAGGCCAGCGGCCCGGAAGTAGTCGAGGGCCCGCAGAACGCTGTAGCGCCACCACGACGGATGCACGAAACGCAGGAATGCGTCGTCGGCGCAGGTGCCGGTGCTGCGCCGCACGAACAGGTCGCGCTCGAGCAGGAACTCCTCGCCGGCGCGGCGGGCGGACCGCACGGCGTCGTTGCCACCGGTGGCCGTCTCGAACGTGAGCAGGCCTTCTAGGACGTTGATCGTGGAGGCGAAGGATGATCGGGTCGAGCCATTGGCCCGCTCGCAGTTCCATCCGCCGTCGGCCTGTCGCCCCGCGAGCGGGCGGCGCACGATGGGCTCGACGTCGACGCCAAAGTAGGCGCCGTCGGCCACGGTGCGCCCGTTGATGCACTCTTCGACCTCGCCGTCCCAAAACGGCTCGTCGGCGTGGTCCCAACGGCAGTGATCGCGCAGCAGCGCGATCGTCTCGCGCATGCGCGGGGTTGCGGGATCGATCCCAAACTCGCGCAGTTGCGTGAGGGCGTAGGTGGAGGCCGTCCAGGGCTGGCCCTCGCGCTCCCACTCGGCGGCCGTGAAGCCTCGGGGCACGAACGAGCCCCCGGCCCACTGACCGTCCGCGTCTCGCAGGGAGAGCAGCCGAGCACCCCAGCCCTGCGTCGCCACCCGGGCGCGCTCGGCGGCCCACTCAGGCTCCGAAGCGCCGAGGAGATCGCGCGCGACCTGCCAGCGAATGGCCGGGTCGGCGTCGAGCAGCCACGCGAGGACGGGATCGGACGCCACGGCCCAACAGTAGGGACGCTCGTCGCGGGCCGTGACGGTGGGCCCGGTGGAGGTGGGCGGCCGCCGGGCCCGAGCCCGCGCGACGTGCTGACCCGGACCGGTACGGTGAGGGGCACCCACCCGCTGGAGGGCGGAGCGTTGGCGAGGGGAGCCATGAGCCACACCGATGAGTTGTTGACGCGCGCGGACCAGTACGCCGCGAGCTTTGGATTCGGCGACCTGCCGATGCGACCGCGACGACCCGTCGTCGTGCTCACGTGCATGGATGCGCGGATCAATCTGTACGCCCTCTTGGGCCTGCGCGAAGGCGACCTGAACATCCTGCGCAATGCCGGCGGCGCGGTCACCGACGACGTGATCCGTTCGCTCGTGGTCTCGCAGCGTCGACTGGGGACGCGAGAGATCATGGTTATCCACCACCGCGACTGCGGGCTGCGCGCGATGGACGAGAGCGCGTTCGTCGCCGAACTCGCGCGCGAGGCCCACCGACAGCCCCCGTGGCCGCTGGAGTCCTTCGGTGATCCCGTCTCCGACGTGCGTCGAAGCATGGCCCGGCTCGTCGCGAGCCCGTTCCTCGCGCACCGTGACGCGATCCGTGGTTTCCTCTACGACGAGTCGAGCGGGCGTCTCGAGGAGGTCGAGCCGGATCCGGACGCGTCTGACCCGTCGGCCTAGCCGGCACCCACCAGTCGCGCCACCTGCCTCCAGTGGCTCCGCTCGTGCAGCGCGAGACGGCGCACGTAGTCGGTTACCGAGCGCTCCCGTGGGGCTCCCGCGCCGGTCACGGTGATGTGTTGCGACCACTGGTGTGGTGTCAGCGTGCCTAGTTGCTCGAGGAGGGCGGCGCGCTGGCCGGCGAAGCTCTCGCAGTTGTCGCGGTAGCTGCGCCGCAGGTAGTCCGTGGTGTGGGCCCAGGTGAGCGGATTCCGAGCGCGCAGCACCGACTCGTCGCGGTTCAGGATCGTGGCGATGGCGCCTCCCCAGACGTCGGCACAGCACCGTAGGTGGCTCACGACCTCGACGGCGCTCCACTCGCCGCCAGAGGGAGCCGTTCGACGAGGGCGCGACGAGCAGTGCAGGCGCCCCGGGGTTTGCGAGAGGATGTCCACCAGAAGGCCCACCTCGGCGGAGCGCTCCCTCACGCCTCAGCCTGGCGTCGGGGACGGATCCCGTTGAGGGTCGGGGACGGCGCTGGAGGGCTCACGCAGTGCCCAACGGCAGATCTCGACCCACGCGTGCGCGACGTGGTCACGCCGCGCCAGCGCCACGTCCGTGACGGGGACGCGCACCGGTAGGTGAGTGTCCGCCCAGCGCGCTGCCTCTCGAAGGTGGACGTACGGCCACCGCGTGGCGACCGTGACGTGAGGAACAAAGGGACGCTCTTTCGGGCCTCCGGGGTGCGGTGGCTCGCCCAGGAGCGCCCGGAGCTCGACGAAGGGATCTGCAGTGCGCGGTTGGATCATGACAACCCGTCGCCCGAACCAGGAAACCGCGAAGAAGTCCGTGTGCCAGCGCGGACAGCACTGGGCGGCGCGCAACACCGCCGTGTCGGTGCGCGACAGGTCGCAGTCATCGGACCACGGTGCCCACAGAGTCACGTGGGCGGGCAGGGCACCGGGGTGGCGATAGGGATCCACGACCTCGTCGAGCGGGGGCAGGGGTACATAGAGCACCAGGTGAACACGCCCCTCCACGTCACTGTTGTAGCCCACGCCTCGATTGGCGTGCTGGACAGGGCATGTGGCTACCATGCAGTTAGCCGACGGTAACGGGGTGTCTGGCTGGTGCCGGGCGGCGGCCATGAGGAGGTGCTGATGCGACGATGGACGCGGGTTCTGGGTGTGGCGGCGGCGCTGGCTCTGGCTCTGGGCACGTATAGCGCGGGTGCGGCCACGCATCCGCGACGGCACATAACGGTGCGGCCAGCAATCGCGTTGCGCAATGGCGAGGTGGTCCGGGTGCAGGGAGCCGGCTTCAAGGCGCACGAGACCGTCTACCTCGTCGAGTGTCTGGCCGTCGCGCAGGGACAGAGCCAGTGCGACATCCTGACGGCGACACCAGCCAAGACCACGGCCTCGGGTGTCCTGCCGGTGACCCGGTTCAAGGTGCACACGGGCAAGATCGGCAAGGGGCGCTGCGGCACCACGCCGCGCAACCTGGCCGCCTGCGCGATCAGTGTGGGCACGGCGAGCGGCCGCGACACCGCCAGTGCGCGCATCCGGTTCCGTCTGGTGCGCTCGTAGTCGGGCAGTACTCGTTCGAGAGAGCGGGGACGCACGGGGCCTTGCCCCATGCGCCTCGGTCGTAGAGGAGGTCTGGTGACCAACGTTGATGGCGGGTCGGCTCCCGGCGTGCTCGGCCTGCATCGAGCTCGGGTGCAGGTGAGTTTCGTGGCGCTCATGTCGGTCCTGTTCCTGACCTTCCTCGACAACACGGTCGTCAGCCCCGTGCTGACCGGCGTGCAGGCGGGCCTGCACGCCGGCGTCGTGCAGCTCCAGTGGGTCGTGGGTGGCTACGCACTGGCCTTCGCGAGCCTGATGCTGATGAGTGGGTCGATGGGCGACCTCATCGGTCGCAAGTCCGTGCTGCTGACGGGAGTCGGCGTCTTCATCGTCGGTTCGGTCCTCAGCGCCCTGGCCCACAACGTCGGCGAGCTCATCGTGGGGCGTGTGGTCATGGGCGTGGGGGCCGCGGGCTCCGAGCCCGGGACGCTGTCGATCCTGCGACACATCTATCCCCTCCAGCAGGCGCGGGCGCGGGCCCTCGGGGTGTGGGCGGCCGTATCGGGGCTGGCCCTGGCGGCAGGACCGGTGATCGGCGGAATCCTGGTCGGTCTGTGGAGCTGGCGCGCTCTGTTCTGGTTCAACGTGCTCTTCGGTGCCCTGGCGTTCCTGGCGGCCTGGGTGGCCCTGCCCAGCCGGCCGCCTCGAGAGCGCGGACCCATGGATGTGGTGGGCTTCGCCCTGAGCGCGCTGGCGCTGAGCACGGTGACCTTCGGCATCATTCACGGCGAGAGCGTCGGCTACGGCGCGGAGTCCGTCATGGCCCTGTTCGTCGTGAGCGCGGTGTCGGCGGGGCTGTTCGTGGCCGTGGAACTGCGGGTGCGTGAGCCCATGCTGGACCTGCGCTACTTCGCGCGACCGGTATTCGCGGGCGCCAACGCGGTGGCCTTCGCCAGCTACTTCTCGATCTTCTCGATCTTCTTCTTCGTTGCGCTGTACCTGGAGGTCGTCCGCAGTGCCGGCGCCTACCGGCTGGCCATCGACTTCCTGCCCCTGCTGGTGGGGATGGTTGCCGCTTCGCTGGTGACCGGGCGTTGGGTGGCGCGGGTCGGCTCGCGTGTGCCGATGGCGGTAGGGAGCCTGCTAGGCGCCGCGGGGGTCTTGACGACCAACGCCGTCGTCGCCCGGGACCCCGGGCTCGGCCTCCTGGGCTGGACGATGGGGCTGGCCGGCGTGGGTTTCGGGATCGTGGTGGTGCCCGTCACCTCCGACGCGCTGAACGCTCTGCCCTCGGAGCACTCGGGCATGGCGGCCTCGACGGTGAACACCGCCCGGGAGCTCGGGGCGGTCACGGGCGTCGCCGTTCTGGGCTCACTGGTCAACGGCCAGCTGACCGTCCAGCTGATGGCGCGCCTGAGTGCCCTCGGCGTGCCGCCATCCTTCCGCCAGGAGATCATCACGGCTCTCACAACGGGGTCCATCTCGGCCCAGGCACGCCAGTACAAGGGTGGCTCCAAGGCCATCAATGCCATCATCAACCGGGTGGTCAAGGCGGCCTACGGTGCCTTCACGAACGGACTCCACATCGCGCTCACCGCCGCGGGCGGGCTCATGGTGGTGGCGGCGCTGGTCGCCGCCCTCACCGGGAGCACGCGCGGAGCCATGGTGCCCGAGGACGCCGAGGAGAGCAGCGAGACCTGAGCGCAGCGGCGCTAACGTCTCGAGATGGCACCGGCGAGGAGGCGGGCGTCGGCGGTCACGCGCGACGCGGCACGAGGGCGCCGGGTGGCGCGATGAGCGCGATCACCTGGGGATTCGTCGCAGCCTCGCTCGTCATCATTGTGGTCCCCGGTCCGAGCGTGCTGTTCACGCTGGCGCGAGGCGTCGCCTGGGGTCGCCGGATCGCGGTGGCGTCGGCCCTCGGAAACTCGATCGGCACCCTGGTGCTGGCGTCGCTGGTCGCCGTCGGCCTGGGACCGGTCGTGACGCGGTGGCCGGGCGCGTCGACCGCGCTGCAGCTGGCCGGTGGCTCGTACCTGGTGTTCCTCGGTGTCGATGCCCTGCGCCATCGCCGGGAGGTCGCCCGCACGATGGCCGAGCCCGTCGGAGGACGGCCCAGCGTCTCGCGCGCGATGCGCCAGGGATTCACCGTCGGTGGACTCAACCCCAAGGCGCTCGTATTCTTCCTGGCTGTGTTTCCCCGCTTCTTGCGCACCAGAGGCGCGCCCACAACGCTGCAGCTGCTCACCATGGGTGTGGTCTTCAGCGCACTGGCCTTCCTCAGCGACTCGTCGTGGGGGGTCGTGGCGGGGACCGCGCGAGCGTGGCTGGCCGGGCGCCCGCGTCGTCTCGTCGCGCTACGGGTGACCGGCGGAACCGTGATGGTCGCCCTGGGCGCGTCCGTCGTCGGGGGAGCGCTGCTCGGCTGACTGCGGTGTCGTGACCCCGCGCGCCGGCAACGGGGCCAGGACACCGGGCGATCCCGGCAGCGCCTCGGTCCTCTCGGGGAGCGTCGGGCGGCGGTAGCGCACGCCGGAGGAGACGCCGGGTGCTCTGGGCTCAGCCCATGGCGTGGGCGCCGCCGTCGACGTGCAGGATCTCGGCGGTCGTGGCCCGCAGGAGGGGCGACAGGAGAGCGACCGTCGCATCGGCCACGGCGGGGGAGTCGTGAACGTCCCAGCCCAGAGGTGCGCGCTCGTCCCAGTTGTCCTCGAAGACGGAGAAGCTCGGGATCGCCTTGGCCGCGATCGTGCGCACCGGCCCGGCAGCGACCAGGTTGACCCGGATGTGGTCGGGTCCCACCTGGCGCGCGAGGTACCGGCTGAGCGACTCGAGGCCGGCCTTCATGACGCCCATCCAGTCGTAGAGGGGGTAGGCCCGGGTCGCGTCGAAGTCGAGGCCGACGACCGAGGCGCCACCGACGGCCTGCGACGCGCGCAGGGCCGGCAGGAACGCCCGTACCAGGGTTGCCAGGGAGTAGGTCGACACGTGCATCGCCGTCGCGACGTCCTCGAAGGGCGCCACCAGCATGCCCTGACCCAAGCACGACGGCGGCGCGTAGCCGATGGCGTGCACCAGGCCGTCGAGACGCCCGAAGCGCTTGAGGACGGCGGCGGCGGCGGCGTCGACCTGCCCGGTGTCGGTGACGTCGAGCTCCAACACCTCGCCAACGTCGCCCAGCTTGCGTGCGGTGCGGCGCGTCAGCGACAGGCCGCGGCCGGCGCCGGTGATGATGACCGCGGCGCCTTCCTCGAGGGACCGTCGGGCGATCGCGTAGGCGAGGGAGTCCTCGGTCAGAATGCCCGTGACGAGCAGTCGGTGATCGGTCAGCAGGGCCATCTTGTTAGCGTAACGAGCGGAGTCGAGCGAGGCGAGGACGATGACGGTAGTGGGGATCTTGGGGGGCACTGGTCCGGCGGGCCGCGGCGTGGCGGTGCGTCTGGCGGCGGGCGGGCACCGCATCATCTTGGGCTCGCGGGACCCCGAGCGCGCGGCGGCGGCCGCCGGCGCGCTGGCCCAGGTGGTCGGCGACTCGGTGCGGGGGGCCAGCAACGCGGAGGCGGCCCACGCCGACCTGGTCGTCGTCGCCACGCCGTGGGAGTCCACCATGGCCACCGTGCGGGCGCTGCGCGAGCCTCTGGCCGACAAGATCGTCGTCTCGATGGTGAACGCCTTGGCTAAGGACGGGCCCGAGATCGTGCCCCTGACGCTGCCGAGGGGATCGGCCACGGCACACGTGGCTGCCGCCTTGCCCGCCAGCCAGGTGGTGGGGGCGTTCCACCACCTGCCCGCGGCCCAGATGGAAGACCTGGCCAGTGGCTTGGAGTCGGATGTCCTCGTCGTGGGTGACGATGCCGCCGCGCGGCGGGCCGTCGTCGAGTTAGTGCACACGGCGCCCGGTCTGCGACCAGTCGAGGTTGGTGGGCTGGCGCTGGCGGGGGCGGTGGAGGCCTTCACGGCGGTGTGCATCACGGTCAACATCCGGCACCGGGCGCACGCGGCGGTGCGACTGACGGGCCTCGGGTGATGCAGCTCTACGACTCTGCGCGACGGGGCACCCACCCGCTGGAGGCCGGCCCTGTCGTGACGCTGTACAGCTGCGGCATCACGCCCTACGACGCCGCCCACCTGGGCCACGCCTACGTGTACCTGACCTTCGACGTGCTCCAGCGGCGCCTGCGCGACGACGGGCACGACACGCGCTGCGTGCGCAACGTGACCGACGTCGACGACGACATCTTGCGCAAGGCGCGCGAGCTTGACGTCAACTACCTGGATCTGGCGGCCCAGGAGATGGCCATCTTCGAGCGCGACATGCAGTTGCTCAACCTGGTGCCCTGCTACAGCGAGCCACGCGCCACGTCGGCGATCCCGGAGATCCTCACCTTGATCGGGAGCCTGTTCGAGCACGGACTGGCCTACGAGCGCGACGGCTGGGTCTACTTCGAGGTCGCCAAGTTCCCGCGCTTCGGTCAGGTGAGCCACGTCGCCGCCTCGGCCATGGCCAGCGTGTCGGCCGAGCACGGCGCCTGGCCCGAGGATCCGCGCAAGCGCGATCCCCTGGACTTCGTCCTGTGGCAGCCCTCCCAGCCCGACGAGCCAGCGTGGGAGTCTCGCTGGGGCGCCGGACGGCCCGGCTGGCACATCGAGTGCTCAGCTCTGGCGATGCGCGAGCTCGGCCCGACCGTCGACGTGCACGGCGGGGGTCGCGACCTGGCGTTCCCGCACCACGAGTGCGAGGCGGCCCAGAGCGAGACGGTGACGGGTGTGGGCTTCGTGCGCCACTGGCTCCACGTGGGCCTCGTCGGCCTGGACGGAACCAAGATGTCCAAGTCGTTGGGCAACCTGGTGTTCGTCTCGGAGCTGGTGGCGCGCTCCGAGCCGGCCGCGGTACGCCTGGCCCTGCTCGACCAGCACTACCGCCAGGACTGGGAGTGGCGCGACGAGCTGCTGCGCCTGGCCCAGTCGCGCCTGGCGACCTGGCGATCGTCGCTGGTGGCCGGACGGCCCTCCAGCCTGATCGACGAGGTTCGCGCGGCGCTCGACGACGACCTCGACACGCCCTCGGCGATCGCGGCGATGGACCGCGCCGCCCACGCGGGCTTCAGCGTCGGCCCGGCGGCGGCGCTCCTGGGCGTTACGCTCTAGGGGTCGAAAGGAGTCGTGGTCATGTCCGAGGTGGTGGTCCGGCTGCCCGATGGCTCGTCGCGGACGCTGCCGGCGGGCTCCACGGCCCAGGATCTGGCGGCGGCGATCGGTGCGCGCCTGGCGCGCGACGCGGTGGCCGCGGAGGTCGACGGCTCGCTGACGGACCTCGCGGCGGTCCTCCCTGATGGTGCGGAAGTTCGCGTGGTCACACCGGCCAGCGACGCGGGGCGCGACGTGCTGCGCCACTCGACGGCCCACGTTCTGGCCCAGGCCGTCACGCGGCTGTGGCCCGGCGCGAAGTACGCCATCGGGCCCGCCATTGAGCACGGCTTCTACTACGACTTCTCCCTGCCCGGCGGGGCGCACTTCAGCGACGACGACCTCGAGCGCATCGACGCCGAGATGCGGCGCATCATCGCCGAGGACCAGCCGTTCGCTCGCGAGGAGCACTCGATCGTCGAGGGGCGTGCGCTCTTCGCCGACCAGCCCTTCAAGGTCGAGATCATCGACGGGGTCGCCGGCGAGAGCGGGGACGGTGCCTCGGCGGTGTCGGCGTACCGGAACTCGGCGACCTTCGTTGACCTGTGCCGGGGCCCCCACGTGCCCTCGACGGGTCGCCTGGGGCACTTCCGCCTGACGCGGGTGGCCGGGGCCTACTGGCGCGGCGACGAGCACCAGCCCCAGCTCCAGCGCATCTACGGGACGGCCTTCGAGAGTGCCGCCGCGCTGGAGGCGCACCTCGCGCAGGTGGCCGAGGCCGAGCGACGCGACCACCGGCGCCTGGGCCAAGAGCTCGACTTGTTCTCGTTCCCCAGCGAGATCGGGCCCGGGCTGGCCGTGTTCCACCCGCGCGGCGGCATCGTGCGGCGCGTCATGGAGGAGTACTCGCGCCAGCGCCACGAGGACGCCGGCTACAGCTTCGTCTATAGCCCGCACATCTCCAAGGCCGATCTGTTCGAGACGTCGGGCCACCTGCAGTGGTTCGCGGAGGGCATGTACCCGCCCATGGAGCTCGACGAGGGCCAGCGGTACTACCTCAAGCCGATGAACTGCCCGTTCCACGTGCTCATCTTCAAGTCGCGCCAGCGCAGCTACCGCGAGCTGCCCCTACGTCTGTTCGAGTTCGGGTCGGTGTACCGCTACGAGAAGTCCGGCGTCGTCCACGGCCTCACCCGCGTGCGCGGCATGACCCAGGACGACGCGCACATCTTCTGCTCGCGCGACCAGATGGGCGAGGAGCTGGCCAACCTGCTGTCGTTCGTGCTGGACCTGCTGCGCGACTTCGGGCTCCAGGACTTCTACCTCGAGCTGTCCACGCGGCCCGAGGGCAAGGCGGTGGGCAGCGACGAGGAGTGGAGCGAGGCCGAGTCCACCCTGGAGCGGGTGGCGCGCGCCGCGGCTCTCGAGCTGGTGCTCGACGAGGGCGGCGGAGCGTTCTACGGCCCCAAGATCTCCGTGCAGGCGCGTGACGCCATCGGGCGCACCCACCAGATCTCGACCATCCAGCTCGACTTCCAGACTCCCCAGCGCTTTGACGCCTCCTACGTGGGCGCGGACAACCGGCGCGAGCGCGTCATCATGATCCACCGGGCGCTGTTCGGGTCCGTTGAGCGGTTCCTGGCGATCCTGCTTGAGCACTACGCGGGCAACCTGCCCACGTGGCTGTGCCCGGAGCAGGCCCGCGTGCTGAGCGTGCGCGGCGAGTTCGAAGGGTACGCCAAGGAGGTTGCCCAGCGACTGCGGACCCGGGGACTGCGGGCCTCGACCGAGTCGGCCGACGAGCCCCTGGGGGCGCGCGTTCGGCGGGCCAAGCTCGACAAGATTCCCTACATCCTGGTGGTGGGCGCCGAGGACGTCGGGAACCAGACCGTGGGGGTCAACCGGCGTGGTGCGGCCGACCCCGAGCGCGGCGTGGGCGTGGGCGACCTGGTGGAGCGGCTCGCCGCCGAGGTGGCACGCCGGGGCGCGCCCGAGGACCTCTAGATGCCCCTCGAGCGCTTCGCCGCCGCCTGGCGCGAGCAGTACGTCAGCACGGCCGGTGAGCCCACGGGTGACGGGTGCGTGTTCTGTCACCTGAGCGAGGAGCCGGTGGGGACCGAGTCGGGGGTCCTGTGGCGCGGCCCGCTCTCCTTCGTCGTCCTGAACGCGTTCCCCTACGGGTCGGGTCACGTGCTCGTCCTGCCGCGGCGCCACGCCTCGGGCCTCGACGAGCTGACCGCCGAGGAGTACGGCGTGTTCAGTGAGACGATCCGGCGTACGGCGCGCGCCCTGGAGCTGGCGTACCGTCCCGACGGCTTGAACGTCGGCATGAACCTGGGGCGCGCGGCGGGCGCCGGGATACCCGGCCACCTGCACGCGCACGCCCTGCCGCGCTGGTACGGGGACACCAACTTCATGACCGCCATCGCCGAGGTCCGGGTGCTGCCCGAGTCCCTGGAGTCGACCTGGCGCAAGGTCCAGCCCTACCTGGAAACGCCGACGGCGCCAGGGACTTGAGTAGACTCGACCTGAACGGCCCAGGGGAGAAATGTTCGACGGACGTTTTCGCACGGGGGTGGAGAAGATCACCGCACCGGCGGGACGGTGGCTCGTGGCGCGACGGGTCTCGGCCGATGTCCTCACGGGCTCCGGGCTGGTCTTCGCGGCGGCCACCGCGGTCGCCATCGGGGCGGGTCGCCACTTCGTCGCGATCATCCTGCTCACCCTGACCGGGTTCCACGACATGCTCGACGGGGCGGTGGCCAAGGCGTCCCATCGGGCCAGCCAGCGCGGAAGCTTCTTCGATTCGGTCGTCGACCGGGTGTCGGACTCGCTGCTGATGGGCGGGGTGGCGTACTACCTCACCGCCCACGGGCACGGGCAGCTGGTCCTGCTGCCCTTCGCGATCCTGACGACGACGTTCTTGATCTCGTACCAGCGCTCCAAGGCCGAGAGCCTGGGGCTCTCGGCCCGCGGTGGGCTCATGGAGCGTGCCGAGCGCATGATCCTGCTGGGCGTGGCTCTGCTGACCTCGGCGGTGTTCCTGCCGGTGCTGTGGCTGATGCTGGCACTGACGTCGATGACCGCGCTGGGACGCTTTCGGCGCGTGTGGAGCGCCGCCGCCCGGCCCGAGCGCATTCCGCGGCGGCCCGACATGCGCACGCACCGCTACGCAAGCCGCGTACGGCGTCGGCTGGCGCGCGCGGCACGCCACTAGCGCCCGTGGCGGCCTCCGTCGGCGTCTGGCGGGCGAGTGCGCGAGTGCTGCGGTGGCTGCCCGAGTCACTGGCCCTGGCCCTGGCCCGTGGCGTGGCGATCACGGCCGGTCGCCGAGGCGCGGTGCGGCGTGCCCTGACGGCCAACCTGCGTCAGGCGCTCGGCGCGGGTGACGAGACACCCGACGCCGTCGTGGGGCGGATGGCCGATCGCGCGATGGCCTCGTACGCGCAGTACTGGGTCGAGGGCGCGCGCCTGCCGTCCACGCCGCCCTCGGAGGTCGTGGACCGCTTCGTCGTGGTCGAGGGGCGCCACCACCTAGAAGAGGCGCGGGCCCGCGGCCGCGGGATGATCCTGGCCCTGCCGCACATGGGCAGCTGGGAGTGGGGCGGTGCCTACTTAGCCCAGATCGACCTCCCCATGACCGCGGTGGCCGAGGTGCTCGAGCCTCCCGAGATGTTCACCTGGTTTGCCCAGGAGCGCGAGGCCATCGGGATCCACGTCGTCCCCCTGGACGATCACGCGGGGACCGCGCTGCTCGAGCACCTGAGGAACCACGGCGTGGCCGGGCTGCTGTGCGACCGCGACCTCCAGGGCAACGGGGTGGAGGTGACGTTCTTCGGGCAGCGCACGACCCTGCCGGCTGGCCCCGCGACGCTGGCCCTGCGCACGGGGGCGACCCTGCTGGTCGCCGCGTGCTACAGCGGGCCGGGATCCGGCCACTACGCCGTGGTGGTGCCTCCGGTGGCGGTCGAACGTGAGGGCCGCTTGCGCGACGACGTCGTCCGGGTGACCCAGGCGGTGGCCGTCGAGATGGAGGGACTGATCCGCCGCGCCCCCGAGCAGTGGCACGTCCTGCAGCCCCGGTTCACCCCGTGAGCCACGTCATCGTGGTGTGCCCCTATTCGCTGTCGGTCTTCGGCGGCGTCCAAGAGCAGGCGCTGGCCATGAGCCGCGTCCTCGTCGCGCGGGGCCACGACGTCGAGCTGGTGGCTCCCGGACCCGCGCGGGGCCCGTCCCCCGACACGCCGGCGCGCGTCCACCGGCTGGGCGGGATGCTGGCGGTGCCCGCGAATGGCTCGCGCGCCCCGATCACGGTCTCGTGGCGCGCGGCGCGCCAGCTGCGGGCCCTTGTCGAGGCGGCTCCCGGACCGGTCGTCCACCTGCACGAGCCCTTTGCGCCGGTGCTGGGATGGTCCACTCTGCTGCACCACGGGGCGCCGAGCGTGGGGACGCTGCACCGGGCCGGGGCCGGCCCCGCGACGCGCTGGACCACGCCGGTGCTGCACCGGCTGGCCCGCGGTCTCGACGTGGTCACCGCGGTCAGCCCCGCGGCCGCCCAGACCATGGGCGAAGCCGCCGGGGTACATCCCGACATCCTGTTCAACGGCTTCGAGACCGCGCGCTTGCGCCGCGAGGCGCGCCAGATCCCCGAGGTCGCGACGATCCTCGTGCTCGGGCGACTGGAGGAGCGCAAGGGTGTCGCCGTAGCGCTCGAGGCGGTGGTGCGGCACAACGCCCACGCCGCACAGCCCTGGCGCGGCGTGGTGCTGGGGGACGGCCCCCTGGCCGAGCGGCTCCGCGCGCGCTTTGGCCACGACCCGGCGATCGACTTCCTCGGCGCGGCCGACGAGAGCGCGAAGCTGTCGTGGCTGCGGCGCTCCTCGGTGCTGGTGGCCCCCGCGCTCGGCCGCGAGAGCTTCGGCCTGGTGCTGCTCGAGGCCATGGCCGCCGAGCTCCCGGTCGTGGCCAGTGACATCCCGGGATACCGCGACGCGGCGGGCGGGCACGCGGTGCTGGCCCAACCCGGTGACGCCGCCGACGTCGAGCGCGCCATCGGTGAGGCGCTGGCGGCATCGCCCGGCCAAGTGGCAGCCGCGCGCGAGCACGCGGAGCAGTGGTCGATGGACCGGCTGGTGGGACGCTACGAGGATCTCTACGACCGCGCGCGCGGGCGCTTCGCGGGTCGGCAGTAGCCTGGACCCGATGGCCTCCCACTCGCGCAGTCGACGGCGCAGCCCGCGCGCGGGCTCGGGGGCCTTCGTCGCACCCGTGCTCGACCCGTCGTGGCAGAGCCCCTACGTGCCCGCGCACCACGAGCGCGAGCACAACCTGGGGGCGGTGCGACGCGTGTACTGGCGTCGCCAGACGGCCTGGAGCAGCCTGGTCGCCCTGATCGTGATTGCCCTGGTCGTGGCAGCGGTGGCGGCGTCGGCGTGGTGGGGCGTGGGGGCCGCCGCGGTGGTCGTGGCCTACGGCATCTGGACGCCGGCGGGCGTGGCGCGCCTGCGGCGGCGCAGCGCCGACCTGGGGACGCGCATGGCGGCCGGCTTCGTGCACGGGGGCGACGCCCACGACCACGATCGCCTGAACACGGTCCTCGAGCGCCTGACCGCGACCTTCGGCGTGAGCGGTGTGCACCCGGTGATCGTGCGCGACGAGGCGTACAACGTGGCCTTGGTGCGACACCAGACGGGACAGTCCCTCCTGGTCACGACGGCGCTGCTAGAGGACTTCGACCTCATTGAACTGGAGGGCGCCGTGGCCCACTGCCTGGCCCGCGAGCGCCTCGGGCTGGTGGTGCGCGGGTGCGCCGCCGTGGTGGTGGGACGAGACGGGGACGACCGGCTGAGCCTGGCTGGACCGGGGACGGCGTATCGCGCCGACGAGGTCGCCGCCGCGCAGATCCGCTATCCGGCCGGGCTGGCCCAGGCGCTGCGACGCTGTGGCAGCCAGGAGATTCCCGCCGACTCGTACTTCTCCTCGGCCGACTACGACGTCACCCGGTGCCTGTGGCTGAACCCGCGATGCGGACAGGCTGAGCCCCGCGACGGCGACCTCGACCACCCGATAGTGCGCGCGCGCGCCCTCGAGGAGTGGTAAGCGGGGCCAGTAGTCTGGGGCTATGACGACTTCCCCTGACAGTTCGACGGTCGGCTCGACGCTGGTTAAGCGCGGGCTCGCCGACATGCTGCGCGGCGGGGTGATCATGGACGTGGTCAACGCCGAGCAGGCCAAGATCGCCGAGGACGCGGGCGCGGTGGCGGTGATGGCACTCGAGCGGGTGCCGGCGGACATCCGCCGCGACGGCGGCGTGGCCCGCATGAGCGACCCACTGCTGATCCAGCAGATCCAGGCCACCGTGACGATCCCCGTGATGGCCAAGGCCCGTATCGGCCACTTCGCCGAGGCGCAGGTCCTCGAGTCCCTCGGCGTTGACTACGTCGACGAGTCCGAGGTGCTCACACCGGCCGACGAGGAGCATCACATCGACAAGTGGGCCTTCACCGTCCCCTTCGTGTGCGGCGCGACCAACCTGGGCGAGGCACTGCGGCGCATCGGCGAGGGCGCGTGCCTGATCCGCTCCAAGGGTGAGGCGGGCACGGGCAACGTGGTCGAGGCGGTGCGCCACCTGCGCACGATCAACGCGCAGATGCGCCGCGTGCACAGCGCCGACGCGTCCGAGCTGGCCGGCCTGGCCAAGGACCTACAGGCGCCCCTCCCCCTGGTGCGCGAGGTGGCCGAGACCGGGCACCTGCCCGTGCCGATGTTCTGCGCCGGTGGCATCTCCACCCCGGCTGACGCGTCGCTCGTGATGCAGCTGGGGGCCGAGGCGGTCTTCGTCGGCTCGGGGATCTTCAAGAGCGCCGATCCGGTCCGCATGGCCGAGGCCATCGTCGAGGCGACCACGCACTTCCGCGACCCGAGCGTCGTGGCCAAGGTGTCCACGGGCCTGGGCGCCGCGATGCGTGGCTCGGAGACCGCGACGCTGGAGCAGCGACTGGCCGAACGCGGCTGGTAGTGGCGTCCGTCGGCGTCCTGGCGCTGCAGGGTGACGTGCGCGAGCACGTCGCGGTGCTGCAGCGGATCGGCGTCGAGCCCGTCGAGGTCCGCCGTGTGGCTGACCTGGCGGGGGTCAGTGGGCTGGTGATTCCGGGCGGGGAGTCGACGACGATGGCTCGGCTCCTGGTGACGGGGGGCTTGCGCGAGCCGCTGACTGAGCTTTTGAACGGCGGGCTGCCCGTCCTGGGAACCTGTGCGGGGCTGATCATGCTGGCCCGGCGGATCCTCGACGGGCGCGTGGACCAGTGGAGCCTCGGGCTGCTTGACGTCGAGGTGCGTCGCAACGGCTTCGGGCGCCAGGTGGCGAGCTTCGAGACGGTGGTGGAGGTGGCCGGGATCGGCCCGGTGGCCGGGGCCTTCATCCGAGCACCGCAGATCGTCACGGTCGCCGATGGCGTCACGGTTCTGGCCACCCACGACCACGGCGCGGGCCCCACGCCGGTGCTCGTACGCCAGGGTCACGCGCTGGGCTGCGCCTTTCATCCCGAGCTCACCGGCGAGACGCGCATCCACGAGCTGTTCCTCTCGCTGGTCTAGTTCTCCGGTACCATGGCTGGGCCCCGCGGGGGCGGGAGGAAGCATGTCCGGCCATTCGAAGTGGGCGACGACCAAGCACCGCAAGGGCGCCAAGGACCAGGCGCGCGCGAAGGTCTTCGCCAAGTTGATCCGACAAGTGGAGGTCGCGGCGCGCGAGGGCGGCAGCGACATCACCGCCAACGCCAGCCTGCGCACCATGTACCAGAAGGCGCGCGATGCCTCGGTGCCCGTGGACACCATCGAGCGCGCCATCAAGCGCGGGACGGGTGAGCTGGAGGGCGTGCGCTACGAGTCGGTGACCTACGAGGGGTACGCCCCGGGGGGCGTGGCGGTCATCGTGGAGACCCTGACGGACAATCGCAACCGCACGAGCGCCGAGATCAAGCACCTGTTCGCCAGGAATGGGGGATCCATTGCGGAGCCCGGTGCGGTGTCCTGGCAGTTCGACCGCCGCGGCCAGATCACCCTGGCGGGCCCGGTGGACGAGGACCAGCTCCTCGAATGGGTCCTGGAGTCCGGCGGCGAGAACTTCGAGGTGGCCGGTGAGGAGATCGTGGTCACGACCGAGCCCCAAGAGCTCGCGCGCGTGCGCGAAGCCCTCGAGGGCTACGGGTTGCGGGTGACCAGCAGCGAGTTGACGCTGGTGCCCCAGAACGTGATCCCGGTCTCCGAGGAGGGCGAGGCCCGCCGCGTTCTGCGCCTGGTGGACGCGATCGACGACCACGACGACGTCCAGAACGTCTACGCGAACTTCGACATCGCCGACGATGTCATGAGCGCCTTCGACGAGTAGGCATCCGCGCCCCTCGGAGGCCAGGCGGTAGTATCGAACACGTGTTCGTCTTGGGGATCGATCCGGGTCTGACGCGTTGCGGATTCGGCCTGGTCGAGTCCCGCCCGCGGGCGCGCGATCGCGCCGTGCGAGCCGGGCTGATCGCCACCGATGCTCGGGCCCCGGTCGAGGAGCGACTCGGCATGCTGCACCGCGAGCTGGCGGCGCTGCTGGAGCATGCGAGCCCTGACGCGGTCGTCGTGGAGAAGGTCTTCTACCAGCGCAATGCCCGCACCGCCATTCCCGTGGCCCAGGCCAGTGGTGTCGCGGTCGGGCTGGCTGCCGCGGCCGGGCTGGTCGTGCGGCAGTTCACCGCGCAGGAGGTCAAGCTCGCCGTCACCGGCTACGGCGCCGCATCCAAGGCCCAGGTGCAGGCCATGGTGGCTGAGCTGTTCGCACTGGCCGCGTCACCCGAGCCCCCCGACGTGGCCGACGCGCTGGCCCTGGCGGTGACCTTCCTGACCGTGGCGCGCCGCGAGCGCCGAGCCGCAGCGGAGATGCCGGCGTGATCGGGGCGCTGCGGGGCGAGGTCGTGGCGCACCTGCCCTCGGGGGCCGTGGTGGTCGACGTCGGTGGCGTCGGCTACGAGGTGCAGCTGGCCGCGGCGGCCCCCCCCGAGGTGGGCGAGGCGGTGGATCTCGCCATCTACACGGTGGTGCGCGACGACCAGATCCTGCTGTACGGGTTCGCGGACTTTGAGGAGCGCGGCGTCTTCACGCAGCTGCTGGCGACGCCCGGGGTCGGTCCCTCGACGGCCCTGGCTGCCTTGCGCACGATGACGGCCGCCGCCCTGCGCGCGGCCATTGAGGCGGGCGACGATCGCCTGGTGGCCTCCATTCCCGGCATCGGACCCAAGACCGCGGCGCGCATCGTGCTCGAGCTGCGCGGCAAGCTGGCCGAGCGGCCCGTCGCGTCGGTCCCGCCCTTGGTCGCCGACGCCCTGCGCCAGCTGGGCTACGCCGCCAGCGAGGTGCGCGAGCTCGGGACGCTGGCCTGGCCCGCCGACGAGTCCCAGGCCCTGCGCCTGGCCCTGCGCACCTTGGGGCACCGGTGAGACACGACGTCGACCTCGGGGCCGAGCGGGACGTCTCGGGGGACGCGAGCCTCGCCGAGCGCCACGGTGAGGTCTCCTTGCGCCCCCAGCACCTCGCCGATTTCGTGGGTCAGCGCGAACTGGTCGGGCACCTCGAGATCGTGCTCGGGGCGGCGCGCGCCCGGGGCCACAGCGTCGATCACCTGCTCTTTGCGGGCCCGCCGGGACTCGGCAAGACGTCGCTGGCCGCCATCGTGGCCAACGAGCTCGGCGTCGGGCTGCGCGTGACCTCGGGGCCTGTCCTGACGCGCCCGGGCGACCTGGCGGCTTTGGTCAGCGACCTCGACGAGCACGACGTGCTCTTCATCGACGAGATCCACCGCCTGCCACGCGCTGTCGAGGAGGTGCTGTATCCCGCGATGGAGGACCACCGCCTCGACGTGCTGCTGGGGCGCGGGCCCTCGGCCCGCTCGATCCGCCTCGAGCTGCCCGACTTCACGCTGATTGGCGCGACGACGCGGACGGGACTGGTGGCCGCGCCCCTAAGAGATCGGTTTGGCTTCGTGGGGCAGCTCGACCTGTACGAGCCCGACGAGCTCGAGCGGATCGTCCTGCGCTCGGCGGCGCTGCTCGCGGTCGCGGTGAGCCCGGCGGCCGCGGCGGTGGTCGCGGGCCGCAGCCGGGGGACGCCGCGCATCGCCAACCGACTGCTGCGCCGGGTGCGCGACTTCGCCGCGGTGTCGGGAGCCGACGCGGTCGACGAGTCCACGGCCGTCGCGGCCCTCGAGCTGTTCGGGGTCGACGAGCGGGGCCTGGACAAGCTGGACCGGCGGATTCTGGGCCTCCTGTGCCGGCAGTTCCGCGGGCAGCCGGTCGGGCTCCTGACGCTGGCGCACGCCCTCGGGGAGGAGTCGGCCACGCTCGAGGACGCCTACGAGCCCTATCTTTTGCGCAGCGGCCTGCTGGTGCGCACGCCGCGGGGGCGCGTGGCCACCGAGGCCGCCTACCGTCACCTGGGGCTGCCCGGACTGGGTGGCGGACTGGTCTAGCCGCGGCGGTCCGGTCGACTAGGGTTTCATGGGTTACAAACCGGAGGCACCATGCTCGCAGCGTCCAAGGGCGGCTCGTCGTCGCTCCTGCTCATCTATCTGCTCGTCTTCGCCGCGCTGTACTTCTTCTACCTGCGGCCGCGCAGCAAGAGGCAGAAGGCGGCTCGGGCCGAGGCTCGCAAGGTCGAGGTCGGTCAGCGCGCCCAGACGGTGGGTGGCTTCGTCGGCACCGTGGTGCGCGTGGACAGCGACCTGGTGACGTTGCGCAGCGCGAGCGGCGTCGAGCTGGACTTCGTGCCCTCGGCGATCGCCCGGCGCTTCGACCCGCCGCCCGTGGATCCGCCCGGTACCGACCTCGAGGCGGGTGACAGCCACTGATGGCCAAGGTTGGTTCGCGTCGGTCCTTGATGGTCAGCCTGGTGCTGACCGTCGTGATCTCCTTCGGGGCCCTGCTGGCCACGGTGCTGGCCGGCTGGACCCCCAAGCTCGGGCTGGACCTGGCGGGCGGGCTGTCGGTCGTCTACAAGCCCGCCACGGCGACCTCGACCGCCAACATGAACGAGGTCGTCAGCATCCTCAACAACCGCGTAAACGGGCTGGGCGTCTCGGGCGCTCAGGTCAACCTGCAGGGACACGACGTGGTGGTGTCGGTGCCCGGCGTGTCCGACGCGCGCTCGGTGCTCAAGACGGTCGGCCAGACCGCCCAGCTGCTGTTTCGCCCCGTGCTGTGCGAGACGGGTCCGGCGGCCAAGGGTGCGAGGGTGACCACGCAGGTGCCCGCGTGCGGCTCGCAGTATCTGATGAGCGCAGCGAACCTGGCCGTGAACTCGTCGACCGGACAGCCCACGAACAACATCGGGCTGGACCCGGCCTACGCGAAGATCGCCTCGACCAGCCCGGCTCGCGACAATCCGAAGGCCACCGTCGTGCTGCCGGCGCTGGGGACGAGCCAGATCCGCTACGTCCTGGGGCCGGCCGAGCTGACGGGCACGGCGGTCAAGACGGCGCTGGCCCAGCAGAACCAGGTGGGCGCGTGGGTCGTCAACTACTCGCTGACCTCGGCGGGCAGCCCCGCCTGGGATCGGGTCGCTCAGGCCAACTTCCACGCGCAGCTCGCCATCGAGCTCGACGGCGTGGTCCAGTCTGCCCCGCTGATCCAGCCGGACCAGGCCACCTTCACGTCCTTCAACGGGCAAGGGGAGATCTCGGGGTCCTTCACCGAGTCCTCGGCCAAGAACTTGGCGCTGGCCATGCAGTTCGGTGCCCTGCCGGTGCGCCTCGAGCCCCTGACGACCACGACCGTGTCGCCCACCCTGGGCCATAGCGCCCTGGTGGCCGGGCTCGGCGCGGGCCTCGTCGGCCTGCTGCTGGTCCTGCTCTACACGATCGCCTACTATCGACTGCTCGGCCTGGTCATCGTGGTGGGCCTCGCGGTCGCTGGCTCGCTGCTGTGGGCGATCATCTCGGCCCTGGGTCACACGGCGCTGGCCCCGAGCTTCGAGCTCTCAGGCGTCACCGGCCTGATCGTGTCCATCGGCATCAACGTGGACAGCTACATCGTGTACTTCGAACGGCTGAAGGACGAGGCCCGCTCGGGCCGCTCGATTCGCACGTCGGTGGACCGTGGGTTCAAGTCGGCCTGGCGCACGGTGCTGGCCGCTGACACGGTCAGCCTCCTCGCGGCCGTCCTCCTCTACCTGATCGCCGTGGGCAGTGTCCGGGGCTTCGCCTTCTTCCTCGGCCTGTCGACCCTGATGGACATCGTCATCACGTGGTACTTCACGCGGCCACTGGTGATCCTGCTGGGTCGGCGCAGCGCCGACGAGGGCAGTGCGATCTCCATGGCCGCGGGCCTGGCTCTGGTGGGGAGCAGCAATGTCAGCTGAGATCGGTGCCTTCCGTCGCCTGTACCGGGGTCAGACGGCCTTCGACTTCGTGGGCCGGCGCCGGATCTGGTTCATCGCCTCGACCATCGTCATCGTGGCCGGCCTGGCCTCCCTGGGGCTGCGCGGCTTCAACCTGGGAATCGACTTCCGGGGCGGGAGCTCCTGGGAGGTGCTGGCCCCGCACACCTCGATCTCGGCCATGGCCTCAGCGGCCGAGGCCGCCGGGGCACCCCAGCCCGTCGTGGAGAAGCTCGGCTCGGACACGTACCAGGTCTCGGCCGACCTGAACAGCTTCTCGAGCACGAGCCAGGCCCAGATCGAGAACCGTGTGATCTCCGCGATGGCCCGACTGGCCGGCGTATCGGACAACCAGGTGTCGACGAGCACGGTTGGCCCGACGTGGGGCGGGCAGATCACCCAGCGGGCCCTGGAGGCCCTGCTGGTCTTCTTCCTGGCCGTCGTGGCCTACATCTCGCTGCGCTTCGAGCCCAAGATGGCCCTAGCCGCCTTCGTGGCGATGATCCACGACCTGCTGGTCACGGTGGGGGTGTACTCACTGTTCGGCTTCCAGATCACCCCCGACACGGTCATCGCCGTCCTGACGATCCTCGGGTACTCGCTCTACGACACGGTCGTCGTGTTCGACCGGGTGCGCGACAACTCCCAGACGGTGCTAAAGAGCGGCAACCTCACGTACTCGGACATGGTCAACCTCTCGATGAACCAGACGCTGGCCCGCTCGATCAACACCTCGCTGGTGGCCATCATGCCCGTGCTCTCGGTGCTGGTCGTCGGTGCGTACCTCCTGGGTGCTACCACGCTGCAGAACTACGGCCTGGCCCTCGTCGTGGGACTGATCAGCGGGGCGTACTCCTCGATCTTCATCGCCAGCCCGCTGCTGGCCGTGCTGAAGGAGCACGAGAACCGCTACCGCGACCTGGCCAGCCGGGTGGCGAGCCGCGTCGAGCGCACGGTCCTCACGCCCGCGGCGGCGGCCCTGCTCAGCACCGACGGGTCGTCACGGCCCGCCTCCCCGTCGCGGCCGACGCGGCAGCCCACGCTGCAGGCCCGCGGGCGCAAGCCCAAGCGCCGCTAGGGGGCCGGTAGGCTGACCCCATGGTGGACGTGACGCCGCGGTCGTCGGTCGACGCGGCGCTGGTCGCGTCGGTCGAGCGCCTGGTCGCGCGGTACCGCGAGCACCACGATGACGATGCGACGGTGATCCGGCGCGCCGGGCTGGCCGCCATCACCGCCCACGAGGGGCAGCTGCGGCGCACCGGGGACCCCTACGTGACCCACCCGATCGCCGTGGCCGACATCGTGGCCGACCTCGGCCTGGACGCCGTGACCATCGCGGCGGCCCTGCTGCACGACGCGGTCGAGGACGCCGGGGTCACGACCCAGTGGCTCAGCGAGGAGTTCGGTGAGCACGTGGCCGCCGTGGTCGACGGGGTGACCAAGCTCGACCGCCTGGAGTTCGACTCCAAGGAGGCCCAGCAGGCGGCCACGATCCGCAAGATGT
>JBMFWS010000028.1:0-21847 GCA_049965035.1 Acidimicrobiales bacterium
CACCACATGCCCCCGCCCGCCCCCACGTACAGGACCGAGGGGTCGGCGGGATCGGCGGCCACGGTCGTCACCTCACCGGCGCTCAGCAGCCCCATCGTCGGCGGCGACGCGTCGATCCCCGAGGGCAGGAAGCTGATGAGGAGGTCGGGGACGGCGCGAGGACCGAGCTCCTGCCACGAGACGGCGCTGGCGGCCCGGGGGCGCGCCGCGGCCTCGCTGCGACCCGCACCCACGGGCGCACTGGTCACCGCGGCCGCCGCCATCGCGGCCAGGGCCGCGAGCCCGATCCCGGTGGCGCGGCGTCGGCGCCCGCCTCGACCGCGCCACGACGCGCCGCACGACGGGTGGCCCACTACGGCGCACGCTAGTGCGCGGCCTCCCGACGGGCAAGGGGCGTGGCCGCACCCGCCCGCTCGCCACGGCGCGGGGCTGGGTGGCGGCTAGAGCCCGGGATCTCTCGGGGGCCGCCCCGACCCCACCTCAGGGCGGTGGCGGGGCGCCCGGGTCCCGGGGGGACGGGCGGCGCTGACGGCCCCCACGGGATGGCGGGGAGCACGACCACCCCGGCGAGCAGGAGCGCCTGCAGCGCGATCCACCACGGCTCGCCCCAGACATTGGCCAGGACCCCGCGGACCTGGGACTCGATGACAACCGTCGTGGTGACGTAGAGCGCGTAGGTGACCAGACGGCCCGCCAGGAAGCCGACGCTCAGGGGGACGAGGGAGAGGTCCAGCGGGCCGGCCGCGCTGAAGAGCTGGGCCGAGGGCAGCGGCGAGATGACGAAGAGCGTCACGAAGCCGGCCCGGACGCCGCGGCGCCGCGTGAGGCGACCCGCCAGGGTGGCGAGGTTGGCGCGCGACCGACTCGAGACGATGCCCCGCAGGCGGCGCGTGGCCGTGGCCAGGACGTAGCGCCCGAGCGTCGCCGAGAGCGCGCCCAGCCCGATCAGGGCGACCGGGTTCAGGTGCCAGCGCAGGCGGGCGGAGACCAGGACGGCCCAGGTCGGCGGGCCGAAGGCCGGCAGCAGGTTGACGCCCACGACGATGCCGACCAGCACCAGGTAGCGCACGACCTCAGTAGAGCACGCGCCGGCCGTGGCGGCCGGGCTAGCGGGACAGCCCGAGGGCCCGCAGGTACGGCGCCGCTGGTCCGAAGTGAACTGGCTCCCGTGCTCTCGGGGCACGCCTCGCGCGTGCCCCGAGAGCACACCACTCCGAGGTTCGCCACCCCTCTACGTCGCCGCAAACGGGGGTCAGGAGCTGCAGCTAGCGTACCGGCACGGTGCACAGACCCCAGTTGGCGTAGAGTCCGCCGTACAGCGACCCGCAGGAGTTGTCCTCGACCAACGCGAACTCGGTCTGGTTGTTCATGAGGTGGTTGTCAAAGGTCCGGACGTGGTTGGCGGCCACATCGAACAGCAGCAGTCCCGTCGACGTCCAGTCGGCGCCCGAATACCAGTTCCCATCGATGGTGTTCCCGGAGACCTGCCCCGAGGCGCCGAATCCCAGCTGAATCCCATTTTGCGCGATGTAGGGGACCTGACCGACCCCCGAAACGACGTTGTCAGTCACTGTTGCCGAGCTGCCCTGACCGTTAACGGTGATGCCACCCTTTTGATAGGCGGTGATGGTGTTGCCCGAGATCACCCCGGACGCGGGGGAATCTGGCCCAGTTGAGGCATTGAGCTGTGGGTTGACGAAGTACACACCAACGCCATACTGATCGCCACTCATCGGACTGTCACCAATGGTCGATATCGCCGAGCCCGTGACCGACACGGTTCCGCCATCATTGAAGATGCCATACATCTTGAATCCGGAGATCGCTGCCCCGCTGATCGTGGCGGAGTTGCCGGGGCCCACGTAGACCCCGACGTCGCACGTCGAGGCAGACCCCGTCACGCTGCCGCTCACCGTTGACGTCGGATTCACGAACAAAGCGGTGAGATTACCCTTGCTGGTCGACACGCTTTGGCAGGACCCGGCGGCTCCGGCCACGCCATTGAAGGCCGCAACGCCCATCAGGCTGGTGCCCATGCTGATCACGACCGAGGTGATGACCCTGCCCACGTGGTGGCGTCGGATCAGCGAGCCAGGTGTCGTACGTCGCGCCTTCACGCTGCGCGCACTCCACTCACGAAATCGCCTAAACGCATAGCCCATGACTCCACCTCCCCATCGACGGGACCGCGGTCGCACGAGCGCGACTCTGCGGGACCGACGCACAGGCACGGCGCATGGCATCACGACCCGGGCCACGCCTTGCCCGTCTCTGTCGCCGTGGTCACCGCACTCGCGTAGTTCGACCCGGCCACTTCGGCACCAACGTGGTGCACTCGGCATGCTACCGATACCTCAAGACAACGTCAATCGGTCAGCAACGTCCACCGAGACTGACGCACACGAGGACTGTGCCGCCGCGGGTGATCGTCAGGGGTGCTCCGGCCGGAAACTGCGGTGCGGGGTGTACGCCGGCGACCTGCACAACCGACGCACTGGTGCGGCCCCCGTCACGCGATGACAGTGTCTGGAGCAGGCGTACCCCCGGAGTCACTGCGGCGCGCACGGACAGCACAGGCGCGGTGAAGGAGGGGCTCGACGGTCGTCTCAGAGGCGCCGCTGTGGCACCATCGGGAGTAGCGCGAGGAAAAGGCACTCGCCTACCGATGGGACGGCACCTCCGAAACCTGCAACGGGACCACCGGTCGTGTCGCGAAGCGGTGCTCACCCCGGCAGCCCGAGGGCCCGCAGGTACGGCGCGGCGATCGCCCGCTGGGCCAGCGAGGGGTGCAGGGCCTCAAACAGCCGCAGCTGGGTGCGCGCCGGGCCCGCGTTGCCCGGGGTTGAGGCGGCCGCGATGCCGAGGTAGAGGTGGGGCGCCGGGTCGCGCGGGGCCACCGCGATGGCCCGGCGCAGGAGCGCCAGCCCGGCCGCGACCGCCGCGGCGTCCTTGGCGGCGCTGCCCGCCGAGAAGTCGAGCCACCCGGTCTGGGTCAGGGCGACGACGTTGCGCGGCGCCCGGGCGAGCACCTGGGCGTAGGCGTCCAGGGCGGTCACCTCGTGGCCGGCGGCGACGTCGGCCTGGGCGGCCGCCAAGAGCTGGGCCACGCGCTGGGCCGGCGAGAGGCTGAGCCCTCCGGTGATCGAGCTGCCCGGCTGGCGCGGCCCCAGCGCGGCGAGGAGGGTCACCACGACCGCGGCGGCCACGGCGGCGCCGGCCAGGGCCAGCCAGGCGCGCCGGTGCCGCCGCGGCCGGCGCGGCGCCGGCGGAGGCGGCTCCTCCCGGGCCGCGGCGCGCAGGGCGGCCAGGGCGGCCAGCTCGCGCGCCTCGATGCGCGCCAGGGCCGCGTCGTCGAGCTCGCCGGCCGCGTGCTCGGAGCGCGCGTCGGCCAGGGACGCCTCGCGCAGGGCGATCTCGTCAGCGACCGAGCCCCTCACCGCCGTCTCCGCCAGCGCAGCGCGCCCAGGGCCAGGGCCGCGACGATCAGGGCCAGCGGCCCGGCCCACAGCAGCGTGCCCAGGCCCGAGGTGGGCGGGCTGAGCAGGATCGCGGGACCGTACGCGGTCTCCAGGGTCGTCAAGATGGTGGTGTCGCTCGCGCCTCGGGCCACGGCGGCCGCAATCTCGTGGCGCACGGCGAGCGCGGTGGGCGCACTGGACTGGGCGACCGAGAGGTCCTCGCAGCTCGGGCAGCGCACCAGGGACTCGAGGTGCGCGATGCGGGCGCGGCGGCTCGGGGCCGTCGGGCTCAGCACCAGGGTCGCCACGACCAGGGCGATCAGGGCCAGCGCGAACAGCCCGGGCGAGCGCAGCGCCCTCACGCGCGCACCCGGGCCACGGCCTGGTCCAGCTGGGCGGCCGACACCGGGCCCAGCAGCTCGGCCGCGACCGTCCCGCGCGGGCCGATGACGTAGGTGGTGGGCGGCGAGGTCACGCCGTAGCGCGAGGCGATCAGCCCCCCGGGATCGATCACCGACGGGTACAGCGAGCCGTAGTGGGCGCTGAAGGCGCGCGCGGCCCCGACGGTGTCGTCGAAGACCACGCCGACGACGCGCACGCCGCGGTGCCGCATCGACCAGGCGAAAGTCGACAGCTCGGGCGCCTCGCGCACGCAGGGCCCACACCACGAGGCCCAGAAGCTGACCACCACCACCTGGCCGCGCAGGTGGGCCAGGTCGAAGCGGCCGCCCCCGAGCTCGCGGCCCACCAGGGCGGGCGCCGCGCGGCCGAGCAGGGGGCTCGGGGCGCTCGTCGCGTCGCTGACCGGGTGGCGCGTCGCCAGCAGCACCGACAGCCCGAGGACCAGCACCAGCGCCCCCAGGGCGACCCCGCGCACCGCGCGCCTCACGCCGGCTCCCCGGAGCCCCGGCGCCCCAGGGCGACCGCGCTGCCCAGGCCGATCAGCAGTCCCCCGATCCACAGCCAGCTGAGCAGCGGCTCGACCGTGACGCCGAGGGCCACCGCACCGGGCGGCAGGGCGCCGGCCACCTGGGCGCCCGAGGTCGTGCCGTTGCCGCCGATGGCGTCGAAGGTCACGTACACGTCGGTCAGCAGGCTCGAGTCGATGGCCGGCGTCCCCACGGGCTGGCTGGCCCGCCCCACGTAGGTGGTCACGGCCGGGTGCAGGGTCACCGACCCCACGCTCACCACGAGCTGGGTGGCGTGGGCCAGCGGCGTCGTCACCTGGCGCAGGCCGTGGTAGCCGATCAGCTGGCCGTCCACGAGGGTACGCTGTCCCGGGCGCAGGGCCACCTCGCTGCGCCGGGCGTAGCTGGTCGAGGTCACGACCCCGACGGCCAGGACCACCACGCCGAGGTGCGTGACCATGCCGCCGGTCGAGGGCGCGCGCAGCGCCCGGCGCCACGAGCCGTGCCGGTGGGCGGCGACCAGGCTGGCCCGCAGGGCCCGCAGGGCGGCGCCGGCGGCCACGGCGGCCAGGAAGTAGGCCAGCAGGTCACGCCAGCGCCGCACCCCGACGGCCACCAGGACCGCGTCGATCGAGAGGGCCACCCACGCCGACAGGCGCACCCGGTCCCACAACACGCGCGGGGCCGGCTGGCGCCACGGCACCAGGGGCGCCAGGGCCATCAGGGCCAGGATCGCGATCGCGGCGGGGCCCACCACGGCGGCGAAGTACGGCGTGCCGACGGTCACCTGCGTCCCGTTGACCGCCTGGTAGAGGAGGGGGAAGACGGTCCCGAGCAGCACCACCAGGGCGACCCCGACGAACAGGACGTTGTTGAGCACGAACAGGCCCTCGCGCGAGAACGGGTGATCCAGCCCGACCGGGCTGCGCAGGCGGTCCCCGCGCGCGACCAGGAGCGCCGCCCCCCCGCCGGCCGACACCGCGAACAGGCCGATCAGCAGGGGCCCGAGCGTCGAGGAGCTGAAGGCGTGGACGCTCTGGAGGACCCCGGAGCGCGTGAAGAAGGTGCCGAGCACCGTCAAGGAGAAGGTGGCGATCGCCAGGGCCAGCGTCCACACCCGCAGGAGGCCTCGCCGGTCCTGGACGATCGTCGAGTGCAGGTACGCGGTGCCGGTGAGCCAGGGCAGCAGGGCGGCGTTCTCGACCGGGTCCCAGCCCCAGAACCCGCCCCAGCCGAGCACCTGGTAGCTCCACCAGGCCCCCAGCACGATCCCGACCGACAGGCTCCCCCAGGCCAGCACGGCAAAGCGGCGCTGGCGCCGGGCCCAGTCCGTCTCGACGCGCCCGGTCGCCAGCTGGCCGATGGCGAAGGCGAAGGGGACCGCGAAGCCGACGAAGCCCAGGTAGAGCAGCGGCGGGTGCGCGGCGACCAGCGGGTTGTCCTGGAGCAGCGCATTGGGCCCGGCCCCTTGGCGCAGGGCCACCGGGCTGGCGAGGAACGGATCGGCCGGCAGCACCAGCAGGTAGGTGAAGAAGGCGCTGAGGGCGCCCAGCACGGCGGTCGCCACGCGCACCACGTCGTCACGCGCGCGGGCGCGGTTGGCCACCACCACGGCCACCACGACCGCGTCGAGCAGCAGCACCCACAGCAGCAGCGAGCCCTCCAGGGCCGACCACAGGCCGGTGATCGAGTACAGCAGCGGGGTCACGGTCGCGTTGTTGGCCGCCACGTAGGCCAGGGCGAAGTCGTGGGTCACGAAGGCGACCTCGAGCGCGCCGGTGGCCACGACGACTGCCCCGAGGGCCACCAGGGCCAGGACCCGGGCGTGGCCGAGCCGGTCGCGACGCCAGGCCCCCACCTGGTCGAGGGCCAGGCCGACCGACGCGACGAGGGCCACCGCGGTGGCCAGGCGCCCGAGCACCGGGATCATCGCACCGAGCCGTTGGGCGCGCGCACCCGAGCCGGGTGGGCCGCGATGTACTGCGCGGTGTGCTTGACCAGGATCTGGGTGCCGGCAAAGACCCGGGCGGTGGCGCTGGCGAAGTGGCCGACCACGACGACGGGGATGTTGGGCCCGAACAGCTCGGGCGGCGCGCCGACCTCGTGGACCTCGATGGCGCCGCGCGAGCCGGTCACCACGAAGTTGGCCCCGCGCGCGGTGCGCACGACTGAGCCCGGCGCGACGAGCCCCTCGAGGCGCACCGGGTGGCTGCCCAGGCTCGCCCGGCTGGCCAGCACCTGGTCGACGGTCTCGAAGTAGTTGAGGTTGGAGAGCAGCCCGGGGGCGGCCAGCGCGACGACCAGGCCCGCCAGGACCACCAGCACCACGACCGTGCGCCGCCGCGAGCGGTCGGGCGCGGGCGGCGGAGCCAGGGGGGCGAGCTCGTGCTCAGCGACGCTCACGGCGACCCCGCCAGGCCAGCGAGAGGGCGTAGAGGGCCAGGCCCCCGAGCGCCGCGGCGTAGCCGGCCAGGACGTAGCTCACCGCTGCCCCTCCAGGACCCGGTCGCGCAGGGCCGCGGCCAGGTCGTCGGCGGCCCGCGCGGCCCGCGCCACCTCCAGGCGGTAGCGGGCGCGCACCAGCCACAGGTAGGCCAGCGAGAAGGCCACGAAGCTGATCAGCAGCGTCTCGGCCATGATCCCGTGGATCTTCAGGCTGCGCGTCGCGGTGAAGACCGTGGCGCCCTGGTGGAGCGTCTTCCACCACAGGACCGAGAAGTGGATGATCGGCACGTTGATCGCGGCCACCAGCGCGAAGACCGCGCTGCGGCGCGCGCGGGCCTCGGGGTCGTCGTTGGCCCGTCGCAGGGCCAGGTAGCCGGCGGCCAGCACGCCGAGGATCGCCGTCGAGGTCAGGCGGGCGTCCCAGGCCCACCACACGCCCCACGTCGGGCGGCCCCAGATCGAGCCGGTCACCAAGGTGAGCACGATGAAGACCAGGCTGACCTCCATGGCGCTCACCGCGACCCGGTCGACGACCACCGAGCGGGTCCGGCGCCACAGGTAGAGGGCCGAGGCGATCGTCGCGGTCCCGAAGCTCAGGTACAAGGCAACCCAGGCGACCGCCGGGTGCACGTAGACCAGGCGGGCCAGGTTGCCCTGGACCCGGTCCGGCGGCGTCACCACCAGGCCGAGCCAGACCGTCAGGGCGAGCGTCACCAGCGTCGCGGGTCCGAGCAGTCGCGCCAGCGTCCGGTACATCACACGTCCTCGAGGACACCGTAGGCGAGCACGCCAACCCCCAGGTACGCAGCCAAGGCCACCAGCGTAATGAGCCACCAGCGCGCCTCGGACTGGTGGCTGAGAGCCGCTGAGAAGGCCCGCTCGCCCGCGATGAGCAGCGGCGCGAAGGCCGGCAGGGCCAGCACCGGCAGCAGCGTGACCGACCCGGAGCCCTCGCCGGCCAGGGCTCCGTAGAGGGTGCCGGCCGCGGCCAGCGCGATCAGGGTGGCCACCACGCTCGGCAGAGCCACCAGGGCGCCGGCCAGCGCCACGTGGAGGGTCACGACGGCCAGCATCTCGAGCACGACGCCGAGGACCACCAGCTCGAGGCCCAGGGCCGCCGTCTTGCCGAGGAACACCCCGGCCGGGTCGAGCCCCAAGGTGGCGACCGAGGCGCGGGTGCCCGCGGTGCGCTCGACGGACTGGCTGCGCGCCACCGCCAGCAGCGTCACCAGGAGCACCACCAGGTAGAAGAGTCCTGGCGCCGCCCCCGAGTGCCCGGCGCGTCGCGGGCCGAGGGCCAGCCCGGCCAGCACCAGGGCCATGACGCCGAAGGGCAGCACCTGGGTCACGAGCACCCCGGCGCGCGCCTCGAGGCGCAGGTCCTTGCCCGCGACCAGGCGGGCCACCCGGATCACGGCACCACCCGCCCGCCGGCCAGCACCACCTCGCGGTGGGGGCCGGGACGGACCAGGGGCTCGTGCGCGCTGACCACGACGGTCACGCCGGCGGCGACCGCCTCGGCCAGCAGGTGGTCGACGAGGGCCCGGCCCTCGTCGTCGACGGCGCCGTAGGGCTCGTCGAGCAGCCACAGCTCGGCGCGGCGCACCAGCAGCCAGGCCAGGGCCAGGCGGCGACGCTGACCGGCCGACAGGCGCCGGGTCGTCGTGCGGGCCCGGGACGCCAGGCCGACGCGCGCCAGGGCACCGGCGACGACGTCGTCGGGCCGGCCGAGGGCCCGCGCGGCGAAGCGCAGGTTCTCTCCCGCGGTGAGGTCGTCGTAGAAGGAGCCCTCGTGGCCGACCCAGCCCACCCGGCGGCGCAGCTGGCGCCGGTCTGCGCGCGCGAGGTCGACGCCCACCACGACGCCGCGACCGCCGCTCAGGGCCTCGAGGCCCGCCAGCAGGCGCAGCAGGCTGGTCTTGCCGGCCCCGTTGGGCCCGCGCAGCACCGTCAGCGTGCCGACCTCGATGCTCACGGTCACCCCGGCCAGCAGGGGGAAGCCCCCCCGCACCACGACCGCGTCGGCCAGGTCGACGGCGCGGGCCCCGGCGCGCGCCGGGCCGTCCGCGCTCACCCGACGAGGGCCGCCCGGTCGGCCGCCACCATCATCTCGATCAGCCGGTAGAAGTCGACGTCGGCGCGCCAGCCGAGCTCGCGCTCGGCCAGGGAGGGGTCCCCGACCAAAAGGTCGACCTCGGCGGGGCGCAGCAGGGCCGGATCGGTCACCACGTGGTCCTCCCAGGACAGCCCGAGCGCCCCGAAGGCCACCTCGCACAGCTCGCGCACGCTGTGGGTCTGGCCGGTCGCGATGACGTAGTCGCGGGGCTCGTCGCGCTGGAGCATGGCCGCCATGGCGCGCACGTAGTCACCGGCGTAGCCCCAGTCGCGCCGGGCATCCAGGTTGCCCAGGCGCAGCTCGCTCTGGAGGCCCGCGGCGATGCGGGCCGCCGCGTGGGTGACCTTCCGGGTGACGAACTCCAGGCCCCGGCGCGGGGACTCGTGGTTGAACAGGATCCCGCTGGCCGCGAAGAGCCCGTAGCTCTCGCGGTAGTTGACGGTGATCCAGTGGCCGTAGACCTTGGCCACCCCGTAGGGGCTGCGCGGGTAGAAGGGCGTGGCCTCGTCCTGAGGCACCTGGCGCACGCGCCCGAACATCTCCGAGGAGCTGGCCTGGTAGAAGCGGATCTCCGGGTCGACGATCCGGATGGCGTCGAGGAGCCGGGTGACCCCGAGAGCCGTCGTCTCGCCGGTCAGCACCGGCTGGGTCCAGCTGACCTGGACGAAGCTCTGGGCGGCCAGGTTGTAGACCTCGTGCGGGCGGTGCTCGCGCAGCAGGTTGATCAAGGACACCTCGTCGGTCAGGTCCCCCGACACCAGGGTCAGCCGGTCCTGGATGTGGCCGATGCGCTCGATCGACGTGGTGGAGGTCCTCCGCAGGAGGCCGACCACGCGGTAGCCCTGGTCCAGCAGCAGCTCGGCCAGGTACGAGCCGTCCTGTCCCGTGATCCCGGTGATGAGCGCCGTGGGCCCCATACGCCTCCGCTGCCTGGCTGACGGGCCAGTCTACCGACCCGACAGCGGGCGCCCCGGTCTACGCTGCGCGGATGCGCGTGGCGCTGGTGAGCTATCGCCTCGGCGGGACCGACGGGGTCGCCGTCGAGGCGGCCAAGTGGGCCGGGGCCCTCCGGGCGCTCGGCCACCAGGTGCGCACCGTCGCCGGCGCCGGGCGGGCCGACGTACTGGTCCCCGGGCTCGGGGCCGACGACGCGTCCGGGCCCGCGCCCGCCGCGCTCTCTACGGCCCTCGAGGGCTGCGCGCTGGTGGTCGTGGAGAACGTGGCCTCCCTACCCCTCAACGAGGCGGCGCGCGACGCCCTGGAGGCGGCTCTCGCGGGGCGCCCGGCCCTCTTCCACCACCACGACCTGCCCTGGCAGCGCCCGGCCCTGGCGAACCGGCGCGGTCCGCGCGCGGCGCCGGGCTGGGTGCACGTCACGATCAACGAGCGCTCGCGGGCCGAGCTGGCCGCGCGGGGGGTCCCCGCGACGACGCTCTACAACCACTTCGCCTGCGACCCGCCGCGGGGCCGGCGCGCCGCGACCCGCGCCGCGCTCCAGGTGGGCGACGAGACCCTGGCCCTGCTGCCCTCGCGGGCGCTGGCGCGCAAGGGCGTGGGCGCGGCGCTGGCCCTGGCCGGCGATCTCGGGGCCACGCTGTGGCTACGCGGCCCGGCCGAGGACGGCTACGGCGCCGAGCTCGAGCGCCTCGTCGCGGCCAGCCCGGCGCGGGTGGTGCGCGGTCCGGTGGGCTCGATCCACGACGCCTACGCGGCCTGCGACCTGGTGGTCGTCTCGTCGACCTGGGAGGGCTTCGGCAACCCGGTCGTCGAGTCGATCACCCACGCCCGCCCCCTCGCCGTGGCGCCCTACCCGGTGCTGGCCGAGCTGCGCGCCCTCGGCCTCGACCTGGTCGACCTGGCCGACCGCGCCGGGGTGGCTCACGCCGTGCGCACCGGCGATGGGGCGCGCCTGGCGCACAACCGGGCCGTCGTGGGCCAGCACCTGGACCTGCGCGACCTGCCCGCGCGCCTCGCGCCCTTGGTCGCGGCCACCGGCGCTCGATAGTGTGGGACCCATGCTCGCCGACAGCGGCCGTCCCCAGGTCGCCGAACGCCGCGCGCACCTGCTGGGTGTGGCGCGCGGGATCTTCGCGGAGCGTGGCTACCAGGCCACCACCATGGACGACGTGGCGCGCGCGGCCGGGTTCACCAAGCCGATCCTCTACCAGTACTTCGACTCCAAGGCGGCCCTCTACCGCGAGATCGTCGCCGACCTGGCCGACCGCCTGCTGGCCCGCCTGGGCGCGGCGGTCGCCACCTCCGAGAGCCCCCGGGTGCGCCTGGAGCTGGCGCTGCGCGCCTACTTCGTGACCGTCGTCGAGGAGACCGACGCCTTCCGGATCCTCTTCATCCATCACCACAACGGCGACACCGTGCGCGAGCTGCGCCGCCTGGAGCGCGGCCTGGTCTCGTTCCTGGAGCCCTACATCAACGCCCAGGTGTCCGACGAGCACCGCCGCCAATTGGCCGGCGGCATCGTCGGGCTGGCCGAGGGCGTGGCCACCACCTGGATCGTCCAGCGCGAGCAGCAGGGCCGGCCCGCGCTCGAACCCGGTGAGGCCGACCAGCTGGCCGCGCGCGCGGCCACCCTGGCCTGGGGCGGCCTGCGCGCCGTCCACGACTGACTCAGCGCGCGACCAGGTCGCCCGCGAGGTCCCAGAGACGGCGCGCCGCCGTCTCGTAGGCGCGCGCGTCGCCGCCCGCCGGATCGGCGACGTCGAAGGCGGCGTCCGGCTCGAGCGACGCGAGGTCCCGCGTGATCGCCGCGAGGTCCCCCGGGACCGCCAGCAGCTGGGCGAGGCTGGCCACGCGGGCCGCCGCGGCAGGGTAGGCGCGGCGCAGCGCGCGCACCTGGTCGGCCTCGACGGTGACGACGAGGTCGGCCCACGCGACCAGGTCCGCGTCGAGTCCTTGGCTGCGGTGGGCCCGCAGTGCCCGGTCGGGCCGTCCCGTCACCACGGCCCAGGCCGCCAGGGTGCGGGCGCTGACGGTCTGACCGTCACTGGCGTGCGTTCCGGCACTGCGCGCCCGCCACGCGGGATCCTGGGCCTCCACCATGGCGGCCAGCAGCGGCGAGCGCGCGACGTTGCCGGTGCACACGGCGAGTAGGCGGCGTGTGGGGCGGCCGCCGGGGACGCTGGTCACGGAGCCGAGACTAGTGAGCGACCTCGTGGCCCGCGCTGGGGTCCGCGTGGCGCACCGGCGCCGCGGGCTCCGCGTCCCGGGTGCTGCGGGCAGTGCGCGTCCCGGCCAGCGACGCCGCGCGCCCGGGGTGCTGGCGTGGTCGGGACCGGTCGGCTCGGCGGTGCTCCGCCACCACGTTTCGAACGGCATTCGCCGGCCAGGACGCGCGTCGCGCGCTACCTTGCCCCTTGTGCCACGTGTCCGGGTCTGGGTCGACCGCACGGCCCGGCGGCTGGGGCATCGCCACCCCAGGAAGCGGCCCCCGCCCGGGACCGAGCCCCGGCGTCGTCAGGCGCTCCGCGCGCTCGCCACCTGCGCCACGCTCGCGGTGGCCTTCTCCGGTCCCGTGGGTGCCTCCGGATCCGCTGACAGCACCACCACCACGACGACGGTCCCGAGCACCACCACGACGACGACGGTCCCGAGCACCACGACGACGACCACCGTGCGCACCTCGCGTCCGGTCCAGCGCTCACCTTCTCGGCCCACCGACTGTGGCTCGAACCCCTTCGCGTCCCCGGCGGTGCGCGCGTTCCTGGCCTCGCGCGTCGGCTCGATCACTGCGGGCATCTACTGTCCCGCGACCGGCGCCACCTATCTGTACCGTCCCGGGGTCGAGCAGATCACCGCCTCGATGGTCAAGATCGACATCTTGGCCACGCTGCTCCACGAGGACCAGGTCGACCACGGGAGCCTGAGCCCGGCCGAGCGCGACGCCGCCACCACCATGATCGAGCAGTCCAACAACCAGAGCGCCCAGATGCTCTGGAACCAGATCGGCGGCTTCGGGCTGTCGACGAACTGGCGCGGCACCGGCGGCTACTACGCCATCAGCGCCTTTGACGCGCTGGTCGGCATGCGCCAGAGCGTGACGTCGTGGGGGTGGGGAACGATGCGAACCACGCCTGCTGACTACCTCCGGCTCCTGCGAGCGATCTGGCTGCCTTCGCGCCTGCTGGACCCCGCCAGCGCTGAGGTCGAGCGCCAGCTGATGGAGCACGTGGTCCCGTGGCAGCGCTTCGGCGTGCCCTCGGGCGTGCCCGCGACCGCCGTCGTCGGCGTCAAGGATGGCTGGCTCCCCGACCCACCCGCCGGCTGGCAGGTCAACAGCGCCGGCTACGTGCACCAGGGATCCACGACCTACCTCGCCGTGCTCATGAGCACGGATCCCACCGAGACCTACGGGATCGCCACGCTGGACGGACTCGGGAGCCTCTTGTGGCGACGTGAGAGCCGCGATTCACGTCGCTAGCCGGGCTCGTCAGGCGTGCCTCGCCAAGCCCCGGCATCCGTGCCAGCACCCGCCAGCGGAAGGCGGCACTTCGCGCACGCCGATCGACCGCCTAGTCGGTGGAGTGCCATCCGCGCGGGCAGCGCAATCCGGGCGCGGCGTAGTGGCGCGTGGCCGAGCCGCGCGCGCACGTGAGCCCCGGAGCAGGCGCGAAGGCCTCCGCCGTCAGCGGTATCGCGGTGCCGTATCCCGAGATGACCTCGATGCCGAAGCTCGCGTAGAGCGACAGCCCGCTAAAGGAGCACGACGTCGTGGCGGTCCCCGTCGCGAAGCCCGTCGGGTCGTGGAACCCGGCGAGCAGCACGCAGCGGTAGGGAGCCGTGCCCCCGGTCCAGGTGGCGCGCAGCGTGCCTCCGGTGCGCACGACCGACAGGTCCCGGACCCGCGTCGTGGGAGCGGCCAGGGCCATCGCGACGATGTTCCCCCCGTCGTAGTTACCGACGTAGAGGACGTTATTGACGATCGCCAGGGGCTGGGGCCCGTCCACCGCCGGCGTCGTGGCGTCGGCCACGTCGACCAACTCGCCGTTGGCGAACGTCGCGGGTGTGCCGGATGCGGTGACCTGGGCCAGCTGGGCGGCGCTCACCTCGGCGATCGCCACCCCGTCGTTGCTGTCGTAGTCACCGCTGTAGAGGTTCCCGGCCGCGTCGAACGCCAGCCCGGTGAGGTCACCGGAACCATCGGACCCCCAGTCGGCGACCACCTGGGCACCGGCGCCCGGCGTCACCGGGCCGGTCAGGGACACCAAGGTCGACGCGGGGATCTCGAGGACCTGATTGTCTCCCTGGTCGACGACGAACAGGTTCCCGCTGGCGTCAAAGGCGATCTGCTGGAGGTCGGCTCCGCTCGTCGTCAAGACAGTCGTCACCGCATCGGTCGTCAGGTCGACCCGGTAGAGGTCGCCATTATTCTGGTCGGAGACGTAGAGGTCCTGCCCGTTCGGGCTCAGCACGAGGCCCGTGAGATCGCTCCAGGGAGGACTCCCCACCGGCAGCGCCGTGGCCGTGGCACTGCCCGGCGCGAGCTCCCAGATCGTGGCGTTGGAGCTGGCGGTGAAGTATATGGTGCCGTCACCGGCGACGGCGATGCCCGCGTCCCACTGCCCACTCGACGCCCCGGTCATCGTCAGCGGCGCGGGCAGCGGTGAGATCGGCACACCGGCCGCCGCCTGGGCGAGATCGGGAGCGCTGAAGTCGAGGAGGGAACCCTGGTTGGACCCGGTGTAGGCGTAGCTGAGCAGCCCCCCCCTGACCGTCGGGCGCCAGGCCGTAGGACTGTCCGATCCCGTTGGCCACCGTGTACCACTGGCTGGGCTGGGTCAGCGCCCCGGCCCCGGCACTCGCCGACAAGCCCAAGGTCGGCAACGCCACGCCCACGGCCAAGGTCATCAGCCACCGCAGTCGCGTCATCAGCGGATCTCCTTTTGTCAGTTTGTTGACTCGCTGGCCCCATGCTAGAGCACGCGGCCGGGGACTTTCATCGTAACTGTCGCCCATCGTCTGCCCGGGGTCGTGACCGCCACGTCGCAGCCGTGAGTCCGGGCGACCCGTGAGCGCCAAGGACCACCGCTCGCCCGGCTCACCCACCCGGCGAGCGGACCCACCTCCTGCTACCGTCCTGACGTGGAGACCCGACGAGGGCCGCTCGACGTCGGCTCGCTGCAGCTGCTGGTGGCGCTCGCCCAGGCGGGTTCCTTGCGGGCCGCGGCGGCCCAGCGCGGCCTCAGCGAGCCCGCGGCCAGTCGCCGTCTGCGCGACCTCGAGGCCCAGCTCGGGCTGCGCCTCGTCGAGCGCTCCCCGCGCGGGAGCCACCTGACACCCGCGGGCACCGCGGTCGTGGGGTGGGCGGCCCGCGTGCTCGACGCCCTCGGGGACCTGGATCGCGGCGCCGCGGCACTGCGGGCGGGACGCTCCTCGCAGCTGCGCATCGCGGCCAGCCTCACCGTGGCCGAGTACCTGCTGCCCGGGTGGCTGGCCGCGCCCACCCTGGAGGGCGTCGCGGTCGCCTTGCGCATGGCCAACTCAGCCGAGGTGCCCGCACTCCTGCTCGCGTCGCGCGTCGAGCTCGGGTTCGTCGAGGGGGTCAGCGCCCCCGCGGGCCTCCAGGGGCGCACCGTGTGGCGCGACCGGCTGGCCGTCGTGGTCGCCCCGGGCCACCCGTGGGCCCGGCGACGCACGGCGCTCGACCCCGTTCACCTGGGCGAGGTCGCGCTGATCAGCCGGGAGCCGGGCTCGGGCACCCGCCAGGTGCTCGACCGGGCCCTCACCCAGTGCGGGGTGGCCGCGCACGTCCAGCCCGAGCTGGCCTCGACGACGGCCATCAAGGCCTCGGCGATGGCCGGGCTCGGCCCCGCCGTGCTCAGCCGGCTGGCCGTCGAGACCGAGTTGGCCGAGCGGCGCCTGGTCGAGATCCCAGTCGCCGGGCTGCGCCTGGAGCGCGCCATCCGGGCCCTCTGGCGCCGCGAGGGCCCGCTCGCCGAGCCCGCCCGGCGCCTGCTGGCCGCGATTCCCGCCCTACGGACGGGCTGAGTCGGCCACGGCCGGCCGCCGTCGGCGGCGCCGGCGATCCAGCCAGTCGACGAAGAGCACGGCGGCTAGGGAGAAGACGAAGGAGCCCACGATGTCGATGGGCGAGTGGACCTTGGCCGCCACCCGGGCCCAGCTCACCAGCAGCGCGTTGACCGTGAGGGCGACGGCGACCGGCTTGGTGTAGCGGAAGGTGACAAAGGCCAGGAACGACGTGAGCAGCGCGTGGTCCGAGGGGAAGCCGTTGTCGGGCGCGTGGGCGAACAGGGGCGCCACGTGCTCGCGCACGAAGGGCCGCGTGTCGTAGTAGAAGTGGCCGCTGATGCGCGCCAGGGCCAGGGCGATCAGCCCCCCGAGGATCAGCTGCCAGGTGTAGACGGCCTTGGCGTGGTTGTCGAGGCGCCACCAGACGACCGCGACGGCCATCGGGCTCAAGATGAAGAAGTACTTGGCGACAAAGACGATGACCGAGTCGATGCGGCCAGTATACGGGGCGGGCCCCGCCCGACCAGGGCTAGCGGCGCTCGACGGCGACCCAGATCCCGAGGGCGACCAGGACCGCGCCGGTGACCCGCTCGAGGTGGTGGCGCGCGCGCAGGGCGGACAGCAGGGTGCGCGAGCGGGTGAGCAGCCCGATCAGCACCGCGTACCACGCGGCGTCCACGGCGACCCAGACCAGCCCGAGCAGGAGGGTTGTCGTCAGCACCGGCGCGTGCGCCGGGACGAACTGGGGCAGGAAGGCCAGGGCGAACACCGCGATCTTCGGGTTGGCCAGGTCAGTCAGGATCCCGGTGCGAAAGCCCCGCCACGGCGCGGCCACGACCGGGACTCGTAGCTCCGCGGCCCCGGGAGGACGCCGGCCACGCCGCAGCGAGGCCACGCCCAGGCTCACCAGGACCACCGCCCCCACCAGGCGCAGGGCGTCGTAGGCGACCTGGGAGGCCGCCACCAGAGCCGAGAAGCCCAGGGCCGTCGCGAGCGACCAGAACAGGAGTGCCACCTGGGCGCCGGCCACCGTGGCCAGCGCGGTGCGCGGGCCGCCGCGCAGCATCTGGCGCACCATGACCGCGGTCGTGGGACCCGGGATCATGGCCAGCACCAGGACCAGGCCGGCCTCGGCCACCATCGCGTGCGCCATCGGCGCACCGTACCAGGAGCCGGGAGGCTCAGCGCGCGCGCCAGCCCGGCGGGCAGCTCGGGAAGAGCGCCGTGACCCGGCGGGTCAGGTGCCCGCGCCCGCAGACCAGCGCGTGGCGACGCCCGCCGACCAGGCGGACGGCCGCTGGCGAGGCCACGCTCCCGGCCAGCGCCTCGACGGTGACGCCGACCACCTCGTTAGCCCCGAGACCCGCGAAGCGGCACGACGGCGCGGCCACCGTGCGCGCCGCGCCGAGCGGCGACCCCGACGCGCGCTCCAGGCCGCACCGGTAGGCCGACGCCCCCGCGACCGCGTCCCAGGTGGCCCAGAGCACCGGGCCCACGCGGTGAGCTCGCAGGCCGGTCGGCGTGGGTGGAGCCACCACGGGCGCGCTCACCAGCGTGGCGGCCCCGAAGAGCTCCTGGCCGTAGGCGCCGCCGGCCCCCACGGCCAGGCACGACGAGATGCTGACGCACGTCACGGCGGCCAGGGCGTCCGAGCCCGTCGGGTCGGGTGCGATGTCGCTGACCGGCGACCAGGTGACGGTGCCCCCGGCGACGCTCCCGGTCGCAATCTCGGCGCTGTAGACGCCCCCGGTCTGCTGGCTCACGACGTCCCCGTTGGCGATCGTCGAGCCGACCGCGACGCAGACCTGAGCCGACGGGCAGGCGACGCCTTCCAGCTCGCCCCCGCCCGACGCGTCCGGCGTCACGATCGCCTCGGGCGACCAGGTCCAGCCGCTCGCGTCGGCGGTGCCCGTCGTCGTCACGGCGTCGCTGTTGTCGGACCCCACGGCCACGCAGGTCGTGGCGCTCGGGCAGGCGATGGCGTTCAGGCCGCCCAGTCCGGGGGAGGCCTGGCCGAGGTCGACGCGCACCTCGGGCGACCAGGTCCAGGTGCTGCCGTCTCTCGTGGCCGACGTCGCGACCCCCTGAGATCCGTCGGTGCCGACGGCGACGCACGTCGTCGCGCTCGGGCAGGCGATGGCGGCGAGGGTGCCGGCACCCGAGGAGGGCGCCGTGAGCGACGTCGGGGGCGACCAGGTCCAGCCCGCGCTGGTCAGCGACGCCTGCTCGACCGTCCCGAGGCTGTTGCCGTCACCGCCCACGGCCAGGCAGGTGGTGGCGCTCGGGCAGGCGATGGCGGCGAGGGTGCCGGCACCCGACGCGTCATTGGGCACCTCGCTCGCCGGGGTCCACGCCCACGTCGTCCCAGTCAGGGTCGCCGTCGTCACGACGCCATTGGTGTTGTCCGCGCCCACGGCCAGGCAGGTCGTGGTGCTCGGGCAGGCGACGCCGCTCCAGGAGAAGAAGTTGCCGGCGTCGCCACTCGAGGCCGTAAGGGGTCCCCACGTCCAGGCGCCGCCCGCGGCGCTGGCCACCGCCGTGGCACCCTGGAAGGGACCCGACCCGACCGCGACACACGTCGTGGCGCTCGGGCAGGCGATGGCGGACAGGACCCCGGTTGCCATCGCGGGGTCGGCCAGGTCGGTGATCGTCGCCGCCGTGGCCAGGGGCGCTCCCGCTCCCGCTCCCGCGCCCGGACCAGCCGCGAGCCACCCGGCGGACGCCAGAGTGGCGCCCAGGACCCAGCGCATCACACCCGGTCGCATGACCACCTCCCGGTCGCTGCAGGAAAGCTACCTCCAACCCGCTGGCGGCGCCCGAGGTCCCCTCGGACCCCCCGCCGGTGGTGCAGTCGGACCGCAGTGCCAGTGCGCACCGGGCGCTGACGACAGGTGGGGACTCGCGTTGTCGTCGCCGAGGGTCTGGGATGGATCTCGCCCAGCTCCCGCCTAGACCCACCGACCTCGCTGCGTGCCCCGAGGTGGCGTCAGACGACCTCGCACGCTCAGCTCGCCGGGGTTGCGCGGGAGGCTGGGCAGTCGGCGGGACTCTCGCCGATGGGGCAAGGCAGGATGCGTGCCGTCAGGCGACGCGGGGCTCGACGGCGCCCGGAGGCCCTGACGAAGGATGTCGGCTGCGGTGACGCGAGCGGGACCTGTCGACCCGGCCAACGTCCCGCGGCCTACCGCCGGCCGGCTCCCCTCAGCGGCTCGCGCGGCGACCGCTGGCCGCGAGCGGCTCCCAGCGAAAGAGCCGCACGGCCACCACCAGCCCCGCGACGCCCCAGGCGAGGGGCACGACGAGATCCCCTCCCGTGACCCCGGTGGCGCCACGGAGCAAGAAGGCCGCCTGGAGCCCGCGGGCCACGTGCTCGAGCGGAAAGACCGCACCGAGGTTCAGCATCCACGCTGGCATCACGGCCACGGGGATGAACACACCCGACAGGAACGCGAGAATCGTCGCGGCGAGAGGACCGATGGCCGAGGCGGCATCGGCCGTCCGGCACAGGCCCGTCAGCGCCAGGGCCAGCGCGCTGAAGCAGAACACGCCGACCACGAGGTACGTCACCAGACCCACCAGGAGGTGGGACGAGAGCGACACGTCGTAGAAGATGGCACCGACCGCCACCAGGACCGCCACCGTCGCGGCGACGACGATCAGGGTGCGTGCGATCTCGGAGAACAGGTAGACCCAGCTCGGCATCGGCGTGCCCCGAAAGCGCTTCAGCAGCCCGCGCTCGCGCGTCGTGGTCACGCGGACCACCAGCGAGCTGAAGCTCACGAGCGTGATCTCGTAGGCGATGATGGAGGCGGTGTAGTAGGCGGGCGCGCGCACGTGGGTGCCGTCGACGTCCGTCATCCCCTTGAAGATCGCGTTGAACAGCAAGAGCAGCAGCAGGGGGAAGAACGCCGTGAAGCCCAGGGCGCTCGGATCGCGCAGGAAGCCCCGCAGCGCGTAGCGCGTGTGGGCCAGGGCCAAGGAGAGGTCGCTCACCGATCGACCTCTCCGGCACGGAGTGGCTCGTCGCCGGCCAGATGCACGAACACGTCGTCCAGGCTCGGCTGGACGACTTGGAGGTTCGCGAGCGCGACGTCGTGGTCGCGGGCCCAGGTCAGAAGCGCCAACACGTCGGCTGGGACGTCCGGGCTCTGAAAGGAGACCCCCGACTCGCTGACCCGCACAGCCCGTCCGAGCAGCGCGCCGAGGAGGTCCCGCTCCAGGCCGGCGAAGGCGTCAAAGCTCACCGTCGCGCGATAGCCCAGGAGCGCACTCAGCTCGTCGGCCGTCCCGGCGGCCGCGATCTCGCCGGACCGCAAGATGATGATCCGGTCGGCGAGGTGCTGGGCCTCGTCCATGTAGTGCGTCGTCAGGAAGATCGTCGTGCCCGCCGCGCGCAGCCCCTCGATCATCGTCCACATCTCCCGACGCGCCAGGGGGTCCAGCCCCGTCGTCGGCTCGTCGAGAAAGAGGATCTCGGGGGCGCCCACGAGTCCGACCGCCACGTCCAGGCGCCGCTTCTGGCCCCCCGAGAGCTGGCCCACGCGGTCGTCGGTCTTGGCGGTCAGCCCCACGGCCTCGATCGTGGCCTCAACGTCGGTGGGACGGCGAAAGCAACGCGCAAAGATGGCGATCGTCTCGCGCACGGTGTAGACGGGGTCGAGCTCGCACTCCTGGAGCACCAGTCCGATACGTGAGCGCCAGGCTCGCGTCGCGTGAGCCGGATCGACGCCGAGCACCGACACGGTACCGGCATCGTAGGGGCGGTAGCCCTCGAGGATCTCGATCGTCGTGGTCTTGCCCGCACCGTTGGTGCCGAGGAAGCCAAGGATCTCCCCGGCGTGGATGTCGAAGGAGATACCGTGCAGCCGCTCGCGATTGCCGTAGGACTTGCGCAGGCCCGCCACGGAGACGACGGCGTCCATGGCGGCAACGCTAGCGCCTGTTTCCGGCGCTTTTCAGGCTGAATGGCATCACGCACCGCGGTGCTCGACGCCCATCACCCAGAGCCCGGGGCGACGCGTCATGAAGCTCCCACCGGAGCCCGGAATCAGCGCCGCGTTCGGGCCATTGGAGGACGCGGGCGCCGCCCGGTCGCGCCCGCCCGACGAGTCCGAGCGCCCACCGCCGGTCAGGTCCCGACCTCCTCTCTCCCAGGTGTCGCGCGGCGTCGGGCGAGGTTGCCCCCATTCGTCGCGTCGTCGCGCCCCGGCGACCTGCTGAGCCGCCCCATCGGCAATGTTCTTCGAGTCCTGCACGCCGTAGCTCGGACTGGTCAGGGCGTATCCGACACCGGTCGTCACGACGATGGTCACGACGCGCGTGGCCGGACCCGGCACGCGAATCCGGCTGGTCCAGGAGATCTGGCGAAACACGAGGCGGGGAGCTCCGGGCGTTGGCACCGTCGTCGTGGTCGACGGTCCCGCTGATCCCGAGGTGCCTCCCGATCCGGTCCCCCCCGTAGAGCTCGTGGTCGTCGTGGTGGTGGACCCACCGGAGCCGGTGCCGCCCTTCGCGCTCACCAGCCCGACCTGGGACACGCTCCCGCCCGCGAAGGAGATCGTGTCCCATCCCCTCGTGCCGCGCCTCTTGATCCAGTAGCGAAACCCGCACGAGCTCAGTGCGCCGCCTGCTGACTGGCACGACACGGCCGCCGCGGTGACCTGCACGAACCGGCTGCCCGATCCGCCACAGACCACGTCAAAGGGCCCGACGTGCTGGGTCGCCCCGCTGCACGTCAGCGCAACGGCTGGCGTGCCCGGCGTCCCCGCCATCGCCCGTGAGCCCGGAACGGCAATCACCGCCGCCAGGAGCATCGCCCCCACGAACGCACTGGCAGACCATCCCCGGCGCGCGTACTTCGCGAGATCCAACGTATTGACTTTTTGGGGCCTCCCGGCATAGATGTGGGTCGATTCAGGGATCCGAGCCCCGGCGAC
>JBMFWS010000029.1:0-19814 GCA_049965035.1 Acidimicrobiales bacterium
CGTAGCGGTAGGCGACGTCGATGGTGATGCCCTGCTCGCGCTCGGCGCGCAGGCCATCGGTCACGAAGGCGAGGTCCAGGTCCCCGATGCCCCGGCGCTCCGAGGCGTTGACGACGGCGTCGAGCTGGTCGTCAAAGAGCTGGCGGGTGTCGACGAGCAGGCGGCCCACCAGGGTGGACTTGCCGTCGTCGACCGAGCCGATGGTCGCCAGGCGCAGCAGGTCGCTGATCACTAGAAGTACCCCTCGCGCTTGCGGTCCTCCATGGCGGTCTCGGAGAAGCGGTCGTCGGCGCGGGTGGCCCCGCGCTCGGAGACCGTGGCCGTGGCCACCTCGCGCACCACCTCGGCCACGGTGAGGGCACTCGACTCGACGGCGCCGGTGCAGGTGGCGTCGCCGACGGTCCGGTAGCGCACCTGGCGAGGCTGGGGTCGCTCGTGGTCCTGAGGCGCGACGAACTCGTTGACCGCGAGCCACATGCCGTCGCGGCGCACGACCTCGCGCTCGTGGGCGAAGTAGATGCTCGGCAGGGCCACGTCCTCGCGCTCGATGTAGCGCCACACGTCGAGCTCGGTCCAGTCCGACAGGGGGAAGGCCCGCAGGTGCTCGCCGGCGTTCACACGACCCTGGTAGAGGTTCCACAGCTCGGGGCGCTGGCGGCGCGGGTCCCACTGACCGAAGGCGTCGCGGAACGAGAGGACCCGCTCCTTGGCCCGGGCCTTGTCCTCATCGCGGCGCGCCCCGCCGAAGGCCGCGTCGAAGCCGTGCTCGGCGATGGCGTCGAGCAGGACGGTCGTCTGGAGCCGGTTGCGCGAGCCCAGGGGGCCCGGGTCGGACACCCGGCCCCGGGCGATGGCGTCGGGGACGCTGGCCACCACCAGGCGGGCCCCGAGACGGGCCACCGTGGCGTCACGGAAGGCGAGCACCTCGGGGAAGTTCTGCCCGGTGTCGACGTGCATGACGGGAAAGGGGAGTCGGCCCGGGGCGAACGCCTTGACCGCGATGTGCAAGAGCACGGCCGAGTCCTTGCCGCCCGAGAAGAGCAGGACAGGCCGCTCGCACTCGGCGGCGACCTCCCGAATGACGAAGGCGGCGTGGGACTCGAGCAGGTCGAGGTGGCTGGTCTCGGGAGCAATAGGGCGGGTTGTGGTCACGATCAAGGGGTCCATCCGAAATAGCCTACAATACCACTAGAAAAAGATTGGCATCCCGAGGTGGCACACCATGGTACCGACAACACCGGCATCGTCGACGTGGACGGCCCAGGAGCTCGACGACGTCGCCGCGCGTCTGGAGTGGGCTGACCCGACCGAGATCCTGGCCTGGGCCGTGGCCAGCCTGCCCGACGTCGTGGTGGCCGCATCCTTCGAGGACCTCGTGCTGGTGCACCTGGTGCACGAGAGCTTTCCCGAGGTGCCCATCGCGTTCTTGGACACCGGGGGCCACTTCCCCGAGACGCTCGACTTCGTCGAGGGCGTGCGGGCCGCGTGGAGCCTGCCCCTGGTGCGCGTGACGCCGGGCCCCGAGGCTGACGCGCATCCCTGTGGCACCGAGGGGTGCTGCCAGCTGCGCAAGGTCGCGCCGCTCGAGGGGCTGCTCGCGGGTCGCAGCGGCTGGATTACCGGAGTCAAGCGCATCGACGCACCGACGCGCGCGACCACGCCGGTCGTGGGCCACGACGAGAAGTTCGGCGTGGTCAAGGTGAACCCGCTGGCCACCTGGAGCGACGAGGACGTGCTCGCGTACCTGGAGCGTCACGGGCTGGCCCACCACCCGCTGTGGGCGCAGGGCTACACCTCGATCGGCTGCGCGGCCGTCACGCGACCACCCACCACGCCGGGTGACCGACGTTCGGGTCGGTGGGCGGGCACGGGCAAGGTGGAGTGCGGGCTCCACGAGCTCTAATATCCACCAATTAGCCAGAGGGCCCCTGTACCCTGGTCACCAATGCGTAACGCAGAGGTCGCGATGACGAGGACGCCAGCGGCATGCTTCTTGTAGTTATCGCTCTCTTGTGGGCCACCTTCCTCATCCCCTGGGCCGTGCGTCACCTTCGAGAGTGGCGCGGTGAGCGCGCCATCAATCACTTCAGCGTCGAGACCGCCCCGCGCCTGCGTCCCGTGGCGGCCCCGGCCCCTCGCCCGGTCCCCGCGCGCCCGCGCCTGCGCGTCGTCCACGAGGGCGACACCTACCAGTCACTCGAGGCCGAGCGCTCGTGGGACGAGTGGATGAGTGACTACGAGTTCGACGAGGTTGCCGCGCCGATGGCCCACCAGCGCCCGCCCGCTTGGCCCCCTAGCGCTCCCGCGCCGCGCGTGGTGGCAGCACCCGGGCGCCAGCCGATGCGCCGGCGCCGCCGCGTGGTGTTCACGCGGCTGGCCGCCTTGTGTGTGGTGGCGACGCTCCTGGCGTGGTTGACGCACGCCTCGGTGATCTGGGACGTCACCTTCACCGCGTGGAGCGTCCTGGTTGCCTTCGTGGCCCTGGCCATCTACGCGGTGGGCAAGGGCTACCTCGACGAGACGTCGGTCGGCCTGGGCTTCCTCGGCCGGCGTGGCTACCTCGAGCCGGTCCAGGAGTACGGGGCCCGGCACCCGGTGACCGCTCCGCGCGTCGACGCCTGGGGCCACGTCAAGTCGGCCGCGTGGTACGCCGACGAGGCGCGCTCCGACGATGACGACGGCTCCGACGACGACGTAGGCGCCGGTCCCTTCGTCAGCGCGGGGGCGTCACGCTGGCCCACGGCCCGGACTGCTGAGGCAGCGGGCCGGTCGGGCCGCGAGAGCCGCTACGCGATGGGGTAAACTGACCCTTCGCGGGGGTGTAGCTCAATTGGTAGAGCGCTACGTTCGCAATGTAGAGGCAGTGGGTTCGAATCCCATCACCTCCACCCGTTGACCTGGTCCGGTGGCGCCCCTCTGCGTAAGGGTCACCGACGGACGCGCATGGTCGCGCCCCGACCTCCCCGTTGATGGGATGGTGCCGGGGGCCGTGGTACGCGGTGCGACCAGGCGCCCGGCTCGCGCTCCGCCCGCCCAGCGGTGATGTCGGCAGTGGCGCTGGGGCTCAACTGTCCGGCGTGACCACAACCAGCCGGCGCCGAGCCTCCGACGGGTCCACGGCTCTGGTCTCGTGCCGTGTCGCGGTCCCGGGTCTGGTGTGCGTTCACCCCCGGAGTCGGCCGCGCGGTTCCGCGTCGTAGTGTCCGGCTCCGAGATCGCCGGTGGCCGGGACGGCGAAGGTCGCCGTGCTCCCGCCGGGCACCTCGCACCCCGGGGAACGAGCGTGCCGGCGGGGCCACCCTGTCTCCATCCCGTCGGGCGCGTGTCGAGCAGCGGCGGGGGACCTTTATCGTGAGCGACAGGACACGACGAGAGGAGTGCCATGACCTCCACCAACCTGCCCTCGAGCCTCACCGGCACCTACACGCTGGACCCGGCGCATACCCGGATCGGGTTCGTGGCGCGTCACGCCATGGTGACCAAGGTGCGCGGCTCGTTCAACGAGTTCGCGGGCTCGATCTCCCTCGACGCTGAGAATCCCGGGAGCTCCCACGTGGAGCTCACGATCACGGCGGCCAGCATTGACACTCGCAACGCGGACCGGGATGCCCACCTGCGCTCCAACGACTTCTTCGAGATGGAGACGTACCCGCAGATCACGTTCTCCTCGACGGCGATCGAGCAGACCGCCGATACGACCTTCCAGGTGACCGGCGACTTGACCATCAAGGGCGTCACGCGGCCCGTCACGATCGACTTCGACTACACCGGTGCCGCCGTGGACCCCTACGGCAACCAGCGGATCGGCTTCGAGGGCTCCACGAGCGTCAACCGCAAGGACTGGGGGGTCAACTGGAACGCGGCGCTCGAGGCCGGCGGTGTGCTGGTCAGCGAGAACGTCACCTTGGAGTTCGACGTCTCGGCGATCCGCAACGCCACGACCGCCTGATCCGGCCGCGGGTCGCGCGGGTGCCCCCCGCGACAAGCAGGTCGTCTCTAGGCTGGACGCGCTGGGCGGTGGTGTCCGCCCACCCGGCGGCGGGGACCACGAGAGGAGGCGAGCGATGAGCTCACCCGAGGAGCGGGCCAACGAGTCGAACCGGCGCATCATCGAGGAGTTCCGCGCGTCGGGGGGCGTGGTGGGCGGCAGCTTCGCGGGAGCGCCCCTGCTCTTGCTCCACACCACCGGTGCGCGCAGCGGCGAGGAGTGGATCACCCCGGTCATGTACCAGGACGTCGGCGAGGGCCGGGTGGCGATCTTCGCGTCCAAGGGGGGAGCCCCGACCCACCCCGACTGGTACCACAATGTGGTCGCCCACCCCGAGGTCGTCGTGGAGATCGGGGCACAGACCCGGCCCGCCCGGGCCCGCATCGCGCCGCCCGAGGAGCGTGGCGCCATCTGGTCTCGCCAGAAGACTGACTTCCCGAACTTCGCCGACTACGAGGCGCGAACCGACCGAGAGATTCCCGTCGTCATCTTGGAGTTGGCCTGACGCGCCGGGCTGACCTTGGGGACTATCTCGCCGGCACCGGCAGTTACTGACTAGTTTTGGGGTCCAATGCAGGTCGATCTACCCATAGCGCTCCTGCGCCTCGATGCCGTCTCGGTGGATTTCGGGGGCCTGCACGCGCTGCGCGACGTGTCGTTCTCGGTCGAGCCCGGAGAGATCGTCGGGCTCATCGGTCCTAACGGGGCGGGCAAGACCACGGTGTTCAACGTGATCTGCGGGTTCGTCAAGCCGACGCAGGGTCGGGTCGCGTTCCCCAGCTCGGGCCGGCACAACCTGCGGCCCAGCCAGCTGGCGGGAGCGGGGGTGGCGCGCACCCTGCAAGGAGTGGGCCTCTTCGCGCACTGCAGCGTGCTCGAGAACGTGATGGCCGGCGGCCACCATCGCCCGGGGGGAACCTTCGCTGACGCTCTGGTGGCCACCCCGCGCGGGGTGCGCTCGGAGCGCCAGCTGCGCCACGACGCCCTAGAGCTGCTCGAGCGCCTGGGCGTGGCCGACCACGCGGCCCGCTTCCCGAGCGCCATCCCCTACGGGGTGGCCAAGAAGGTGTCGCTGGCGCGCGCGCTGATGGGCGACCCGAAACTCCTGCTGCTCGACGAGCCCGCCTCCGGGCTCGACGAGGCCGAGCTCGAGCAGTTCGCCGCCGAGATCACCTCCCTGCGCGCCCAGATGGGCATCTTGCTGGTCGAGCACGACATGGAGTTCGTCATGCCGCTGGTGGACCGGCTGGTGGTGCTGAACTTCGGCGAGGTGATCGCCACGGGCCCGCCAGCCGAGGTACGCCACCACGCCGAGGTGGTCGCCGCGTATCTGGGAGTGGACGAGTGATCGGGGTGTCGGGGCTCTCGGTCGCCTACGGCGCCGTGCAGGCCCTGCGCGACGTGACCTTCGAGGCCGAGCCCGGCAAGATCACCGCGGTCCTGGGCGCCAACGGGGCCGGCAAGACCACCTTGCTGCGCACGATCAGCGGGCTGGTCAAGCCGCGCGCGGGCGTGGTCACGCTGGAGGGCCAGACCCTGACGGGCACGCACGCCGAGGACATCGTGCGCCGCGGGGTGGGCCACGTCCCCGAGGGCCGCGGCGTCATCGGCGAGTTCAGCGTCGAGGAGAACCTGCGGCTCGGGGCGCTCATCGCCCACCGGGGCCGCAGCGGGCGCCGCCAGGCGCTCGAGCGCCAGTACGCGCTGTTCCCGGTGCTCGGCGAGCGCCGGCGCCAGCCGGCGGCGACCCTCTCGGGCGGCGAGCGCCAGATGCTGGCCATGGCCCGCGCCCTGATTGCCCAGCCCCGCGTCCTGCTGCTGGACGAGCCCTCGCTCGGCCTGGCGCCGCTGGTGACCGCGGACTTGCTGCACACGATCAGCGAGCTGTGCGCCGCCTCGGGTCTGACCGTGATCCTGGTCGAGCAGAACGCCAAGTCGGCGCTGCGCATTGCCGACCACGCCGTCGTTCTCTACGTCGGGCGCGTGGTGGCCAACGACCGCGCCGACGTCGTGGCAGGCGACGAGCGGCTGCGCCAGTACTACCTCGGGCTGGTGGAGTGATGGACGCCTTCTGGACCTCGCGCGTGATGTCCGACATCCTGGGCGGACTGACCAACGGGGTGATCTACGCACTGGTTGCCCTCAGCCTGGTGCTGATCTGGCGCTCGACGCGCATTTTGAACTTCGCCCAGGGCGCCATGGCCATGCTGGCCGCGTACGTGGGGTTCGCGGTGCTGGCGCCCTCGACCAACTACTGGGTGTCCATGGCGGTGGCCATCGTCGCGGGCGTGGTGCTCGGCGGGCTCACCGAGCGCACCGTCGTGCGCACGCTCTACGGCAAGCCCGAGATCAACCCGGTGGTCGCCATGGTGGGCTTCCTGCTGGTGCTCGAGTCGGTCGCCGCGGCGATCTGGTCGACGACCTCGCGGAGCCTGCCCACGCCCTTCTCGATCATCGACTGGCAGCTGGCGGGCCGGCCCGTGGCGATGTCGCCCTTCGCCCTCTACGAGGTCGTGACGGCGCTGGTGGTGATGGCGGTCGTGGCGGTGGTCTTCCAGTTCACCTCCATCGGGCTCCAGCTGCGCGCCGCGGCCCTCAACCCGGAGGTGTCGCGCCTGCTCGGGGTGCGCGTCACGCGGATGCTGACCCTGGGCTGGATGCTGGCCTCGGGGGTGGGTGCGGTCACGGCCGTGCTGGTCGCCTCCAACTACTTCACCGGGCTGACTCCCACGACCATGGACGGGGTCTTCGCCTTCGGCTTCATTGCTGCCGCGGTGGGCGGGCTCGACAGCCCGGTCGGCGCGCTGGTGGCCGGGGTGCTGCTCGGCGTGGCCTTCCAGTTCGTCGGCGACTTCCTCAACTCAAACGCCATCATCCTGGTGGCGCTGGGCCTGCTGATCGTGTCGCTGATGGTGCGCCCGAGCGGGCTGTTCACCCGACGCACGGAACGGAGGGTCTGATGGCGGCGCGCATCTCGGCCATCGCGGTGTCGCTGGTCGCGGCGGTGGCGGCCATCGCCCTGGGCGTGCCGACGACCGGTCTGCGCATCGTCCTGGCTGTGATCGCCGCCCTCGGCGTGGCGGCCGTGGCCGCCCTGACCAGCGCGCGCGTTCGCCGCGAGCACCCGGTCGTCGCGCGAACGCTGATCACCGTGGTCGTCGTCGCGGTGTCCCTCATTGGCACCGCGCGCTTCGGCTCGAACGTGGATACCGATCTGTCCTTGGGTGCGGCCATGACGATCGTGCTGCTCGGCCTCTCCTTCCTCACCGGGTCGTCGGGGCAGATCTCGCTCGGCAACGGTGCCTTCATGGGGGTGGGCGCCTTCACGGTGGCCATCTGGGCCAACCATCACCACTCCAGCCCCCTGATCCTCGTCCTGGTGCTCGCCGTGGTAGCCGGCGCGGCGGTCGGATTCCTGCTCGGACTGCCCGCGACGCGGCTGCGCGGTCCCTACCTGGCCGGGATGACCCTGGCCTTCGCCGTGGCCTTCGGCGCGATCCTCAACGTCTTTGGCTCCTGGACCGGGGGTGACTCCGGCCTCCAGCTGCCCAACGCCGAGAATGCCCCGCACTGGCTGACCCACCTGTACCCGGCGGGCACCGCGTCGCTTAGCGTCAACAGCGTGTGGCTGGCCAGCCTGACGGTCGTGGCCGCGGGCATCGCTCTGTTCTTCATGTCCAACCTGTTCGCCTCACGCTTTGGCCGCGCGATGCGCCTGGTGCGCGACAACGACGTCGCCGCCGAGCTGGTGGGCATCTCGCTCCCGCGCGCCCGCGTCACGGCCTTCGTGATCTCGGCCGCCTACGCCGCCCTCGGGGGAGGCCTGTGGACGATCGTCAACAACGCTGTGACGCCCTCGACCTACGGGTTCGCCCTGTCGATCACCATCTTGTCCCTGGTGGTGATCGGCGGCATCGGGACGATCCCGGGCGCCATCATCGGCGGTCTGATCTACGCCTTCTCCAACAGTGCCATCGGCTGGATCACCGCGCACACCGGGCTGAGCCCTCAGGGGAACGTTGCCAGCCAGCTGAACGGCATCATCTTCGGGGCGCTGCTGGTGGCGACCATCGTGTTCGCGCCGCTCGGGATCAGCGGGGCGCTGCGACGGCTGTGGGCTCGGCGCACGTGGTGACTTGCCAGGCCCCGGCGGTGCGGTTAGGGTCACGTCGAAGACTTACGCGACAGTAAGACGGACAATGGCCACCACGTGGCCAGGGGGGAGTAACTGTGGTGAGAACTCGTCGCATCACGATCGGGGGCGCTGCGGTGGCCCTCGTTCTGGGCATGGTGATGACCAGTGGGGGGCTGGCTCAAGGGTCGCCGCCCAAGGTTCCCGGCGTCACGGCCAAGCAGGTGACCATTGGCGCCACCGTTCCCCTCACCGGCATCGCCGCGCAGGGGTACAGCGAGGACGCCAAGGCGGCCAACGCCGTGTTCACCTGGGTCAACCAGCACGGCGGGGTCAACGGACGCCACATCAAGTACATCATCAAGGACGACTGCTACGGCACGCCGGGCTTTGGCTGCACGGGGAATCCCAACACCGTTGCCTTGACCAAGCAGCTGATCTCGCTGCCGGTCTTTGCCACGGTGGGGTCGCTCGGCACGCCGACCCAGGACTCGGTGCGCGCCCTGCTCAAGGCGAACCACGTGCCCCAGCTGTTCGTGAACTCGGGCTCCAAGGACTGGAACAACCCCAAGGTCTACCCGGGCCTCTTCGGGTGGCAGACCAGCTACACCGTCGAGAGCAAGATCCTGGGCCAGTACATGCTGGCGCACTTCTCGGGCCAGAAGGTCTGCTTCCTGGGCCAGCACGATGACTTCGGCGCCGACGGGCTGCTCGGCCTCCAAGACGTCGGCGTCAACCCGATCGACTCGGTGATGTACGACGTCGCGGGCCTGGTGACGGGCGGCGCCGGCTACTTCACGCCCTTCATCGCCAAGTTCCAGGCCGAGGGCTGCAAGGTCGTCTACCTGGACACGATCCCCGGAGCCACCGACGCGGCGCTCGGCAACGCCCTCGCGCTGGGCTACCACCCCCAGTGGGTCATCTCGAGCGTCGGAGCCGACCCGGTGACGGTGGACGCGGCCTTCGCCGGCAAGCCGTTCCCGGACCCCGAAATTGGGGCCATCTCGTTCAGCTACCTGCCCGCCAGCCTCGACACCAACGTGTGGAACGGTTGGATGCGCGAGATCCTGCTGAACGACAAGGCGGACTTCCCGAACTTCACGTCCACGTCGCCGATCGACGGCAACATGGCCTACGGCATCGGCTGGGGCGTCGCCTTCGTCGAGGCGCTCAGGGCCGCGGGGAGGAACTTCACGCGAGCCAGCTTCCTGCACACGCTGATCACGACGTCGTTCCAGACTCCCGCCCTCGTCCCGCTGCGCTACACGGCGAGCAACCACCAGGGGCTCCCGGGCGGCTACATCATCCAGGTGCGTAGCGCCAGCTCGACGGGCGTGCTGGACAAGACCGTCTTCGTGACGACGTCGGCGCCCAAGTCGCCGGTCACCATCACCTCCAAGCTGAGCACCAGCATTCCCAACTGGCTGCTCAAGTAGAGCCACGCAGTGCGTCACGGCGGGGCCTTCGGGCCCCGCCGTGACGTGTCTGGGAGGTGCCCGGCGGCTGTCGGGAACCTGTGGAGCAGCCCCGATCTGCGGTGGGGAACACGGCCGCTGCGGTCGATAAGCCCGGCCGATCTGGGGACAAGCTCTGGATTTGTCTCTAGGAGGCCCCGGGGCCTTGCGCGTGGTCGCGCGGTGTGCAAGAACAGTGATCGTAGTTCGCACCTCGAGGAGGGTGTCCGTCCCGCAAGGGAAGGGCGCTCACCGGGACGGGGCCCCGCAAGGGGTGCCTCCCCACCGAGGCGGGGCAACCCGCCAAGGCGTTGAGGCGAACCACACGCAGCACACGTCGGACCGCCCTGTGCGGGCCGGCGGGTGAGGCGCCTTCGGAGACCCCGAGGGGCTGGTGTTTCACCGGTCACTCGGGGTCTTCGGCTGTCTAGGCCCGGTTCGAGGACCTGACATCCACCTGGTCGCTGAGCCGCGTCGTCGTGGCGCGTCAGCCCCCTCGTGTCCGAGCCGGGTGGTACGTGAGCGGGCCGGGCACCGGCGGCTGTCGGGAACCTGTGGAGCAGTCCCGACCTGCGGTGGGGAACATCGTCGCTGCGGTCGATAAGCCCGGCCGATCTGGGGACAAGCTCTGGATTTGTCCCTAGGAGGCCTCGGGGCCTTGCGCGTGGTCGCGCCGCGTGCAAAAAAAGGGGCCGTAGTTCGCACCTCGAGGAGGGTGTCCGTCCCGCCAGGGAAGGGCACTCACCGGGACGGGGCCCCGCAAGGGGTGCCTCCCCACCGAGGCGGGGCAACCCGCCAAGGCGTTGAGGCGAACCACACGCAGCACACGTCGGACCGCCCTGTGCGGGCCGGCGGGTGAGGCGCCTTCGGAGACCCCGAGGGGCTGGTGTTTCACCGGTCACTCGGGGTCTTCGGCTGTGCGGGCCCGGCTCAGGGGCCCGACGGGTCCACCTGGTCGATGAGCGTCGCGTCGTCGTGGCGCACCGACCCCACCGCCGCGCTGACCGGGTGGTGCGTCAGCGTGCCGGGCGGCGCGGGTCGCATCAGCGCGCTGCGGATCGCGGGGCCCGCGTCGCCGGCGGCCAGCCACGCGTCGACGTCACCGAGCTCGAGGATGACCGGCATCCGGTCGTGGAGCCCGTCGAGGTCCGCGCTGGGCGTCGTCGTGATCACCGTGCAGGCCGGTCCCTCAGGTCCCGCAGGGTCGAGAAGGCCGGCCAGCGCCAGCGGCTGGCCGTCGGTGCGGTGGAAGTAGTGGGGTGTACGCCGGCCCCCGGGGCGGTGGTCCCACTCGTAGAAGCCATCCACGGGCACGACGCCGGGATGGTCGCGGAAGGCGCTCTTGAAGGAGGGCTTGTCGGCCACCGTCTCGGCCCGGGCGTTGAACAGGACCTGATGCGCCCCGCTCCAGCGGGGCGTCAGCCCCCAGCGGTAGCGGTCGAGGACCCGCTGGGCGCCGGTGTCGGCGACGGCGAGCAGCAGCTGGCTCGGCGCGAGGTTCCAGCGCGGCGGCAGGTCCGCGGCGTCTGCGGCGAGGCCCGCGGCGAGCAGCCGGGCCAGCCGGACCGGTGGGCTAAAGAGCGCAACACGTCCGCACACGGTGACCTCCCCCGTCGAGACTAGGGCTCTGGCGACCAAGATCGGGACTGGCTACGCTACGAACATATGTTCGCTTTTCTTCCCCCACGCCCTCCGGTTCCCGAGGAGCTGGTCGCCAAGATCCGGCCGGTGAGCCTGGCCGGCGATCGACGGGTCGCGCTGGCGGCGCCCTGGTCCGGACTGCTGGCGGAGGGGGGCCTGCGGCGCGGCTCGACGCTCGTGGTGGCGGGCGCGCCGGGCACGGGCGGCCTCACGCTGGCGTTGGGCCTCCTCGCGGGGGCCACGGCGATGGGGTCCTGGGGCGCGGTGGTGGGCGTCGACAACCCGGGCGTGGTGGCCATGGCCGACCTCGGCGTCGACCTGGCGCGCACGCTGCTCGTCCCGCGTCCGCGGGGCCTGTGGGCGGAGGTCGTGGGAGACCTGATCGACGGGATCGACGTCATCGTGCTGCGCCCGCCGGGACGGGTGCCGCCCCGGCTGGCCCACCGGGTGGCCGACCGGGTGCGCGAGCGCGGGGCCGTCCTGGTCCCCGTGGTCGACGCGGGGGGGTGGCCGGTGCCGCCCGACCTCACACTCGGGATCGCCCAGGCGCGCTGGCGGGGGACGTCGCGCCTCGAGAGCCGGACGATGACGCTCCAGCTGACCGGCCGCGGCGGGGTCCGCTCCCGCGAGCACACCGTGGAGATGCCCGACCGCCACGGCCGGCTTCGAGGTGCCGCGTGGAGCGACTGATCGGGGTGTGGGTCGAGGCGCTGAGCGTCGAGTCCGTCGACGGGACGACGCTGCGTGTCGCCCAGCGCCTGCTCGAGGCCCTCGGCGTGCTGTGTCCGTTCACCGAGCTGGTGCGCCTCGGACTCTACGTCCTGCCCGCGCGCGGGCCGAGCCGCTTCTTCGGGGGCGAGGAGCGGGTCCTGGCCCTCCTGGCGTCTACGGTGCGCGAGACCACCGGGCACGAGCCGCGGCTGGGGGCGGGCGACGGGCTCTTCGTGGCCGAGCTCGCCGCCCGCGCGGGGGTGGTCCTGGCGCCGGGGGCCAGCGACGACTACCGGCGCCGCCAGCCCCTGGCCGCGCTGGGTCGCCCCGACCTGGTCGCCACCGGTCGCCGGCTGGGACTGGTGACGGTGGGGGACTTCGCCGACCTGGATCCCGCGCGCGTCGCCGAGCGCTTCCCGGCCGCCGTAGGGCAGCTGCACCGCCTGGCGCGGGGGGAGCGGGCCGAGGCGCCCGGCCAGCGCGACGCGCGCCTGGCGGCCCGCCTGGCGCGGGCACCCCAGCGGGACGAGCAGCGGGGCTTCTTTGGCCAGCGCGGGGCCGCCGAGGAGCGGGCGCACGCGGCGGCTCTGCGGGTGCGCCGGCGCCTGGGGGACGACGCGGTGGTCGTGGCCGGACTGCGCGCAGGACGCGTGCCCCAGGATCGTGCGGTGCTGGTGCCCTGGGGGTCGCCCGCCGTCCCCGCGGGGAGCGACGCGGCGGCCCCGTGGCCCGGGCACCTGCGCCCGCCCGCCCCCGCGGTGGTGTTCGCGCACCCGGTCGCGATCGACCTGGTCGACGCGACGGCCCGACCGGTGCGCGTCGACGGTCGCGGCCGGTGGAGCGCCCCGCCGGTGGCGGTCGTCCTGGCGCCCGGCGTGCGACGGGCGGTCGTGTGGTCCGCGGGTCCCTGGCTCAGCGTCGAGCGCTGGTGGGTCGCGCCGCGCCGCCGCGCCCACGCCCAGGTCGTGCTCGAGGGCGGGGAGGCTCTGCTGGTGGCTGCGGAGTCGCGGCGGTGGTGGCTCGCGGGGGTCTACGACTGATGGCGGGCTACGTCGAGCTGCACGCGCACTCGGGGTTCAGCTTCCTGGACGGGGCGAACGATCCCGAGGAGCTGGTGGCCGAGGCAGCCCGGCTGCACCTGGCGGGGCTGGCCCTGACGGACCATCACGGCCTCTACGGGGTGGTCCGCTTCGCCGAGGCGGCGCGCGCGGCCGGGCTCCCCACGGTCTTCGGGGCCGAGCTCACCCTGGACGGGACCGACGACCGCGTCGGGGTGCCCGATCCCGACGGGAGCCACGTGGTCGTCCTGGCGCGCTCGCCGGAGGGCTACCGGCAGCTCTCGGTCGCGCTGGGGGAGGCCTTCCTGGCCCGCGCGGGCAAGGGGGCGCCGCGCTTCACCCTCTCGGACCTGGCCGCGCGGTCGTGGCTGGTGCTGAGCGGCTGCCGTAAGGGCCCGCTCACCCGGGCGCTGCTCACGGCGGGACCGCGCGCCGCGCGCCGCGAGCTCGACCGGATGATCGAGGTCGTCGGACGCGACGGGATCGCCGTCGAGCTGTGGGACCACGGGGAGCCCGACGACGGGGCGCGCAACGATGCGCTGGCCGAGCTGGCCCTCAGCGCGGGCGTCGAGGTGGTGGCCACCGGCAACGTGCACTACGCCACTCCGGCGGGCTTCCCGCGCGCCGCGGTGCTGGCGGCCACCCGGGCGCGCCGCCCGCTGGCTGCGCTGGAGGGGTGGCTGCCCGCGGGTCCCGGCGCCCACCTGCGCAGCGACGCCGAGCAGCGCCGCCGCTTCGCCCGCTGGCCGGGGGTGGTGGACCGGGCCGGCGAGCTGGGCCGGGCCCTGGCCTTCGACCTGCGCCTGGTGGCCCCGGACCTGCCGAGGTTCGCCACTCCCGACGGGTCCTCGGAGCAGGCCTACCTCGTCCAGCTCGTGGAGCAGGGGGGGACCGCGCGCTACGGCCCGCGCGACGCCGAGCGGGTCCCGGGCGCCTGGCGCCAGATCGACCACGAGCTGCGCGTGATCGACACCGTGGGCTTCGCCGGCTACTTCCTGACGGTGTGGGACATCACCCAGTTCTGCCGGCGCCAGGACATCTACTGCCAGGGCCGGGGCTCGGCGGCGAACTCGGCGGTCTGCTACGCGCTGGGGATCACCAACGCGGACGCCGTCTCGCTCAACCTCTTCTTCGAGCGCTTCTTGTCCCCGGCCCGCGACGGCCCGCCCGACATCGACGTCGACATCGAGGCCGGCCGGCGCGAGGAGGTGATCCAGTACGTCTTCGCGCGCTACGGGCGCCGCCACGCGGCCCAGGTGGCCGCCGTCATCACCTACCGTTCCCGCTCGGCCCGGCGCGACGTGGCCCGCGCCTTCGGGCTCGACGAGGCCGCCGTCACGGCGTGGGGGCAGGATCCCGCCGCGCCCGTGGTGGCGCCCCCGGTGGCGGCCCGGATGGAGGCGCTGGCCGCCGAGCTGCGGGACCGCCCCCGCCACCTGGGGCTGCACGCGGCCGGGGTGGTGCTGTGCGACCGGCCGGTGCTCGAGGTCTGCCCGGTCGAGTGGGCGCGCACGCCCGCGCGGTCGGTGCTGCAGTGGGACAAGGACGACTGCGCCGCCATCGGGCTGGTCAAGTTCGACCTGCTGGGCCTGGGCATGCTCGAGGCGCTCCATCGCGCCGTCGACGTGGTGGAGGCCTTCCACGGCGTCCGCCTCGACCTGGGGAGCCTGCCCCAGGAGCCCGCCGTCTACGACCTGCTGGGCGAGGCCGACACGGTCGGGGTCTTCCAGGTCGAGTCCCGGGCCCAGATGGCCACCCTGCCCCGGATGCGCCCGCGCTGCTTCTACGACCTGGTGATCGAGGTGGCGCTGATCCGTCCTGGCCCGATCCAGGGCCGCGCCGTCAACCCCTACTTGCGCCGCCGCCGCGGCGAGGAGCCGGTCACTTACCTGCACCCCCGGCTCGAGCCCATCCTGGCGCGCACCCTGGGGGTCCCGCTGTTCCAGGAGCAGCTCATGGAGATGGCCGTGGCGGTGGCCGGCTTCTCGCCCACCGAGTCCGACGAGCTGCGCCAGGCCATGGCCGCCAAGCGCTCGGCGCTGCGCATGCTCAACTTGAAGAGTCGCCTCTACGCGGGCATGGCCACGTACGGCATCACCGGGGAGGTGGCCGACCAGCTCTTCGACGCGCTGGCGGCCTTCGCCAGCTTCGGCTTCCCCGAGTCCCACGCGGTGTCCTTCGCCCACCTCGTGTACTGCTCGGCGTGGATCAAGCACCACTACCCGGCGGCCTTTCTGGTCTCCCTCCTCAACGCCCAGCCCCTGGGCTTCTGGTCACCCCAGAGCCTGGTGGCCGACGCGCGCCGTCACGGCGTCGAGGTGCGTCGCCCCGACGTCAACGTCTCGGGTGTCGAGGCGACGCTGGAGGGCCCGGCCGCGCACCCCGCGGTGCGCCTGGGGCTCGGGTCGGTACGCGGCATCGGTGCGGCCCGCGCCGCCGTCCTGGTGGCCGGCGCCCCGTGGCCGGACCTCGAGGCACTGGCGCGCGCGGGCTGCTCGCAGGCCGATCTCGAGGCGCTGGCCGCCGCTGGCGCCCTGGACGCCTTCGGTCCCTCGCGTCGGGCGCTGACGTGGCTGGCCGCGGCGGCGGCCCAGTCGACACCCGATCGCCTGCCCGGGGTCGTCACCGGGCAGGTCGTCCCCCTCCTGGCGCCCACGACGCCCCCCGAGCGCCTGGCCGACGACCTCTGGTCGCTAGGCCTGACCACCGAGGCCACGGCCCTCGAGATGCTGCGCCCGCAGCTGCGCGCGCAGGGCGTCGTCACGGCAGCTTCGCTGCTCGCGGCCGAGGCGACGCGCGTGCGGGTGGCCGGCGTGGTCACGCACCGCCAGCACCCCGAGACCGCTCGCGGTGCGGTCTTCGTGAACCTCGAGGACGAGACCGGCCACGTCAACGTCATCTTCTCGCGCGGGGCCTGGGCGCGCTTCGCCCGCGTCGCGCAGCACGCGCCCGCGCTCATCGTGGGCGGCTCGCTCGAGCGCGGCTCGGGCACCGTGGCCCTGGTCGCCGAGCGGGTCGAGCGCCTCGAGGCGCTGGGGGCTGCGGCGCGCGACTGGCGCTAGCGCTCGACGAAGACGTGCTCGGGTCGCTCGCCGAGCTCGACCTGCAGGCGCACGTCCATCTGCACCAGGGCCAGGTCGTCGGGGTGCGTGACGCCCACGCAGCGCGAGGTCGTGGGCACCACGTCGAAGCGCAGCGGGTGGTGGTGCAGGATCGACCCCACGAAGACCGGCAGCAGGGCCTCGGCGCTGGTGGCGAAGTCGAAGGTGGCCAGGTACCTCTCGAGCAGGGGCCGCACCGGCGCCTGGAAGCCCCAGAGGTTCATCGACACGATCGTGTCGGGCTCGAGGAACACCGGGGACAGGCCGTCTTCGGCCACGAAGCCGTCGGGCGAGTCGTGGACCTGGCGGCGCTCGACGATGTCGGTGAGGTGCCCGTTGACCACGTTGCACACGCCGCGCGACACGGGCAGGTCACCCACGACGGCGCGATCCAGATGGAACCCGATGAGGCAGCTGGTCGTCCGGGTGCGCAGGTGCTGGGCCAGCAGGCTCAGGGCCTCGCGACCGTAGAGGTCGTCGGCGTTGGCCACCGCGAAGGGATCGCCCGCCTCCAGGGTGTCGAAGGCGGCGCAGGTTGCCGACACCGTCCCGAGGGCGTGCTCCTGGACGACGAACTCGACGGGCCAGCTCGTGGGCCACGCGGCGCGCACGTGGGCGCGCACCTCGTCGCCCGTGGTCGGGTTGACCACGACGACCAGGCGTGTGAAGCCGGCAGCGAAGGCGTCCGAGGCGATGAGGTCGATCACGGCCTCGCCGTGGATGCCGACCGGCGCCAGGGGCTTGAGCCCGCCGAAGCGGCGGGCGCGGCCGGCGGCCAGGACGATCAGGGGGAGCGTCATGACCAGCGCACCACCGCACTGGCCCACGTCATGCCGGCCCCGAAGCCCGTCACCAGCGCGTAGTCGCCCGCGTGCACGCGGCCCGACTCGATGGCGTCGACCATCGCCAGGGGGATCGAGGAGCTCGAGGTGTTGCCGTAGCGGTCCAGGACGACGACGGCCCGCTCCATCTCGATCCCCAGGCGCTGGGTCGCGGCCTGGATGATGCGGATGTTGGCCTGGTGGGGCACGACCAGGCTGATCTGGTCGGCCTTGACGTCGGCGTCGGCCATCGCCTGCTCGGCCGACTGCACCACGACGCGCACGGCGCGGCGGAACACCTCGCGGCCGTCCATCTGGAAGTAGCCGTCGTGCTCGCAGGTCAGCAGGTCGGCCGCCGTCCCGTCGGCCCCCAGGGCGTAGGAGAGCAGGTCGGTACCGGTGGCGTCGTACTCCAGCACCACGGCGCCGGCGCCGTCGCCGAGCAGGACCGCCATGTTGCGGTCCGACCAGTCGACCCAGCGCGTCAGGTTCTCGGAGCCGATGACCAGGATGCGGCGCTGGCCGGTCTCGAGCAGCCCGTGCGCGGTGCGCAGGGCGTAGACGAACCCGCTGCAGGCGGCGTTCAGGTCCATGGCCGGACAGGTCAGCCCCATCTCGGCGGCGATCAAGGGTGCCGTGGCCGGCGTGATGCGGTCGGGCGTGGTCGTGGCCACGACCAGGAAGTCGATGTCGCCCACGCCAACGTGGGAGGCGGCCAGGGCTCGCTGGCCCGCCAGCACGCCCAGGCTCTTGGCGCTGCCGCCGACGCGCCGCTCGCGGATGCCGGTGCGCTCGGTGATCCAGGCGTCCGAGGTGTCCAGGGTGAGCGACAGTTCGTCATTGGTGACGACGCGGTCGGGAACCGCCGATCCCCACCCGCGGAAGCGCACGCCCATGCGACTGCCCCTATCTCTCAACGCCGGATCAGGGCCAGTCTAGGCGTGCCTCACCCGCGACCGGGGACGGGGAGGACCTGCAGCGTGCAGCGAGCCACGCTGATCAGGCGGTTCTCGTCGTCGCGCAGCTCGATGCCCCAGACGTGCACGCGACGGCCCTTGCGGATCGGCGTGGCCGTCGCGGTGAGCGTCCCCGCGCTCATCGAGCGCAGGTGCGAGCAGTTGAGGTCGGTGCCGACCACGATGTGATCGGGCGCGACGCTGATCGCACCGCCGTAGGACGCGGCACCCTCGGCCAGCAGGGCGGACACCCCGCCGTGGAGCAGGCCGTAGGGCTGGTGGAGCCGTCCGGTGACCTCCACGCGCAGCACGACCTGGTCGGCGGTGGCCTCGACCACCTCGACGCCCAACAGATCGTGCACGTTCTCGCCCGACGCGAAACCCCCGAGATTGTCCATTCGGACATCTTACGAAGCATGTCGTTGGCGACGCGAGGCGCCGACCACCTACGCGATCCCCTCGTGAGCGACCATCGCGCCCGACGCGACGACGGTACGCCGTCGGCCGTGCTCGAGGCGCGGACCACGGCCGTCGACCCGGCCATCGTGGTGCCGGGCGCCCGGGACCGGGCGGGTCATCCGCCTCGGGTCGCCGTTTGGCTGAACGCCGGGAGCCGCGTGTGGTCGAGGAACCGGCGACGTCTCGGTCGTCGTGGTGGCGCATGGTCGCCCGTCGTCTCGCGCCCGCGTCACCCCTGGCTCGAGGCGCCAGGCTCCGTCTGACAGTTCGCGACCCACCGCGCAGCCAGACGGCGCACGCACCACGCGCCGCTGGTTGCTGCGGCGCCCGCCACTGTGGTGCTGAGCGGTGACGCCGTCTCGGGAGTCCACCTCGGTGAACCCCAGGGCTGGACGCGCAGAGCGTGTGTGGTATTTGGCGAGTGCGCCACGAGCCACGACCGACACCATCCATGGGTCCCTCACGCGCGCCAAGGCGCACGCCACCGCAGGGCGTCATACCCGACCAGCACGATCTGGCAGGTCGAACCGTCGAGTGCGTCCTGGTTGGGGCGTGAAGATGCGGCCCCAGGATCGCTCGGCGCATGGTCACCTCGACGCACCATGACCCCGGTTCGGGACCGCTCGTCTCCACAAATAGACGTTGACCAGGATGTATGATGCTATACCGAAGTCCTGCTGGGCTACGTATCGTCTCTAGTCCCATGACCCCGCAGCCGTCGAAGTACGTGACGCGCGGGGTTCTTGCGTCCAGGGTGAGAGATGCTTCCGACAACTCCGACGACGCGCGCCAGCTCATCGTCACTCATCGAAGCCAGCTCGATGCGCTCGAGGAGAGTCCCCGGCTGAAGGTGGCCTGATCGAAGGAGAGCTCGTACGTACTGGACGTCCTTGTCGCGCCCCGCGAGGAGTTTGGCCACGGCCACGTCGTGCGGTTCAACACACCAACCGGTCACGCCGTTCGTGGCGGGAGCACAGACACCGACGGATCACGTCCCGCTGAGTGGTGCAAATCCGATGGAGCACTTCTCGATGCGCGACCATCTTGTCATTTGACCTTCGCGAGGGCAACCGGTGCCGGGGGCAGAGCGTCACTCTTCAACTGATCCATGGACTCCTGGGACAGGTAGCGGCGCTCTGACACGCTCCACTCGTCGTGCTGCTCGACGAGGACCGCGGTGATGAGGCGCAGCGCCGCCGCGTCGTTGGGGAAGATGCCGACGACGTTCGTGCGCCGCACGACCCCGGCGTTGAGTCGTGGGAGTTGGTCGACCAGATCTTCTGCCAGTGGTTCGTCGGGAAGTGGCGAAACGCGGTGAGATCTTCAGCGGCGTCGGGGAGCATCTCGGTGACGAGTGGGAACTGGTGCTTCATGGTGGCCGCCACCTCCTTCAGCTGACGCTCGACGTGGGTCGCGTCGGGTTGGGCGAAGATCGTGCGGATCATGGCCGCCACCATCTGCTGGTGGTTTTTTTGCACCTTCACGAGGACGTT
>JBMFWS010000030.1:0-19793 GCA_049965035.1 Acidimicrobiales bacterium
GAGTCGGGTGGCGATCGCGAGACCCGCCCACTTGACATATAGGGGCATCACCACTCGATGGGGCGTGATCCGGCGGCTGACGCAACGGAGAAAATGCTAAACCAGCAGTACTGCGGAAGTTGGTGGGTCGCACCGATACCCGGTCAAAGGAGGCACCACATGCAAGTACTCGTTGCCTACGAAAGTCGGGGAGGAAGGACGCGCCGCGCGGCCGAGGCGGTGGCCGTTGCCGTTCGGGCTCAAGGATCAGAGGCTACAGTCAAGGCCCTGAAAGACACCACCGCAGAGGATGTCGAGCGCAGCGAGGCGATCGCCATTGGCACCTGGGTGGAGGGATTCGTCCTCTTCAAGGTCGGACCAGCTAAGGCGGCGTTGGCGGAAGTGGGGCGACTGCCCGTACTGGCAGGCAAGCGGGCCGCAGTGTTCTGCACCTATGGGTTCAACCCTGGCGCCACGCTAGCCACGTTGCGCCGGTCGCTCGAGGCCAAGGGGGCCACGGTGGTGGCCGAGAACGCCAGTCCCCGCTCGCACCCCGATCGAGGTGCTGTCGAACTGGCCGAGCGCATCTGTGCGTCCCCGGGAGCGTCCTGAGGCGCTACCGGTCACGCGGTAAGGGTGCCGAGTTCACTAGCGCGTATCGACGACCGTGATCTGACGTGCGTCTATTTCGAGCTCTCTATAAACATGCGCGAATACGAAGCGGGGCAATTCTCATGGGCCACCATGGCGAGGTGCAGAATGATTCGTACACCAAGTGTCGGAGAGCCGACGTCCACAGTCTCCGACTGGCGTGTGAAAACGTGGTCGCTATGACTCGACGCCCAGACATCGGGGGCGGCGACACCGCAGACGCACTTCTAGATAGGTTTGCACTCATGTACCATGCCTTCACGAAAAGCCTCGGTATGTGGCTGGGACTGATCGTGATGGCGAGTTCGCTCACTCTGATCGGAGGCAGCTCGTCTGGAGCATCATCAACTCCCCAATCCAGCCTGAAATGCGGCTCCGATCAACTAAGCGTTGTCTGGCGCGGGACCACTGGCGGCCTCGCAGGTTCATTCGGCGACCTGTTCTGGATTCGAGACAATGGGACTCTTTCGTGCGTAATGAGCGGATATCCGGTTGTGGCCCTCTACCTGAAGGGCAGACGCCTCCCTATGAAGACATTGGACTTAACGGGACACAATGGCAACGACCAAATGGGAGTCGCTCCCGGTCGACGCATACCTTCGATTCGTCTCTTGCACGGACGAGTCGCATCCTTTTGGGTATTCGGGAATGATGTGATGTCGAAGTGCATCAATGCCGACAGATTGACAGTATCGGTAAGATCTCTGACTGGAGTCGCGTCGATATCGGTGCCAAAGGGCTTTCAAGCTTGGACGTACTGCGGCGGCGGATTCGAAGTTAATCCGTTGGTCCCTGGCGTGTCGGGAAGCGATCCGCCACGACCCTTGAGGTCCGAGATTATGCAATAGGCCGATTCTGTGAGGGAAATCGTCGTCCCTAGTTCTTGGAAGATTTCATAGCTGATCTGGGGCCTGACGTGAACCCGCACTCATTTGCCGCGCCCTATTTGGTCGAAGTTTGTAGAGGGTGCACGTACCATGGCCGGACGACAGCGGCAACGCGGTCGGCGTCGGCTCCCGCATGGGACCACGATCACGCTCGTCACCACGAATGGCGACGACTCGCCTATGCAAGGCCGCCGACCCGACGGCCGCATCCTCGCCGTCGTCTCCGGATCTCCCGCTATTCTCGGGTTTCGACCTACTTCATCAGGTGCTTGGCGACCACCACGCGCTGGACCTGGTTGGTGCCCTCGTAGATCTGGGTGATCTTGGCGTCGCGCATGAAGCGCTCCACGGGGAAGTCCTTGGTGTAGCCGTAGCCGCCGAGGAGCTGGACGGCGTCGGTCGTGACGCTCATCGCGGTGTCGGAGGCGAAGCACTTGGCGGCCGCCGTCAGGTAGCTCAGGCGGTGGTCGGGATCACCCGCGTCAATCGTGGCGCACGACTCGTACACCAGGGCCCGGGCCGCCTCAGTGCGGATGGCCATGTCGGCCAGCATGAACCGCAGTCCCTGCAGGTCGCTCAGGTGGCCCCCGAAGGCCCGTCGCTGGGGCAGGTACTGCGCCGCGTAGTCCACGGCGGCCTGCGCGATGCCCACCGCCTGGGCGCCAATCGTGGGGCGAGAGCGGTCGAGGGTGTGCATGGCGATCCGGAAGCCCTCACCCTCCTCCCCGATGCGATGCGACAGGGGCACCCGAACGTCGTGGAGCACCACCTCGCCGGTCGGCGATGCGCGCAGACCCATCTTGTCCTCGTGCTTGGGGAACTCCAGTCCCCACGACTTCTCCACCAGGAAGCACGTGATCCCCCGACCCCCGGCGGTCGGGTCGGTGGACGCGAAGACCGTGTAGATGTCCGACACGCCGGCATTGGTGATCCAGTACTTGGAGCCGTTGAGGACGTAGGAGTCACCGTCGCGCACCGCGCGCGCGCGCATCGACGCGACGTCGGAGCCGGCGTCGGCCTCCGAGAGGCAGTAGCTGGCCTGGATCTCGCCGCTGGCGATGCGCGGCAGGTACGCGTGCTTGATCTCCTCGGAGGCGAAGTTCATGATCGGCAGCGTGCCCAGCTTGGAGATGAGCAGGGTCACCGATGTCGAGGCGCAGCCGCGCGCCACCTCCTCGGCCATGATCGCCTGGGTCACCATGTCGGCACCGGCCCCGCCGTAGGCCTCGGGGACGCCCAGGGCCGGCAGCCCCATCTCCACGCAGGCGTCGAAGCTGTCCTGGGGAAACTCCTGCTCGCGGTCGTAGCGCGCGGCGTTGGGAGCGATGCGCTGGTCCACGAAGGTTCGAAGCACGTCGCGGAACGCCCGGTGCTCATTGGTCAGTACGAACGACATTGCTCTTCTTTCACTGAGGACTACGCCAGCGCCACCAGGCGCTCGGCACTGACGGCGTCGACGAATGCACGCTGGCGCACGTAGCTGTGACCCAGCCCCCGAAAGGGCTGCGCCACGGCGTCGCTCACCGGCTCTCCCGGTGCGAGGCCGAGGGCCGACATCGCCGTGTGCACGTCATCGAGGTTGGGGCCCCGGTTGATGAGACTGGCGCGCTTGGCGGCCACCAGGGCCACCCCCAGCGCGACTTCGTGACGGTCGTGCTCGTGCTCGAATTCGAGCTCGGCCACGGCGCGCGCCGCCAGGGTCAGGGCGAAGCCGGCGCCCGGCGCGGGCGTACCGTGCTGGGGGCCCCCGGTGCGCTGCGGGCCCCGCCGCAGACCGACCTTGGGCCGCGCGGGCACCGGGGGCGCGACGGGAGTCGTCGGCCGGACGGCCCCGGCCGCCGGCACGGGAACAAACGCTGGCTGGGTCACCTGTCGAGCCTACCCCTGGCGCGTCAGGCGACCGTGAGCCAGCCCTGGTAGCGCTCGAGCTCGCCGCGCACCGCTTGGAAGTAGGTCGCCTGGAGCCGCGAGGTGATCGGGCCGGGGCGCCCGTCGCCGACGCTGCGGTCGTCAACCGACGCGATGGGCACGACCTCGGCCGCGGTGCCGGTGAGGAACGCCTCGTCAGCCAGGTACAGGTCCGTGCGGATGAGCGTCTCGAAGCGGACCTCGTAGCCGAGGTCGGTCGCGATGCTCACGACCGTCTCCTGCGTGATGCCGGGCAGGGCCCCCGCGATCGAGGGCGGCGGCGTCAGCACCACCCCGTTGCGCACGACGAAGAGGTTCTCGCCGGTGCACTCCGAGATGCGGCCGTCGGGTCCCAGCATGATCGCCTCGTCGTAGCCGGCCTTGATGGCCTCGATCTTGGCCAGTCCCGAGTTGAGGTACATCCCGGTGCCCTTGGCGGCGGTGGGCATGGCGTTGGGGTCGTGGCGCTGCCAGCTCGAGATCTTCATGCGCACCCCCTGGGCCAGCCCCTCGTCGCCGAGGTAGGCGCCCCACGGCCAGGCCGCGATCGCCACGCGCACGGGGGCATTCAGCGGGTTCACGCCCATCTCGCCGTAGCCCAGGTACACCAGCGGCCGGATGTAGCAGCCACCGGGCAGGTCGTTGACGCGCACCGTCTCGAGCACCGCGTCGCACAGCTCGTCGAGCGTGAAGGGCACCTCGATCATGAGGATCTTGCAGCTGCGCAGCAGCCGAGCCATGTGCTCGCGGAGCCGGAAGACGGCCACGCCACGGCTCGTGGGATACGCGCGGATGCCCTCGAAGGCGCCGGTCCCGTAGTGCAGGCCGTGGCTCAGCACGTGGGTCGTCGCGTCGGCCCAGTCGACCAGCGTCCCGTCCATCCAGATCTTGCTTGTCTCGGTGATTGGCATCACAACCTCGCTATCAGCTGCTGGGTGATCTGCTCGGTGGAGCCGGGCAGCACCCGATCCTGCAAGTCTGCCACCGCGGCCAGCACCCGCCGTGCGGCGTCGGCCTCACCGAGGTGCTCGAGCATCAGGCCGGCCGAGGCGACAGCCGCCAGCGGGTTGGCCCGGCCGGTCCCGACGATGTCGTGAGCGGCCCCGTGCACCGGCTCGAACATGGAGGGCCCCGTGCGCTCGGGGTTGAGGTTGGCGCTGGCCGCGAAGCCGATGCCGCCCGCGACCGCGCCGGCGAGGTCGGAGAGGATGTCGCCGAACAGGTTGTCGGTCACGATGACGCCGTAGCGCGCCGGGTCCTCGACCAGGTAGATGCACGCCGCGTCGACGTGGTTGTAGTCGACGTCGACGTCCGGGTAGGCCGCACCGACCTCGGCGACGACGCGAGACCAGAGATCGCCGGCGAAGGTCAGGACGTTGGTCTTGTGCACCAGCGTCAGGCGCGGCCGCGCGAGCCCGGACGCGCGCTCGAAGGCGTAGCGCACGCAGCGCTCGACACCGAAGCGCGTGTTCACCGACCCCTGCGTCGCAACCTCCTGGGACGTCCCGCGCCGGAGGATCCCACCCTCGCCGGCGTAGGGCCCCTCGGTGTTCTCGCGCACAATCGCGAAGTCGCAGCCCTTCGCCAGCGACCCGGCGACCCCATGGAACGGCCGGTAGTTGATGTACAGGTCCAGACCGAAGCGCAGGCGCAGCAGCAGGCCCCGCTCGAGGACCCCTCCGGGGATCCGCGAGTCGCCGATGGCCGGGCCGATCGCGCCCAGGATGATCGCATCGAATCCGCGCAGCACCTCGAGCGTGGCGTCGTCGAGCACGAACCCGTCGCGCAGGTAGCGCGCGGCACCCAGGTCGAACGTCTCGGTCTCCAGGCGCGCACCCGCCGCCCGCACCACGGCCAGCGCGGCGTCGGTGACCTCGGGTCCGATGCCGTCGCCCCCGATCACCGCTATTCGATGCCCCTGATGATCTGGCACGTCCCTCCTTCGTCCGCCCCAGTCTGCTTGGCCCGTGCGCGCGGGGCAAACCCAGCGGCCACGCTCGAGCGTCCCACTAAAGTGAGGGCCTACCGAGGAGCGGGGCATGGCGGGCGAGATACACCGGATCACCAAGGAGACTCTCGACAAGCTACGCGACGAGTACCACCACCTGACCACGGTGGGCCGAACGGAGATCGCCCGCGTCATCGAGGCCGCCCGCTCGCTGGGCGACCTGTCGGAGAACGGCGACTACCACGCGGCCAAGGACGAGCAGGGCAAGATGGAGTCCCGGATCCGCCACATCGACGAGGTCATCCGGCACCACGAGCTGGTCGAGCGCGACGAGAACGCCGCCATCGTCCAGTACGCCAGCATCGTCGAGCTGGTCTACCTCGACGAACCCGACGAGCGCCAGGAGTTCTTCGTGGGGTCCATCGAGGAGCGCCCCGGTGGCGTATTGGTGGCCTCGCCCACCTCACCCCTGGGCTCCGCCCTGCTCAACCACGCGGTGGGTGACGAGCTGGACTACGAGGCGCCCTCGGGCACCTTGCGCGTGCGCATCACCGGAATCCGCTGACGTGGCCGGGCGCACGCTCTACGACAGGCTCTACGACGAGCACCTGGTGTGGACGGCCCCGGGGGAGACCCCCCTCGTGTACGTCGACCTGCACCTGGTCCACGAGGTCACCAGCCCCCAGGCCTTTGACGGATTGCGCATCGCCGGCCGCCGCGTGCGGCGGCCGGACCGCACCTTGGCCACGGCCGACCACAACGTCCCCACCGATCCGCCCACCACCCCGGTCGCCGACCCCATCTCGCGGCGCCAGCTCGACGTCCTCGACGAGAACTGCCGCGAGTTCGGCATCACCGTGTTCCCCCGCGGCCACGAGAACCAGGGCATCGTCCACGTGATCGGGCCCGAGCTGGGGGTGACGCAGCCCGGCATGACCATCGTCTGTGGCGACTCGCACACGTCGACGCACGGCGCGGTCGGCGCCCTGGCCTTCGGCATCGGGACGAGCGAGGTCGAGCACGTGCTGGCGACGCAGACGCTGCCCCAGGAGCGCGCCCAGACCCTCGCGGTCACCGTGGAGGGCGAGCTGCGTGCCGGAACCAGCGCCAAGGACCTGGCGCTGTCCGTCGTGGCGACCCTCGGGACCGGGGGCGGGATCGGCTCGGTGATCGAGTTCCGGGGCTCGGCGATTCGCGCGCTCTCGATGGAGGGACGCATGACGGTGTGCAACATGAGCATCGAGGCCGGCGCGCGCGCCGGCCTGGTGGCCGTCGACGACACCACGATCGCCTACCTCCTGTCTCGTCCGGCCATCGCGGGCCGCGCCGATCGCGACGAGCTCGTCGACCGGTGGCGCAGCTACGTGAGCGACGACGACGCCGCCTTTGACCGGGAGGTCATCCTGGACGCGTCGGAGATCAGCCCCTCGGTGACGTGGGGAACGAATCCCGCCCAGGTGGTCGCGCTCGGGGGGGCCGTCCCCGACCCCGACGAGCTGCCCGCCGGTCCCGAGCGCGAAGCCGCGCATCGGGCACTGCGCTACATGGGCCTCGAGCCCGGTACGCCGATGCGCGACATCCCCGTCGACGTCGTCTTCATCGGCTCGTGCACGAACTCCCGCCTCGAGGACCTGCGCGCGGCCGCCGCCGTCGCGGCCGGCCACCGGGTCGCCGCGGGCGTCCGGGCCCTGGTGGTGCCGGGCTCGCACCGGGTCAAGCAGGCCGCCGAGGCCGAGGGCCTGGACCGCGTCTTCGCCGAGGCGGGCTTCGAATGGCGCGAGCCGGGGTGCTCGATGTGCCTCGGGATGAACCCCGATCAGCTGGCGCCGGGCCAGCGCAGCGCCTCGACCTCGAACCGGAACTTCGAGGGCCGCCAGGGCCGGGGCGGGCGCACGCACCTGGTCTCGCCCGCCGTGGCGGCCGCCACGGCCCTCGTGGGCCGCTTTGCCGACCCCCGCGAGGTAGCCTGATGCTCGCCGTCTCCGTGCTCGAGGGACGCGCGGTCCCCCTGCGCCGGGCCGAGGTCGACACTGACCAGATCATCCCCTCCGAGTGGCTCAAGCGGGTCGAGCGCTCCGGGTTCGGTCGCGGCCTCTTCTCCGAGTGGCGCGACGACCCCGCGTTCGTGCTAAATCAGCCCTCCTACCAGGGGGCGACGATCCTGGTCGTCGGCCCGCACTTCGGCATCGGCTCGTCGCGCGAGCACGCTGTGTGGGCACTCCTCGACTACGGCTTCCGGGCCGTGATCGCGTCGTCGTTCGGCGACATCTTCCGGACCAATGCGGGCAAGCAGGGTCTGGTCGTCGTGGCGCTGGGCGACGCCGACGTCAACCAACTCGCCGACTGGATCACCGAGGAGCCCGACCTGACCGTCGTCGTCGACGTCGAGCGCGGTCGGGTCGAGGTGCCCGCCCGCGGCTGGCGGCGGAGCTTCCCCATGGACGACTGGACCCGGCAACGCCTGATCAACGGCTGGGACGACGTCGGGCTCGCCCTGCGCCACGGCGACGCGATCGACGCCTTCGAGGGCACCAGCACGACCCCCTCCCTGGGGGGCCTGTTCGACGGCTCCGGCCACCTCGTCTGACGCCTCACCGCCACTGGCCGCTCGGGTAGGGTCGTGCCAGACCGCGACCTGAGGAGGCCCATGACTCTCGACCAGTTTCCGCGCTACCCGCTGCGCTTTGGCCCCTCGCCCCTCCAGCACCTCGACCGACTGAGCGAGTATCTGGGCGGCGCGACCATCTGGGCCAAGCGCGAGGACGTGAACTCCGGACTGGCCTTCGGCGGCAACAAGGTCCGCAAGCTCGAGTATCTGGTGGCCGACGCCCTGGCCCACGGTGCCGACACGCTGGTCTCCATCGGCGGCGTCCAGTCCAACCACACCCGCCAGGTCGCCGCCGCGGCCGCGGCCGTCGGCCTCAAGTGCGTGCTGGTCCAGGAGAGCTGGGTCGACTGGCCCGACGTGACCTACGACCGTGTGGGCAACATCCTCCTGTCGCGACTCATGGGAGCCGACGTGCGGATCGTGCAGGCACCCTTCGGCATCGCGGTCAAGGAGAGCTGGCAGAACGTCATCGACGAGCTGGTCGAGCACGGCCGGCGCCCCTACGCCATCCCGGCGGGAGCGTCGGACCACCCCCTCGGCGGTCTGGGATTCGCGGACTGGGCCCGGGAGCTCGAGGAGCAGGAGCGCGAGATGGGCGTCACCTTCGACTACGTGGTGGTCTGCTCGGTGACCGGGTCGACGCAGGCGGGCATGGTCGCGGGGTTCGCCCTCTCGGGTCGCGAGCGCCAGGTGATCGGGATCGACGCCTCCGCCCGCCCCGACGAGACACGCGCGCAGGTGACCCGCATCGCTCAGGCGACCGCCGAGCTGATCGGCGCCCGGGCGATCACCGAGGACGACATCATCCTCGATGAGCGCTACCACGCCGGCACCTACGGCATCCCCGACGACCGCACCATCCACGCGATCCGCCTGGGCGCCTCGCTGGAGGCGATGATCACCGACCCGGTCTACGAGGGCAAGTCGCTGGCCGGGCTCATCGACCTGGTCCAGCGCCACGAGATCGAGCCCGAGGCCAACGTCCTGTTCGCGCACCTGGGGGGCCAGCCGGCCCTGAACGGCTACGCCAGCCTGTTCAGCTGACCAGCACACCGATCGACCGCGCGTCGCGGGCCTGGTCACCGGTGCGGTGGCGCCGCCGGGCCAGGGAGGACCCGATGGCCCGCACTGCCCTCGAGCTCATCTCGGCGCCCACAGCGACGGGGCCCCGGTGTCCAGGACCCCAACGACGACGGCGAGCCAGACGGAGGTCGCACCCCACTGCGCTGCTGGCGCGCCATCGGCGGACCGGAGGCCTCAGCGCCTCCGATTCGCCGCGGACACCACGGCGGCGAGCGAGGCGTCCAGGATGGACGAGCTGATGCCGACGCCCCACCAGGTCGCCCCGCCCTCGCCCTCGGCCTCGGCCTCGACGTAGGCCACGGCCGACGCCTCGGCTCCCGCGGTCAGGGCGTGCTCGTGGTAGTCCCGCACGCGCATCGACACACCGATCTCGCGCTCGAGGCCCTGCACCAGCGCGTCGATGGGGCCGTTGCCCTCACCCGACACGGTGACGTGGTCTCCGTCGAGAAGGATCTGGGCGACCACGTGGGTGCGCGACTGGCTGGTCGTGACCTCGCTGGACAGCAGCTGGATCGCGGGATTCTGGGGCAGGTACGTGGTGGAGAAGACCTCCCAGAGCTCGGCGGGCGAGATCTCGGTTCCCGTCGTCTCGGTGACCGCCTGGACCTGCCGGGAGAACTCGATCTGGAGGGCCCGGGGCAGGTCCAGCCCGTGCTCGGCGTGCAGCACGTAGGCCACCCCGCCCTTGCCCGACTGCGAGTTGACCCGGATGATCGCCTCGTAGGTGCGCCCGGTGTGCTTGGGGTCGATGGGCAGGTACGGCACGTCCCAGACGTCGTAGTTGGCGCCGAGGGCCGTCATGCCCTTCTTGATGGCGTCCTGGTGGGAGCCGGAGAAGGCGGTGTACACGAGCTCGCCAGCGTAGGGGTGACGCGGATGCACCGGCAGGCGATTGACCCGCTCGACGACGTGGCGGATGCGGTCGATGTCCGAGACGTCGAGCTGCGGATCGACCCCCTGGGCGAAGAGGTTCATCGCCAGGGTCACGACGTCGACGTTGCCGGTCCGCTCACCGTTGCCGAAGAGCGTCCCTTCGATCCGCTCGGCTCCGGCCAGCACCCCGAGCTCGGCCGCCGCCACGGCGGTCCCCCGGTCGTTGTGGGGATGCAGCGACAGGATCACCGCGTCGCGCCGGTCCACGTGGCGGTCGAACCACTCGATCGCGTCGGCGTAGAGGTTGGGCGTGTACATCTCGACGGTGGCGGGGAGGTTGACGATGAGGGGGCGCTCGGGGCTGGGGTCCACCTCGGCGATCACCGCGTTGACGATGGCCAGGGCGTTGTCGAGCTCAGTGCCCGTGAAGCTCTCGGGCGAGTACTCGTACATGAACTCGGTGCCCGGCGATATCGGTTCGAGCGATCGGCACAGCCGAGCGGCCTGCAGCGCGATGTCGATGATCCCGGGCATCTCCTGGCCGAATACGACGCGCCGCTGCAGCGTCGACGTGGAGTTGTAGAAGTGGACGATGGCCCGGCGCGCTCCCACCAGCGACTGGTAGGTGCGCTCGATCAGGTCCTCTCGACACTGGACGAGCACCTGAATGGTGACGTCCTCGGGGATCCGGTCCCCCTCGATCAGGTCGCGCACGAAGTCGTAGTCGGGCTGGGAGGCCGACGGGAAGCCGACCTCGATCTCCTTGAACCCCATCTCCACCAAAAGGTCGAACATCGCGGCCTTGCGCTCCCGGTCCATCGGGTCGATCAGCGCCTGGTTGCCGTCGCGCAGGTCCACGCTGCACCAGCGCGGCGCCGCGGTCAGCCGCCGGTTCGGCCAGGTGCGGTCGGCCAGCTCGACGGGCACGGTCGGCCGGTACTTCGCGAAGGGCATGGGGCTGGGCTGCTGGGGGTTGGGGTGCTCCACCGGCGCCTCCTTGTCTAATCCGGATAATGAAAAAGCCCCCGCCGGGGCGGGGGCGTCGGGCGAGCACACGCTCGCCCTATGGCAGCAGCAGCTCGCAGGTCGAACGCGTCGTCACGGCGCTCAGCATACCGCGACCCCCGACCGGCGAGTTGCGTCGGGACCGACGGCTAAGGTGGGGTTGATGCGCGTCTTCAAGGCACTGGTCAAGCTTGGGCTCATCGCCGCGGCGGTGGCCGCGGCCATCGCGGTCACGGCGGTGGTCATGAAGGGCCGGGCCCGCCACGACATCGAGATCGATGAGTGGCCCGAGGTCCCCGTCAACCCTGCGGCCTGACAACGCCACACGCGGAAAGGGTGAGGTCATGGAATATCGTCGTCTCGGACGCGCCGGCGTGCGCGTCAGTGCCCTGTCGCTGGGCAGTTGGGTGACCTTCGGCAATCAGGACCAGATCGCGTCGGTCGACATGGCGGTGCCCGTGATGGATATCGCCAAGGGGGCCGGCGTCAACTTCTTCGACAACGCCGAGGCCTACGCCGGCGGCCGGTCCGAGGAGGTGATGGGCGCCGCGCTGCGCGAGCTCGGCTGGGCCCGCCACGAGTACATGGTCTCCACCAAGCTCTTCTGGGGCATCCACGACGTCCCCAACATGCGCAACACCCTCAACCGTAAGTACCTGCTCCAGGGCCTGGAGCGATCGCTCGAGCGCCTGGGGCTGGACTTCGTCGACCTCGTCTACTGCCACCGGCCCGATCCGACGACGCCCATCGAGGAGACCGTGTGGGCCATGAGCGACCTGGTCGCCCGCGGCCAGGCGCTGTACTGGGGAACCTCCGAGTGGAGCGCCGACGAGATCCGCGCCGCCATCGCCGTGGCCGAGCGCCACCACCTGCGCGCCCCGATCGTCGAGCAGCCCCAGTACAACCTGCTGTGGCGCGACCGCGTCGAGCGGGAGTACGCGCGCCTCTACGACGACGTGGGCCTGGGCACGACCATCTGGTCGCCACTGGCCTCCGGGCTCTTGACGGGCAAGTACCTCCACGGGGTGCCCGAGGGCTCGCGGGCCACCCTGAGCGGCTACGAGTGGCTCCACGGGCTGCTGACCGACGAGGCGCGCAACCAGAAGGTGGCCGAGCTCAAGGTGGTGGCCGACGAGCTGGACGTCACCTTGGCTCAGCTGTCCCTGGCATGGTGCCTCAAGAACCCGCACGTCTCCTCGGTGATCACCGGGGCCTCCTCACCCGTTCAGGTGCGCGAGAACATGGGGGCGCTCGAGGTGGTCCCGCTGCTCGACGACGAGGTCATGGAGCGCATCGACGCCATCAGCCGCGCCTGAGGGGCGCTCAGCGCAGCGCGATCAGGTGGATGTCGGTGATCCCGTCGGTCGCCCGCAGGCGCTCGATGACCTCCGATGGGGTCGGCGAGGTCGTCGACAGGACCATGAGGGCGGTGCCGGCCGCCGGGTCGGGACCGACGGCCATCGACGAGATCGAGACCTCGGCGTCCCCGAGGGCCAATCCCACGTGGCCGATCATGCCCGGGCGGTCGTCGTTGCGCACGACCAGCATGGTGGCGGCGGGCGGGATCTCCACGCTGTGGCCGTCCACCAGCACGATTCGGGTCTCCAGCCGCTGGCCGATGGTCATGAGCGTTCCGGCGACCTCGTGGGCGTCGGAGCGCACCGTGATCAAGTTGACGTACTCACTCGAGGTGACCGACCCCTTGTCGCTCCACGTGATCGAGTGCTCGGCGGCCAGCTGGGGCGCGTTCACGAAGGTCACGCCCTGATGCCCCGTCGCTCCGAGAAGCCCCTTGAGGGCGCACAGCGTCAGGATCTGGGTGCCGGCCCCGGCGAGCTCGCCGTTGTAGATGACCTCGAGGTCGGCGGGCTGCCCGTCCAGCAGGCCCCCGATGAAGCGGCCCAGGATCTCGGCCAGGCCCATGAACGGGCGCACCACGTTGGAGACCTCGCCCGCCGCGACGTTCACCGCGAAGGGGACGAAGTCACCGGCCAGGGCCAGCAGCACCTGCTCGGCGATCGCGATGCCGGCCTTGTCCTGCGCCTCGGCGGTCGAGGCGCCCAGGTGCGGCACCACGACCACCGAGGGCAGCGCGAACAGCGGTGACTCAGTCGTGGGCTCCTTGGCGAACACGTCGAGGGCCACGCCGTGCACCTGGCCGCTGCGGATGGCCTCGGCCACGTCGGCCTCGTTGATGATCCCCCCGCGCGAGGCGTTCACGATGCGCACGCCCCGCTTGGTGTGCGCGAGCCGCGCCGCGTCGATCAGGTTGATCGTCTCGGGCGTCTTGGGCAGGTGGATGGTGATGAAGTCGCTGCGCGCCAGCAGCTCGTCGAGCTCGAGCAGCTCCACGCCCATGTGGCGCGCCCGCTCCGCGGTGATGTAGGGGTCGTAGGCGATCAGCTGCATGCCGAAGGCCAGCGCGCGCTGGGCGACCAGTGCGCCGATCTTGCCGAGCCCGATGATCCCGAGCGTCTTGCCGTACAGCTCGACGCCCTCCCACTTGGAGCGCTGCCACTTGCCGGCCGTCAGCGAGGCGTGGGCCTGGGGGATGTTGCGGGCCTGGGCCAGGAGCAGTGCCATGGTGTGCTCGGCGGCCGACACGATGTTGGACTGCGGTGCGTTGACGACCATGACGCCGCGCTCGGTCGCGTGCGGCACGTCGACGTTGTCCAGACCGATACCGGCGCGTCCCACCACCACGAGGTCGCGGGCCGCGTCGAGAGTGGCGGCGTCCACCTGGGTCGCTGAGCGGATGATGAGCGCGTGGGCGCCCTCGACGGCTCCCAGCAGTTCCTCGGGCGACAGGCCCAGGCGCACGTCGACCTCGTGGCCGGCCTTGCGCAGCTCCTCCAGCCCCGACGCCGCGATCTCCTCAGTCACCAGTATGCGGGCCACCATGCTCCTTCCAACGCGCGTGGGTACCAGGCTAGGCGCTGCTCAGCGCCCCTCCACCAGCCCCGCCAGCCGCTCCAGCCCCTCGACCATGGCGTCGTCGCCCAGCGCGTAGCTGAGGCGGAAGTAGCCCGGGGCCCCGAAGGCGTCACCGGGCACGACGGCGATCTGGATAGTCGTCAGCAGCAGCTCGGCCAGCTCGGCCGAGGTCGCGGCCCGCTGTCCGCGCAGGTCCCGGCCCAGCAGCCCCTCGACGTTGGGGAAGCAGTAGAAGGCGCCCTCGGGCTCCGCGCAGCGCACCCCGTCGATGGCGTTCAGCATCGACGTCATCGTCTGGCGGCGCCGGTCGAAGGCCCGGCGCATCTCCTCGACCGCCGACTGGTCGCCGGTCAGGGCGGCGACCGCGGCGCGCTGGGACACGTTGGAGATGTTGGAGGTCGTCTGGCTCTGGTAGTTGACCGCCGCCGCCACCACGTCGCGCGGCCCGACGAGCCAGCCCACGCGCCAGCCCGTCATGGCGTACGACTTGGCCACGCCGTTGACCACCACCCACCGGTCGCCGACCTCGGGGGCCACGACGGGCAGCGACACCTGGGTGGCCGACCCGTAGATCAGGTGCTCGTAGATCTCGTCGGCCAGGACCCAGATGCCGTGCTCGGCCGCCCAGCGCCCGATCGCGGCCACCTCCTCGGGGGCCACCACCGCGCCGGTCGGGTTCGAGGGCGAGACGAAGACGAGCACCTTGGAGCGGGCGCTGCGGTAGCGCTCCAGGTCCTCGACCCGCAGGCGGAACCCGTTCTCCTCGCTCAGGGGAACCGCCACGGGACGGCCGCCGGCCAGGTACACCGCCTCGGGATAGGTCGTCCAGTAGGGCGCGGGAATCAGGACCTCGTCGCCCGGGTCGAGCAGGGTCACGAAGGCCGTCGTCACGGCGTGCTTGCCGCCATTGGTCACCACTACCTGGTCAGAGGTGATCTCCAGGCCGGAGTCCCGCCGGGACTTCTCGACGATGGCGGCGCGCAGCTCGGGCAGCCCGGCGGTCGGCGTGTACTTGTGGTTGATCGGCTGGGCACACGCCCACGCGGCCGCCTCCACGACGTGCGCGGGCGTGGGAAAGTCGGGCTCGCCGGCGCCGTAGCCGATCACCGGCTCGCCGCGGGCCTGGAGGGCCTTGGCCTTCGCGTCCACCGCCAGGGTCGCGCTGGGGGCCAGCCCCGCCACTCGGTCACTGATCCGCGAGCCCACGCGTACTCCTCTCGGCGCCTTCGTAGACTAGGGAGTCTATGACGTCCCCCGAAGCCATCCGCATCCCCGAGAACCTCCTGCCGCGCGACGGGCGCTTCGGTTCGGGACCCTCCAAGATTCGCGCCGAGCAGGTCGACGCCCTGCGCGCGGACGCAACCCGGTACCTGGGCACCTCGCACCGCCAGGCGACGGTCCGCTCCAAGGTCCAGGAGGTCCGCGAGGGTCTGCGCAGCCTCTTCGCCCTGCCCGACGGGTACGAGGTCCTGCTGGGCAACGGCGGGTCGACCTGCTTCTGGGACGCCGCCACGTTCCACTTGATCGAGAACCGCAGCGAGCACCTGAGCTTCGGCGAGTTCTCCTCCAAGTTCGCCAAGGCGGCTCGCCTGGCCCCCCACCTGGCCGACCCGATCGTCATCACCGGCGAGCCGGGCACCCGGCCCGAGCCGGTAGCCGACGCCAGCGTCGACGCCTACGCGCTGACCCACAACGAGACCTCGACCGGCGTGATGATGCCGATCGTCCGGCCGGCGGGGGCCACCGGGCTGGTGCTCGTCGACGCCACGTCGGGTGCCGGCGCCCTGCCGGTGGACCCACGCCAGTTCGACTGCTACTACTTCTCGCCCCAGAAGGCCTTCGCGTCCGACGGGGGCCTGTGGCTGGCCCTGTGCTCGCCGGCGGCCGTTGAGCGCATCGAGCGCCTGGCCGCCTCGGACCGCTGGACGCCGGCGTTCTTCGACTTGAAGGTGGCCCTCGACAACTCGCGGCTCAACCAGACCTACAACACGCCGGCGCTGTCCACGATCCACCTGCTGGCCTCCCAGCTCGCCTGGTTCAACGAGAACGGCGGCCTGGCCTTCTCGGCGGGTCGCTCGGCGCGCTCCGCCGAGATCCTCTACGCCTGGGCCGAGGCGCAGCCCTTCACCACGCCCTACGTCGCCAACCCCGCCGACCGCAGCGCCGTCGTGGGGACGATTGACTTCGTGGCGGACGTCGACGCCGCCGTCGTGGCCCAGGTGCTGCGCGCCAACGGGATCGTCGACACCGACCCCTACCGCAAGCTGGGCCGCAACCAGCTGCGCGTCGCGATGTTCCCGTCGGTGGACCCCGACGACGTCGCGGCGCTGTGCGCCAGCATCAACTACGTGGTCGGCAACCTGTAGAGATCCGCGCGGGCCGGTCCACCGGCTCTCAGTCGGTGTCGCCGCCGGAGACCTCGGAGACCTTCTGCTTGCCCGCCGAGACGAACGGCATCATCTGGCGCAGCTGGGCCCCGACCGTCTCGATCGGGTGGCGCTTGCCGACCTCGCGCAGCTCGCGGTAGCGCGGGCGGCCGATCTCGTTCTCCTGGATCCACTCGGCGGCGAACGTCCCGTCCTGGATCTCGGTCAGCACGCGACGCATCTCGGCCTTCACCTGGTCGGTGATGATGCGCGGGCCCCGCGTCAGGTCGCCGTACTCGGCGGTGTCCGACACCGAGTAGCGCATCCCCGTGATGCCCTCCTCGTACATGAGGTCGACGATGAGCTTGAGCTCGTGGAGGCACTCGAAGTAGGCGCTCTCGGGCTGGTAGCCCGCCTCGACCAACGTCTCGTAGCCCGCGGTGACCAGGGCGCTCACGCCGCCGCAGAGCACCGCCTGCTCGCCGAAGAGGTCCGTCTCGGTCTCCTCGGTGAAGGTGGTCTCCAGCACGCCGGCCCGCGTCGCGCCGATCCCGTGCGCGTAGGCCAGGGCCAGGTCGTGGGCGCGCCCGGTGGCGTCCTGGTGCACGGCGATCAGCGAGGGGACCCCGCCGCCCTCGACGTAGGTGCGCCGCACCAGGTGACCGGGCCCCTTGGGCGCCACCATCGTGACGTCGACGTCCGCCGGCGGCGCGATGCGCGCGAAGCGGATGTTGAACCCGTGGGCGAACATCAGCATGTCCCCGGCCGCCAGGTGGGGCGCGATGTCCCGGTCGTAGATGGCCTTCTGCTCGGTGTCGGGCAGCAGCACCATGACCACGTCGGCCTCGGCGACCGCCTCGGCGATGCCCAGCACGCGCAGACCCGCCTCCTCGGCCTTGTGCACCGAGGACGACTCGGGGCGCAGTCCCACCCGCACGTCAAAGCCGCTGTCGCGCAGGTTGAGGGCGTGGGCGTGCCCCTGGGACCCGTAACCCAAGATGGCGATCCGGCGCTCGGCCAGCAGTGCCGGATTCGCGTCGTGCTCGTAGTACATCGTCGTCATCGCGATCCTCTCTCGGGGTTCGTCAGCTCCTGGCCCAGTCTAGGAACGGCCAGCCGTCCGGTTCGGTGGAGCTCGACGCTGGCGTAGTCCTCTAGGGCGCGCTCGAACTCGTCGCAGCTCGCCGGGGTCCCAGCCAGCATGACGGTGACCGCACCGGGGTCGACGTCGATGATCGAGGCGCCCGCGCGTCCCAGGATGTCGAGCAGCGACGTGCGGTTCGACACGTCGGTGGCGATCGTCGCGAGCAGCAGCTCGCGCTCGACGGCGTCTTTCGGCGCGATGTCCCAGATGTCCACGACGTTGACCAGCTTGTCCAGCTGGCCCATCATCTGCTCGAGGGGCGCCGACTCGGCGTCCACGACGATCGTGATGCGGGAGAACCGCGCGTGACGCTCCGAGGGCGCCACCGCCAGCGAGTAGATGTTGAATCCCCGACGGGCGAAGAGGCCGGCGATGCGCGCCAGCACGCCCGACTTGTTCTCCACCAGCACCGACAGGATGTGGTGGCGCACCGGGGAGTGGACCACCTCCCCCGCGAAGGGCTCGGGCGTGTTCATCGGGTCTCCTTGCGCTGGGAGGGGTGGACCAGGATGTCGTCGTTGCTGGCGCCGGCAGGCACCATCGGGAAGACCTTCTCGGTCGCGTCGACGCGGAAGTCGATCACCACGGGGACGTCGTTGATGGCGTTGGCCTCGTCGATCACGTCGCTCATCTCCTTGGGCGTGGTCGCGCGCAGCCCGACACACCCCATGGCCTCGGCCAACTTGACGTAGTCGGGTAGGTCCGCCGACAGGTACACCTCGGAGTAGCGCTCGTCGTAGAACATCTCCTGCCACTGGCGCACCATGCCCAGGTAGGAGTTGTTGAGGATCGCGATCTTGACGGGGATCCCCTCGCTGCGGGCCGTCACCAGCTCCTGGGCCGTCATCTGGAAGCAGCCGTCGCCGTCGATGCACCAGACCGTCCGGTCGGGCCGCCCGACCTGGGCGCCGATGGCGGCGGGCACCCCGAAGCCCATGGTCCCCGCGCCCCCCGAGTTGATCCACGAGTTGGGCTCCTCGAAGGGCCAGAACTGCGCCGTCCACATCTGGTGCTGGCCGACCCCCGAGGCCACGATGGTGCCGTCGGGGGCGTTCGCGGCGAGCGCCTCGATGACGTGCTGGGGGCGCAGGGGCCCCTCGGTGGGCTCGGCGTCGTAGGTGAGCGGATAGGCCGCCTGCCACGAGCGGATCTCGGACCACCAGGTGTCCAGTCGAGGCGGCATCGCCCCCGTGGCCTCGAAGGCGCGCAGCACCGCCCCGACGTCGCCCTGGATCGCCACGTCGGCCTGGCGGATCTTGCCCAGCTCGGCCCGGTCGATGTCCACGTGGATCACGCGGGCCCCGGGGGCGAAGGCCGCCGTGCGCCCGGTGACGCGGTCGTCGAAGCGCGCCCCGAGCGCGATCAGCAGGTCGCTGCGCTGCATGGCGGTCACGGCGGCGTAGACGCCGTGCATCCCCGGCATGCCGAGGTTCAGCTCGTGCGAGTGCGGGAACGCTCCCCGTGCCATCAGCGTCGTGACGACCGGGATCCGGGTTCGCTCGGCGAAGGCGCGCAGCTCGGCGGTGGCGCGCGACTTCAGCGTGCCGCCCCCGACGTAGAGCACGGGACGCTCGGCGGCGGCGATGAGCGCCACGGCGCGCTCCACGTCAGCCTCGTCGAGGTCGACCAGCGGATGGTAGCCGGGCAGGTCGTACTCTTCGGGGCCCGCCGGGTACCACCACTCCATGGTCGACTGCGCCACGTCCTTGGGCAGGTCGATCAGGACTGGCCCCGGTCGCCCGGTCGTGGCGAGGTGGAAGGCCGCCGCGACCGCCCGGGGAATGTCGTGGGCCGTGCGAACCAGGAAGTTGTGCTTGGTCACGCCCATCGTGATGCCGGTGATGTCGCACTCCTGGAAGGCGTCCAGGCCGATCGAGCTCGTGGCGACCTGGCCGGTGACCACCACCAGCGGCGTCGAGTCCATGTGCGCGTTGGCGATGGGGGTGACGATGTTGGTGGAGCCCGGACCGCTCGTCACCATCGCCACGCCCGGCCGACCGGTGGCCAGCGAGTAGCCCTCGGCCATGTGGCCCGCGCCCTGCTCGTGGCGCACCAGGATGTGCCGGATGCTCGAGTCCAGCAGCGGATCGTAGACCGGCAGGATCGCCCCGCCGGGCAGGCCGAACACGGTGTCGACCCCCTGCTGCTCGAGGCTCTTGATCAGGGCTTGGGCTCCGGTGAGTTGCACACTGCCTACTTCCGTCTGGGTAACAAAAAAGGCCTCCCGTCTGGGAGGCCACCGGCGTCTACGAGGGCGTGACTACCGGCGACCGCCCCCAATTACCAGGAGAGTGCCGCCGTTCGCCACCGTGTCATCTAAGCACACCCGACGTGGACGGCACAAGCCGGGCCCGGCCAGTTCTAGGGGTCACTGCACGGCAGCAGCAGCGTACAGGGCAGCGGGGCT
>JBMFWS010000031.1:0-17464 GCA_049965035.1 Acidimicrobiales bacterium
GGGCGGGGGCATGTGGTGGGGTGGCGGCCCCAGCGGCGGCGGACTCTTCCGCACCAGTGACGGCGGGGCCACCTGGACGCCCATCGACCAGGGCCTCACCTCGACGTCGGTGACCAGCGTCTGGGTCGACCCCGCCCAGCCGACGACGCTGCTGTGCGCGACGACCGACGGGCTCTTCCGGTCCACCACCTCGGGGTCGTCGTGGACGCTGGTCCTGCCCGGCGCCCAGCGCGCGATCGTGGCCCTCTCGACGACCCTCTACGTCGGGGGCGACGCGGGCCTGTCGGTCTCGAGCGACGGCGGGGTGACCTGGACCACGGTGGCGGGCACCTCTCAGGTCACGGCCCTGGCGGCCGGCGCCGGCGAGGTGATGGCCGGCCAGTTCGACGGGAGCCTGCTCGTCGGGTCGGGCAGCACGTTCCACGTCGTGGACCACGCGACCGCGCCGCCCATCGGCTGGTCGGCCCTGGCGATCGATCCGACGGACCCGTCGGTCGCCTTCGCGGCGGCCGCCGGGACGAGCCAGGTCTTTCGCACCAGTGACGGCGGGGCCACCTGGACGCCCCTGGTGATCCCGGTGAGCCCGATCATCGCGAACTTCTGGGCGCGCACGATCGCCCTGGATCCGCGGGACCCCTCGGTCGTCTACATCGGGGGCGACGAGGTCCTCGACGTGTCCACCGACGGGGGCCAGACCTTCACCGCCGAGCCGGCCGGCCTGGACATCTGGGGGCTGGTCCCCGATCCGGCCGCGGCGGGGACCCTGTTTGCCGTAACCGACCAGGGGCTCTACAGCGTCAGCGACCAGGGGCGCACCTGGACCAGCCTCAACGGCAACCTCACGACGGGCCTGACCTACTCGGTGGCGGTGAGCGGCTCGACGATCCTCGCGCGCGAACAGGACTTCTCCATCATCGCGAGCTTCGATGGTGGAGCGACCTGGCAGATGCTGACCGCGGCCGGCGGCGAGAACGGCGACGTCGTGATCAGCCCCGCGAATCCCCAGGACGTCTTCGGCATCGGCACGGCCGACGGCCTCACCTGGTCCAGCGACGGCGGCCACACCTGGACCTCGGTGCCCTCGGTCAGCACGTTCTCACCGGGCGACCAGACCGTGGCCGTGGACCCACTGGACCCGAGCACCGTCTTCGCGGCCACCGACGCCGGCGTCGTGGCCACCCACGACACCGGAACCACCTGGGCGCCCACGGGCTGGCCGCTGACCCGTACGGACCTGGTGGCCGTGGATCCCACCGACGCGGCCCACGTGGTCGTGGGCACGCACGACGCCGGTGCCTACCCGACGGCCGGTGCCCTCCACGTGACCTTCGACGGGGGGGCCACGTGGCTCACGGTCGACGTCGGCTCGTTCCCCTCGAGCGTCGCGTTCCTCGACGGGGCGCTCTACGTGGGGACCAACGCCGGCGTCCTGGTCAGCCACGACGGGGGCCGCACGTTCGTGCCCGACAGCACCGGACTGCCAGCGCTGGCCACCGTCGTGGCCTCGGAGCTCTGGCCCGGCGTCGAGTCGTTGGCGGCCGTCACGTCGGTCACCCCCCACCTGCTGGTGGCCTCGACCACCGAGGGGGTCTACGCGCAGGTGTCGGGCCAGACGGCCTGGGTGGACATCTCGGGCGACCTGCGCGCGCGCTTCGTCCACCAGGCCGTCGACAGCGGCGGCTACCTGTACCTGGCGACCTACGGCCAGGGCGTGGTGCGCGCCCCGCTGAGCGCGATCGAGCAGGCGCTGGCGACGCCCCCGCCCCCGAGCGCGCCGGTCCTCACGGGCGCCACGCTCCAGGTGCGCGCCCTCGACGCGCGGGGCCGGGTCGTGGGCGCCCTGGCGTCGCGCGGCGCGCTGCGCGTGACGCTAGTGCCGCGACCCGCGGGGGTTCCCGGACTGGTGGGCGCGTGCGTCGCCACGCTGCGCGGCCGGCGCCTGGCCCTCCGAGCGCGCACGCGGGGAGCCCACGGGGCACTCACGTGCACGTGGCGTCTGCCGGGGTCCGCCACGGGCGTCGTGTCGGGGTGGATCAGCCTGCGCGCCGGGGCGCTGGGGCAGCGGCGCCGCTTCGCCGTGCGGGTGCGCTCGCCGGCCCGCTGAGGCCCGCACCCTCGCCGCGGGCGCGGCACGGCGCCGGTCGCCCGTCGCCGGGCGGTCGCGGCTGGTTAGCCGAGGCGGTGGCGGCAGGCGTCGGCGCCGTCGGCCCGGGAGGTCAGGGTCACGGCGCTGCGGTGCGGCCCGACGCCCTCGAGCATGCCGGCCAGCAGTCCGCGGTCCACGGCGCACAGCATGGGGTGGTTCTGCGCAGCCACGCCGAAGGGGCAGGTCTCGGCCACCACGACGATCTCGTCACCGTCGTACTCGGCGCGCGCGGCGTAGCCGTGGGCGCTGAGCAGGCCCGCGATGGAGGCCAGGGCCGCCTTGATCGGGCGCCGGGTGTCCCAGGTCACGTCGCCCGACAGGCCCCGCCCGTACTCGACGCCGACCTCGTGGGCGATGGCCTCGGCCAGGTCCGGGCCCAGGCGCCCGAGGGCGCGCTCGAGCAGGGCCACGAGCAGCGCGTCGCGGCGCACCAGCGCCTCCATGGTGCCGGCATTCTCCAGGGCGCGATAGCCCTTGGCCGGGCGCCCGACGGTCGAGCGGTGGACGGGCTCGGCGACCACGTAGCCGCCCTCGACCAGGCGCTCGAGGTGGTGGCGCACGACGTTGGGGTGCACGCCGCAGTGCTCGGCCAGCGTCGTCGCGGTGGCGCCGGGGTTCTCGCGCACGTACAGGTAGACGGCTCGCCGCGTGCGGTCCCCGAAGGAGTGGGTGAGACTCGAGACCGTGGCGTCGAACAGGCCGGGATCCAGGTCCGTCTGACTCACGCTGGGAGTCTACGAGGATCGCCGCGGTGCCGCGACAGTAACCTGGCGCGGGGGAGAAGGAGACCACTCGTGAGTGACCTGCGCGGCGCCCTGGGCGCTATCAAAGAGCCCCAGCTGGTGCGATCGCTGAGCGAGCTGGGCTTCCTCGGCGCGATCGACGAGTCCGGTCCCCATCCCCGCGTTGAGCTGGTGCTCCCGGTGCTCGAGTGGCCCAACCGCGCCTGGCTGGAAGAGGAGATCGCCGACGTCGCGCCCGGCGCCCGCGTCGAGGTGCGGGTCATGAGCGACGACGAGCGCCTAGGGTTGCGCAACTTCCTGCGCGGGCACATGACGGCGCCCGCCAGCGACGAGGACGGCCACTCCCACACCCACGGCGGGGCCACCCCGTCGTTCCTCGACAAGCTGGCCAAGACTCGCGTGCTCGGGATCTCCTCGGGCAAGGGGGGCGTGGGCAAGTCGTCGATCACGGTGAACCTGGCCATCGCCCTGGCCCAGCGCGGCCACCAGGTCGGCGTCTTGGACGCCGACGTCTACGGCTTCTCGCTGCCCAAGATGCTCGGGGGGGACCACGACCCGATTGTCCTGGGCGACACGGTCATCCCCACGCTCGTCCACGGAGTGCGCTGCGTGTCCATGGGCTACTTCGTCCCTGACGCCCAGCCGGTCATCTGGCGCGGGCCGATGCTCCACAAGGCGATCGAGCAGCTGGTCTCAGAGGCCTGGTGGGACGAGCCCGACTACCTGCTCATCGACATGCCGCCGGGCACCGGCGACGTCGCCCTCACGGTGAGCGAGGTCATCCCGCGCATCGAGATGTACGTCGTGACCACGCCCCAGCCGGCCGCCCAGCGCGTCGCCCAGCGCTCGGCCTACGCCGCGCGCGCCCTGAAGCTCGCGGTGCGCGGGGTCATCGAGAACATGAGCTGGTTCACCGGCGACGATGGCGTGCGCTACGAGCTGTTCGGGTCCGGTGGCGGCGCCCAGCTGGCCAGCGAGCTCGGCGTGCCCCTCCTGGCCCAGATCCCCCTGGACCCGGTGCTGCGCCAGGGCGGGGACCTCGGCGACCCGGTCGTCGCCTTCGAGCCCGAGCGCGAGTCGGCCCAGGTCTTCGCCGCCCTGGCCGCGACGATTGAGAAGCAGGGGCCCGCGCGGGTCTACCGCCGCGAGCTCAAGCTGGTCTAGGCCGTGGAGCTGAGCGGGCGCCGCGCCCTCATCACCGGCGGGGCGAGCGGCATCGGCCTGGCGACCGCGCGGCGCCTGGTCGCCGCGGGGATGCGCGTCGCGCTGGTGGACCGCGACGAGGCGGCCCTCGAGGCCGCGCTGGCCGAGCTGGGCGACAGCGCGCGGGCGATCGTGGCCGACGTGGCCCGTGAAGAGGACGTCACGGCGGCGGTGGCGCACGCGCGCGCCGACCTCGGCCCGCTGCACCTGGCCTTCGCCAACGCGGGCGTCGCCAGCGGCCCGGCGCTGTTCGCGCCCCGGGTCGCCTGGGACTGGGTGCTGTCGATCAACGTGGGAGGCGTGGTCAACGTGATGAACGCGGTTTTGCCCGAGATGCTCGAGCGCGACGAGGGGCACCTGGTGATGACGGCGTCCCTCGCGGGACTGGGCGGCGTCCCCGGGATGGGTCCCTACGTCGCCTCCAAGTTCGCGGTGGTCGGGCTGGCCGAGTCGGTCGCCCACGAGCTGGTGGCGCGCGGCTCGCGCGTCGGCGTCTCGGTGCTGTGCCCCGGCTTCGTGCGCACCCAGATCGCCGAGTCGGACCGCGCCATGGCGCCCGCCCTGCGCGCCGCCGTCCCGGTCGACGAGGCCGCGCGGGCCGCGGCGCGCGCGGCCGTGGCGGCCGGCATCGACCCGGCCGAGGTGGCCGACGCCGTCGCCGACGCCGTCGTCACGGGGCGCTTCTGGATCCTGCCCCACGAGCACGTCGCTGTGCGCACGACCGAGCAGCGCCTGGCGTGGATGCGTGGGGGCCCGATGCCCGGCATCGACCTGGCGCGCGCCGCGCGCCGCTAGCTCAGCGCACGAGGGACGCGGCGACCGCGGCGATCCCCTGGCCCCAGTCCCGCAGCTGGCTGGCCGGCAGGAAGGCCACGCCGGCCGCCGTGTGGTCGACCTGAGGCGCGGCCACGTAGCGCAGGTGGCCCCGGGGCCCGATGAAGTAGGTCAGCGACGTGTGGACCACGTCGGCGGTCGGCCCGCGCGAGATGACCTGGATGCCGTAGGCGTGCCACAGGGCGCGCAGCGTGGCCAACGGCCCGGCCAGGAAGTGCCAGGTCGCGATCTGGGTGAGCCCGTGGGCGCGGCTGAAGGTGTCCAGCCCGGCCGGGGTGCGCACGTAGGGGTTGACGTCGATGGCCAGGAACACCGTGGAGCGCGCGCGGGCCGGCAAGTCGACCGCGGCGTCGCGCAGCTCCTGGGAGACGAGCGGGCAGATGTCGGTGCAGTGCGGGTCCATGAAGTTGAGCACGACGGGGTGCCCGCGGAACTGGGCGAGCGACACGGTGCGGCCGTTCTGGTCGACCAGGGTGAAGGGCGTGGCGGGTCGGACCGGCACGGGCGAGAGGGCCATGAGGTTGGCCTCGAGGGTCGTGACCGCGGCCGGGATGCCGGTCGGGCGCAGGAGGGTCGCGGGGTGGGGCCGCCCGCGGTCGTGCAGCACGACGACCAGGGCCGTGCCCGCGACGAGGATGGTGACGCCGAGGGCCACCACGAGCGCAATGTAGACCCGGCGCGACACGCGACGAGTCTATGTGCCTAGCGGTCGATCCCCGTGGGCAAGCGCGACTCGGGCCACGCCAGCCGGTCGACTGCCTGGCGGCCCGCGAAGCGGTCCGTCAGGCCCGCGACGTAGGTCACGGCGCGCACCACGGAGTCGCCCTCACCCTCCTCGAGGTGCTCGGGGTGGCTCGCGTCGTGCTCGACCAGCGCGCGCAGCATGTCGACCACGCGGCCGGCCGGGGCCCGCGAGGTCGGGCGCCGGGAGATGCGGTCGTCGTTGAACTGGCGGAAGGCCGCCAGCGCGTCGGCGTGGCGCGCATCGAGGCCGATCCAGCCCGTGGCGACGGTGGTGGCGATCATCGCCCGCATGAGAGCCCCGCTGCTCGCCGCACTGCCCGCCGATGACGTCGACCCCGGCGCTCGGCAGCTGGCCGGGGACCACGACGTTGGCCGAGACGGCGTCTTCGACGTCGTGGCACACGTCGGCGATGGGTCGGCCCTCACCGGCTCTTGGCTCGTTCCTACGTGGTGAACCGGTTGGTGGCGTTGTCGGACGCCTCCTGGAGGGACGGAGTTAGGCCACGTCCGGAGGTGCCGACAACCCCGCCATTTGGCCGCATCCACTTGGCGAACGCGCCGGTCGACTACTGGGCTCCACCTTTCGGCGGGGACCCCGGGGGTCTCAGGACTGCTTTGACAGCGACGTGGCGGCGAGTTCGGTCAGAACCTCGTCGGGTGTGACGTTTCCGTTGATTCGCACTCGCCGCTGTCCAGGTTCGTCGAACAGCTCGACGCCGGTGATGCGCGAGACGAAGCTGTCACCGCACCCGCATTCGCCGATGTTGCAGGAGGCGACGAAGGCGTCGAGTACCTCGAGAGGCGTCTGCAGGGGGAGGAGCAGGTCGACGCCATCGTCAACTCGGACGGCGGTGGGGTTGGTGGGGTTGCTCACTGGTGCTGTCTTTCTCATGGGGTTATTGGGGGTTCGAAAGGGTTGGGACATTGGCCTGGCGTTGAGTGACACGCCATAGACGTCGCGGCAGTTCGCCTTCTTCGACAGCGAAGACTGCGGGGCTGGTCAAGCCCTCCGCCACGCGATCGACGAGTGCGTGGTCGAAGAAGTGAACGACGAAGCCGCCGTGCTCGGTCATGTGGTCACCGCGGTCGATGCCCGTGCCGAAGGGCGCGTCGCCGCCGTGGCGGACGGTGTAGAGGTGCACTTCGCCCGGGCGCTTCGACGTAGTCCCTCAGGCGCTCGCTCGAATGCCGCCTGGTCACTGTGTTCGCGGGCGTAGCGCTCACCGAGGAGGAGCAGGGGATCTGCTGGCTCCTGACCCGCCCGGCCCCTACGCGAGGGCTGGGGGTCGCGGTCGTCGCGCCAGAAGATGTCGGGAGCGCCCGTGAGCCGGCCTCCTCGACTCGAAGATCGCGCGAGCGTCGCTGTAACGGCCAGGCACAGAATCATGGTGAGCGGGAATGCCACGAAGATTGCCCATCCGCCGTTCCAGGGCATCATCGTCGAACGTCCCGATTCATCGTCGTGCGTCCCGATGCTCGCCGGAGGACCTGGCCGCCGCGGCCAGCTGGGCAGTGCGGAAAACAAGGCTGCGGGATCGGCACCGGCAGCGGCGTGCCCGTCTGGCGTCACTGTGACTGGGAGGGTCGCAAATCCGCGGTCGGCCAATTCTTTCGCTGAACTCTGGTCGGTGAGCACGTCGCGCACTTCGAAAGGCACGCGCCAGGTGGTGAGCCACCGTGACATCCACTCACACGTGGCGCAGCCTGCTCGACAGTAGAGCACGGTGGCATCGGCCATTACCCGGCCCCCGGTTCGCCGGCCAACCGCTCCAGCACGTCCAACGCGTCACGCAGGCCTCCGGTCGTCAAGCAGTAGTAAATGAACCCACCACGGCGATCGGCGACGACGAGGCCGCGATCCCGCAGAATCCGCAGGTGATGCGACACCGTGGGCTGACGCAAACCGGTGGCCCGCACAATCGCCGTCACGGGCACGCACACGCCGTCCAGAGACGTCAGAATGCGCAACCGCGTGGGGTCACCCAGCGTGCCCAGCAACTCGGCGAGCGCCGTCGCCCGTTGCGTGGCCATCGGCTCGTTGCCGCGAACTGCATCCATCGTTGCGACCATTGCGGACATCACCTGACGTCGAGAATATAGAGACATCTACATATTGCCATATCCCGCGTGATCCGTCAAGTTCGCTCGTCGGCACGTCCGTCGGGCCGACTTCGTGCCCGGGGGGTCTGGCCACGGCGCGACGGGTCGAGGGATTGGGCGGGGAGAGCGGGCGCCGCCCAGCCAACCGGACGCCGGCATACCTACCCCGACGCTGCCGGCGAGCGGTGCCAGTCCAGAGGCAGTCCTCGGGCCCAGTTCGGCTCTCGCGGGGCCGTGCGCGTACTCGAACGAGGGCCGAGGCAGCCGTCGAGATCATCGGCGCCTGCCGGTACGTCGTGAGCCCGGGTCGAGGCTGCAGTTCACGCTCGGGTGGGTGAGGGGGATGGACGCCCGCCGGCGGGGGACATCTCGGTTGGACGTGCCTCCCTCACCACTGAGCCGACGCGAGCTCCGAGGCGCCCGGCGGCTCAGGCAGGCAAGGAGATGCCTTGCGGGAGCGCTCGGGCCGACCAGCCGAGCAGCCGAGTCGCAGTCTCGAAGGCGAATCGATCCGTCATTCCGGCCACGTAGGTGACCGCCGCCGCGAGTGCATCATCGGGATCACGAACGTCGTCGGGCAGCAGCTGGGGTGAAGCGGCGAACTTCTCGACGAGGGCCTTCAAGACGGCTACGACCGCTTCGCCCTGACGAAGTGACTCCGGTCGGTTGTAGATGTGTTGATAGTTGAAGGCTCGAAGTTCGGCGAGCGCGTCGGCGTGCCGTGAGTCCATGCCGATACGTCCCGTGGTGTTGATGCTCGACACCAAAGCGCCGATCAGCGATCGAAGCTGAGACGAGCGCGTCACGCCCAGGACGCTGCTCACCGACGTTGGCAGAGCGTCAGGACTGACGATGGCGGCGCTGACGGCGTCCTCCAGGTCATGAGCGCTGTACGCGCATCGGTCGGCCCAACTCACGACGGTTCCCTCGGGCGTCGCCGGAGTGGGCCGGGACCACGAGTGGTTGCGGATGCCGTCCAGGGTCTCCTGGCACAGGTTCAGGGGCTGGAGAACGACGTCGGCTCCCCAGACGGCGTGGTGGTAGCCACCGGGAATGAACAGGTCGAAAGCCTCCTCGGAGGCGTGACCACCGGGACCGTGGCCACAGTCGTGTCCCAGGGCGATCGCCTCGACGAGCGCGACGTTCATCCCCGTTGCTCGAGCAACGGCGGTGGCCACCTGCGTGACCTCCAAGGCGTGGGTCAAGCGGGTCCGCTGGTGGTCGGTCGGGAAGATGAAGACCTGTGTCTTGCCGGCGAGTCGACGAAACGCGTTGGAGTGCAAGATGCGGTCGCGATCCCTCTCGAAGCAGGTGCGCAGGGGGTCCGGCGGTTCCTCGATGGCGCGGTTCCCGGCCCCGGACGCGTGCGTGGCGCCTCCGGCCAGCGTCTGATCCTCGAGCTCCTCGCGCTGCTCTCGGGAGATGAGTCGTGGTTCGACTGTGGGCGGTGGCGTCAGCCGATGGGCGTAGACCAGACCATCGGGAGCGGGATTGCCTCGCATGGTGGCCGTCCATTCCCCACGTCGATCGATGGTCATGTCACGTTCCCTCATGGTTCCTTGCCCACAGTCTGCCGTGACTGGAGTTGACGCAGTCGGCGTAGCTCTGCGTGCGCCATCGCCGATTCTCAGCACCGCCTCTGATTACCCTCGGTCGGTGACGGGCCGCACGATCCGTTGGCCAGACCACGTGGCGCCGCCTGCGTGACCGTTGGCGACTCCCCGCCGCGTCAGATCGTCGTCCCTCCGCGTCGAGCACCCCGTCGGGCTCGCAGCGACCTCCGTCGATCTTGGTCGTGGCCTCTTCCCAGGCGGCCCGGATCGTCTGGTCGCTCCATCGGGCGTCGTGCGCGGCCATGGCGGGCGACGTGTGGTCCACCAGCGCCTGAACGACGTGGCGTTGACCGGGCGCGTTTTGTCGGCGTGGGGAAGCTGGCGACTCGCTACGTGGACGGGCCGACATCATCGACGACGGCGTAGGACAGCGTCCACTCGGCTGGTTCAACTGCTGAGCTCCTGGCGTCTCGGATCTGGAGTCCCAAGGTACGGCGTCGGTGTGACACCCCTGGGGAAACTCACCAGCCTCTCGGGGAGGTCGACGAGACCTGGCTCCGTTCCTGGAGATGACGGCTCCGCTGACGACCTCGCCCTCGGGGGGAGCCGGCGCGGGCTGGCTCCAGGAGTGGCGGCGGATGCCGTCGAGGGTCGCGGCGCGCCGGTTGCGGGAGGTCCGGGCCACGTCGGCCCCCCCGAGGGCGTGGTCGAAGCCGCCGAGCAGGGAGGGATCGACGCCACGTCGTCGCCGGCGCGGTGACCCGCCATGGTGGACGCCCACTCGTGACGGGAGTCTGGCCCGACTCCCTGGGGCCCGCGAGCCGTAACATGGGGACGAGGTGGCGCGGCGAGGAGGCTCATGGACATCCGGATCGGGATCGTGCAGTCGATGCGGGAGCTCGACGTGGAGCTGAGCGACGACACGGACCGCGACGAGCTCGTGGCCCAGATCGAGGCGATCCTGGCCAGCGACGGGGTGCTGTGGCTGACCGACCGCAAGGGCCGCCGCGTCGGCGTGCCCGCCTCGCGCATGGCCTTCGTCGAGGTCGGCGTGGCCACGGGCCGCTCGGTCGGCTTCGGCGCTACCTGACGTGCTCGACTACCACCTGCACCTGTGGCCCCACGAGGACTCCTCGATCTGGTACCGCCTGGACCAGATCGCGGCGTACTGCGAGGCGGCCGCGGCGGCGGGGGTGGGCGAGCTGGCCCTGACCGAGCACGCCCACCGCTTCGTCGACGTGACCGACGCCGTGGGGCCCTTCTGGGAGCGCTACCCCGACGAGGTCACCAGCCCCGTCATGGGCGACTACATGGCCTTCACCGCGCGCAACCGCCTCGACGACTACGTCACCTTGGCCCAGCGGGCCAAGGACGAGGGCCTGCCGGTCAAGATCGGCCTGGAGGTCGACTACTACCGCGACCAGATGGACGTGGTCAGCGAGCTGCTGGCCCAGTACCCCTTCGACGTGCTCATCGGGTCGGTCCACTGGCTGGGTAGCTGGGGCTTCGACGACATCGACAACCCGATCCCGATGGCCCAGTGGGAGGTCCGCGACGTGGACCGCTGCTGGACCGACTACACCACGGCCCTCGAGGAGCTCATCGCGTGCTCGGCCGTCGACGTGCTGGCCCACCCCGACCTGATCAAGGTGGCCGGCTACCGGCCGGGCGACCCGACGGGCTTCTGGGACGCCATGGCCGCGGCCGCCGCGGCCGCGGACGTCTCGGTCGAGTGCAGCTCGGCCGGCTGGTCCAAGCCCGCCGCCGAGCAGTACCCCGCCGAGGGGTTCCTGGACCGGCTGGTCGCGCGGGGGACCACGTTCACCACCGCTTCCGACGCCCACCGCCTCCAGCGGGTCAGCGAGCGCGTGGGCGACCTGGCTGATCTGCTCGAGGCGCGCGGGATCACGCAGCTCGCTTCCTACAGCGCGCGCCAGCGCGTCCTCGTCCCGCTGCGCGGGCACTAGTGGCCACCCTGGCCGAGCTGGCGGCCGCTCGGGCCGGTCTCGACGAGGCGACCATCGACCACCTGCTGCGCCTGACCGCGTCGTGGTCGCTCCTGGCCGACCTGGCCTTCTCCGACCTGGTGCTGATGGCTCCCATCGCTGGCCAGGTCGGCGAGCTGGTGGTGCTGGGCCAGGTGCGACCCAATAACCGCGCCACGGTGATCACCGCCGACCTGGTGGGCACGGCCCACCGGGGAGACGACTGGCCCCTGGTGCGCCGGGCCCTGGCCGAGGGCGAGCGCGTCACCGGCTACGCGTCGCCCGAGGTGATCGGCGAGCCGACGCTGGTGTGGGCCGTCCCGGTGCGGGTGAGCGGCGCGGTTGTCGCCGCCCTGGTGCGCCTCCAGGGGCCGATGCGGGGGCCGTCCTCGCTCTACGAGCAGGCCTACCTCTCGATCTTCGTGCGCCTCTGCGACATGGTGGCCGCCTCGACGTTCCCGTTCCGCGAGGACGACGTGGCTGGGCCGGGCCTGCCGCGCGTGGGCGACGGCATCATCCTGCTCGACGGCGCGGGCCGGGTCGACTTCGCGACCCCGAACGCCATCAACGCGCTGCACCGCGTGGGGGTCTCGGCTTCGGTCGAGGGGCGCACCCTGCCCGAGCTGGGCCTGCACCTGCGGGCCCTGGAGCGCGCCCGGGCCTTCGCCATGCCGACCCTCGAGGAGCTCGACCGCGGCATCGACGTGGCCATCGTCTTTCACTGCGTGCCGCTCCTGGAGGCCGAGCGCCCCACCGCGGTCATGGTCCTGGTGCGTGACGTAAGCGACCTGCGCCGCCTCAACCGGGTGGTGCTGAGCAAGGAGGCCGCGGTTCGCGAGGTCCACCACCGCGTCAAGAACAACCTGCAGACCATCTCGTCACTGCTGCGCCTCCAGGCGCGCCGCAGCGCCGAGCGCGAGACCCGGACCGCCCTCTTGGAGGCCGAGCGACGGGTGCGCTCCATCGCCGTCGTGCACGAGGTGCTCAGCCGTGAGCCGGGCGAGGACGTGTCCTTCGACGAGATCGTGCGCTCGCTGGTCCTGCTGGTCGAGGACACCGTCTTGGCCCTGCACCCCGTCGAGATCGTGGTCAGCGGCGAGCTCGGCGTGCTGTCTACCGACGTGGCGACGCCGCTCGCCGTGGTGCTAGCCGAGCTGCTCACCAACGCCGTCGAGCACGCGTTCGTCGACTTCACCGTCGACGACCCCGACCCGGTCGGGGTCGTCACGCTGCGCCTGGCCCGCGACGGCGAGCACGCCGTGGCCGAGGTGCGCGACAACGGCGTGGGCGTGGGGGCCGAGTTCTCCCTGGACGCGCCGACGAGCCTCGGGCTGTCGATCGTGCGCGACCTGGTGCGCACGCAGCTGCGGGGTCAGATCGACGTCACGACGATGGGCATCGAGCGGGGGGGCGGCACGCTGGTGCGCGTCGAGGTGCCCCTGGTCGCGTGGCGCTAGCGCGGCACGTGCGTCGCGCGGGACGCTAGTGCTGGTTGGCGCGCCGGCGTGCGGCCAGCCACTGCTTGCGCAGCTTGCGGCGCTCGTCCTCGGTCGTGCCGCCCCACACGCCGGACTCCTGGTTGGTCGCCAGCGCGAACTCCAGGCACAGCTTCTGGGCGTCGCACTTGTCGCACACGCGCTTGGCCGACTCGATCTGGTCGGTGGCCAGTCCGGTCGTCCCGATGGGGAAGAACAGGTCCGGCTCGGTGTCGCGGCACGCGGCTCGGCTGCGCCACTCCGCGTCGTCCCACGCGTAGGTGCGGTTCCACATCAGTGACATCTTGGGGTCCTTCGCCGGTCGGAGCGGGGGGTTAACCGGCCCCGCCAGTCTAGAGGGTGGTGAAGAGTTTCACAAGGGCTTTTTCGCTGCCAGACTGGCGTCATGACGCAGGTATGGGCGCATCGGGGGGTGCACGACCGGGCCGGGGAGAATACCCTGGCCGCCTTCGCGGCCGCCGAGGCTCTCGGGGTCGACGGGGTCGAGCTGGACGTGCGGCGCAGCGCTGACGGGGCGCTCATCGTGTGCCACGACCCCGTGGTGGACGGCCGCGTGATCGCCACCAGCGTGCGCGCCGACCTGCCCGTCACCGTGCCCACGCTCGCCGCGGCCCTCGACGCCTGCGGCGCCCTGATCGTCAACGTGGAGGTGAAGAACGGGCCCGGCGAGGGCGAGCCGGTCACCCAGGACGCCGCCGACCTGGCGACGGCGGTGCGCGCCGTCGTCGCGCGCGCCGGCGCGGCCGGGCGCGTGCGCTACTCGAGCTTCGCCTGGGAGACGGCGGCTGCCCTGGTCGCCAGCGATCCCGTCGACGGCCTGCTCGATGAGGGCGACGACGTCGTCGCCGCGCTGGCGCGCGCCGCGGCACTGGGGCTGGCCGGCGTCAACCCGCCGCTGGGCGCCCTCGACGCGGCGCTCGTGGCGCGGGCCCACGCGCGAGGCCTGGCGGTCCACTGCTGGACGGTCAACGAGGCCGCCGACCTCGACTCGTGCCTGGCCTGGGGCGTGGACGCGATCATCACCGACGCGCCCGCGCGCGCCCTCGCGCGGCGGGACTTACTGGGGGGTTCGCGCGTCTGACCTAGATTGAGGAGCATGAACGTCGTCGTCTGTGTCAAGCAGATCCCTGACCCGACCGCCCCCCAGTCGCTGGACGCCAGCTACAACCTGGACCGGTCGGGCAAGCTCATCTTGGATGAGGCCGACACCTACGGTGTCGAGATGGCCTTGCAGCTCGTCGACCGCGCTGGCGGCGGCGAGGTGACCGTGGTCTCGATGGGCTCGTCGGCCGATCTGGCCGGCATCCGCAACGCACTGGCCATGGGCGCGGCCAAGGCCATCGTCGTCAGCGACGAGTCGCTGCGCGGCACCGACGCGCTCGGCACCGCCAAGGTGCTGGCCGCCGCCCTGCGCCGCGTGGCGCCCGACCTGGTGCTCGCGGCGACCGAGTCCTCCGACGGCTACACCGGGACGCTGCCGGTCCAGCTGGCCGAGCTGCTCGCGTGGCCCTCGGTGACCTTCGCCACGTCGGTCGCCGTCGAGGGGACGACGCTCAGCGTCCATCGCCAGACCGAGGCCGGCTACGACGAGGTCACCACGCCGCTGCCCGCCGTCGTCACCTTGACCGCGGGGGTCGTCGAGCCCCGCTACGCCTCTTTCAAGGGGATCATGGCGGCCAAGTCCAAGCCCGTCGAGCAGCTCAGCGTCGCCGACCTGGGCCTGGAGGGCCAGGTCGGCCCCGCCGGGGCGCGCCAGGCCATCGTCGACGTGACGGCCGCCGAGGCGCGCGCCGGGGGCGAGAAGCACGTGGATGAGGGTGACGGTGCCGCGCGCATCGTTGCCTTCCTCGAGTCGATCAAGGTCCTCTAGGAGGGGTCATGACACTGGGAACGATCTGGGTGGTCGCCGAGCCCTCGGGCGCGGAACTGACCGCCACCACGCTGGAGCTGCTGAGCGTAGCGCGGGGCCTGGCCACCGAGGTGGCCGCCGTCACCTGGGGCGGGGGTGACCACGGGGCCCAGGCGGGCGAGTACGGAGCGACGACCCTCTACCAGGTCGGCGACGTCGGCGACGCCCTGCCGGGCGCCCCGGTTGCCGCGGCCCTGGCGACGCTGGTGGCGGCGCACGCCCCCGACGCGATCCTCGTCCCGGCCAGCTACGACGGCCGCGACATCGCCGGTCGACTCTCGGCGCGCCTGGACCGCCCGGTCCTGACCAACGTGACCGGCCTGACGGCCGGCGAGAGTCTGGTCAGCGAGCACCCCGTCTTCGGGGGCGCCCAGCTGGTCCACGCCCGCTTCACCGGTGCGGGCCCGGGCATCTTCGTGGTGCGCGCGAAGTCCTTTGCTGCCGAGTCGGCGGGCGCCGCGCCCGCCGCGGTCGTCGCCGCCCCGGCGGGCGACGTGGGGCCGGTCGGGGCCGCGCGGGTGGTCGCGCGCCACGAGGAGGTCCGCGAGGGACCCCAGCTCGAGGACGCGGCCGTGGTGGTGGCCGGCGGGCGGGGACTCGGCGAGGCGGCCAACTACGCCTGGATCGACGAGCTGGCCCACCTGCTTCACGGGGCGGCCGGCGCCAGCCGGGCGATCGTGGATGCCGGCTGGGTGCCCTACGCCCGCCAGGTCGGCCAGACCGGCAAGACCGTCAAGCCGTTGGTCTACCTGGCCTGCGGCATCTCGGGGGCGACCCAGCACCTGGTCGGCATGAAGGGGTCCAAGGCGATCATCGCGGTCAACAAGGACCCCGACGCGCCGATCTTCCAGGTGGCCGACCTCGGCATCGTCGGCGAGGTCCAGAAGGTCCTGCCCGCCCTGATCGATGCCCTGAAGGCCCGACCGTCGTGAGCGACGACGGCGCGCCACCGGCCGCGCCGCCCCCGAGCATGACCAGCCCCGTCCACCGCCGCCGGTGGTGGACGCTGGCCGTGCTCGGCCTCGTCCAGCTGATGGTGGCCCTCGACGTCACGATCATCAACATCGCACTGCCGCAGGCCCAGGCCGCCCTGCACTTCGCGACCGCCCTGCGCCAGTGGCCGCTCACGGGCTACGCCCTGGCCTTCGGCGCCCTGCTGCTGCTCGGGGGGCGCCTGGGGGACTGGTGGGGACGGCGCACGGCGCTGCTGATCGGGCTGGTCGGCTTCGCCGTGGCCAGCGCGGTCGGAGGAGCCGCGACGTCCTTCGCCATGCTGGTGTCGGCCCGGGCGGTCCAGGGAGCCTTCGCCGCCGTCCTGGCCCCGGCCGCCCTGGCCGCCTTGACCACGACCTTCGTCGCGCCGGCCGAGCGGGCCCGAGCCTTCGCGATCTACGGGGCCCTGGCCGGCTCGGGCGCGGCCATTGGGCTGATCGTCGGCGGCGCCCTCACCCAGTGGGTCTCGTGGCGCTGGACGCTCTACGTCAACGTCGTGTTCGGGCTCATCGCCCTGGTCGGAGTCCTGGCCCTGGTGCCGCGGGGCCGGCCGGCCACGCACGACCCTCTCGACCTGCCGGGCCTGCTGCTCGGGGGCGGCGGGCTCTTCCTGGTCGTCTACGGGTTCGCCAACGCGGTCACCGCCTCGTGGGGCGACGCGGTGACCGTGGCCAGCCTGGTCCTCGGGGTCGTCTTGCTGATCGGCTTCGTCGCCTGGCAGCGCCGTAGCCGCCACCCCCTGGTGCCCCTGCGCATCGTGGTGCACCGCACCCGGGGCGGGTCGCTCGCGGCGCTCTTCTTATCCAGCGCCGGCCTCTTTGGCGTCTCGCTCTTCCTCACCTACTACCTGGAGAACCTGGACGGGTACTCGCCGCTGCGCACCGGCATCGCCTACTTGCCCATGGTGGGGGCCCTGGCGGTGACCGCGGCCATCGCCAGCGCGCGCCTGCTCGGCATGGTGGGCCCGCGGCCGCTGGTGCCCGCCGGGATGGTGCTGACGGCCCTCGGGCTCATCCTCTTCACCCGCCTGCCGCTGCACGCGGCCTATCTGACCTCGGTCCTGCCGGGCCTGATCCTGGCGGGGCTGGGCCTCGGGCTGGTCTTCGCCCCCGCCATCGCCAGCGCCACGGCTGGGGTGCGCGGCGGGGATGCCGGGGTCGCCTCGGCCAGCGTCAACACGTTCCAGCAGGTCGGGGGCTCGATGGGCACGGCGCTGCTCAACACCATCGCCGTCAGCGCGGGCACCCGCGCCTTCCTCCACGGGACCGGTCCCCTGGCCCTGCGCCAGGCGGCCGCGACCGTGCACGGCGACATCATCGCCTTCTGGTGGGCCGCGGGCCTGTTTATCCTGGGCGCGGTGGTCTCGGCGGTCCTCCTGCGCTCGGGACCCCTCGACCTCAGCGCCGACCCGGCGACCTGAGCCGCCGCCACGTGGCGCACCGACCCCGGGGAGGACCCCGGGCATCCTGCCAGAACCACGGCGTCAAGACGGTGCTGTACCCGGTCGCCGACCTCGCGGCAGCCACGCCGACCTACGTCGCCCCGAGCGTCGAGAGTCCCTCCTCCGTGGACTTGACTGCGCCGACCGGCACATCGGGCTGGTGCCCCGCGGGGCCCGTCGCCTCCTGGCACGTCGACGACCTCGAGGCCGCTGTGGCCGCGGTCGTGGCCGCCGGGCCGGCCCGCGAGGTCGGCTCGCAACGGCGCGTGGGCTCGGTGCGCGCCCTGGGCGTGGACGAGCACACCTATCTTTCCGCC
>JBMFWS010000032.1:0-14483 GCA_049965035.1 Acidimicrobiales bacterium
TGGTTCGAGATCTCCTGGGGTCGCAGGACGATGCGCTCGCGGAAGTCGGCGATGTGCGCGCGCAGCTCGGTGGCGCCGTCCTCGCTGAGCGAGAACGCGGTGGCCGAGATCGACGACAGCGTGCCCGAGCGCAGGAGGGCGAGCATCCCGTCCTGGATGACCTCGGTGTAGGCGGTGAGCGGGCGGAAGGGGCCGCGGTCCAGCTCGGCCAGCACGGCGTTGGCGATGTTGCCCACGCCCGACTGGAGCGGCAGCAGCGTGGCGGGCAGCCGGCCCGCGCGCACCTCGTGGGTCAGGAACTCGATCACGTGCCCGGCGATCTGCCGGGAGGTGTCGTCGACCGGCTTGAAGGGCGCGTTGCGGTCCGGGGCGTGGGTCTCGACCACGGCGACGACCTTCTCGGGCGCGCAGCGCAGGTACGGCACGCCGATGCGGTCCGACGGGCCGAGGATCTGGATGGGCCGGCGGTTCGGGGGCAGGGCGGTGCCGTAGTAGATGTCGTGCATGCCCTCGAACTCGATGGGCTGCCAGGAGTTGACCTCGAGGATCACCCGGTCGGCCATGTCGATCCAGGTCTTGTTGTTGCCCACCGACGACGAGGCGATGAGCTCGCCGTTGGTCGCGATGCCGGCGACCTCGATGACGGCGACGTCGAGGTGGCCGAAGAAGCCCTCCCACACCATCTGGGCGACGTGCGAGAGGTGCAGGTCCAGGTAGTCGAGCTCACCCGCGTTGATCTTGGCCCGGGTCACCGGATCTGACTGGTAGGGCATGCGCAGGTCGATGCCGCCGGCGGCGGCCAGGGCCCCGTCGAGCTCCGGGGCCGTCGAGGCTCCCGTCCAGACACCGACCGTGAAGGGCTCGCCGCGGGCCGTGGAGGCCTTGATCCTCTCGACCAGGGCCGCCGGCACGGCCTTGGGGTAGCCCGAGCCGGTGAAGCCGCTCATCCCCACGTTGTCGCCGGGGCCGATGAAGGCCGCGGCCTCCTCGGCGGACATCACCAGGTTCGCGAGCCGCGCGTTGCGGATGCGCTGGGGGTCACGAGGAGACATGGTCGGGCCTTTCGGTACCGGGGGAGGTTACGGCCGCGCATCATAGGCCACCGTGCGCGGCCGCCCCGCGGCCGGGCCCACCGTGTCGACGGCGTGGATTTCCGCGTCGCCGGCGTGACGAGAACGCAAAAGCCGGGCTCGGCGAGCGCCCCCGTCCGTAGGTTCGTCTGGCAGGCAAGGAGGCCCCCGTGCTCGACATCGTGTACGTCGCCGTGACCATCGGATTCTTCGCCTTGATGGGACTGCTGGCGCGGGGTTGCGAGCGCCTGATCCACGCCGAGGCCGACGAGACGGCCGAGACCCGGCGATGAGCCTGGACGACGTGATCTCGCTCGTGGTGGCGGTGGCCGCGGCGGCCTACCTGGTCTACGCCCTGCTGTTCCCGGAGCGCTTCTCGTGACCCTCAACGACGTGGTCCAGCTCCTGGTCGTGGTGGCCGCCCTGGCGCTCAGCGTGCCGGTGATGGGCTCCTACATGGCGCGTGTCTACGCGGGGACGCCCTCGCGCCTCGAACGCGTCTTTCGACCCGTCGAGGGCCTGCTCTACCGCGTCAGCGGCGTGGACCCGGAGTCCGAGCAGACGTGGCGCGGCTACGTCACCAGCCTCCTGACCTTCTCGGCGGTGTCGGTGCTCGTGCTCTACGGGATCCAGCGGCTCCAGGCGTGGCTGCCCCTCAATCCGGACCACGCGGGCGCCCCGAGCGCGCCGCTGGCCTGGAACACTGCCGTGTCCTTCGTGACCAACACCAACTGGCAGAACTACAGCGGCGAGACGGCGATGTCGCTGCTGACCCAGATGGTCGGGCTCACGGTGCAGAACTTCGTGTCGGCGGCGGTCGGCATCGCCGTGGCCGTCGCGCTGATCCGCGCGCTGTCGCGGTCGCGAACGGCGACCCTGGGCAACTTCTGGGTGGACCTGGTGCGCGGCACCGTGCGGGTGCTGCTGCCGGTGGCGGCCCTGGCCGCGATTGTGCTCGTGGCCAGCGGGGTCATCGAGAACCTGAACGCTCCGCACCTCGTGCACACGCTGGCCGGCGCGCGCCAGAGCCTCCCGGGGGGTGCCGTGGCCAGCCAGGAGGTCATCAAGGATCTCGGCACCAACGGCGGGGGCTTCTTCAACGCCAACTCGGCACATCCCTTCGAGAACCCCAACGGCTTCACGAACCTGTTCGAGATCTGGCTGCTGTTGGTGATCCCCTTCTCGCTCGCGTGGACCTTTGGGGTCATGGTCGAGCGCCGGCGTCAGGGTCTGGCCATCCTGGCGGCCATGGCGCTGCTGTGGGTCGGCTCGGTCCTGCCGGCCATGGCCCTCGAGGCCCAGGGCAACCCCCTGCTGGGGCCCGGGATCGACCAGCACGCCAGCGCCACCGTCGTGGGGGGCAACCTGACCGGCAAGGAGGTGCGCTTCGGCGCAGCTCCCTCGGCCCTCTTCAACGCCTCGGCCACGGCCACCTCCACCGGCGCGGTGGACTCGATGAGCGACAGCTACACCGCCCTGGGCGGTGGTGTGCTCCTGGTCAACATGATGCTCGGCGAGGTCAGTCCCGGGGGGGTGGGCTCCGGGCTCTACGGGATGCTGATCCTGGCCATCTTGTCCGTCTTCATCGCCGGACTGATGGTGGGGCGCACGCCGGAGTACTTGGGCAAGAAGGTGCAGGCGGCCGAGATGAAGCTCATCGGGCTCTACATCCTGATCGTTCCGGCCTGCGTGCTGGTGGCCACCGCCCTCAGCCTCTCCCTGCCCTCGGTACGCGCGTCACTGCTCAATCACGGGGCCCACGGGCTCACCGAGATGCTGTACGCCTTCACCTCCGCGTCCAACAACAACGGCTCGGCCTTCGCGGGCCTCAACGGCAACACCACGTTCCTCAACACGGCCCTGGGCGCGTGCATGCTGATCGGGCGCTTCGCCCTTATCGTGCCCGTCATGGCCATCGCGGGCTCCCTGGGCCGTAAGGGTCGGGTCCCCGACAGCGCCGGCACCCTGCGCACCGACACCGCGCTGTTCGCGACACTCCTCATCGGCGTGACCGTCATCGTGGTGGGTCTGACGTACTTCCCGGTGGTGACGCTGGGTCCCATCGTCGAGCACCTCGTCACGCACGCCTAGGAGGGTCATGAGCACAGTGTCCGCTACCCGCTCCGCAGCGCACCGGGACCCGACCCTGGTGCGGCGCGCGGGCGCCGAGGCGCTCCGCAAGCTCGACCCCCGGACCCTGGTGCGCAACCCCGTGATGTTCATCGTCGAGGTTGTCACGGTGCTGGCGGCATTCTTTTGGCTCCAGGGCCTGGGCACGAACTCGAGCGCGACCAACGTCTTCGCGGGCGTGACCGTGGCGTGGCTGGCCGTTACCGTGCTCTTCGCCAACTTCGCCGAGGCCGTCGCCGAGGGTCGGGGACGGGCTCAGGCCGACGCCCTGCGGCGCACGCGCACCGACACCGTGGCCCACGTGCGCCGAGACGGCACGGTCGTGGCCACGCCCTCGGCCGCGCTGCGCGTGGGCGACGTGTGCGAGGTCGGGCCCGGCGAGATCATCCCGGGCGACGGCGAGATCATCGAGGGCATCGCGACCGTCGACGAGTCGGCCATCACGGGCGAGTCGGCCCCCGTGATCCGGGAGTCCGGCGGCGACCGCTCCGCGGTGACCGGTGGCACGCGTGTGCTGTCGGACTTCATCGTGGTGCGCATCACGTCCAACCCGGGCGAGACCTTCCTGGATCGCATGATCTCGCTGGTCGAAGGGGCGAGCCGCCAGAAGACGCCCAACGAGATCGCCCTGGACATCCTGCTGGCGGGGCTGAGCCTCGTCTTCGTCATCGTGATCGTCACCCTGCAGCCGCTGGCCGCCTACTCGCACGCCACGCAGTCGATCGTGGTGCTGGTCGCGCTGTTCGTGTGCCTGATCCCGACGACCATCGGGGCCCTGCTCAGCGCGATCGGCATCGCGGGCATGGACCGGCTCGTGCAGCGCAACGTGCTCGCCACGTCGGGGCGAGCCGTCGAGGCCGCGGGTGACTGCTCCACGCTGCTGCTCGACAAGACCGGCACGATCACCTTCGGCAACCGGCGGGCCGTCGACCTCGTCCCGGTCGGTGGCGCCGAGGTCACGGCGCTCGCCGAGGCGGCGCTGTGGTCGAGCCTCTCGGACGAGACGCCCGAGGGCCGCTCGATCGTGGAGCTCGTGCACGCCACGTACTTCATGGCCGACGAGCTGCCCGGCGAGGCGAGCCTCATCGCCTTCAGCGCGCACACGCGCATGAGCGGGGTGGACGTCGCGGGCCGCCAGATCCGCAAGGGCGCGGGCAGTGCGGTGACGGCCTGGACCGAGTCGTGCGGAGTCCCCACCCCAGCGGACCTCGCGGGCGTCGTCGAGGCGATCAGCGCGCAGGGCGGCACCCCGCTGGTGGTGGCCGACGCGACCCGGATCCTCGGGGTGGTGCACCTCAAGGATGTCGTCAAGCCAGGCATGGCCGAGCGCTTCGCGCAGCTGCGCGCCATGGGGATCCGCACCGTCATGATCACGGGAGACAACCCGCTCACCGCGCGAGCCATCGCGGGCGAGGCGGGTGTGGACGACTTTCTGGCCGAGGCCACGCCGGAGGACAAGATGAGCCTCATCCGGCGCGAGCAGGCCGGGGGGCACCTGGTGGCGATGACCGGCGACGGGACCAATGACGCCCCGGCGCTGGCCCAAGCGGACGTCGGCGTGGCGATGAACTCGGGCACGCAGGCCGCCAAGGAGGCGGGCAACATGGTCGATCTCGACTCGGACCCGACCAAGCTCATCGAGATCGTGGAGATCGGCAAGCAGCTGCTGATCACCCGGGGCTCGCTCACGACCTTCTCGATCACCAACGACATCGCCAAGTTCTTCGCCATCGTGCCGGCGATGTTCGTCACGCAGTTCCCGGCGCTGCGTGCTCTGAACGTGATGCGACTGTCGAGCCCCCACTCCGCCATCCTCTCGGCGGTCATCTTCAATGCCCTCATCATCGTCGCCCTCATCCCCCTGGCCCTGCGGGGCGTGCGCTTCCGGGCCGCGAGCGCCTCGGCGATCCTGCGACGCAACCTGCTGATCTACGGGCTCGGGGGAGCGGTGATGCCCTTCGTCGGCATCAAGCTCATCGACGTCGTCGTCACGGCGCTGGGGGTGCGATGATGCGGCGAGTCGTCCGCGCGGCGCTGGCGATGCTCGTGGGCCTCAGCGTGCTCACGGGGCTCGCCTACCCGCTGGCGCTGACCGGGCTGGCCCAGGTGAGCATGCCCGGCCGGGCCAACGGCTCACTCCTGTACGCGCGCGGGCACGCCGTGGGCTCGGCGCTGATCGGCCAGGCCTTCACCAACGCGACGGGTCAGCCGCTGCCCCAGTACTTCCAGCCCCGTCCCAGCGCGGCGCACTACGACGCGCTGGCCTCGGGGGGCTCGAACCTCGGCCCGTCGAACCCGGTGCTGCTGCGCAGTGTGGCCCGGCTGGCTCGCGCCTACCGCGCCTTCAATCACCTGGCGCCAAGGACACCGGTGCCCGTCGACGCCGTCACCACCTCGGGCTCCGGGCTCGACCCGGACATCTCGATCGCCAATGCCCTCCTGCAGGTCCCGCGCGTCGCGGCGGCGCGTCACCTCCGCCGCGCCCTGGTCCGGGCGCTGGTCCAGCGTTACACCCAGGGCCGCATCCTGGGTATCCTGGGCGAGCCGGTCGTCAACGTGCTCGAGCTGAACCTGGCGCTCGACCGGCTCGGCCGGCAGTAGGAGGCGTGGGTGCGCGGCAGGCTCCGCATCTACCTCGGGGCCGCCCCGGGTGTCGGCAAGACCTACGCGATGCTCGACGAGGGCGCTCGCCGCCTCAGCCGCGGCGCCGATGTGGTGGTCGCCTACGTGGAGACGCACGGTCGGGCCCAGACGGCCGCCCGGCTGGAGGGGCTGACCATCCTGGACCGCCGGCGCGTCGAGTACCGGGGCCAGACCTTCGAGGAGATGGACCTGCCGGCGGTCCTGGCGCGCCATCCGAGCGTCGTGCTCGTCGACGAGCTGGCGCACACCAACGTTCCGGGCGTGGAGCACGAGAAGCGTTGGGAGGACGTCGAGGACCTGCTGGAGGCGGGGATCGACGTGATCTCGACGGTCAACCTGCAGCACCTCGAGAGCGTCAACGACGTCGTCGAGGCCATCACGGGCATCGCCCAGCGCGAGACCGTGCCGGACCGGGTGGTGCGGGCGGCCGAGCAGGTCCAGCTCGTCGACCAGACGCCGGAGGCCCTGCGGCGCCGCCTGGCGCACGGCAACATCTACCCGGCCGAGCGGGTGGACGCGGCGCTGAGCAACTTCTTTCGACCCGGGAACCTGGCGGCCCTGCGCGAGCTGGCGCTGCTCTGGCTCGCCGACCGCGTCGACGACGAGATCCAGAACTACCGGGAACGTCACGGGATCGTGCGGACCTGGGAGACCCGTGAACGAATCGTCGTGGCCATCGCCGCGGACACCTCAGCCGAGCGGGTCATCCGACGTGGTGCACGCATGGCCGCGCGCTCCCGCGCCGAGCTGGTGGGGGTGCACGTCACGCGGGGTGACGGTCTGAGCGCCACACGCACCGGTCTGGATGCGGCCGTGGGCCTGCTCGAGGAGCTCGGTGGCCGCTACGTGGAGGTCGTGGGCACCGACGTGGCGACGAGCCTGGTGGCGGTGGCGCGCTCCGAGAACGCCACCCAGCTGCTCCTGGCGGCCGCACCCAAGTCACGCGTGGCGACCTTCCTGCACGGCTCGGTCGTGGCGCGCTGCGTAGCCCTGACGCGGGGGGAGATCGACCTCCACGTCATCGGCGCGACCGAGGGGGGGACCTCGGAGCCCCAGCCGCGGGCGCGGCGGCGCTGGACCAACCCGGTCGGGCGGCGTCGCGAGGTCGCCGCGGGCGCGATCGGGGTCGGCGGTTTCCTGGCGCTGACTCTGGTGCTGGGTGGTGGGGGATCGCGCAACCTGCCGCTGGCCATCAGCGCGCACCTGCTCGTCGTGCTGGCGGTAGCTGGCGTGGGCAGTGTGCTCGAGGGACTCGCGGCCGCCGTCATCGGCTTCGCGCTCATCAACTGGGAGTACACGCCGCCGGTGCACACCTTCTCCGTGGCCGACTCGCGCGACGTCGCGGCCCTCGTCGCCTACCTGGCGGCCGCCCTGTCGGTGAGCGGCCTGGTGGACCTGGCCACGCGACGGACGCGGGCGGCCCGCCGGGCCGAGCGCGACGCCCGCGCCATGGCCCGGCTGGCGCGCAGCGTGGCCGGGGGCCAAGAGAGCCTGCGCGACCTGGTCACCCAGGTGGTGCGCGTCTTCGAGTTGCGCGGAGCGTCGCTGTGCGCCACGACGTCGCGCAACGGGGACGTGACGGTCGGCGTCCTCGAGCCCGAGGATCCGGTGGTGCCCCTGGGAGAGGGCTACGAGCTGCGCGTGGGTGGGGACATCGGCCCGGCCGAGCGCGAGCTCCTGGTCGGCGTGGCCGCTCAGCTGGTGCTGGCCCTGGAGCGTCAGCGCCTCGAGGCGGAGGCCCGCGAGCGCCAGGCGCTGGCCGAGGCCGACGAGCTGCGGGCGTCCCTGCTGGCCGCCGTCAGCCACGACCTGCGCACGCCGTTGGCCTCCATCAAGACCGCCGCGACCACTCTGATCAGCGCGCGCGACCGCCTGGCGGAGGCCGAGGTCGGAGAACTCCTCCAGGGCATCGATGCCGAGTCCGACCGGCTCAACGGCCTCGTGGGCGACCTGCTCGACATGAACCGCATCCACGAGGGCACCGTCGAAATCGCCTCGCGCCCCGTCGACCTCGCCGTGCTGGCCGAGCGCGCCATCGCGGAGGCCCAGCGCACGGTGGATGCGCCGGTCATGGTGACGCGCCACGGCGTGCCGAACCTCCCGGTCACGACCGACCCGGTGCTGGTCGAGCGGGTCATCGCGAACCTGGTGCGCAACGCCCTGGAGCACGGGGCCGCGCCGGTGAGCGTCGACCTGGACCACATCGCCGGCGGGGTCGTCCTGCGCGTGATCGACCACGGCCCGGGCATCGATCGGAGCCAGCGTGATCGCGTCTTCGAGCCCTTCCAGCGCCGCGGCGACGTCGCGTCGGGCCGGGGCGTCGGCCTCGGCCTGGCGATCGCCCGGGGGTTCGCCACCACCGTGGGCGCCACGCTCGACGTCGAGGACACCCCGGGCGGCGGGTGCACGATGGTGCTCAGCCTGCCGGAGAAGTCGTGAGCACCGTCCTCGTCGTCGACGACGACCGGGCCCTGGTCCGGGCGCTGAGCATTGGCTTGCGCGTGCACGGCTTCGCCGTCCACGCCGCCGTCACCGGGCCCGAGGCGCTGCGCGTGGCCGCCAAGGTGCACCCCGACGTGGTCCTGGTCGATCTCGGCCTGCCCGGACTCGACGGCATCAACGTGATCGCGGCGCTGCGCGGCTGGAGCGAGGCCGGCATCATCGTGCTCTCGGCGCGTCCTCAGGAGGCCGTCAAGGTCGCGGCCCTCGACGCGGGGGCCGATGACTATCTCACCAAGCCCTTCGGCATCGACGAGCTGCTGGCCCGGGTGCGCGCGGTCTCGCGGCGGCGGGTGTCCACCAGCGAGCCCGTGGTCCACGTCGGGGAGATCACCATCGACCTCGCGGCCCGGCGCGTGGAGCGTGCCGGTGAGCTGGTGCACCTCACGCCCAAGGAGTGGGCCGCGTTGGCCATCCTGGTGCGTCACCCGGGACAGCTGGTGACCCACCAGAACCTGCTCGAGCAGGTCTGGGGTGAGGGGTACGGCACCGAGACCGAGTACCTGCGCACCCTCTTTGCGCGGTTGCGGCGCAAGCTGGAGGACGACCCGTCGCATCCGCGCCACCTCATAACCGAACCCGGCATGGGCTACCGCCTCGAGCGGTAAGGCCCTCGAGCGCGCTGGCGGGGCGGCGCGCCGCGCAGACCCTCGACGCCAGCGCCGGACACCCGGGCCCGCGCGGCGCGCGGCGACCGGGGCCTGTTGACCTCCGCGCCGCCAGATTCTCACGAAATTATCAGGAAACTCCCCGGCGATTTCAACGAGTTGGCGACGTCACACATCATGTAATCAACGGCTAAGATCCAGTAATTGCTTAGGAGACGGATGCCTACAAGAGATTCGTAAAGATAGGAATGGGAGGTGGACTAATGATACTTTCGCGAAAGGTTTGGACGATCATCGCCGTCGTGGTGGTCGTCGCGGCGGGGATCACGGTCGTCGCCCTGCGCTCGTCGCCCACGAAGACCGCGACCACGAGTGACACGATCACCTTCGCCGAGGGCCCGGGGGCGAACCCGAACTACATCTTTCCCTACATGGGGGGCCAGTACTTCTCGGTGGACAACATCAACCAGTTCCAGGAGCTGATGTTCCGTCCCCTCTACTGGTTCGGGCTCGGGGGCTCGGTCGCGGTCCAGCCGCCCCTGTCCCTGGCGCGCATGCCGGTGTTCTCCAATGGCAACAAGACCGTGACCATCACGATGAAGGGCTGGAAGTTCGCCGACGGCCAGACGGTCAATGCCCAGTCGGTCATGTTCTTCCTCAACCTGTACCGCGCGGACCCGACGTCCTACGCCGGCTACAACCCCGGCTTCGGCATCCCGGACCAGGTCGCCCGCGCGAGCGGCCACGGGCTCACCGTGGTGCTCCAGTTCAAGACCTCGGTCAACCCCAACTGGCTGCTCTACAACTACCTGTCTGAGATCACGCCCTTCCCGAACTCCTGGGACATCACCGCGGCGGGGACGCCCTCGACCTGCGCCACGGGCGTCTACGGGACTGCGGCCACCAACGCGGCCTGCAAGGCCGTCGAGAAGTACCTGGACGCCCAGTCCTCCCAGGTGAGCACCTACACGGACAAGATGTGGCAGAGCGGTGTCGACGGCCCGTGGAAGCTCGTCGCGATGGACGACCTCGGGAACGTCACCTTCGCGCCCAACGTCCACTACTCGGGTCCCCAGAAGGCGCAGGTCGCCTTCGTCAAGGAGGTCCCGTTCACGTCGTCGTCCGCCGAGCAGTCCGCCCTGCAGGCCAAGACGGTTGACATCGGCTTCCTGGATCCGACCATCTTGACCCAGCCGGCACCCGCGCCGGGCACGGCGGGACCGAACTGGTCCCCGATCGCGAAGACGTACAACATCTACGCGGGCACGCCGTGGAGCTTCAACTACGCGCCGTTCAACTTCAGCACCGCCGATCCCCTGTCGGCGGCGGTCCACCAGCTCTACATCCGCCAGGCGCTGCAGATGTCGCTCGATCAGTCGGGCATCATCAAGGCGGTGGACAAGGGCTACGGCGTCCCGACCTTCAGCCCGCTGCCGCCCAACACCCCGTCCTCGATCAGTGGCCCGGTCGCCAATCCCTACCCCTACAGCCCGGCCAAGGCGCTGGCGCTGCTCAGCGCGCACGGGTGGAAGATGGTCAACGGCGTGCAGACCTGCGTCTCGGCGGGCACGGGACCGCGACAGTGCGGCGCGGGAATCTCCCCGGGCTACACGCTGGACTTCAAGATCATCTGGTCGAGCGGCTCGCCGTCCCTGAGTGACACCTTCAGCGCGGAGATCGCCGACTGGGCGAGCATCGGCATCGTCTTTACCCACACGACGGGCACCTTCAACACGGTGATCAGCGACTGCACCAGCGCCAAGCAGCCCTACGAGCTGTGCTCGTGGGGTGCCGGGTGGATCTACGCTCCCGACTACTACCCCTCGGGCGAGACGCTGTTCACCGCCAAGGGCGGCTTCAACCCCGGCGGCTACAGCGACCCCACGATGAACGCACTGATCAACGCGACGACGTTCGGCACCGCGAAGCTGACCCGCTACGCGAGCTACGCGGCCCAGCAGCTTCCCGTGCTGTACCAGCCGAACCCCGTGACCCCCGTCGAGATCATCAAGACCCTGAAAAGCTCGATCGGCTTCACCCCGAACCCGCTGGCCAACTTCATGCCGGAGTACTACCACTTCTAGGGAGGAGACGGACCGGGAACGCCGGTGACCTCACGACGCTGCCGCTGTCGCGACCGAGCATGAGCCGGCGAGAGCGACGCAGCGGTGGCGATGAGGTCACCGGTCCTGGGTCCGACGCCCGCCGGGATCACCCTCGAAGGGACCGGGGCTGCACGGCACCGGGAGCGACGCCCCCGACGCGTGCGACGAGTGGTCCGTCGAGTGACCCCGGTGAGACGCCGGAAGCTCAGCGCGGGGGAGCCGTCGCGGCGACGAGGAGGGCGAGGTCCTGACGGGACCAGACCAGACGCACCGTGGGGAAGGCGGCGCCCTCGAGGAGCTCAACGATCGTGGCGACCGGGCTCGGGCGGTCATAGCCCTCGTCGAGGGGGATGACCGCCTCGGCGGGATCATCGGGGATGACCACGTCCCCGAGCACGAAGCGACCCCCGGGACTGAGTTGGGCCGCGACGCGCGCGAAGAGGTCGGCCTTGCCCTCGTCGGTGAGGTGGTGCACGGCGAGGGCACTCACGACGACGTCGAAGGACCCGGCGGGCAGCTCGTCGGCGAGGTCCTGGACCCGCAGGGTCGCCTGTGGGAGGAGACGCCGGGCGTGCGCCAGCATGCCGGCGCTCGCATCGATGCCCACGAGCCGCGCCCCGGGGGCGCTGCGGGCGACGCGGACGAGTGTCTCGCCCGTCCCGGTGCCCAAGTCGAGGACGGTGCGGGGCGCGGAGTCGATCACCTCGCGGGCGGCCAGGTCCTGGAGGAGGTCGTAGTCGGCCACCTCGGCGCGTACCAGCTCGAGGTAGCGATCAGGGTGGAAGTGGAACTGGTCGGCCACGGGACTCCTCTCGGGGACATGATGCTCGATACGCGCCGTGCGTGTCACCTTGCCACCACGACGGCGCCAGCCTCGACGCTGGCGGTCCCCGGTCCCACCGACCGCGCGTGCCTCCCGCGCCGCCCGGCCTCCGCGGCGCCGGGGCTCTCTCGTGACCGGTTCTCTGTGCCGTTTCCCTCGGGTCAAACGGCCCGCGGGTCGGGTGTCACGGAGCCGCGGGACCGCCGCGGAGAGCCCGACGGCCTAGGGCTGGAGGTACGCGATAACGTCGGCGGCGCTGTAGTCCTGCCGGCCCCGCAGGAGCGGCGCGATCCGGTTCACGTCGTCTCCGCTGGTCACGAGGGCCGGCTCGGTGACGCCCTCGCGCACCTGGGCCAGATCGGCCGTCGCCATGAGGCCGTTGCACAGGCAGAGCCGGTCCGTCGTGTTGGCGGCCTCACCGGACTTGCGCCGGTAGGCGTCCTCGGGCTCCGCGGCGCAGCGATAGCCCACGCTGCCGTTGTCTCGCACGTAGGCCTCGCGCAGGTAGCCCATGTCACAGACGCGCGGGCGCTCGGCGACGACGCCGGGCTCGCTCAGCGTGCCGGGCAGCTCGAGCAGCTTGAAGGGGTAGCCGGTGGACGACGCGCGCACGGACGTGCGCACGTGCAGCGGCGCCCTGGTCACGGTGCCCGTCACCTGACGCCGGATCGACTCGCTGATGCCCGACTCGCGGCAGAAGGCGAAGAGGGTGCCGACCTGGACGCCCGTGGCGCCCAGGTCGAGAGCCCGGACGACGTCCTCGCGCGTGCCCACCCCGCCCGCGACCCAAAAGGGCACCCCGAGCTCACGCATCGTCGCGTAGTCCACGTCGTCACGCGCACCGTAGAGCGGGTTGCCGCACTCGTCCAGCTGCAGGGCGCCGCGAGGCGGTGCATTGTGTCCGCCCGCCACGGGGCTCTCCACGATGAAGCCATCGACGCCGTGGGTCCGTCGCGCCAGCGCGAGGGCGAGGACGTGGGAGGAGACCACGGCGAGGAAGCGTGGGCGGTGCAGGCTCGAGCCCGCGAGCCACCGTCGGGGATCGAAGCGCAGAGTGGGACCGCTGCGGGTGGCGTCGCGTCCCGAGACGTCGAGCGACGTCTCCACCACCTCGCCGCGGGCGAGCTGGTCGAGCACGGCGGGAATGTGCGAGGGGATGCCCGCACCCATGAGGACCCAGTCCACCCCGGCGAGCATGGCCCCGAAGAGCGTGGGCACGGTGGGGATCTGCACCTTGGTCAAGAGGTTGATCCCCACACCGCCGGAGTGGCCTTCCTTGGCCTGAGCGACCTCGGCGTAGGCGGCGAGCACCATCAGGTCCTCGGCGGCCGGGCTGCTGCGGTGACTCGGCATGGGCACCGGTCGGAAGGCCAAGCGTGCGCCAGCGCGGCGCGGGCCGTACCGGGACACGACGTCCTTGACGACGTCTTGCAGCGGGAAGCGCGCGAGCACCCGGCGCAGGGCGTCGTCGACGCCGAACCGCTGGAGTCGCCGGGCGAAGACGGCGTCGATCGCCGTGCCCGAGACGACGCCGAGCTGACCCGCGCGCGACACGGCGCGAGCGAGCGGCCAGTGCGACACGGCGATGCCCATGCCACCTTGGATGAGCCACGGTGGTGCGCCGGATAGTGAAAGGGCTCCCGTTGTCATGCGTCTCTCCCGCGCTCTTGGGCGCACCACGGCGGACGCCGCCAAAGACGCCGAAACGGTCGGCGACTTCTCACCTCTCACACTACGGTCTGGGGGAGGCGCGCCGTAGCGCGCCCGCACCCAGCGTGGTGACAATGTTGTCGGCGCGAGTGAGACCCCTGTTCGGCTTACCTTTTGCTCGGTTTGCGGGTCCCACGTCGGGCAGCGCGACGCACGGGGGCCCCGTGCCGCCGGCGAGTTCCCGGGTGAGGCGCGATTAGCCTTCGCCCGTGGGCGTCCGGCCAGCGCAATCCGAGGAGGTCCTCGAACGACCGCTGCTGCGCGGTTGGCTGCACGTCGGGGGCGCCATCGCCCTGCTCGGGGCGTCACCGGTGCTCGTCGCGCGCGCGCACACGGTGGCGCAGGTCGCCTGGAGCCTCTGCTACGTGTTCGGCGTGGCGGGGATGTTCGCGGTGAGCGCGGCATTCCACCGCGTGCGCTGGTCGCCATCGGCACGTCGCGCCTGGCGCCGAGCCGACCACACGATGATCTTCGTGGCCATCGTTGGCACCTACCTCGCGGTCATCGGCCTCACGTTGCACGGCACGCTGCGAGACGTGATCACGATCGTGATCGCGGCGGGAGCCGTTGCGGGCGTGGTGATCGGTCAGTGGGCGCTCGATGCGCCCAAGTGGGTGAACACGCTGCCGTACCTCGTGGTGGGGTGGTCCGCCGTGGCCGTCCTGCCCCAGATCTACCGGGGCGGGGGCCCGGCGTGCTTCAGCCTCGTGGTGGCCGGGGGCGTGGCCTACTCCCTCGGCGCTCTCGCGTACGCGATGCGCCGGCCCCGACTGAGTCCACGCGTGTTCGGGTATCACGAGCTCTTCCACGCCGCCACGCTGGCCGGCGCGTCCTGCCACTTCGCTGCCGTCTGGCTGGCCCTGCGCTGACGGCGTGCTCGGCCCCAGCGCCTAGC
>JBMFWS010000033.1:0-3264 GCA_049965035.1 Acidimicrobiales bacterium
CCGTCCGTGGCGTGCCCCCTGACCAGGACTACTCCTTCGAGATGGATACCCCCACACGCGATATTCCCCGTTTCGTCGCCGCGTCATGCACGCGCCCCCGCCCCGAGCATTACCGCACCTTAGAGGTTGACCAACACGCCGTCAATAGACGTCAATATCCACTGACGTCAATAGACCTCCGCGACGCCCACGCCCGTCGCGCGCGGCGAAGCCAAAGTGAGCGCGGCGCGCGGCGCCCTCGCCCACGCCGGGCGCGACGCGCGGTCGACTCGCCCCACGCGCGCACCGGGCCCCGACGCGCGGCGGCGGCGGGTCCGTCAGGGTACGCACCCGCCCACGACGTCAGTACGTGGTCGCGGCGTGATGCGCCGCCACCGCGTACAGGACGATGGTGGCGATCAGTGTGGCCACGCCGATCGACCCCAGCACGATGCCGGCGATGGCCAGCCCTTCGCCGGCCTCCCGGCGCCGGCGGATCTGCTGGCGCGCCACGATCCCGAAGATCAGGGCCAGGATCGACCCGAGCCAGCCGAGCCAGACGATGCCGAGCACCAAGGAGGCGATGGCCAGGCCGTTGGTCGGCGGCGTCATGGCCGGAACCGGCGCGGCGACGGGTGCCGCCGGCCGCACCACGGCCCCGCACACCGTGCAGTATGTCGCGCTGTCCACGCAGGGGTGTCCGTGGGGACACGTGGTGGTCGTCATGACCTCTCCTCTCGGTCTCGCCTGGAGGGCGGGGTGGGCCCCGTCGCGCTGGTCAGCACGGCGGCGGGTCCGGGGTGGAATCGACCATGATCAGGTCACGTGGACGACGGCGGCGCGGCTGTGGACGGCCACCCACCCCACCGCCTCGCCCTGCGCGAAGATGCGGATCGTCGAGCCGCGCAGGCGGGGAGGTAGGCTGAAGGTAAAGGTGGCCCGACCCCGCACCACGCTGTCCACCCCCAGGGTGTGGCGACTGGCGGGAACGTAGGAGGCGTCCTTCCAGACGCCGATCAGGCTGAGGCGCAGGGCTGGCACGCTCACCGGCGTGCCGTCCAGGTAGCGAACCAGGACCACGACGTGACCGCGCGGCGCGGTCGTCAGGCTCGGCGGCAGATAGGCGAAGGCCTGGTGCAGCGCCGTCACCGCGAAGCTGAAGGGACCGTCCTGGTACCCCAACTGCGACCCAATCAGCACAACGTAGGTGCCCGACACCGGCGCGGTGAAGGTCGTGTTGACCCCACCGTTCACCACCGTCGACGTCGACGAGATCGTCTCGTCGGTGGTCCCGGGGGGCCACACGCCCACGGCGAAGTTGCTCGACGAGAACAGGAGCGTCACCACGATCTGCACGCGATCCCCAGCGGTCAGCGGAACCAGCCAATACTGCCCATTCATGACGGGTCCAGTATTGGGCGGAGCGTCCGGACCGAGAGCCGAATTCCCGAACTCCGGCGTGTTCAAGGTGATGACCGACGCGGTGGCGATGGTGCCGCTTCCGGGCACCGACGGTGCCGCAGCAGCGAGCACCGGACGCACCCCCACGGTCAGAATTGCCGCAGCCACACCGGCGGCGATACGGAGGCCGCTCCGGCCCCGCACACCGCTGCCTACGCGCGCACACCGCATGGCTCGCCCCCTCTGCTCCGCGCCACCCAGGAGGGAGAGTAGTTCGCGAACCGGGGGCCGACAAGCGGTCGCGCTGGCCTCCCCGGGCGCCCGCGACGTCGATTCCGGGCGACGCTCTCAACGCGTGCCGGTCGGCGTCCAGCACTGCGCGCTCGACCCGGCGCCGATCACGTAGATCGACTCGCTGAAGTCGCCCCGGTTGTTCCACGTGCTGATCGTCACCGGGGAGCCGTCCAGGGCGAAGGTGCTGGTGGTCACGACGTTGGCGTCGAACGTGGAGGTCTGCACCGGCGTGCGGGACTGCAGGACCGAGAGCGTGTCCACGCTGGTGTCGCCGATGTCGCCGGGCGGGTTGTCCGTGCCCAGATACGTCAGGGTCATCGAGCGACACGTGGTCGCCATCCGGAACTGCGCACTGCTCGGCTGGCTCGCCCCCCGTCCGGCGCTCAGCTGGCAGAAGGCGCTGAAGGAGTGCTGCCCGTTCGAGACGGTCAGGGTGCTGTCGCCGCAGCCGAACTCGGCGTACCAGAAGGCGTCGGCGCTGACGGTGCCGTAGTCCAGCAGGCTGCGCGCCCCGCTGACGGCCACGGTGCGTCCCCTGGCCACCACCACCGCGCGCAGGCCCCAGCGGCCGAGCACCCCGGCCCGCAGGTGCAGGCCCTCACACCCGCTCGCTTCGCGCAGGGCGAACCGGGAGGTCACCGCCCACGAGAGGCCCCCGGACCCGACGGTCTCCACCTCACCGAGCGCGCGCGCCGGACTGTTGGACCAGCACACCGTGGCGCCGTAGGGATGGTTCGCCGACACGGTCGCGGGCGCCACCACGCGCACCACCGTCCGGCCCGCCGCTGCGTCCGGCGCTGCCGGCAGCACCGCCGCGACGGCCAGCGCCGCCGCCAGTGCCCACCCGGTGCGGCACCCAACTCGCCGAGATGCTCTCACCTGGACTCCCTTCGTCACGTGGGTCCTAGCACAGCGGAACGGCGGTGTCCACGAAGGGCGTGCCCGACAGGGGACCCGACGTGGCGCCGTCGTTGTAGAAGGGGTCGGCCGACGCCCAGTAGGCGTTGCTCCACGGGCTCGACGCGATCTGGTACCACCAGGTGTCGCCGTCCAGCACGGCGAAGCCCTGGGCGCGACACGTCACCTGGACCGTCTGGCCCGACGCGATAGAGGGGCCCTGCGTCCCTCCGGCATCGAGGTAGTCGGTGAAGGTGCGCGTGACCCCGCCCACCGTCTCGGCGTAGGTGGGAGCGCTGGTCGTGGGCGGGGGCGCAGCGGCACCCCCCACGGTCAAGACGTTGGAGGTCACCGACCCAATGGTCACCCACACCGTGTCCCCGGGGATCGTGTCGTAGCAGGTCTGCGCGTTGTCGAAGGTCTCGGGGCTGCCCGACACGCTCACGGTGTAGCTCTGGTTGCCGCCGCTGGCGAAGTCGCAGCTGTACACGTGGGCGCCCGCGGCAAAGCCGGTCAGGGTCATGGCGATCCACGAGGGATGCGCGCTGCTCCACGAGATGGTGATCGCCGCGGCCGTCGCGGTGGGCGGGGGCGCAGCGGTACCCCCCACGGTCAAGACGTTGGAGGTCACCGACCCGATGGTCACCCACACCGTGTCCCCGGGGATCGTGTCGTAGCAGGTCTGCGCGTTGT
>JBMFWS010000033.1:3364-14059 GCA_049965035.1 Acidimicrobiales bacterium
ACGAGGGATGCGCGCTGCTCCACGAGATGGTGATCGCCGCGGCCGTCGCGGTGGGTGGGGGCGGCGGGGGCGGGGCGGTGCAGGTGGCCCAGGGTTGTCCCGAGCCGAGCCGGTTGACCTGGGCCTGCACGATGCCGCGCACGACGCTGTAGCCACGCGCGACCAGGCACCCGTAGACCGCGGTCGTGGGTATCCAGTGCACCTGGCCGGTGCTGTCGGCCAGGTAGGCCGTGCCCGTGGCCGAAACCACCAAGATGTGGTTCGCGGCGTCGATCGGTCGCACCTGGCGCGGTGCCCAGGGTTGTCCCGAGCCGAGCCGGTTGACCTGGGCCTGCGTCAGGCTCACCGGGGCGCCGTCGAGCGCCACGTAGTAGTCGTAGGTCAGGGCATCGGGGATCCAGTGGATGGTGCCGCCAGCGTCGGCCCAGTACGCGGCCCCGGTCGCCGGGACGCGCAGCACCTGGTTGCGGTAGACGGTGGGGGCCGGCGGGGGGCTGGCGGACCCGGTGAAGCGGTAGACGCCCGTGATGGGGTAGGTCCCGGTCCCCGACTCGTACCACAGCGAGTACGTGCCGACCCCGGCCGGGAAGTACCACGCCTGACCCGTCACGCCGATCTGGCTGTCCGCCTGCACCATGGTGCCGCCGCCGAGATAGATGCCCACGTGGGCGCCACCCGCGATCACCAGGATGTCGCCGGGCAGCAGCGACGGGTACCGACCCGACGCGTTCACCGGGTAGGGGTCCCCCGCGCCTCCCCAGGGAGCCACCGACTCCACGCCGGGCCGGCTGACCACCCACTGGCTGAATCCCCAGCCGTGCACCCATCCCGCGGCGTTGTGGGCCGAGAAGCCGTCGGCGCCCGTCGCCCGGTAGATCGCGTACAGCGCCAGCCCGGTGCAGTCGAAGCCCCCACCCGTGGGACCCGTCGGGCTGCCGCCGTCGTTGACGTAGCCCAGGCCCCGGCCCACCTGGCTGCGCGCCGCGCTCGCGATCCTCTGACCCTCCGACGAGGCTCCGTGGCCTCGCGCCGCGCAGCCCGGGGCGCCCGCCCGAGGCCCGCACCCGCCCGCGCGGATGGACAGCGCGCCCGCGCGCCCGCCGCTGCTCAGGGCGCCGAAACCTCCCAGCGCCACCAGCGTGACCAGCGCCACGGCCAGCCGGCCTCCCCGACGTGCCACCCGGGTCTCCCCCACTCCGTCGCGCTTCGCTCCGCTATCCGGTCGCGCCCCGCCGCCCGCGCGGCCGAGTTGATCTCGACCATCATCGCACCCGGGCACCCGCCGCGGCGACATGCCCGCCCCACCCCTAGCGGCTGGGGTGCCGATGGATCCAGCTCAGCTCGGGCGGCAGGGTGCAGGTGGCCCACGGCAGCCCCGTGCCCAGAGTCGCGATCTGGGACTGGGCGACGTTGTGGACAACGCCGTAGCCGCTGGCCACCAGGCACGAGAAGACCGACCGCGTCGGGATCCAGTGCAGTTGGCCCGAGGCGTCGGTCAGGTACCACCGCTGGGTGGCCGGGACGACCAGGATGTGGTCAGCCGCATCGACCCGGCGCACCTGGCGCAGGGCCCAGGGCAGCCCCGAGCCGAGAGTGGCCAGACGCGCCAGCGACACGTCGATCGGCGGACCCAGCTGGGCGACGTAGTACTCGTAGCTCAGCGGGTCCGGGATGCGGTGGATCCGCCCGTGACCGTCGGCCACGTACGCCGTCCCGGTGGCCGGGACCCGCACGACCTGATTCCGGTACGGCGGGTCCGCCGGTGCCGCCCCGCCGCTGCCCGCGAACCGGTACACCGCAGTGATGGGGTACTCTCCCGGCGTCGCCGGCAGCTGCTGGCCCTTGCCCGCCAGGTACCACAGCGGGTAGGTGCCGACGCCACCAGCGAAGTACCAGGCGTCGCCCGCTGCCCCCACCGCCGTCGCGGCCTGCACGATCATCCCCTCGCCGACGTAGATCCCCACCCGCGCCCCGTGCGAGAAGACCAGGACGTCACCGTCGCGCAGGCTCGGGTAGGTGCCGGCGACGTTCGCCGGGTAGGGCAGGCTGGCCGCCGTGCCCCACGGGGCGACCGCCTGCACGCTGGGACGCGTCGCCACCCACTGGCTGAACCCCGCTCCGCGCACCAGCTCCTCGCGTCGTGACCCGAAGGCGTCGTAGCCGGTGGCCTGGTAGATCGCGTACAGCACCAGCCCCGTCGAGTCGAAGCCTCCCGCGCTCGGTCCGCCCGGCCCGCCGCCGCCCGGGACGTAGCGCAGGCCCCGTCCCACCTCTTGGAGGGCGGCGTCGGCGATCTCCAGACCCATGGATGGCGTCGCCCGCACCTGGAGAGCGCACCGTCCGTCACGTCCACAGCGCGATGCCCCCCGCACCGCGCCTCCGGCTCGCTCGACTCCGAGGCTGGCCCCCGACGCGATCACCGCGACCAGGACCCAGACCACGACGCGTCCTCTCGCCGTGTGCCTCACCGTGCCCTCGCGCCGCCGCATCGCCCCCCAGTGCTAGCACACGGCCACTCGCAGGTGCCGCAACCCCCGGAGGTCGCTTCGCGACGTGCGCGCCCCTGTCGGCCTCCCAAAAGCAGTGCGGCGGGGCAGCCCCGAAGGGCCGCCCCGCCGCACTGCGCGCTTAGAACGTCAGCGCTGGTTGTACTTCACGGTCGTCGTCGCTCCGTTGGAGAACGTGATGGTGAAGGTGTGCACGCCGCGGCGAGCCGTCTTCGGCGTGTGCACGACCAGGGTCAGGATGCGGCCCGTGTCGTGGCTCACGCCAACCTTCACTCCCGGCACGTTGCTCGTGACCTTCGGCTGACCGAAGAAGCCCGTGCCCGTGACGCGAACCGTGCTCACCTTGCCCGTCCACACCGGTCCCACGGTCCGCACCGCGTGCGGGGCCTGGGGCTCGGTGGCGGGGTTCGGCCCACCGTTCAGCGCGAAGGTCACCGTGCCCCCATCGGGGTTGGTCACCGTCACGTTGCTCGACGTCCCCGTCGTCGCCTCCGCCGTCGTGGAGACCAGCAGCGTCAGGGTCGTCGGCGTCACGTTGGCCACGCTGACCGCGTAGGCGGCGTTGGAGCTGCTCACGGTCAAGCCCGACTGGAACCCGGTCCCGTTGATGACCACCTCGGTGTTCGACGTGAAGGTCGGCACGTAGTACGTGCCCACCACCGTCGGCGACGGGTTGATCACCAGCTCACCGGCCACCGCCGACGTCCCCCCATCGGGGTTGGTCAGCACCAGGTCGATGACGGCCGGCACTCCGCCGGTCAGCGTCGTGAACTGGACCGGCACCGTGAGGAACGTGCCCGCGCTGTTCACCGTCGCGGTCCCGAACGAGGCATCCCCGGGAACCGAGGCCGAGACCACGATGCCCGTCTGGAAGTTGGAGCCCGCGATGTTCAGCGTGGTGCTGGTCCCGTTCAGGAACGACACCGGGCCCGTGAGGACCGGCACCGTGTCGACCGACTGGACCTGCGGGTTCGCCGTCACCACGATCGTGGTGTAGACCACGCCACCATCCGGGTTGGTCACGACGAGGTCGTAGGTACCCGAGGGCACCGACGAGCCCACGGCGATCGAGCCGGTGATGAGACCCGGCAGGACCGTCACGCCCGACACCGTGATGCCGGGGTTGGCCGGCACGTAGGCGGGGTTGGGCGAGACGACGCTCACCGTGGCCCCCGGCATAAACGTGGTCGCCACGTCGAAGGGCGGATCGAAGTCAGTTCCACCGACCCCGTCGTTGTCCTGGGCCGCACCCGCCGCGATCGCGAAGGATCCCGACGTCCCAGCCGGCTGAGCAAACACCGGTCCGGCGCCCACGACGAGCGGCAGTCCGAGCGGGATCGCCGTGGCGTCGATCGACAGCGCGGTCCCGGTCACCGTGGAGGCCTGCTCCAGGGTGATCACGAGGTAGCCGCCGGCCGGCCGCTGCAGCGAGCCGGGCACCTGGACCGTCACCGCGTTGGCGCCAGCCCACGTGGTCGTGAGCGGCCCGCTGGTGTCCGCTTCGGTCCCGTCGGGGAAGAACGTCGTGGCGTACGCCGTCGGCGTCGGGCCACCCTGGGCCGCCTGGACGTCAGCGAAGCCCGCCAGGTTGCTCAGCGTGAAGGTGTCCGTCGACATGTCCGACTGGTACGTCGCGGGCGACACCGACCCGATGGTGGCGTTGGCCACCGTCAGGGCGTTGGCCAGGACGGCCGACCCATCCGAACTGTTCGTGATCAGCAGGTCGTGGGCCCCGTTGGTCGCCCCGCCCGCCACCGTCACCGAGCAGGTGATCGATGTGGACGAGTTGAGCGCGCAGCCCGAGACCGTGATTCCGCCTTGGCCGTAGGGGTAGCTATACCCGGCGTAACTGTCGTAGGTACCGTAGCCGTTACCCAGGACGCTGCCCGTGTCGGGCATGCCCTGCAGGTTGCCGGAGTCCGCGAGGAACGTCACGCTGGTCAGCGTCGTGTTGTCGAACAGCGTTCCGGTGATCGAGAACGTCGCCGTCTCACCCGGGATCAGCGAGGCCGGCAGGCCCGTGATGCCGGTGATCGTCGGCGTGTTGCCGATCAGCAGGCCGGAGTTCGGGTTGGCGCTGGTGGGCACCGAGGCCGTCCCGTTGCCGTCGATCTCCGTGACCGTCACCTGCACACTGGTGTTCACCGGTGTGCCCGCGGCGACTGACATCAGTACTCCGAGGTAGCCCGAGGTCACCGTCATCACCGCGCCGAAGGTCACGCCCGGCGTCGTCGAGGTGACCATGTAGTCGAGGGCGCTCGCCGAGCCGCTGTAGGTGCCGTAGATGAACACCTCGGCACTTGACGCTCCGGCTCCGACAATCAGACCCGGGGCAGCAGCCGCACCACTGCTTGTGAAGCCGAATCCCGTGATCGGCCCCACCTTCGAGGCCTCCGTCGCGGCGAAGCCGCTCTCAGTAAGCAGCTGGCCATTGCCAGTGTTCACGATCGCGTTGTACGTCGTACCCGACGAGGTGTTCGCGTAGCTCACTCCGTAGATGGTGGCACCCGTCGCGTGGGCGAAGACCGTCTTTCCCGTCAGGTTGACCGTCGTGCCACTGATCGAGGCGATCGTCACGGTCTCCTGGGACGTCGTCCCGTAGTCGAGCGCGATCTGCTCACCCACGCTCAGACCCGACGCCGAACTCACCGTGATGGACGACGATCCCACCGGTGCCGTGGCGCCCACGGTGTCGCCGGAGTTCGTGTACGTCGGCGTGGCCACTGTGGCGGGCATCGTGATGGTCACGTAAGCCGTGTCGGTGTTGGTGGGCGTGATCGTCCCGGTGATGCCGTCAGGGTTCGTTCCCCCGGCCGTGGCGAAGGCGATCGAGGCCCCACCGGTGGCGAAGTTCGCGCCCGGGAAGTCGACCAGCATCGTGTAGGTGCCCGGGGCCAAGTGCATCGTGCTCACCGGCCAGGTCTCAGTCCCCCCGGGCAGCAACGCCGTCGTGCCGTTGGGCGAGGTCCCGTCGGTCCGCATGTACGAGATCGACTGAAGCGGGGTCGCCCCCACGGTGAGCCCCGCGATGTTCAGGGTCGTCGACCCGTTGTTCACCGCGAGGGTCCAGCTGGTCACCGACTGGATCGGGAACTCAACGACGGTGCCAGCCGCGTGGCTGAACTTCAGCTGACCGGCCAGGTTGACGCTGGAGGTCACGGGCTGCTCGTTGTTGGCCGCGATCGTCTCACCGGTCGCGTCGACGAACGTCAGGTTCTGGGCGGAGATCCCGGCCAGGCTGGCCACGACGATGTTGGTCTGGCCCGCGGTCGCCGGCTGGGTCAACGTCGTCGACAGGTACTGGGGCAGGTACACCTGCGCCATGAGGTCATTGGCGTACCCGCCACTACCGAAGCCCGTGATGGCGCCGGGGAAGCTGAACGGTCCGTACGACAGGGTCACCGAGTCCCCCGGGACCAGGCCGAAGGCCGCGTTGCCCGACAGGTACACCGTGCCCACCCCGGGTGTCAGGGCGTCGTACACCATGGTCACCTGCGGCGTGGTGTAGGCGGAGTTGCCCGCCTCCAGCCAGCCGATGGCGCCCGTCGCGGTGTAGTTGGTGCCGTCCGGGTTGGTGACGCTGACGTCCCACTGGCTTGCTGTGGTGTTATTCAACGTGCCCGCACCAAAGTCCGTCTGAATGGTCACGGGAACCGTGATGGTCGTCGCGTTGACGACGGTCGCGGTGCCGAAGGTCACCTCCGGTGTCGAGTCGCTGGTACCAGTGCTCTGGAACGGCTGCCAGGGCAGCAGATTGCCTCCAACGCGCACCACTGCGCCGGGCTGGAAGCCCGAGCCGGTGATCGTCATATTCTGCGTGACGGTCGTCGGGGTGGCGTTGTGGCCGAACTGGCTCGGCGAGATGCTGGAGATCGACGCGCCGGTCACGGTGATGTCGATGCCCGGGTTGCCATTCGCGTCGGTCGTGTTGACCCCGGAGATGGCGACTGGGTAGGTGCCCAGGGCCAGGGTCGCGGACGCCGTCGCGTAGAAGGTCAGCGACGTCCCATCGGGCGAGGCGACCCCGGAAGTCACGCTGAAGCCGGGAATATTGCCGTCCACCGAGACGATGCCCGAGGTTAGGCCCGATCCGCTCACCGTGATCAGCGTCGTGGCGCCCTCCGACATGGTCTTGGGCGTGTACGACGTGATGGTCGCTGCCGGGTCGACGCCGAAGGCGTTTTGCAGCGTCGCCGTGCCGTTGTGGTCCGTCAGGGTGATGGAGTAGTAGCCCGGGGCAGTGCTCGCACCGATGCCCAGGTACACGGTCGCGCTGTTCTGGTTGTTCTCGACCACGCCCTCGACCGTCACGCCCGTGGCGTTGGTCGTCGCGCTCACGTTGCCCTGGTCGAAGGCCAGGTTCGCGCCCGACAGGTTGATCGTCAACTGGCTGTTCTGGGTGCCGTAGGGCATCGAGGCGCAGTAGACGCTTCCCTGGTAGTTGTACATGGGTGAGGTAGTGGGCGCGGTCTGCGAGCAGTAGAGCGTCGGGCCGGTCGTCGCGGCAGCGCCCGCGGCGCCCCCACTCAGAGCCACCGGCAAGGCGGCCCCCACCAGCACGGCACCCGCCGCTACCGCCTTGACCAGGCGTCCTCTCACCCGTCGCAAAGTATTCATGATGAATCCTTTCTTCTCTGCGGCGTCTGTGTTCACATAACTCCATTCACCGGGCCGAACTCCTCGACCGTTTCTGACTGCCAACTGCGGGTACAGCACATCACCGAGACGCGGACGCCACGAAACGGCGAAGCGCGCACCTCGAGGGCAAGTATAGACAAGGCCCGCCATCAGGGGCGAGACCGGAGCGTCCGGTCCGGGCCTAACCCGTCGGCCAATGGCCGTGACCTCTGCACCACTATCCTTCCTGATCATCAGCGTGATATAACCGCTGCCGCGGCGTATGGAGCTCGCGGCGTCCTCGCCCCGGGAGAAACGTCACCGAACCGTAACTCGCACGATTCCGCCTCGGGCGCGCGAGGGCCGATCCCCCGGCACCTCGCGCCCACCTCGCTAGCGTGGCGACGTGGCTGGCCCGGTGCCCTCGAGGACTCCGCGCGCGGGCAGGGGCGCGACGCGCGCGGGTCCCCTCTCGCGCCTCGTGCGGGCGCGCCGGGCCGGGGCCGTGACGGCCACCGCGCTCGTCAGCGCGTCGATCGAGCGCCTGCACGGTCCGGGGAGCCCGCTCGGCGTCGTCGCGGAGGCCGCCTACGACGCGGCGCTCGCCGAGGCGGCCCGCCGCGACCGGGAGGCGGATCGTCGCGGGGCCCTGTCCGGGGCCCCGACCCTGATCAAGGACCTGGAGGACTGGGCGGGGCTGCCCACGCGTCAGGGCTCGCGCACCCTCGCTGCGGCACCGCCCGCCTGGGTCAGCTCGCCCACCCCCGCGCGCCTGGCCGCCGCCGGCGCCATCGTCGTGGGCAAGTCGACCCTGCCCGAGTTCGCCATCGAGGGCTACACCGCCAACGCCCTCACCGGGGTGACGCGCAACCCGTGGAACCTCGCGCTGTCGCCGGGGGGATCGAGCGGCGGCTCGGCGGCGGCCCTAGCGGCCGGCCTGGTGGCGGTGGCCACGGCCACCGACGGGGGCGGCTCGGTCCGCATCCCGGCGGCCCTGTGCGGCCTGGTCGGCCTGAAGCCCAGCGCCGGCCTGATCGGGCGCTTCCCCGCGCCCGACTGGATCGACTACGCGACCGACGGCGTCCTGGCCTGCGCGGTCGACGACCTGGCCCGACTGGTCTCGATCGTGCGCGGACCGGTCGCCGGGGACCCGGCCAGCCTGCCGGCCGCGCTCCAGGCCCGCCTGCCGCGCTGGCGCGAGGCGCCGCTGCGCCTCCTGGCCGCCCAGCGCACCAGTCCGTGGGGACCCCTCGACCCCGACGTCGAGCGAGCCCTCGACGCGGCCGTCGACCTCGTGGCCGACGTGGTGCGGGCCCCGGTCGAGTGGATGGCCCCCGAGGAGTTCTTCGCGCCCGAGGACCCCGACCTCGACTGGTACGTCACCTGTGCGGCCGAGCACGTGCACCGCCTCGGCGAGGCCACGGTGCGCGCCAGCCTCGACCGCTACCACGTGGCCACCCGGGAGTTTTTTGCTCAGGGCCTCGAGGTCAGCCTGCCCGACTACCTGGCGGCGCGCCGACGGCGCTTCGCCTACACCCGTCGCCTCGAGGGGCTACTCGGCGACGACGGGCTGCTGCTCACGCCGGTCGTGACGTCCTCGGGGTGGCCGGCCGACGGGCGCGACGCCTCGGGCGAGGTCCACGGCCTCCACCCCCGGCACCTGGCCACGGTGATCCAGAACATCACCGGCCTGCCCGCCCTCAGCGTGCCGCTCGGGATGCTGGACTCGGGTCTGCCCTTCGGGCTCCAGATCACGGCCCCGCGCTACCACGACGACCGGCTGGTCGACCTGGCCGCCCTGCTCGAGCAGGCCGCCCCGTGGCCGCACTGCGCCCCGGGCTACGTCACCCTGCCCGACGCCCTCGGACTCGACTGAACCGACGTCCGACGCCCGCGCGCTACCCGACGAGGTGCCAGCGCGCCGGGCAGTGCGGAGCTATCCCGGTGATGTGACGCATGTGCCAGCCCAGTCGACAGGTGATCGTCGTGCGCACCGGCCCGGCAAAAGCGGACGACGACGGTCCGGCCCCCGCATCACCCGCGACCCCGACGCCGTAGCTGATCGCCGGGCTCAGGTCGTAGAACGAGCACTGGGTGGCCGTGGTGTGCACCGTGAAGGTCGAGGGGTCGTGGTACCCGTAGAGCAGGGTGCACACGAAGGGCGCGCTGGAGCCGCCCGCCTGCCACGTGGCCGTCAGGGTTGTGACGGTGCGCGACACCGTCAGGTCCCGGACGGCACCGCCAACGGCCGCCACGCCGTTGCGCGCCAGGATGTAGGGACAGCCCGACAGCATCGTGACCGACAGCACGCCGGGGCTGCACGTCGACGGCAGGGAGCCAAGCGAGATGTGCGACGTCACCGCGTGGGCCCGTGGCGCCAACATGGGGGACGGCGACCCGCCCACCACGGCGAGCGGCGTGAAGTCCGCCGGCCAGGCGGTGAAGTCCTCGTGGACCGAGTCGTTCCACCCCGACAGCTGCGCCGCCGTCAGCCCGAGAGCGTTGGCCCCCGCGACCGTGACGTCGGCGGTGTTGCCATCCGAGTTGGCGAGGGCGCCCACCACGACGAAGCCGGACTCGAGCCCGTTCAGGATCGGCGGCGACACCGCTGAGGGGTCCTGGAACGCACAGCTCAGGTCGAGGTAGAGGTTGGTCGCCGCCGTGTCACTTCCCGCGTAGCGCAGCCCAGCCTGCGCCGTGGCGTAGGCGCCAGCATTGTTATTGCCAAAGGCATAGTGGTAGGCCGGGTCGGTTCCGATCACGATCACGTTGCCGTTGACGGCCGACATCCAGGTCGACTCGTTGCTATCCGCGGCCAGCCCTCCGGAGCCGCACTGGGGATCCCCGATCACCAGCAGCTGGTAGCTGGCGAACTGGGCGCTGGTCATGGCGTCCCACTGGGCGGCCGTGGCGATGGTGACGCTGTAGCCCTCCGACTGCAGGATCGTCTGCTCCAGGCTCCCACTCGTGCCGAGGTTGCCGTCTCCGCCGATCACACTGGGCCCGTAGATGAGGGCAGTCATTCCGCCCACCTGGTGGGCGCGCACCGCGCTGCCCGCGAGCGGACCAGCGCTCGCCACCACTCCCAATGTCACCAGCGCCAGCGACGCGCTCAGCGCCACGGCCCTCGTCCACGTCCGCCTCGAGGTCGGCCAGTTCTAGGGGTCACTGCACGGCAGCAGCAGCGTACAGGGCAGCGGGGCTCTGGTAGTTGAGACTCCGGCGGCGCTGGCCGTTGATGATCGAGGCGACGTGGTCGACGTGAGCCTGCTCGACGATCGAGAGGTCGGTGCCCCTCGGATACCAAAAGCGCCACTGGCGGTTGAGGTTCTCTATCTGACCCCTCTGCCACGGTTATCCGGCCAATGAGGACATTAGTCCGTCCGAGGCTTCGCCCCGGACCCGGATAACGCCTGTTCAACCGGCCAATCGAGGCACCGGGCATCTCGGAAGCGGAGCCTCACGATTGGCCGGTTAATAGGGGGGCGTGTGGGTCACAGAACCAGATGTGAATGGCGTAGCCCGCAGCGATGGTCTCCCAGCAGGCCCACTCAGATCCCTGGTCGAACGT
>JBMFWS010000034.1:0-14033 GCA_049965035.1 Acidimicrobiales bacterium
CGGTGGGCGGGACTTGGCGTCGTAGTAGGTGGAGGGGGCGACCTGCAGTTGCGCACAGATCGGCTCGACCCCCCATCGACGCCCACCGGTCAGGTGATCCCGGTGGGCGTCGATGAAGCTAACTACCTCTTCTGTTGACGGCGCTCGAGCTGCGCCCCGAAGAAAGTCGCCGCTGCTTGCAGGATGTCGTTGGAGCGCTGCAGCTCGAAGTTCTCCTTACGCAGCTTCGCCAGTTCGGCCCGCTCTTCGGTGGTGAGACCCGCCCGCTGACCGTCGTCGATCTCGGCCTGCTTGACCCAGGTGCGTAGCGACTCGGTTCCGACGCCGAGTTGGCGCGCCACTCGCGAGATCACGTTTATGTCCTTCGGGTCCTGGGCACGAAGGTCGCGGACCATCTTCGTCGCGCGTTCTTTCAGCTCAGGCGGGTATCGCTTCTGTCCGGGTTTGCTCTTTGCCATGCTCCATCCTCTTCCAAGGTATGGAGTCTCCGGGGAACCTGGACCGAATCAACGTATCTCAGAATCGAAGATTCACCAACGCCACTCGCAACCTGTCGTAACGTGATCACAGGTCAGATAGTTTGCTCCAGCGCACCGTGAGTGGCGAAGGCTACGGCGAGTAGCAGCGACTCAAAATTTGGTGGAGCCAGTAGGCTTTCGAATCATTGTCGATGGGGGGCATATGCACTTCAGACAACGTCCCACGCGTTGCGACAACCTAGCTCTGGGAGCATCGTGATTCGGCACCCGCACTTCGCGACCGAACCCTGGTCCTTGCGCGAGACCAGCTTGGATCTCGATGTACTGGCGCAGAGTGAATCGGTATTCGCGCTGTCCAACGGACACATCGGTTGGCGTGGCAACCTCGATGAAGGAGAGCCTCACGGTCTTTCAGGCTCGTATCTGAACGGCGTCCACGAACTTCGACCTCTCCCCTACGCCGAGGCGGGCTACGGATATCCAGAACAGGACCAGGTGATGATCAACGTTACCGACGGCAAGGTGATCCGTCTGCTCGTCGACGACGAACCCTTCGACATTCGCTACGGCGAGCTGCACAGCCACGAGCGCTGCTTGGACTTTCGCGCGGGCGTTCTCGATCGGCGTGTCGAATGGTCTTCGCCGTCTGGAGGACGTGTTCGAGTGCACTCACAGCGCATGGTGTCACTCGTCCAGCGCTCGGTGGCGGCGATCTGCTATGAGGTTGAAGCCGTCGACCGTCAGGTGCGCGTCGTCGTCCAGTCCGAGTTGGTCGCCAACGAACCTTCACCACCTTCGGGCAATGATCCGCGGGCTTCTTCCGACCTCGATGTTGCTTTGAGAGGTGAGTTTCACTCTCATGAGGGACTTCGGTGCGAACTGCTCCACGGCACTACTTTCAGCGGTCAATTGATGGCTGCGGCCATGGATCATGAAATCGAGGGGCCACCGTCGATGAAGGTCCATTCCGAAAGTTTCGACCATCTCGGCCGGGTGACCGTGACGGTATCACTCGAACCAGGCGAACGCCTGCGCCTCATCAAGTACGTCACCTACGGATGGTCGGCACAGCGTTCGAAAGAGGCACTGCGTGACCAGGTCGACAGCGCGCTCGTAGCAGCGGGAGACACCGGTTGGGACGGCCTGTGCTCGCAACAGCTCAAATATCTGAATGACTTCTGGGACCGTGCGGACGTGCAGATCGACGGCGACGACGAGGTCCAGCAGGCCATTCGGTTCTCCCTCTTTCACGTGCTGGCCGCTGCCGCGCGAAGCGAGCGGCGCGCTATTCCCGCGAAGGGGCTCACCGGCAATGGCTACGACGGGCACTCCTTCTGGGACAGCGAGACCTTCGTGCTGTCGGTCCTCAGCTACACCATGCCCGAGGCGGTCGCCAACGCGTTGCGCTGGCGCCACGACACGCTCCCTGCGGCCACGGAACGAGCAGAAAACCTCGGTCTCAGGGGCGCGACGTTCCCGTGGCGCACCATAAGTGGCGCGGAATGCTCGGCGTACTGGCCCGCGGGCACGGCCGCCTTTCACGTGGGTGCCGACGTCGCCGACGCCGTCATCCGGTATCTGCACGCCACGGGCGACAGCCAGTTTGAGGCGACGGTGGGTCTCCCACTGTTGAGCGCCACGGCGAGGCTGTGGTATTCGCTGGGGCATTTCGATCGTGAGGGAGGATTCCGCATCGATGGAGTGACCGGTCCCGACGAGTACAGCGCAGTCGCCGACAACAACGTCTACACGAATCTGATGGCCCAGCGGAATCTGCTCGCGGCGTGCGACGTGGCCGAGCGCAACAATGTCGAGGCGCGTGAGCTCGGTATCGTGGCGACGGAGATAGCCGGGTGGCGTCGTGCGGCGCAGGCCATGGTCGTGCCGTTCGACCACGAGCTCGGCGTCCACTCCCAGAGCGAACGCTTCACCGACCACGAGGTCTGGGATTTCGAGGCCACGGCGCCAGAGGACTATCCGCTCCTGCTGCACTTTCCGTACTTCGACCTCTACCGCAAGCAGGTGGTCAAGCAGGCCGACCTGGTACTGGCGATGTTCCTGCGCGGCGACGCATTTTCCATCGAGCAGAAGAAGCGTAACTTCGACTACTACGAGAAACTCACCGTGCGTGATTCATCGCTGTCGGCCTGTTGTCAGTCCGTGATCGCGGCCGAGGTCGGCTACCTGTCCCTCGCGTACGACTACCTCGCCGAAGCCGCCCTCATGGACCTTGACGACCTGGAGCACAACACCCGTGACGGCGTGCATATGGCGTCGCTCGCGGGAACGTGGATTGGATTGGTGGCTGGCCTCGGGGGGATGCGCGAGCACGGGGCGACGCTCAAGTTCGCGCCCCGACTGCCCGAGGGGATCGGTCGACTCTCCTTCAACATCGAGTTCCGTGGCCGTCGCCTGCACGTCGAGACCACACCGTCGACGACGAGTTATGTCTTGAAGCAAGGTGAACCCTTAGAGATTCTCCACTTCGCGATCCCCGTCACCGTCTCGGCGAGCCAAGCGTCGGTCTTCCCGGCGACCGGTGACGACCCGATGGAGACGAGCGTTTCGCCACCGCGCCAACCCTATGGGCGCGAGCCCGCCCATCGCCTTGCCGCACGGGCGAGGCCCGAGGAGAAGCCGTGACTGCGGGGGCCGCCCCCGAGCCAGGCGTGAACGTGGACCTTGGAGCCTACGACGCGTGGCTCTTCGACATGGACGGGGTCTTGACCAAGACCGCCGCGGTCCACGCCGCGGCCTGGAAACAGACCTTCGACGAGTTCCTCCAACGCGAGGCCGCGCGCAGCGCCACGCCGTTCGTGCCGTTCGACGTCGAGAGCGACTACGAGAAGTACGTCGATGGTGAACCCCGCGAGGACGGCGTGCGCAATTTCCTCGCGTCGCGCCATATAGAGCTCCCCGAGGGCAGCGACGGCGACACTGAGGACACTCGCAGCGTTACGGGACTCGCCGATCGCAAGAACGACTTGGTACTCGAGGTGATGCAGCGTGACGGTGTGGACGTCTTCGAGGGGGCCACGACGCTGGTCGGCGAGCTGCGCCGGCGTGGCGTCAAGGTCGCGGTCATCTCGGCCAGCGAGAACACCAGGGCCGCCCTCGCAGCAGCGGGTATCCTCGCGCTGTTCGACGCCATCGTCGACGGGAACGTCGTGAAGGAGCGACACCTCGCGGGCAAGCCAGCCCCCGACAGCTTCCTCGAAGGTGCGCGCGTGCTCGGCGTCGAACCTGGCCGCTGCGTGGTACTCGAGGATGCCCTCGCCGGGGTGGAGGCCGGTCGCTCCGGGCACTTCGCACTGGTCATCGGGGTCGACCATCACGACGCGCCCGGTAGGCACGACTACGCCGAGGAGCTGCGAGCCCACGGCGCCGACGTGGTGGTGAGCAGTCTCGTTGCGCTAGGCCCGCGGGCGTAGCCATCCGTGCGGAGCCCACGCCTCAACGCCGATCCGCGACACCCCGGGCGTTGACTCAGCGGCCGAGCACGAATCGATCGACGGCCCGGGCGAAGCCCTCATCGTCGTTCGACGTGGTCACCCTCGACGCGGCCTCCTTCACTGCGGCATCGGCGTTGCCCATGGCGATGCTGAGGCCCGATTCGGCGAACATCGAGACGTCGTTGTGCATGTCACCGATGGTGGCGATCTCTTCGGGCGCCACGCCGTAGAGCTCCGCGAGGAAGCGCACGACTCGGCCCTTAGTGGCGTCGGGGTGCGTCACGTCGAGGAAGTAGGTCTGTGAGCGCGTCGCGGAGACCTGCGAACCGAACATCTCGCCCATCGCCGTGCTCGCGGCAGCGCCCGCACGAGCGTCGTCGCTCACGCCCACCACCTTGGTGATGCCGTCCTTGACGGATCGGAAGTCGCTCAGCTTCGTCGGCTGACATCCGCAACTGCGCGACTCGTGCTCGATGTGCGGACCGTTCTCGTCCAGCACGAACCACTGCAAACCCTGATAGACCCAGACCGAGAGACGGTGAGAGTGAAGAAGTTCGATGATCGGAGCGGCGAGATGGTCGTCGATGGTCCTCTCCTCGAGCACCCGCATCTCGCGATCGACGATGAGGGCTCCGTTGAAGGCCCCCAGAGGAGTGCGCAGACGAAGGGGTTCAACGAGCATTTCGAGACCCTGGGGTGGGCGTGCGCTCGTGATGGCGAACATGACACCCGCGTCACCCAGCGCCGCGACGGCGCGGATGGAGTCCCGGGTGAGGGTCTTGTCCGGCGTCAAGAGGGTGCCGTCGACGTCGGAGACGAGGAGACGTACCGAGGCGCTCACGTGGTCGCGTGCCGGGGCGCTCACTGGGGCAGGCACCAGTCGTGCGGCGCGATCACGCGTGTGATGGAATCCGGTCCCCACGAGCCCTGGGCGTAGGGCTCCACCGCCGGCGGGTGCTCTAGGAGCGGGGCCGCCACTTCCCAGAGCCGCTCGATGCCGTCCGAACGCGTGAACAACGAGCGATTACCGAGCATGGCTTCGAGGATGAGGTGCTCGTAGGCCTCGAGGTTGTTGGCGGCCCGGAACGAGTCCTTGTAGTGAAATGACATCTCGGCCGAATCGAGGTGCATTCTCGGTCCAGGTTCCTTCGCCAGGAAGTGCGCGTGGATCGAACCCGGATCGGCGAAGTCCACGACGAGCTTGTTGCCGCGCCACTTGGGCGCATGCTCACTGATCGGGAACAGGCGCATCACCGGCTCGTCGAAACCGATCGTGATCACCTGGCGGCTCTGGGCGAGGCACTTGCCGGTGCGCAGGTAGAAGGGAACGCCCTTCCATCGAGTGTTCTCCACCTCGGCGCGCAACGCCACAAATGTTTCGGTCTGGGAGTCGGCCGCGACTCCGTGCTCGTCGCGGTAGCCGTCGTACTGACCGCGCACGACCTGGGCGGGGTCGATGGGACGCAGGGTCTCAAAGACCTTGTGCACCTCGTCGCGCAGCGGTCCGGCGTCCAGGCTGGTGGGCTGTTCCATGGCGACAAAGCCCAGCACCTGGAAGAGGTGGGTCTCGACCATGTCGCGAAAGGCTCCGGTCTCTTCGTAGAAGGCACCTCGATTCTCAATCGAGAGGGTCTCGGGGACGTCAATTTGCACGAAGCGAACGTGGTCCCTGTTCCAGAGCGGTTCGAAGAGCCGGTTGGCGAAACGCAGGGCCAGGATATTGTCGATCGACTCCTTGCCGAGGAAGTGATCGATGCGAAACACCTGGGTCTCTTCGAAGTTGGCCTTGATCACCTTGTTGAGGTTGCGCGCCGACGCCAGGTCCATTCCGAAGGGCTTCTCACAGATCACCCGGGAGTTCTCGCTCAGTCCCGACGCGCCGAGGGTCGCGACAACGCTGAGCACGGCGTCGGGCGGTATCGCGAGGTGAAAGAGCCGTCGGACGCCGTCGCCGATCTCGGTCTCAGCCCGAGCGACCGCGGCGTGGAGCCCGCTGAAGTCGTCGGGTTCGGCGGCGACGAAGGAGAGGGACTCCTCGAACTGCTCCCAGATTCTGCCCTCGGGAGCGTTCGAGCCGAACTGCTGGACCACGTCGCGGGCGTAGACCCGGAAGGCGTCGGTGCTCATGGCGAACGCCGAGGGAGCAGTCCCGATGATTCGGTAGCGTTCGGGCAGCAGGCCCGCCGACGCGAGATGGAACAGTCCGGGGATGATCTTGCGCTTGGCGAGATCGCCGGTCGCGCCAAAGAGCACGATGACGTGGTTATCGGGGATCGGGGTCCTCAGGTCAAGTGCATCCGGGCTCATGACGTACCTCCGATGATCGTGCGCTGAACAGCGGTTCCGGTGCCCACGAGAAGCTCGCTCACCAGCTCGGGCGCGAAGAGCCCGTGTGCGACGACCCCCGGGGTGGCCGAGAGCCATTGGGCCAATGCGCGCGGTTGAGTGACGGCACCGCGGTAGTCCGCGATGACGCCGCCGTCCGGGCTAGCTGGTGCGTCACGCACATCGCACGCTTCCAGCTGGCGAAGCGTCGCCGCCAGGCCGAATCGCGACAGTTCCAGAGGCACCGGGGCGTGAAGGGCAGCGACGAGCTTGGTGGCGTCGGCGATCACGACGAAGCGCTCGGCCGCAGCGGCGACGATCTTCTCGCGAGTGTGCGCGCCTCCGCCGCCCTTGATCAACCATCCGTCGGGTGCAATCTGATCGGCGCCGTCAATGGCGAGGTCGAGGCGATCAAGATCACCAAAGGGTTGAACACGCAACCCGAGTCCTCGAGCGGCGACCTCCGTGCGCGGCGAGGTCGCCACAAAGACAGCTCTCGGCGCTCGGCGGGCGATCGCCTCGAGCAGAAAGGCTACCGTCGTGCCGGTACCCAGACCGACGCGCATTCCGTCCTCCACCAGTGCACCAGCAGCCTCTGCGGCGAGGTGCTTTTCTTCTCGGACGTCCACGCTCACATCGCTGACCGGTCGGCCATGATGAGCGACCGCGTGGCCCGGACCCGGCCCGCCGGAATCGAGACGTCGCCCGAGAGGAGCAGCGAGAGTGCGTCGTGCTTTTCCGATCCGGCAACCAGCCAGAGGAGCTGGTCCGCCCGGGCGAGGGCGTGGTAGGTGAGGGTCATGCGCCGGCGGCCCTGGTACTCGCCGGTGGTCGACACCAGACGGTTGCGCACATCGAGCACCGGATCCCCGGGAACGAGCGATGCGGTGTGGCCATCGGAGCCAAGCCCCAGGTGCACGAGGTCCAGGCGCCGGGGCAGCCGGTCCGCGTAGCGGTCGGCAGCGGTGTCGAGGTCGTCGTCGTTGACGGGCATCGGTTCGATCGTTGGCGAAACGTCGGCGAGGGTTTCGACGAGGTACGTCAGGTTGCGCCCGGGGTCGCCGGGCGGGGCGACCCGCTCGTCCACTTGGTAGATCACCGTTTGTTCCCAGGGCACGTCGCGCCCGAGCAGCTCGGCGAACATCCCGCGCGGGGTGCGCCCCCCGCTCACCGCGAAGCTGAACGCGCCCTGGGCCGCGACACAGCGGCGCGCGTGCTCCGCGACGAAGTCCGCGGCCGCCGAGGCGAGGTCGTCAACGCCAGCGAACGTGCGGGTCTGGTGGTGCACCTTAGGAGTTCTTCTCGACATGCCCGCCGAACTCGGAGCGCATCGCCGAGAGCACCCTGGCGCTGAAGTCGCCCAGTCCGCGCGACTCGAAGCGCTGGAAGAGCGCCGCGCTGATCACCGGCGCGGGCACCGACTCGTTGACCGCGGCTTCGACGGTCCAACGTCCCTCACCCGAATCCGAGACCCGGCCCGTGAAATCGGACAACTCGGGCGAACGGGCCAGCGCATCGGCGGTCAGGTCGATCAACCACGAGCTGACGACCGAGCCGTGGCGCCACACCTCGGCGACCTCGGCGATGTCGATGTCGAAGGAGTAGAACTGGGGGTCGCGCAATGGGGTGGTCTCGGCGTCGGATTCGACCTTCTGGCGTCCGACGTTCGCGTGCTTGATGATGTTGAGACCTTCGGCGATCGCGGCCATCATGCCGTACTCCACGCCATTATGCACCATCTTCACGAAATGCCCCGCGCCGTTGGGACCACAGTGGAGGTACCCATCGGGCGCCGTCCCGCCGCGGCGAACGCGCCCCGGTGTCGGCTGGCGACGGTCCGGGCCCGGTGCGATCGAGCGGAAGATCGGCTCGAGCCGGGCGACGACGTCGTCCTCACCACCGATCATGAGGCTGTAGCCACGCTCGAGACCCCATACGCCGCCGCTCGTCCCGCAGTCGACGTAATGGATGGCGCTCTTGGCGAGTTGGCCGGCGCGCATGATGTCGTCCTGGTAGTAGGAATTGCCGCCGTCGATGATGACGTCGTCGCTGGAAAGATACCCCGCCAGTTCATCGAGCGCTCCCTGAGTAATCGCTGCGGGGAGCATCAGCCAGATGGCTCGTGGACCGTGGAGCTTCGCCACGAGATCCTGGATCGACGTCGCGGCGACGATTCCGTCGGACGCGACCGCGCGCACGGCGTCGGCGTTGACGTCAAAGACAACGCAGTTGTGTCCGTCGCGCACGAGGCGGTGCACGAGATTCGCCCCCATGCGGCCCAGCCCGATCATTCCCAACTGCATCGGTCGGTCAGTGGTCATTCGTCCTCTTTCCTCTTGAGTAGTCGATACTGCTCGATAAGCGCATTGGTCGAGGAGTCGTGGTGGAGCTCCAGCTCGTCGAGCGAGACGAGTTCGGGGACAATCTGGACGGCTAGAACCTTGCCGAGCTCCACACCCCACTGATCGAAGGAGTCAACGCCCCAGATGGTCCCCTGGGTGAAGACGGAGTGCTCGTAGAGGGCGATGATCGAACCGAGCAGTCGCGGGGTCAGCACCTCACCCATCAGCACATTGGTCGGCCGGTTGCCCTCCATGACGCGGTGCGGAACTTCGTGCTCGGGTACGCCTTCGCTGCGCACCTCCTCCGCGCTCTTGCCGAACGCCAGCGCCTGGGCCTGGGCGAAGACGTTGGAGGTCAGGATGTCGTGATGCTCGCCCAAAGGGTTGAGACTCTTCGCAAAACCGATCAGGTCAATCGGGACCACGGTGGTGCCCTGGTGGATCAACTGGTAAAAGCTGTGCTGGCCGTTGGTCCCGGGTTCACCCCAGTAGATGGGACCGGTCTGACGGGTGACCACCGTTCCATCGAGCGAGACGTGCTTACCGTTGGACTCCATGGCGAGCTGCTGGAGATACGCGGGCAGGCGCTTAAGGTACTGGTCGTAGGGCATCACGCCCACGGTCTGACAGCCGAGGAAGTCGCGGTTCCACACCGCGAGCATGCCCATCAGCACTGGGAGATTCGTCTCGAATGGAGCGGTGCGGAAGTGCTCATCCATGGCGTGAAAGCCGGCGAGGAGCTCGGTGAATCTCTCGGGTCCGACGGCAATCATCGTCGAGAGGCCAATAGCCGAGTCCATTGAGTAGCGGCCACCCACCCAGTCCCAGAACCCGAACATGTTTGCCGTGTCGATGCCGAACGCCGACACCTTCTCCGCGCTGGTCGACACCGCCACGAAGTGTCGAGCGACGGCGGCGGCGTCTCCCAGCTGATCGATCAGCCACGCCCGAGCCGACTGCGCGTTGGTGATCGTCTCGAGTGTTCCGAAGGTCTTGGAGGAGATGATGAACAAGGTCTCCTCAGCCCGGAGGTCCCGCACCGCCTCGACAAAATCAGTTGCGTCGACGTTCGAGACGAAACGGAAGGTAAGGTCTCGGCGCGAATAGTGACGGAGCGCCTCGTAGGCCATGACCGGACCGAGGTCGGACCCGCCAATGCCCACGTTGACGATGTTCCTGATCGCCTTGCCGGTGTAGCCCTTCCACCGCCCGGAGCGGACGTCGTTGGCGAAGGTCGACATCTGGTCCAAGACCCGGTGTACCTCTTGAACGACATCGATTCCGTCGACCACCAGTGAAGACGCCCGGGGCATCCGCAGCGCGACGTGCAGCACGGCCCGGTCCTCGGAGACGTTGATGTGTTCACCTCGGAACATCTGATCGCGCCGCTCCGCGAGACCCGATGCGTGCGCGAGGCTCATGAGTAGGCGCAGGGTCTCGTCGGTGATGCGGTTCTTGGAGTAGTCGAGGTAGAGCCCCTCGGCCTCGGCTTTGAGGCGCCATCCGCGTTCGGGATCCTCGGCGAAGAGCTCGCGCAAGTGCCGTGGCGCGATCTCGGTGAAGTGGGCCGCCAACGCGTCCCAGGCCGCCTGCCTGCGTGAAGAGGGGTCTTGCGTCATCGGGTCTCACGGGACGCGGGCAATTGGGCGTCGATCCTCGCGAGAAGATCGCTCCACGCGGCGGCGAAGGATGCAGCGCCATCGGCTTGGAGCTTCCGTGCGAGTGCCTTCTTGTCAACGCCGGCCGCGGCGAAGCGCGCGAGTCGCTCGTCGCAGTCTCCGCCGTCGCGAGCGAGTGGTTCTCCCACCTCGCCGTGGTCGAAGAACGCATCGAGCGTGCTGTCGGGCATGGTGTTGATCGTGAGGGGCGCGGCCAAGCCGGCGACGTAGAGCGTGTCCGGCGCCGCGGGGTCCTTGGTCTTGGTGCTCGCCCACAGGAGGCGTTGCACGCGAGCTCCAGAGTTCGCGAGGCGTTGGAATCGCTCGGATTCCATGACGTCACGGTACGCGCGGTACGTCTCTTGACCCACCGCGAGACCCAGTTGGTTCTTCAACTCCTCGGGCACCGACGTGGCGACGGCCGCGTCCCAGCGCGATATGAACACGGACGCTACGCAACCCACGGCGGCATCGAGCCCCGAGGCGACGCGCCGCTCGATGCCGCGGAGGTAAGCATCCGCGGCCGCTACGTACTGTTCTGAGTCGAAGAGCAAGGTCACGTTGACGGGAACTCCCGACGCGATGCACTCCTCAACGGCCTGCAGACCCTGAGGCGTTCCGGGGATCTTCACGAAGAGGTTGTTGCGCTCTGCTCTGGCGTGCAGCGACTTGGCCGCTGCAACGGTCTTGGTCGTGTCATAAGCGAGCAGCGGAGAGACCTCGAGCGAGACCCACCCGTCGACGCCACCAGTGCCCTCGTGGACCGGCGCGAAAAGATCAGCCGCGCGCTGCAGGTCAGCGATGGCGAGATTGAAGAAGATCTCCTCGCTCGAGAGGCCCTGCTGGGACGCGGCCCTGATGGAATCGTCGTAGTCGCCGGTGGCAATGGCGTTGTCGAAGATCGAGGGATTCGACGTCAATCCGGTAACGCTGTGGGTGTCGACGTACTTCGCGATCTGCCCAGCGTCCAACATGCTTCGGGTGATGTTGTCGAGCCAGAGGCTCTGACCTTGATCGTGCAACTGCTCTGTTGGTTTCATAGTGCTCCCCTAATTGTCGCCAGGGTCTCGCGCGCTACGTGAGCGACGCTAGTGGCGGTGAAGCCGAATCTCGTCTGCAGCTCCTTGAGCGGCGCTGAGGCGCCGAAGGTGTGCATGCCGACGACCGCACCACGACCACCCACGTAACGATCCCATCCGAAGCTCGACGCCTGCTCCACCGCGACGCGGGCGCCGACGCTTGGGGGCAACACCGCGTCGCGATACTCGCGGGACTGACGCTCGAAGAGCTCCCAACAGGGCATACTCACCACACGCGCACCGATGCCCTCGGAGGCGAGTTCGTCGCGGGCGGCGAGCGCCAGATGCACTTCGGATCCAGTGGCGAGCAGCAGGACATCGGGTTGCCCGTTCTCGACGTCGCTGAGAACGTAGGCCCCGCGTGCGACGAGCGAGGCCGGCGCCATAATCGAACGGTCGAGCGTCGGCAGGGCCTGACGCGACAGAACGAGCACGGCCGGCTCTCTCTTCAGCGCCAGGATGATCCGCCAGGCTTCGACGACTTCGTTGGCGTCGGCGGGGCGAAACACCAGTATCCCCGGCATCGCTCGCAGCGACGCCAGCTGCTCGACGGGCTGGTGGGTCGGCCCGTCCTGGCCCACGCCGATCGAGTCGTGGGTGAAGACGTGCACGACTGGAATCTCCATCAGGGCGGAGAGACGAATCGCGGGACGGGCGTAGTCCGAGAAGATGAAGAAACTGGACCAGAACGATCGAAGCTTGACGAGCGACATTCCGTTGGCGACGGCGGCCGACGCGTGCTCGCGGACTCCGAAGTGGATGTTGCGCCCACCCGGCGAGCCATCCTGAAGGTCGCCGGCGCCCTCGAACAGCAAACGCGTCAGCGTCGAAGGCGACAGATCGGCGGCGCCGCCGAGTAGCCACGGCACCGCCTGAGCGAGGACGTTCAGCGTCTGTCCCGAAGAGTCCCTGCTCGCGAGTCCGATCGCGTTGGCGGGAAACTCCGGCAGGGCTGAGTCCCAGCCGTCGGGAAGTTCCCACCGCTCGATGCACTCAACCTCGTCGGCGAGGGCAGGATACTCCTCGCGATACGACTCGAACATCGCCTCCCACGTCGTTCGCGCCTGGTGTCCGCGAGACCCCACACCTTGATCGAAGCACTCGTAGACCTCTTCGGGGATGTGGAACTGCTCGTCCTCGGGCAAACCGAAGAACCGCTTCGTCGACTTGACGCCCTCGGTGCCGAAGGGTTCGCCGTGGGCTTGGGGCGTGTCCTCGACTGGCGAGCCGTACCCGATATGACTGTGCACCACGATGAGCGTCGGACGTTCGCCTTCGGCCTCGAAACTGTGAAACGCACGGCTGATGAGCTCGAAGTCGTTAGCGTCGGCCACGGTCACCACGTTCCATCCATAGGCGAGGAACCGCGCCGCGACGTCCTCGGTGAACGTGATATCGATGTGTCCCTCGATGGTCACTCGATTGCAGTCGTATATCCAACAGAGGTTGGAAAGCCCCTGGTGCGCGGCGAGTGATGCCGCTTCGGAGGCGACCCCCTCCATCATGCAGCCGTCCCCCGCGAGCGCGTAGACGTTGAAGTCGAACACTGCGAAACCGTCACGGTTGAAGCGCGCAGCCAACCACCGCTGCGCCATCGCCATGCCGACGGACATGGCGACGCCCTGGCCGAGTGGCCCCGTCGTCGCCTCGACTCCGCTCGTCCAGCGATACTCGGGATGGCCAGGGCAGTGCGAGCCGAGCTGACGGAATGTCTTGAGATCCTCGAGGGTGACCGCTGGTCCGCCGTGCACCTCATACTCACCCTCCACCGAGAGCGTTCGACTCAGGTGTAGGAGCGACCACAGCAGCGTTGAAGCATGCCCCTCGGAGAGCACGAAGCGGTCACGGTTGGGCCACATCGGATTGGCGGGATCAAATCGTAAGAACCGTTGCCAGAGCGTGTAGGCCACCGGCGCAATGTCCATCGGCGTGCCAGGATGACCCGAACTGGCTTGCTGGACCATGTCCATGCAAAGACCACGAATCGTGTTCACCGAAAGAGAATCAATTGAAAAGTTCCGCATCAGCGCTCTCGCCGCCTTATGCCTGTCACGGCCCATGGATATCGCCGGTTGACCACCCAGTTGAACTTACGGGTGAATTTCTCTGGGTCAAGCGGGGGGAGCATCGGTTCTTCGAAATTGAGCGGGGTGCAGCGCTCGCGACTGCAAGCACCTGGTGCGCGAACGGCCGGAGTGGTGCCCCACCCATCCGGCGTTGAGGGCACACCGGGCGAGTGCTTGCGCCCAGCCTCTCGATGAGCTGGGTCGCCGCAGACATCAGGTCGCCATCGGCTCGACGTTGGCGCTAGAGGTTCGCGGATCGGGACTCGGCGGTCACAGCGGCCAGACCTGTTAGTGACTTACCGGGGTCGTCATTTGCCTACGAGCTGCGGAAGCCCGGTTGACATCATGACCGCATGGTGTCAGCGGACATGAGAAACTCCCCAGCGGCGGACAGATTTCTCCCCGCTGACGGACACGAGTTTTCCCCGGCGGCGGCCACGAGTTCTCCCCAGAGATAACCGTCCACCACGCCGGTGTATCCACCGGTGACGTGGCTCCTCCTCGGAGGCTGGTTGGTGACAAGACCACCAACCCCGAGGAGGAGCCACACAGGAAGTCTGCCGAGGAAATCATGGAATGGGGGTATCCATCTCGAAGGAGTAGAAGGCCTATTCTGAGGTAGCCTCTCTGGG
>JBMFWS010000035.1:0-12789 GCA_049965035.1 Acidimicrobiales bacterium
CCGCCCGAGCTACTTGATGCGCACCCCGCTGATGGACCGGGCGATCACCAGGCGCTGGATCTCGCTGGTTCCCTCGAAGATCGTGTAGATCTTGGCGTCGCGGTGCCAGCGCTCGACCGGGTACTCGCGCACGTAGCCGTAGCCGCCCAGGATCTGGATGGCCTCCTCGGTGATGTGGACCGCGGCCTCGCCGGCGAAGAGCTTGGACATGGATCCCTCGCCCCCGGTGAAGGGCACGTGGGTCGCAGCCATCCACGAGGCGCGCCACACCAGCAGGCGCGCCGCGTCCAGGCGCGTGCGCATGTCGGCCAGCTTGAAGGCGATGGCCTGGTTCTCCACGATGGCGCGCCCGAACTGCCGGCGGCCCTTGGCGTACTCCAGGGCGTACTCGTAGGCCGCCCGCGCGATCCCGACCGCCTGGGCGCCCACGCCGGGCCGCGTGGACTCGAAGGTGGCCATGGCCGCCTGGGACGAGGAGCGCTGGCCGCTCTTGGCGCGGGCCAGGCGCTCGTCGAGGGCCTCCTTGCCCCCGAGCAGGCAGCGCCCCGGCACCCGGCAGTCGGTCAGGACGACCTCGGCGGTGTGGCTGGCGCGGATGCCCATCTTGGAGAACTTCTGGCCCTGGGCGATGCCGGGCGTCCCCTCGGGGATGACGAAGGACGCCTGGCCCCGGGCGCCGAGCGCGGGATCCACCGAGGCGACCACCACGTGGAGGTTGGCGATGCCCCCGTTGGTGATCCAGGTCTTGGTGCCGTTCAGCACCCACTCGTCGGTCGCGGCGTCGTAGACCGCGCGGGTGCGCAGGCTCGAGACGTCGCTGCCTGCGTCGGGCTCGGTGACCGCGAAGGCGGCCAGCTTGAGGTCACCGGGCGCGCCGTAGCACTGGGGGATCCACTCCATCTGCTGCTCGCGGGTCCCGTTGGCCATGATGCCGGCCACGGCGAGCGACGAGCCCATGATGGCCATGCACAGGCCGGCGTCGCCCCAGGCCAGCTCCTCGAGGGCCAGGGGGAACGACAGGCCGGTCGGGTCGCTGACGGCGTTGAGCAGGAAGTCGACCGAGTAGATCCCGAGCTTGGCGGCCTCCTCGATGATCGGCCAGGGCATCTCCTCGCGCTCGTCCCACTCGTGCGCGTTGGGCCGCAGCACGTCGGCGGCGAACCCGTGCACCCAGTCGCGCAGGGTCACCTGGTCCTCGTTGAGCGCCATCGAAAAGTCCGTCACGACTCCCCCTCGGGTAGTTACTCGTCGGTAACGAGACTATCGCACGCGACGGGACCCCGCCAGAGCAGTAGTTCGTGGTGCGCCGGTGCGCCGCGGCGCCCCGGGACGGGTCAGCCCAGCTGGACGCGCTTGGCCAGCGGTCCGCGGTCGCCGGCCTCGATGTCGAAGCTCACGGTCTGGCCCTCGACCAGGGTGCGACGGCCGTCACCTTGAATCTCCGAGTAGTGGACAAAGACGTCGGGCTGTCCCTCGACGGCGATGAACCCCCACCCCTTCTCGTCGTTGAACCACTTCACGGTCCCCTGTGCCACGATGGGCCTCCTACTGTTACGGCGTACTCTCCGGAGGGAACCACCACGGCAACCTCGCCCCGTACCCTAACCGACGGCGCGCGAGACCTCCAGCACTCCGGCCGGGCGCGCCGCGGAGCCTCAAGCGCGGTGCAGGCGGGTGCCGCCGGCCCCGTCCTCGACCACCCAGCCGCGGGCCACCAGCTCGTCGCGGTAGTGGTCGGCGGCCGCCCAGTTGCGCGCCGTGCGCGCCGCGTCGCGCGCGGCCACCAGGCGCGCGGACTCCTGATCGACCTCGGCGGCCCCGGCGCGCAGCGACAGGCCGAGGGCCGCCAGCAGTGCCCCGACGGCCTCGGCCAAGGACTCGGCGCGGTCGTCTTCGGCGTCGGCCAGCGCGTGGGCGCGCCCGACCGCCTCGAAGAGGGCCGCCAGGGCCCGGGGCGTGTCGAGGTCCTCGTCGAGGGCCGCGGCCACCTCGGCGTGCAGCTCGGCGCCCTCGGCGCTCCAGGCGGTCGACTCGGCCCGGGCCAGGGCGTTCGGCCCCGCGAGGGTCGGCAGGGCGAAGCGGCGGGCCAGACCGTCCAGGCGCGCCAGGGCCCGCTCGGCGTCGGCCAACGTGGCCGCCGACACTTCAATGGGCTGGCGGTAGTGGCTGCGCAGGACGAGCAGCCGGTAGGCCCGCGGGTCGTGGGCGGCCAGCAGGTCGGTGAGCGACGTGTAGTTGCCCAGCGACTTGCTCATCTTCTCCTCGCCGGCCATCACCCAGCCGTGGTGGGCCCAGTGGCGCGCGAAGGGCCGACCGAGCGCGACCGCCTGGGCCCGCTCGTTCTCGTGGTGGGGGAAGCGCAGGTCCTGGCCGCCACAGTGCAGGTCGAAGTCCTCCCCGAGCAGGGCCAGCGACATGACCACGCACTCGGTGTGCCAGCCCGGCCGACCCGGCCCGAAGGGGGCCGCCCAGCTGGGCTGGCCGAAGACCGCGGTCTTCCACAGGGCGAAGTCGAGCGGCGAGCGCTTCTCGGCGACCACGTCGACGCGCGCGCCCGCGCGCAGGGACTCCAGGGGCTGGCCGGCCAGGCGCCCGTAGTCGGGAACGGTCGCGGTGTCAAAGTAGATCCCGTCGTCGTCGATGCTGTAGGCGGCACCGCGCGCCAGCAGCTCGTCGATCAGCGCGATCATCTCGCGCACGTAGGCCGTCGCGTGGGGCGTGGCGTCGGGGCGCACGACGCCGAGCGCGTCGAGCGCGGACCACCACGCGGCCTCGTAGGTGGCGGCGATCTCGCCCTCGGTGGCCCGATCGTGATCGGCGCGCTCGATGATCTTGTCGTCGAGGTCCGTGATGTTGGACACGAAGCGCACGTCGTAGCCCGAGAAGGTCCACCAGCGCCGGGCCACGTCCCACACCAGGGCGTGACGACCGTGCCCGAGGTGCGGCAGGTCGTAGACGGTGGGGCCGCACAGGTAGACGGCCAGACGGCCCTCGTCGCGCGGCACCACGTCGACCACCTGGCCCACGCTCGAGTCGTAGAGCCGGATCACCGCACTAAACTACGCCAACCATGAGTCCTCGCCGCGCGCCGGAGGTTCCCGAGCGCCCGAGCGTGGACGGCCTGGAGGCCGCCTGGATCGAGCGCTGGGAGGCCGAGGGCCTCTACCGCTTCGACCGCCGGGCCCCCCGTGGGGCCGTCTACGCCATCGACACGCCCCCGCCGACCGTCTCGGGGTCCTTGCACCTGGGTCACGTGTTCAGCTACACCCACACCGACGTGGTGGCGCGCTACCAGCGCATGCGGGGGCGCGAGGTCTTCTACCCCATGGGCTGGGACGACAACGGCCTGCCGACCGAGCGGCGCGTCGAGAACTACTACGGGGTGCGCTGCGACCCGGCCCTGCCCTACGACCCCGACTTCGTCGTGCCCGAGCCGGCGGCCGGCTCGGGGGCCAAGACCTCGATCGCCCGCAAGAACTTCGTCGAGCTCTGCCAGCGCCTGACCGCCGCCGACGAGGTGGCCTTCAAGGACCTGTGGCGCCACCTGGGCGTCTCGATCGACTGGTCCCTGGAGTACGCGACCATCGCCCCGGCCACCCAGGCGGTCAGCCAGCGGGCCTTCTTGGCCATGCTGGCGCGCGGCGAGGTCTACGCCGCCGAGGCCCCGACGCTGTGGGACGTGGACTTTCGCACCGCGGTCTCCCAGGCCGAGCTCGAGGACCGCGAGCGGCCCGGCTTCGCCCACCGCGTGGCCTTCGCCCTGGAGGCCGGCGGGACGCTGGAGATCGAGACGACCCGGCCCGAGCTGCTGGCCAGCTGCGTCGCCCTGGTCGTGCACCCCGACGACCCCCGCTACCGCGACCTGGTGGGCCACCGCGCCCTCACGCCGCTGTTCGCGGTGCCGGTGCCGATCGTCGCCCACGCGCTGGCCGAGCCCGACAAGGGCACCGGGGCCGCCATGGTGTGCACCTTCGGCGACCTGACCGACGTGACCTGGTGGCGCGAGCTGAGCCTGGCCACTCGGGCCCTCATCGGGCGCGACGGGCGCTTCGGGTCCGCGGACTTCTCCTCGCCGGCCTTCCCGAGCCGTGACCCGGCCGCCGCCCAGGCCGCCTACGCCGCCCTGGAGGGCCGCAGCGTGGCCGCCGCCCGCGCCGCCGTCGTCGACCAGCTGCGCGCGGCGGGCGCGCTGCTGGCCGAGCCGACCGCGCTCACCCACCCGGTCAAGTTCTACGAGAAGGGCGAGCGGCCCTTGGAGATCGTGACCTCGCGCCAGTGGTTCGTCGCCACCCTGGCCCACCGCGCCGCGCTGCTGGCGCGCGGCGAGGAGATCGCCTGGCATCCCGACTACATGCGCCACCGCTACCGCAGCTGGGTCGAGGGCCTCAACGTCGACTGGAACATCTCGCGCCAGCGCTTCTTCGGGGTGCCCTTCCCCGTGTGGTACCGGCTGGACGCCGAGGGGCACCCCGACTACGCCGACCCCCTGGTGCCCGCGGTCGCCGACCTGCCCGTCGACCCCTCCTCCGACGTGCCGGCCGGCTTCGTGGAGGCCCAGCGTCACCAGCCCGGCGGCTTCGTCGGGGACCCCGACGTGATGGACACCTGGGCCACCAGCTCGCTCACCCCCGAGATCGCCGGGCGCTGGGGCACCGAGCTGTTCGACCACGTCTACCCGATGGACTTGCGGCCCCAGGCCCACGAGATCATCCGCACCTGGCTGTTCTCCACCGTCGTGCGGGCCCACTTCGAGCACGGCGGCCTGCCCTGGCGCCACGCGGCCATCTCGGGCTGGGTGCTCGACCCGGACCGCAAGAAGATGAGCAAGTCGGTGGGCAACGTGGTCACCCCGCTCCCGCTCCTCGAGCGCCACGGGGCCGACGCCGTGCGCTACTGGGCGGCCAGCGGCCGCCCCGGCACCGACACCGCGGTCGACGAGGCCCAGATGAAGGTCGGGCGGCGCCTGGCCATCAAGGTCCTCAACGTCGCCAAGTTCGTCCTGGGGCGCCTGGAGGCCGAGACCTCGCCCGAAGACATCACCGTGGCCCTGGACCGCGACGTCCTCAGCGTGCTGGCGGGCCTGGTCGCCGAGGCCACGGCGGCCCTGGAGGCCTACGACTACGCGCGGGCCCTCGAGCGCGTCGAGTCCTTCTTCTGGGGCTTCTGCGACGACTACGTCGAGCTGGTCAAGGCTCGCGCCTACGGGGAGGGAGACGACCCGGCCACCCGCTCGGCCCGCGCCGCCCTGGAGCTGGGGCTGAGCGTCCTGGTGCGCCTGCTCGCCCCGTTCCTGCCCTTTGCCACCGAGGAGGCCTGGCGCTGGTGGCACGAGGGCTCGGTCCACCGGGCCCCCTGGCCGGCCCCGGCCGAGTTCGCCTTCGCCCTCACCGACACCCCCGGCGAAATCTACGAGCCGGTCGCCGCAGTCCTGGAGGCCGTGCGGCGCGCCAAGTCGACCGCCCAGGTCTCCCAGCGCGCGCCCGTCGCGCGCCTCGGGGTCGTGGCCCCGCCTGACGTGCTGGCCGCCCTGCACGCCGCCGCGGCCGACCTGGAGGCCGCGGGCGTGGTCACCGGCCTGGAGCTGGCCGCGGGCGCGGCCCTGGAGGTCGACGTGGAGCTGGCGCCCGCCTCGTAGTCAGCGCACGACGCCGCGGTCGGCGTCGATGACCTCGATCGCCGTGGCGTGCACGCCGTAGAGGGCGTGCTGGTCGTAGCGGCGGGCCAGGGCCAGGGCCAAGGGGCGCGAGGCGACCCCCACCCCGACCTCGTCGGGAAAGGCGCCCGCCCCGTCGCGCGAGCGCGTCGTGACCCAGGCGACCCCGAGGCGCGCCAGGGTCGCGGCCAGGTCGGCGCGCCCGGCCGCGTTCTCGGGCTCGGGGGCGATCTGGGAGCGCGGGTTGTCACTGGTGAGCGCGTAGAAGGCGCCCGCGCGCGCCGCGTGGGCCCGGGCATCGACCAGCTGCCCGTCGACCTCGACCCACAGCTGGGCCGGCGGGACGCGGTAGCGCGCCAGGAGCGCCTCGTCGAGGGGCGGGCGCGGGGGCGCCATGGCGCTGGCCGCGGCGACGGCCGCGCGCACCACGGCCGAGGTACGCGGGCTCGCCGTCAGGTCGAAGGCGTGCTGGGTGCCGGGCAGCTCGACGTACCACGCGGGCGACGGCGAGGTGGCGCGCAGGCGCGCCACGAAGGCGCGCGCCACGTGCACCTCGACCAGGGTGTCGGTGCGCCCCTGGACGACCAGGAACGGCGGGGCCCCCGGGTGCAGGCGGTGCAGGGGGCTGGCCGCCTCGAAGCGCTCCCGGGCCGCGGCCACCGACTCGCCGAAGACCCGGTGCTCCAGCAGCTGGCGCAGCCCGCGCCCCAGCCCGCCCCAGAGCTCCTCGTCCCCGGTCATCTCGAGGACCCCGTAGAACGAGAGGCAGCCCCGCACGCTGAGGTCCGCGCCCGCAGGCGCCCCCCAGGCCGGATCCTTCGCTGCCAGGGCGACCAGGGCCGCGAGCTGTCCCCCGGCCGACCCGCCGGCCACCACCACGCGGTCCGGGTCGCCACCGTAGGCGGCGATGTGGGACTTCACCCAGGCCAGGGCCGCAACGGCGTCGCGCGCCTGGGTGGGCCAGGGGTGACGCGGCGCCAGGCGATAGTTCGGGGTGACGACCACCCAGCCGCGCGCGGCGAGCTCGTGGAGCAGGGGCCGGCCCTGCTGGGACTTGTGGCCGAAGGTCCAGGCGCCGCCGTGGTAGTAGACGACGACGGGCGCGCCGGTCATGACCGTGCGGCGGCGCCACACGTCGAGCACCTGGCGCGGGTCCTCTCCGTAGGCCAGGTCGGTGCGCACCTCCAGCCAGCGCGGGTGCCACGGGACCTTGACGACGGTGCGCCACCAGCGCCCCGCCTGGTCGTCGCGCGGGCGCCCGATGCGCAGGGGCCGGTCCGGAGCGCTGGCCAGCTGGCGACTCACGACGCGGTGGGCCCCCAGGCTGACGGCGAGCAGGATCAGGTTCGCCACCCCGATCACCGCGGCCAGCGTCACGACGACGCCGGAGAGGTCGTCGCTCGGCCAGCCCCACCAGGCGAGCAGGCCGAGCAGGGCGCCCTCGGTGAGGATCGCCTGGACCGGGAGCTCGCCGGCCACCCAGCCCACCGGGTAGGCGAGGGCCGCCAGCACCCCCGAGCGCCGCGGCCACAGGGCCGTGAGGGCCACCAGGGCCAGCCAGGCGCTCGCGCCGATGACGATCCAGACCACGACTCCCATTCTGGCCGCCGCGGGCGGAGGCCCCCGCCGCCTACCATGAGCCCATGGACACCCTGGAGCGACTGCGCGGCACCACCGGCCTGTGGACGATGACCCTGGAGACCCAGGACGTCGCCACCTTCACCACGCGGGTGGCCGAGCTCGACCGGGCGGGCTGGAGTGCCCTGTGGCTGCCCGAGGCCTGGGGTCGCGAGGCCCTCACCCAGGCGGCCCTGGCCCTGGCCGCGAGCTCCCAGATGGTCGTGGCGACCGGCATCGCCTCGATCTGGGCCCGCGACGCCGTCACCACGCGCAACGGGGCCCGCACCCTGGCGGCCAGCTCGGCGGACCGCTTCGTGCTCGGGCTGGGGGTCTCCCACGCGCCCCTGGTCGAGCGCCTGCGGGGCCACCACTACGACCGCCCCCTCGCCGCGATGGCCGAGTACCTGGCCGCCATGGACGCCGCCCCGATGCACGCCCCCGAGGAGTCCGCGCGCCCCCCGCGCCTGCTCGCCGCCCTCGGCCCGGCCATGCTCGACCTGGCCGCCCGCGCGGCCGACGGCGCCCACACGTACCTGGTGACCCCCGAGCACACCGCCCAGTCCCGTGCCATCTTGGGCGACGCCTTCTTGGCCGTCGAGCAGGCGGTGGTCCTCGGCGACGTGAGCCGCGACGAGGTCCGCGAGCGCGCCCGGGCCCACCTGGAGTTCTACACGGGCCTGCCCAACTACCGGGCCAGCTGGGCCCGCCAGGGCTTCGACGAGGCCGACTGGGTCCGCGGCGGGTCACCACGCCTGCAAGACGCCATGGTCATCGCTGGCGACCTCGACGAGGTCGCGGCCCGGGTGGCCGAGCACCACGCGGCCGGAGCCGACCACGTCTGCCTCCAGGTGCTCGGCGCGGTGCCCGGCGAGCCCCCCGTCGCCGAGTGGGCGGCCCTGGCGGCCCGGACGTCAGCTCGCTGACTCAGCGCTCGGGGCCGAGGATCACGACGGCGGGTCCGCCCGGGCGCAGCCGGGCCACGAGCACGGCCACCAGGCCGACGACCGCGAGCTCCAGCCCGCCGATCGCGATCCAGCCGACAGTGACCGTGAGGGCGCCCACCACCAGGCCGGCCAGCACCCCGTGGCGCACCATGGCGGCGATCAGCAGGGGCAGCCAAGCCACCAGCCAGCTGAGCAGCGGCGCGGCCAGCACCGCCCCGAGGCGCCGACGCCACCCGAGGATCAGTCCCAAGACGGCACTGGCGACGAGGCCGACGATGACGTCGGTCCCCCGTCCGGCGGGGCGCGCCTCGCCGAGAGCCAGCACCACCGCCATCACCAGAGTCCACCCGAACGTGGCGACCGACCAGCCACCCCGGGCCCGGGTCCCGACCACCGTCACCACGCGGACCATGTCACCAGCCTACGGCCGCCTCCCCGATGCCGGGGAGGCGGCCGTAGGCGCGCTTAGCCGATGGCGACGAAGCGCACCGGCGCTGAGGCTGCCGAGGCTCCGCCCACCGAGACCGCGCGCACGCGGATCACGTGGGCGCCACTGAGGCCGAGCAGGCGCACGAACAGGCGGCCCTTGATCGACTGCACCGTCCAGCGCTGCCCGTTGAGCAGGAACTGGTAGTAGGCGACGCGGGCGCCGTTGAGGTTGGTGGGTGCCTTCAGGTAGACCATGACGACCCCGCGACCCCGCGCCACGCGCACGATCGCCGGGGCCGAAGGCGGCCCGGCCGGCACCACGAAAGGACCGACGGCGACCGGCGAGCTGCCTCCGGCGCTCGCGGCCACCACCGAGACGCTGTAGCGCGCGCCGTTCACCAGGCCCGTCACGGTGCACGAGCTGGCCGCGGTCTGGCAGTGCCCGGAACCCGACGTGCCGCTCAGGGTCACCACGAAGCCCGACACCGTCGCGCCGTTGGCCGCACCCGCCGTCCAGCTGACCGTCACCTTGGCGCTGCCGCGTCGCACCGTGATGTTCACGGGGGGGTTGGGGACGTTCGGACGCGGCGTGACCGCCGCGCTCAGGTAGGAGTTCGGTCCCGGGCCCACGACGTTACGCGCCATGACCGAGAACGTGTACGAGACGCCCGCGGTCAGCCCGCTCACCGTGCAGCTCGTCGCCGTCGTCGTGCAGGTGAAGCCGCCGGGCGACGAGGTGACCGTGTAGAGGCTGATCGCCGCCCCGTTGGCGCTGGCCGCCGTCCAGGACACCGTCGCCGACAGCACACCGGCCGCCGCGGTCACCGAGGTCGGCGCCGAGGGAACCGACTCGGTGGGATACACGGCGCTCGAGGGCGCCGAGGCCGGGCCGGTGCCGTACGAGTTGGTGGCCGTCACCGTGAAGGTGTAGCCAGTCGGGTAGAGCAGGCCCGTCACCACGCAGCTGCGCGTCGTGGTGGCCGTGCAGGTCGCCCCGCCCGGCGTGGCCGTCACGGTGTAGGAGGTCGGCGTCACGCCGGACGTCGGGGCGTTCCAGGTCACCGTGGCCTGGCCCGTTCCCGCCACCGCTGTCACCCCGGAAGGAGCGCCCGGAATGCTCGTCGTGACGAGCGCGGTCGAGGCCGCGACGCCCGTCGCCGTCGTGGAGTTGCTGGTCACGCTCACCAGCACCGTGACGTACTCATTGTCCTGGTTCACCGTCAGGGTGAAGCTCGAGGCGGTCGCTCCGGCAATCGCGGTGCATCCCGAGGGCACGGACACCGCGGCGACCACCGTCGACGAGCAGGCGTACCACTGGTAGGCAGTGGAGTAGGTGCCCGTCGAGATGACCGTCGGGGACGCCAGGAGCGTCGAGCCTACGGTGGCGGTCCCGGTGATGGACACCGAGGACACCGAGAGTGGCGAGACCAGGCCTACCGTGGTCGAGGCGGAGTAGGCGTTCGCATTCGTCGGGGCGCCCCCAATGGTGACGCCGTTGGACGCCTCGACGCCGACGAGGAAGTACTCGCCAACGTAGCTGCCCGACGGCTGGTACGACAGCAGGTTGACGCCCGAGGCCACCGGTATCGACGAGCACACGCCGGACAGCATCGTCGACGGCGAGGTGACCGGCTGGCTGCACACGTACCACGAGTAGGTGAGCGTCGGCGTCGGGGCTCCGAGCCAGGTGCTGGCCGTCGCGACCAGTGGCGTCGTGGTCGATGCCGTGGCCGGCACCGTCGGATAGGTCCTCAGCGCCGGAGCCTGCGTCGTGAGCTGGACGCCGGCCGAGTAGTACGGGGACGCCGTGCCCGACACGGTGATGGACGCCCCCGCCACGACGTAGTAGGTGTCCGTGCCCGCGTTGACGTTCGCCAGCTGCGTGCTCGTCAGCGCCGTCGCCCACGACGAGCCTGTCGCCCCGACGACTTGCGTACACGTCGACGCGTTGGGGGCCGTCGTCCCCGCACTGGGATCGGTGGTGCACAGGTACCAGGAGTAGGTCGCGGCGATCGTCGGCATCGACGTGATCGCGGGCTGCGCGTAGAGCGTCGTGCTCACGGGGGCGGTCGTTGCCTGACTGCCGGTCGGCGTGGTCGCGGCCACCATGCCGCTGATCGTGGCGGACGTCGCAAAGAGCGACTCGGTCGCGTAGTCGTACCAGCTGCCGACCCCCGAGGCCGTGGCGTTCACCTCGGCGACGAGTGTGCCGTAGGAGGCCAACGTCCACGTCGACGGGACGGTGAAGGCCGATCCCGACGCGACGGCCGAGCACGTCCCCCCCGACGTTGTGGGCGTCACGAACGCCCCCGCGCCCGAGGCCGCGGTCGTGGTATCCGCGCCGCTGACCGTCCCGGTGCACCCGTACCACTCGTACTGATAGGTGTACGTGAGGCCCGCAGTGCCGCCCGAGGGCGACGTGCTGGCACTGAACGCGGCATCGGCAGCGGCCCCGCCGTTGACGGTGACCGTGAGCGTCGGCGCCGTGGGCACGACGATCGCCTGGCCGGCCGGCCAGGCCTGCTCCCAGTCAACGGTCGAGCCCGAGGTCGTCGTCGCCGTGACGACCGGCGTCAGCGTGTCTCCCACGTAGGAGGCACCAGTCGGCACCGTGACGCTGAGGCCCGAGCCCGCGACCGAGCAGCCCGACCCGCTGCCGAAGAGCGACGGGGTGCTGAGCGCACCGGTGCCGGTCTGGGTGGTCGCGCTGACGGTGACCCCCGACGGGCAGAGGTACCACGTCTCTTGCACGACGAGGTTCGGCAGTCCCGTCCAACTGCTGGGGTTCACGCTCAAGGTGAGCCCACCGACCGGCGTCCCCGAGACGGAGACGGGACCCGCCGGCACCGGAGCGACCTGTGCCACGGCGGTCGTCGAGATGGTGTACTGCGTCACCGCGCTGAAGTAGCCGTTGTATGCGCTGATGCCCGCGAAGATGTAGCCCCCCACGTCGCTCGACTGCAGGGTGTAGGTCGCGGACGAGGCGGTGGCGGCCGAATAGCTCTGCGTGGCGAGCAGGACTGGCGATCCCGTCGCGTTGCTCGCTCCACACGTCGTGGGCAACGTGGTCGCGGCAGACGCGACCGGGCTCTCGCACCGGTACCAGGTCACGGTGTAGGAGAGCGGCGAGGGCGTAGCGGTCCACGAGCCGAAGTTGGTGCTCACCACCGCGAGGCCCGAGGAGCTGAAGTTGAGCGTGGCGGCGCCGGTGGGCGTCGGAGGGCTGCCCGCGACGGTCTGCGAGGCCGAGTACACCGTCAGGGAACCCGCGGCGTTCGAGACCGTCTCGGCGACCAGCAGGTTGAGTCCCACGTCCGACGTCGTGGGCGTGTAGGACGTGCTTGTCGCGTTGCCGATCGCGTTGCACACCGAGGGGAGCGGCGACGTGGTCGCAGGACTGACCGTCGTGCCCGACGGGCAGTCGTACCACTGGTAGGTCGCCGCGGTGGGGTTGTAGTCCGTGATGCCAAACTGGGCCGCCGACAAAAGGTTCGAGGAGTCGACGTTGGCGATGACGAAGTTGTCGGACACCGTGACCGGTGTCTCCAGGACTGGTGACCCCCCCAGGGTCAGGCCGGGACTCGAGGCCGACGGAGCGGGATCCAGGACCTGGACGGTCGAGGTCCAGCTCGTGTCGTTCGTGGCGTCGACGATGGCCGCCAGGACGTACTCGTGGTAGGAGGTCTGGAGCAGCGGCGAGGATGTCACGGTGCCACTGCTGGTACTGATGGGGCTATTCGACCCGAACGACGTGCACGAGCTAATCGTGGGCGCCGTGCTCGTCGTCGTATCCGACGACGTGCCTGCGCTCACCGTCCCCGTGCACACCATCCAGTACACCGTCGCTGACCCACTCGTGGCCCCCCCGTAGGTCGCGACGATGCCACTGCCCACGAGCTGGGTGGACCCGATGGAGATGGTGTCTGGGCTCGTGGTAGCTCCCGCCACCCCGGCCAGGCCCACCGAGAGCACCGTCGTCGCGGCGAACACCGCCCCGAGCGCGCTGCGCAGATGACGAGTGAGTCGATGACCGGTCATGCGTGACCTCCCGATGTGGCTTATCCATCTTGTCTAGCACGGCCTCGCCGGGCGACCAGTGCTCCCAGCACCCTTGTCACCTGGTCGTAACGTGATTCTCCGAAA
>JBMFWS010000036.1:0-10710 GCA_049965035.1 Acidimicrobiales bacterium
GCCCGCGACGCCCGCGGCCCCCGCCCCCGCCAGCGAGGCCGGGGAGTCCGACGGGGCCGAGCGCACGCCGGTCCTCGTCGGCTACGGCGTGAGCCCCGACCGGGCCCGTCGACACCGCCACCACGCTCCAGCACCCGCGGCTCCGACCCCGGCGCCCGCGGCTCCGGCCGCCGCGAGCGGCCAGCTGGTGGCGCGCACGACACCGCCGGTGCGTCTCTACGCGCGCCAGCACGGCGTCGACCTATCGACCCTGACGGGCACCGGCCGCGACGGCATCATCACGCGCGCCGACGTCGAGCAGGCGCTGCGGGCGCCCGCCGCGGCGCCCGCGGCTCCGGCCGCTTCGCTCGCCCCGACGCGCTTTGCGGGCCACGAGCTCGCCGCCTGGGACGTGGGACCCCGGGAGGAGCGCATCGCGGTGCGCGGGGTCGCCCGGGCCATGGCCGAGGCCATGACGGCGAGCGCCTTCAGCGCCCCCCACGCCGCGACCTGGGTGCGCGTGGACGCGACCAAGACCATGGAGCTGGTGGCCGCGCTGCGCGAGCGTCCGGCCTTCGCATCGCTGCGCGTCTCGCCCCTGCTGATCGTGGCTCTGGCCCTGTGCGACGGCGCCCGGCACTTCCCGGGCATCAACTCGTCCTTCGACGCCGCGGCCGGTGAGGTGATCGTGCGTCGCCAGGTCAACCTGGGCATCGCCGTCGCCTCGCCGCGTGGGCTCCTGGTGCCCAACATCAAGGGCGCCGACGCGATGACCCCGGCCGAGCTGGCGGCGGCCCTGACGGGCACCATCGACCGGGCCCGCGCGGCCACCTCGACCCCCGACGAGATGCTGCACACGACGCTGACGATCACCAACGTGGGCCCCTACCACGTCGATGGCGCGGTGCCGATCCTGCCGCCCGGCACCGGAGCCATCGTCGCGGTCGGCCAGATCGCGCGCCGGCCCTGGGTGGTCGGCGACGCGGTCGTGCCCCGCGAGACGGTCGACCTGTCGATGGCCTTCGACCACCGCCAGATAGACGGTGCCCTGGCCTCGGCCTTCCTGGCTCACGTGGGCCAGTTCCTCGAGGACCCCGCTCCCGCGATGATCGCTCCCTAGGACGCCGACGGGGGGCGGGTGCCCTCAGCTGGTGGATGCCTCGCCGAGCGCACGCAGGGCCGCCAGGGCGTGGTCGGCGTGCGCGCCCATGTGGCGCTCGCTGGCGAAGCGCGCGACGACCTCCCCGCGAGGACCGATGACGAAGGTCACGCGGCGCACGCGCAGGAGGCCCAGGGCGCGTCGGACGCCGTACGCGCGGGCCACCGCGCCCCCGGGGTCCGACAGGAGGGGGTAGTCGAGGTGCTGCGCGCGGGCGAAGGCCGCCTGACGGGCCACCGCGTCCATCGAGATCCCGAGGCGCGTCGCGTGGAGGTCCGCGAACTCGCGCGCCAGGTCGCGAAAGTGGCAGCTCTCTGCGGTGCAGCCGGGGGAGCCGGCCAAGGGGTAGAAGAACACGACGACCGGCCCGGAGGAGAGCAGCTCGGCCAGGTGGCGCTCGACGCCGTCTTGGTCGCGCAGCGTGAAGTCGGGAGCGCGGTCCCCAGGGTGCACGCGCTCAGGGTAGTGGCGGCGCCTACCCGTCGAGGCGGAAGCCGACCCCGCGCACGGTGACCAGGTGCTGGGGCTGGGCCGGGTCGTCCTCCAGCTTGGCGCGCAGGCGCTTGACGTGGGTGTCGAGGGTGCGCGTGTCGGCCAGGTCCACGCCCCACCACAGCGCGTCCAGGCACCGCTCGCGCGTGATCACCTGCCCGCGGTGCTCGGCCAGCAGGGCCAGGAGGTCGAACTCGCGGCGGCTGAGGACGACCGGCACACCGTCACGACGCACACTGCGTCCCTCCAGGTCGATGTCCAGGTCGCCCACGACGACCCGTGAGGCGTCGGTCGCGCCGGGCCGGCGCAGCACCGAGCGGATGCGCGCTACCAGCTCGCGCAGGCGGTAGGGCTTGGTGACGTAGTCGGCCGCGCCGAGCTCGAGTCCCACCACGACGTCGACCTCCTGGGAGCGCGCCGAGACGACGATGACCGGCGTGCGTGTGGTGGCGTGCAGCTCGCGGCACAGGTCGAGTCCCGACCCGTCGGGCAGCATCACGTCGAGCAGCACCAGGTCGCAGGTCACCCGAGCCAGGGCCGCCCGCGCGTCGGCCAGCGTCGCGGCCCCGAGCACCTCGAAGCCCTCGACGCCCAGCCCGAGTGCCAGGGCCTCCACGTAGCCGGGCTCGTCCTCGACGACCAGGATCCGGGGCCGGTTCGGCTCCCCGGACGCCGGCCCCGAGCGGGGGGTGGCCCCAGCGAGCGCCGCGGGAGAGCGGTCGGCGTCGATGGGGGCCACGCGAGCACCGTAGGGAGCCGGGATGTGCGGCAGGTGTCCGGCGAGCGACCCGCGGGTGGCGCGCCGATGAACCTTTCAGGACGTGGAGACCAGGAAGCCCTCGTAGCGCGTGACGCCCACCAGGTAGCTGCCCACCGCCGTGCAGGAGCTCGGGGCCGGGCAGACCAGCGCGTAGACGCCGCCATCGATGCCGACGCTGGTTCCCCCCGCCGGCAGCGCGACCCGCGACCCGGCGCGCCAGCGGCCGTCCACCTGGCTGACGACCAGGGCCTGGTAGCGCCCGGTGGCGTCCTCGTAGGCCGCCCCGGCGCGGCACGCGTTGACCTGCGGGCACGAGAGGGCCACCACGCCGCCGTTGTGGCCCACCTGGACGGCCCCGGGTGGCAGGCTCAGGCGCTGAGCGCGCCCCCACTGGCCCGCCGCCGCGTCGACGAGGAAGCCCTGGTAGCGCCCGGCCTGGTCGACGTACTGGCCCCCGGCTGCGCAGCTGGTGCTCGAGGCGCACGCCAGGGCGATGTAGCCGTAGTAGAAGGCGCGCGGGTTGGCCGCGGCGCCGGCGGGCGCGGCGATCGCCGAGGCCGGGAGCGCCCGGCCCTGGTCGATGCGCAGGTCCAGCAGCTCGCTGGCCCCGGCGTGGTCGTAGTAGGTGCCCACGACCCAGCACGTGCCGGCCGAGGGGCACGCCAGGGCGCTGAGGGTGACGTGGGCGTACTCGCTGGCGTCCGGTGGTGGCAGCACGCTCTGGACCGCACCCCACTGTCCCGCGACCTCGCTGACGACGATCCCGTGCTGGACGTTGTTGATATCCAGGTACGTCCCGATGGCACTGCACGAGCCCACGGCCGCGCAGGCGACCTGGGTCACCGACAGGAGAGACGAGAGATTGGCGCCCGCCGGCGCCGGCAGCGGCGTGGGGCTGGCCCACGTGGCACTGGCCTGGGCCAGCGCCAGGCCGCTGGTGGCCCCGCGGGTCGTCACGTAGGTGCCGACGGCCACGCAGTGGCCCACGGCCGGGCAGGCGACCTCGTGCAGCTGGGCCAGCTGCCCTGCGGTGGCCGCGTTGGCAGGCAAGGGCGCCTCCCGGGTGGTGCCCCAGCGCCCCGCGCTCTCGCTCCAGGTGAAGGCGAGGGTGGTGCCGCTGGCGCTCTGGTAGCTGCCCACGACGGCGCACCAGCCCACGGCCGCGCAGGCGACGGCGCTGGGGGTGAGGCCCGGGTGGGCCGCCGCACCGGCCGGGGCGGCGATGGTGCGCGGGGCCAGCCAGCGCCCCGCGCTCTCGGTCAGCACGAGGCCCCGTGGCGCACCCGTCGCGTCGGCGTACAGGCCCGCGGCCACGCAGTCGCCGGCGGCCGGGCAGGCCAGGGTCGGCAGGTACCCCTGGGGCAGGCCGCTCGCGCCGCTGGGCAGCACCGCGCGGATGGCGCGCCCCCACGTGGCGGTGGGATTCGCTGCGCCGACCAGGGAGGAGGCTCCGAGGGCCAGGATCGCGGCCAGCACGGGCCACCAGTATCGCGAACGCACCATCTCGAGTGTAGGTGGTGCCTCCCGGGCGCCCATCGGGTACCCGGGTGACCAGTGCGCCGCGGAGCACGCTGGCTAGAGTCGCAGGGTGCCCCCTGAGGATGCTGCGGCGCCCGCCCCCCGCCGTCGGGCGCGTCACCGCCGTCGCGCCCGCCGCCGCCGTACCCGCATCATCGTGATCGTGGCGCTCGCCGTGGTGGTGATCGCCGCGGGTGCGGTCATCGGCGACTACTTCTACCTCAACTCCCTGGTCCACCGCGTCACGGTGAGTCACGAGACGACGCGCTACAACAACACCGAGGACATCTTGCTCGTCGGCTCGACCTCGCGGTGTGCCCTGACCGTCCAGAACAAGGCCTACGGCCTGTGCAGCCAGGGGGTCACCGGCGTCAACAGCGACGTGGTGATGATCGTGCACCTCAACTTCACGACCAAGCAGGTGTCGCTGCTGTCGGTCCCCCGCGACGTCTTTGTCCCCAATGCCCGCACGACCGGGGCCAACAAGATCGACGCGGCGCTCTACCAGGGTCCCTCCCAGCTGGTCTCGGCCCTGACCAACGACTTTGGCATCCCGGTCAACCACTTCATCGAGCTGAACTTCGACACCTTCGCCAACGTCGTCAACGTCCTGGGCGGCATCAACATGTACTTCCCGATGGAGGTCTTCGACGCCTACTCGGGCCTCAACATCACGCACACGGGCTGCCAGCACCTCAACGGATACCAGGCCCTCCAGGTCGTGCGCGCGCGTCACCTCCAGATCCGTTTCCCGGGCGATGGCCCCAACCACGCCACGTGGCCCCAGGAGGGCCTGAGCGACCTGGCGCGGATCCGGCGCGACCACGAGTTCCTGCGGGTCGTCGCCGAGGCTCTCAAGGCCCGCGGGCTGGGCAACCCGATCACCGACCAGCGCCTGGCCCAGGCGGTCGCCCCCAACCTCGAGGTCGACTCGGCGTTCTCCCTCAGCGACATGCTCTCGCTGGCCTCGAACTTCGCCCACGTGTCGGTGACCAATGTCCCCCAGGTGACCCTGCCGGTCGTCTTGCTGCAGAGCGGCCCCTACATCTACCAGGGCTACGACTACGGCGACGTGGAGTTCCCCCTGGGTCCCACCGACACGTCGGTCGTGACCCACTTCCTCGAGCTGGGTCCCGGCACCAACACCTTGACCGGCCGGCCGCTGCCGCAGCCGCACCAGGTGACCGTCGCCGTCGAGAGCGGCACCGGCGTGGCCTCGGCGGGCCCCCTCGTCGCGGCCGGCCTGCGCCGACTCGGGTTCGCGGCCCGCGCCACCGGCGCCGTGGCGCCCGTCGGCAGCCGTTCGGAGACCATCGTCTACCACGCCTCCAGCTCGCCCGCGGCGATCGGGGCGGCCGAGGCCGTGGCCGCTCGCCTGAGCGGACCCGTCGTGATGGCGCTGGGCCCCTCGCGCGGCGCGGAGGTCACCGTGGTGACCGGCTCGGACGTCGCCGTGAGCGCCCCGGCGCCCGCCACCCGGCCCGCGTCGTCGACCACCACCACGACCACGCCGTCAACGACCACGACGTCACGGTCCACCACGACGACGCCGCACCCGACCTCGTCGACCACCACCACGACGACGGTGGCGGACCCGGCCCAGCTGCGCGCGGATCCGGCGTTCTCCGCGCCCACGCTGCTCAACCAGGCTCTCCAGCCGTGGGATCCGCGATCGTGCGGGCCCCACGGGACCGCCGGTCCCTGACGGCGCCTCAGGCGCTGCCGGTGGGGTCGGGCGGGGCGTCGGGCAGCTGGCCGATCCCCGCCGCCAGCAGCACCGAGTTGGGAACCTTGAGGATCCCCTCGTCGGTGCGCACCGTGATGTAGGTCAGCCCGGCCCCGATGACGGTGACATCGAGCACCCCGAGCACGCCCGAGCGGATGCGGATCCGGTCCCCGACGACGAAGGGGCGAGCGAAGAGCAGCACCAGGGCGGCGAAGACGTTGGCCAGGCTCTGCTGGGCCGCGATGCCGATGATGATGCCGGTCACCCCGGCGCCGATCAGGAGGTGCTCGAAGGAGACGCCCAGCACGCCAAAGACGCCGATCAGCATCAGGACGATGCCGAAGCCGTTGATGACCAGGCGCACCGTCGCGGCCGCGCTCAAGGTGCCGCGCCGCACGACGTGCTGGGCCACCGCGCGCGACACGTGGCGCACGCTGGCGGCGCCGCTGATCACCAGCACGACCGCCATCGCCGCGATCAGCACGAGAGTCGTCCCGTGGTGGGGGCGGTGGTCGAAGTGGCGCCCGACGGCCAGGGCGGCGATGGCGACCGCGAGGGCGCCCAGGCCGAGCAGCCAGGCGCGCCGGGTGCTCACAGAGTCAGAAGTGCGCGCGGCCATCCCCCCATGGTAGGGAGATGGCCGCGCGGGCGCCCTACTGCGCGGTCCAGCCCCCGTCGATGGAGAGCGACGCGCCCGTCACCGTGCGCGCGGCGTCCGAGCACAGGTAGAGGGCCAGCGCCCCGATGGCCTCCGGTGTGGTGAAGGCCAGCATGGGCTGCTTCTCGGACAGCAGGAGCGCGGACTCGGTGGCGACATCGGTGCCCGCGGCGGCGGCCCGGTCGGCGAGCTGGCGCTCGACCAGGGGCGTGAGGACCCAGCCCGGGCAGATGGCGTTCACGGTGATGCCGTCGTTGGCCGTCTCGAGGGCGGCCACCTTGGTCGCGCCCACGACGCCGTGCTTGGCCGCCACGTAGGCGACCTTCTGGGCGCTGGCGACCAGGCCGTGGGCCGAGGCGATGTTGATGATGCGGCCGTAGCCGCGCTGGCGCATGCTGGGGATCGCGGCGCGCATCCCGTGGAACACCGCCGAGAGGTTGAGGGCGATGATCGCGTCCCAGCGCTCCGGGGGGAACTGGTCGATCGGGGCGACGTGCTGGATGCCGGCGTTGTTGACCAGGATGTCGAGCGAGCCTGCCCGCTCCTGGGCGCGCGCCACCATCGCCTCGACGTCCTCGCCGCGCGACAGGTCGGCGCCGTCGTAGGCGGCGGGGGCTCCGCTCGACGCGGAGATCTCGGCCACCAGCGCGTCGATCTCGGCGGGGTCGCCGAAGCCGTTCAAGGTCACGCGGGCACCCTCGGCGGCGAGGGCGCGGGCCACGCCCAGCCCGATGCCGCTGGTGGATCCGGTGACCAGTGCGGTGCGTCCGTGCAGGCTCATGTGTCTCCTCTGGCAAGGGGGGCGGCTGGCCGGCGCGACGTTCGCCGCGTGCGGGCCCGGGCGACCGCCCCGGCGAAGCCGCCCGGGACGAACAGGACGAAGAGCACGAAGAGGGCCCCGAGCAGGAACTGCGGCTGGGACAGCGGCACTCGCGCCACGGCGGGCAGCGAGGCGAAGCTCGGTTCGGCGGCCACCTTGAGAAGGTACTGCTGGAGGTAGACGTAGACGAAGGCGCCCGCCACCGGGCCCCAGGCGCTGCCGGGACCCCCCAGCACCACCATCACGAGGATCGACAAGGTGAGCGTGGTCGAGGCGACGGCGCTCGGGACGGCGGTCCCGATCAGGAGGATGTAGACGACGCCGCCTCCGGCGGCCACTAGCGAGGACAAGGTGAAGGCGACCAGCTTGAACCCGAAGGGGTGCAGGCCGAGGACCTCGACGCGCTGCTCGTTCTCGCGCACCGCGACCAGGACGCGGCCGGTGGCCGAGTTGAGGACGACGCGCACGACGACGCCAACCAGGACCAGGTAGACGAGGGCTAGCCAGTAGAGGCTGCGGGTGTTGGAGACCGCCCCCGACAGGAAGCCCGGCAGCCGGCTCGAGGCCAGCGCCAACCCGGTGTCGCCGCCGGTCAGGTTGTGGGGGTTGTCCTCGACCAGGTAGTAGAAGGCCTGGGCGAAGGCCAGGGTGACCATGGCGAAGGCGATGCCGCCCACGCGCAGGGCGATCGCGCCGAGCACCAGGGACAGGGCCAGGACCACGACGAGCGTGGCGACCAGGGCGGCGCCGAGCGACCAGCCCCAGCGCGTGAGCGCGATGTCGAAGACGTAGACGCCCGCGCCAAAGAAGGTGACGGGGCCCAGGGACAGCAGGCCGGTGTATCCGAACAGGACGTCGTAGCCGAGGGCCACGCCACCGAAGATGAAGCACAGCGCCAGCACCTCGAGCGTCCCCGTCGCGTTCAGCACGTTGACGGCGCTCGGCAGCACCCACGGGATGTGCCAGCCGGCCAGCGGGACCAGCGCGAGCAGGGCCACCAGGACCCCGCCGAGCGCCAGGGACCAGCGCCGGGCGCTCACAGCGTGCCTCCGAAGAGCCCGCGCGGGCGCCACTCGAGCACCAGGGCGAGCAGGAGCACCACCGAGAGGTTGCCGATCTCGGCCATGCCGGGGTGCGTGCCCAGGTAGTAGTTGGAGAAGTCCTGGACGATCCCGACGAGCAGTGCGGCCACCGCCGAGCCGCGGATCGAGCCGAGGCCGCCGATGACGACGACGATGAAGGCGAAGATGAGCAGGCCGTCGCCCTGCAGGGGGCTGACGAGGTCCCCGCTGAAGACGACGCTGTTGAGCAGCCCGGCCAGTCCCGCCATCGCCCCGCCCAGGACGAACACCAGCGTGAAGGCGCGCCCCACGTCGACCCCGAGGGCGCGGACCATGTCGCGGTTCTCGACGCCGGCGCGGATGATGATGCCGTAGCGGGTGCGTCGCAGGAACCACTCCAGCCCCACCAGGACGACGACGCCGGCGATCAGGGCGACGAAGTCGGCGTTGGGCAGGGTGAGGGATCCCCAGTGGGTGGCCTCGAAGAGCCACAGGGGGACGGGCATCGACAGCGAGTTGCTTCCGAAGCCTCCGAGCAGCAGGCCCACGGCGGCCAGGTCGAGGCCGATGGTGACCAGGATCTGGCTGATGGGCCGGCCGTAGAGGGGACGGATCAGCCAGAGCTCGGTGAGCCCGGCCACGATCGCGCCCGCGAGAATCGCTGCCACCACGCCGACGGCGAAGTTCAGCGGCGCGCTCAGCGTGGAGGCCAGGTGGGTGGTGAGGTCCCAGGCGGCGTAGGCCCCCAAGGTCATGAAGAGCCCGTGGGCGAAGTTGAGCACGTCCATGAGCCCGTAGATGAGCGAGAGGCCCGAGGCGGCGAGGAAGTACACCGCGCTCAGCGCTACGGCGCTGAAGGTCAGGTCGGCGAGCACTGTCACGCGCTCACCCCCAGGAGCTGGCGCATCAGGTCGGCGTCGGCCAGGTCGGCGACCGGTCCCTGGTGGACGACCTGGCCGTGGTCGAGCACGACGACCCGTTGGGCGAGCCGCCGCACCACGGCCAGGTTCTGCTCGACCACCAGCATCGTGGTCGCCGCGCTGACGCGGGCCAGGACGTCGGTCAGCTCGCTGACCAGGCGGGGGGCCAGGCCCTTGGAGGGCTCGTCGACGACCAGGACGGGCCACTCGTTGAGCAGGGCGCGAGCCACCGCCACCATCTGCTGCTGGCCACCCGAGAGGGTGCCGGCCCGTTGGCGCGTCCGCTGGCGCAGCTCGGGGAACAGCTCGTAGACCCCGTCGTAGTTGGGAGCGGCGACCTGCTCGGCCAGCCGCAGGTTCTCGCCAACCGTCAGGGCACTGAACACGTCACGGTCCTCGGGGACGTAGGCGACGCCGAGTCGGGCGATGCGGTGCGGCGGCCAGCGGGTGACGTCGTGGTCGCGCACGCGGACCCTTCCGCTGCGGGGGACCAGGCCCATGAGGGCGCGCAGGGTGGTGGTCTTGCCCACACCATTTCGTCCCAGGAGCGCCACGACCTCCCCGGTCGCCACCTGGAGCGAGACGCCCTGGAGGATGTGCGAGCCGCCGATGGTCACGTGGAGATCGGTGAGGTCGATGGCCGTGCTCACAGCGGCTGTCCCAGATAGGCCTGCTGGACGGTCTCGTTGGCGACGACCTCGGCGGGCGTGCCCAGGGCCAGCAGCTGGCCGGCATCGAGGACGGCGATCGTCTGGGCCAGCCCGACGACCACGGACATGTGGTGCTCGACCATGAGCACGGTGTGCCCGTCGCGGTGCAGCCCCCCGATGAGGGCACTCAGCTGGTCGACGTCGTCGGCGGTCACGCCGGCCATCGGCTCGTCGAGCAGCAGCACTGCGGCCTGGCTGGCCAGCAGGACGGCCAGCTCCACCTTGCGCTTGTCGCCGTGGGAGAGCAGTCCCGTGAGGCGCAGGGCCTGGTCGGCGAGGCCCACCTGCTCGAGCGCCCGAAACGCCGAAACGCTGGCCGCGTCACGGGCGCGCGGCGGGCGGTAGAAGCGAGCCGATCCGCCCAGGTGGGCCTGGGCGGCCAGCCGCACGTTCTCGTACGCGCTCAGCCCGTTGAAGAGGCTGGAGGTCTGAAACGTTCGACCCAGTCCCCGTCGCGCGCGGGCGGCCGGACGCGTGTGGGTCACGACGCGGCCGGCCAGCTCGATCTCGCCCGCGGTCGGCCGCAGCACGCCGCTGAGCAGGTTGAGCAGCGTGGACTTGCCCGCCCCGTTGGGTCCGATGATGCCCAGGAAGTGGCTCGGGGGCACCGACAGGGAGATGCCCTTGATGATGTCGAGGCCGCCGACGCGGAAGCCCAGGTCCCGGGCGCTGAGCGCGGGGACCTGGGCTTCCAACGTCACGGACACGGGTCGATCAGCCGCCGAAGTGCGCGCTGACCGGGGGAGCCGTCTGAGCGGAGCTCAGGGTGTTCAACAGCACCGGTCGATAGGTTCCGGTCACTGTCGAGACCAGCTGGACCTGGAACATCGGCTGGAGCATGGCGTGGTCCGCGGCCCGGATCTGCTGGAGCCCCTTGGGAGCCATGAACTTCCAGCCCTCGAGTCCC
>JBMFWS010000037.1:0-9179 GCA_049965035.1 Acidimicrobiales bacterium
AGGTCCTGAGCAACCCCCGCTCCGAGCGCCTGCGCAGCTTCTTGTCCAAGGTGCTCAGCTAGGAGGCGCCGCGCCCGCGCGGCGTCTCGGGGATCGTCAGCACGCCCTCGTCGCGGGTCCCCCCGGGCCAGGCCGGGAGCAGCGGCGCGAGGCGCCGCGCGCGCGCCGCGCCGAGCCAGCGACCCACGGCCGCGGCCGTGTCGTCGGCAACCCCGAGGGGCACGTCCGTCCAGCGCCGGGGCCCGGTGCCGAATCGCGCGAGGGTGCCGAGGGCCCACACCCGGGGACCGCGGTGGCGGCCGAGCACCAGCAGGGCCGGGCCGAGCAGGCGCACGGTCGCGCGGGCCAGCGCGACGGCCCCGCCTCCCGCGCGCACCACCAGGCGCCATCGCGCCGGGGGCGCCAGCTCGGGCGCCGTGCGCCCCAGGCGCCCCGCGAGCAGCGTCGCCTCGACGGCGGCCCAGGCCGGCTGGGCGAGCAGGATCGCCGCGGCCAGTCCCGTCGTGGGGCCGAGACGCCACGGGGACGTGCGCGCTCCGTGATGCTGGGCCAGGGGACCCAGGGACGCGCCGTAGGAGACGCGCTGGCGCCACCAGGCCGACCACGAGGGACGCGGCGGATGGGTGACGACGACGTCGGCGTCGTAGCGGACCCGCCAGCCCGCGGCCGCGAGGCGCCACTCCCAGTCGACGTCCTCGCCCACGCGCAGGTCTGGGTCGAAGCCCGTGGCCAGCTCGCGGCGCACCAGCAGGCAGGCGCTGGGCACGAAGGGCACGGGCCCGGCCGGGTCGACGAGCCCACCCGCCGGGCCGAGGTCCAGGGGGGAGTGGTCACGCTCGAAGGCGTCGCGGGCGCGGGGCCCACCGGGCCCGCGCACGCGCGGGGCGACGGCGCCGACGCGCGGGTCGCCGAGGTGGGCGAGCAGCCGGCGCGCCACCGCCGCGGCGTCCCCGACGCGGACGTCGGCGTCGAGGAACCACACCACGGCCCGGGTGGCGCGGCGGGCGCCCTCGGCGCGCGCCACCCCCGGCCCGCCCGCACGGTCCCGCCGCACCAGGCGCGCCCCGGCGCCCGCCGCCAGGCGGGCGACGGCGCCAGCGTCGCGGGACCCGTCGTCGACCACCGTCACCCGCCAGCCGACGAGCTCCCCCAGGCAGTGGGCCAGGCCCGCCGCATCGTCGCGCACGGGGATGACCACGTCGATGGCGTCGCGCGCCGCGGCGGGCGCGACCGGCCGGAAGCGGGGGACCAGCAGCCCGGCCGCGATGAGGGGGCGCAGCGCCGCGAGGTCGCCGCCGCGCCGGCGCACCCGGTCGGCCTCCAGCACCCGGCGGGCCGGGGGCGTGAGGCGCCAGAGCCGGCCGGCCGCCACGACGACCCCGGGGGCCAGGGTGACGACGCCGGACCCGGGGGCGACGCGCTGGTCCCGCCGCGCTCGCGCATCGTGACGAGAGGGCTCCACCCGGGTAAGTTCTAGCGCGAGGGGCACGGACGAAGGGGGACGATGTCCGAGGTGGTCGTGGAGCTAGACGACGACGACGCCGTCGTCGACGCGGTGCTGGTCGAGGAGATCTCCATCGATGGGATCTGCGGCGTCTACTAGTCCGTGACCCGGACCTTCGACGCGGCCGCTGCCTGGGAGCTGGCTCCGGGCGTGGCCCTGCGCGAGGAGGACTTCGGGGCCCTGGCCTACGACTCGGCGACGCGCCACCTCACGTTCCTGCGCAGCGCGGCCCTGGCCACGCTGGTCGGGTCACTGGCGCGCTACCCCTCGGCCGACGCCGCCCTGGACGCGCTGGCCGACCCGAGCGAGCGCCCGGCGCTCGCGACGGCCCTGGCGGCCCTGGCCCGGCGCGGGGTGCTGCGTGCGCGCTGAGGCGCCCGTCGCCGACCTGGTCGCCCGCGGCCTGCGTGCGCCGATCTGCCTGACCTGGGAGGTGACCTTCGCCTGCAACCTGGCGTGCGTGCACTGCCTGTCGGCGTCGGGACGTCGCGACCCCCGCGAGCTCACCACCGCCGAGGCGCGCCGCGTGATCGACCAGATCGGGGACCTCGGCGTCTTCTACGTCAACGTCGGCGGCGGCGAGCCGACGCTGCGTCGCGACTTCTTCGATCTGGTCGACGCCGCGGTGTCCCGGGGGATCGGCATCCGGTTCTCGACCAATGGCTGGGGGATCACGCCCGCGGTCGCGCGCCGCCTGGCCCACTGGCCGGGCGTCGACGTCCAGGTGTCCCTCGATGGGGCCGACGCGGCCACCAACGACCCCATCCGCGGCCCGGGCAGCTACCAGGTGGCCCGTCGCGCGCTGGACCTCCTGGCGGCGGCCGGCGTCCAGACGGCGTCGGTCTCGACCGTGGTCACCCGGGCCAGCGCGTCCCAGCTCGACGCGCTGGCCGCCCTGGCCCGGGACCGGGGCGCGCGCCTGCGCCTGACCCGCCTGCGGCCGGCCGGCCGGGGCCGAGCGACCTGGGAGCAGCTGCGCCTGAGCTCGGACGATCAGCACCGGGTGCACGCCTGGCTGGTCGCGCACCCCGAGGTCGCCACCGGTGACTCGTTCTTCCACCTGTCGGCCCTCGGGCCGGCTCTGGCGGGCCTCAACGTGTGTGGGGCGGGACGGGTCGTCGCCCTCATCGACCCGGTGGGTGACCTCTACGCGTGCCCCTTCGCCATCCACCAGCGCTTCCGCGCGGGCTCGCTGCGCGAGCAGGGACTCGCCGACCTGTGGCGCACCAGCCCGGTGCTGCGGGCTCTGCGCACGACGGAGGCCGCGGGCGCCTGTGCCGCCTGTGGGGCCTACGACGCCTGCCACGGGGGCTGTCGGGCCGCGAAGTTCTTCACCGGGCTCGACGAGGCCGGGCCCGATCCCGAGTGCGCCCTCGGCGCGGCGCCCGCGCCGGCGCCCGAACGCCCGTCGTCGGGCGCCGACCACTCGCGGGGGCTGGTCGTGCGGAGCGTGCGCTGATGGGCCCGCGGTGGTTCGAGAGCGTCGCCGAGGCCGAGCGCCGCGCCCGCCGGCGTCTGCCCCCCGATGTCTACCGCGCGCTGGTCGCGGGGTCCCAGCGCGGGCTGACCCTGGCCGACAACCGCCGGGCCTTCGACGAGATCGGCCTGGCGCCCCGGATCCTCGACGTCGCGGCCACCCAGGACTTGGGGCGCGCGCTGCTGGGCACGCCGAGCGCCCTGCCGGTGGTCCTGTCCCCGGTCGGCGTGCAGGCCGTGCACCCCGCCGGCGAGGTCGCCGTCGCCCGGGCGGCCGCCGCGCGGGGACTGGTCGTCGGGCTGAGCTCCTTTGCCAGCCGGCCGGTCGAGGAGGTGGTGGCCGCTGGGGCGCCGGTCTGGTTCCAGGTCTACTGGTCCGGCTCGCGCGCCGATCTGGCCGCGCGCATCGACCGGGCCCGGCGGGCCGGCGTCGTCGGGCTCGTCCTCACCCTCGACTGGAGCTTCGACGTCGGGCGGGACTGGGGCAGCCCGTTCATCCCCGAGCGTCTGGACGCGCGGGCCCTGGCGCGCCTGGCGCCCGGCGTGCTCGCCCGGCCGCGCTGGGCGTGGTCCTTCGCGCGCGCCGGGGGCCCCCCGACCCTGCGCGTGCCCAACATGGCCCGCCCCGGCGAGGCCGCGCCCACCTTCTTTGGCGCCTACCGCGAGTGGCAAGAGACCCCGCCGCCCACGCGTGACGACCTGGCGTGGCTGCGCGCCGCCTTCCCGGGTCCCCTCCTGGTCAAGGGGGTCTACCGGGCGAGCGACGCCCGGGTCCTGGCCGATCTCGGGGTGAGCGCGGTGTCGGTGTCCAACCACGGGGGTAACAACCTGGACGGCACCCCCTCGCCCCTGCGGGTGCTGGGCGAGGTCGTGGACGCGGTGGGCGAGCGCGTCGAGGTCTACCTGGACGGCGGGGTGCGCCGGGGCAGCGACGTGGCCAAGGCGCTGGCCCTCGGGGCTCACGGCGTGCTGGTGGGGCGGGCCTACCTCTACGGGCTGGCCGCGGCCGGGACGGCCGGCGTCACCAACGTCATCGACCTGCTGGCGAGCGGCCTGCGCGCGACGCTGCGCGGCCTCGGGCACGCCAGCATCGACGAGCTGGGATCGGGCGACCTGCGGGTGCCGCCGGGATTCGCGGGAGAGGCCCGTCCGTGAGCCGCGTCGCCATCGTCACCGGCGCCGCGCGGGGCATCGGTGCCGCCGTCGTCGACGAGCTGGTCCAGTCCGGCTACCGCGTCGTGGCCGTGGACCGCTGCCGCGACCTGCCCGGCGTGCCCTACGCGCTGGCGCGGCCCGAGGACCTCGAGGCCGTCGTCGCGCGCCACGGCGAGGCGGTGGCCGGCCTGGTGGGCGACGTGCGCAGCCGGGCCGATATGGACCTGGCCGTGGACACCGCGGTGCGGCGCTTCGGCCAGCTCGACGCGGTCGTGGGCGCGGCCGGGGTGCTGGCCGGGGGCGGTCCGGTGCACGAGGTGAGCGACGAGGCCCTCGAGGCGGTGTGGACGGTCAACGTGCTCGGCGTCCACCGGCTGATCCGCGCGGCCGTGCCGGTGCTCCAGGCCCGCGGCGCGGGGGCGCACCCGCGCATCGTCGCGGTGGCCTCGAGCGCCGCACACCAGGCGCTCTACCACCTGGCGGCCTACTCGGCGGCCAAGCAGGCCGTCGTCGGCCTGGTGCGCGGGACGTCCCGCGACCTGGCACCCTACGGGATCACGGCCAACGTCGTGAGCCCCGGATCGACGCGCACGGCGATGCTCGTCGCCTCGGCCGCCCTCTACGGTCTGGGCGGCGTGGAGGAGTTCGCGCACCACCAGGCGCTCGGCCGCCTGCTCGAGCCCGCCGAGGTGGCCGCGGCGATCGCCTGGCTGTGCTCGCCGGCCGCCTCGGGGATCACGGGCGCCGACGTGCCCGTCGACGGAGGCCCAGTGGGCTAACCTCGATACCCCCCGACGCGTTCGAAAGCGAGGTGCCCGTGCCCAGCCTCCCCCTGCCCGCTCGCCTGGTCGTCCTGGGCGCCGGGTCGGTCGCCCAGTGCACCCTGCCGATGCTGCTCGACCACTTCGGCCTCGACCCCGAGCGCGTGAGCGTGCTCGAGAGCCGGGACAACCGGGACCGGCTGGCGGGCGTCCTGGCGCGCGGCGTGCGCTACGAGGCCGTGACCATCACGCGCGAGAACCTCGACGCCGAGCTGTCGGCACGCCTGGGCCCCGGCGACGTCCTGGTCGACCTGGCCTGGAACATCGGCCTGGCCGAGCTGCTGGCGTGGTGTCGCGCGCACGGCGTGCACTACGTGAACACCTCAATCGAGGTGTGGGACCCCTACGAGGACGCCAGCGCGGTGCCGCCCCAGGACCGCACCCTCTACGTGCGCCACATGGCCCTGCGGCGCCAGATCGCGGGCTGGGGCGCCAACGACGGGCCCTCCGCGGTGGTCGAGCACGGGGCCAACCCCGGACTGGTCAGCCACTTCGTCAAGCAGGCCCTCGTCGACATCGCCGCCGCGGTCGTGCGCGACGGGATCTGGCCCGAGCGCCACGACGCCCTGCGCACCGCCCAGGACGCGGACGACTACGCCGAGATGGCCCACCTGCTCGAGGTGCGTACGATCCACATCGCCGAGCGCGACACGCAGATCAGCTCGGCGCCCAAGCGTCCCGGCGAGTTCGTCAACACCTGGTCGGTCGACGGGTTCTACGAGGAGGGCGTCGCTCCCGCCGAGATGGGCTGGGGGACCCACGAGCGCACGCTGCCGCCCCTGGCCCTGCGCCACGGCGAGGGCCCGCGCAACCAGATCTGCCTGGCGCGCATGGCCCACCAGACCCTGGTGCGCTCGGTCGTGCCCTCGGGCCCCATCGTCGGCATGGTGATCCGCCACGGCGAGGCCTTCACCATCAGCGACCACCTGACGGTGTGGCGTGACGGCGAGGCGGTCTACCGGCCCACCGTGCACTACGCCTACTGCCCGGCTGACGCCGCGTGGGCCAGCCTCATCGAGCTCGAGGGGAACCAGTACGCGTACCCCGAGACCCAGCGCATCATGAACGACGACATCGTCGAGGGCCGCGACGAGCTGGGCGTGCTGCTGATGGGCCACCCCTACCGGGCGTGGTGGACCGGGATGCTGACCTCGATCGAGGAGGCCCGCGCCGTGGCTCCCCACCAGAACGCCACGACGGTGCAGGTGGCCGCCTCGGTGGTGGGCGCGGTCGACTGGCTGCTGCGCCACCCGCACGCCGGCGTGCGGGTGCCCGACGAGCTGCCCTGGCGCGAGGTGCTCGACGTCGCGACGCCCTACCTGGGCACTCTGTGGTCGGGTCCCCTCGACTGGGACCCGGTGTCCACGCACGTCGACTGGTTCGACCGGTGGGCCGGGGTGCACCTGGACGCCGCGGACCCCTGGCAGTTCGGCAACTTCCTGGTGCGCTAGGCGTCCCCCAGGGCCGCGGTGATGGCGTCGGCCAGCTGCGCGGGCCGCGTGAACTGGGGCCAGTGGCCCGTGGGCAGCTCCACGACGCGCAGGCGGGTCATGGCGGCCGTCTCGGCCACGAAGTCCGCGCCGCGCGCGATCAGCTGTGAGAGGTCGTCGGCGGTGAAGGTGCAGGCGATCAGGGTGGCCGCGAGGTCGTGGCGGCGCGGGTCCTCCAGGGTCACGGGATCCTGGGCCACGCCCACCGGCTCGGGCCGGGCCAGCGCCGCGAAGCGCGCGCGCAGGTTCTCGTCGAGGTCGCGCAGGTCGTGGTCGTCGAAGATCGACCAGTCGGGCAGGGGGATGACCCCGTCGACGACCGGCAGCTGGTCGTTGATCGCCTGGCCGGGGTTGGGCGCGAGCGTGTCGACGTAGACGATGTGGGCGACGCGCCCGACGCGACGGTCGGCGGCGGCGTGGGCCACGTTGCCACCACCCGAGTGGCCGACCAGGGCGACGGGCCCGCGCAGCTCGTCGATCATGGCCACGATCGCGTCGATCTGGTCGTGCAGGCCGATGCTGCGGGCGACCTCGACGCTCTCGAGCCCGCGGGGGGTCAGGGCCAGGGGTCGGTGCCCGGCCGCGGCGAGGGCGCGCGACACCGGCTCCCAGGACTCGGCCCCGAGCCAGAACCCCGGAATCAAGATGACGTCCATGCCCGCACGGTAGCGGTACGGCACCGCGACCGGCCACCGGTGACGACCGTTGCGCTCTGATACCCCAGGGGGTATACTGGAACGGGGTCCACCGGATCGACCGGTGCAGAAGGGGAACAGCATGTCGCGAGTCGTGATCTTGGGGGCGGGCATCTCGGGCCACACGGCCGCGCTGCATCTGCGGCGCCGGCTGGGTCGGGCCCACGAGGTGGTGGTGGTATCGCCGAACTCGCGCTGGAACTGGATTCCGTCCAACATCTGGGTGGGCGTGGGCAAGATGACCGCCGAGGACGTGACCTTCGAGCTCGCGCCGATCTACCGGCGCAAGGGGATCGACTTCCATCAGGCCCTGGCCACCGAGCTGCACCCCGAGGGCTCGGGCGCCTCCGAGCAGCCCCACGTGACGGTCCGCTACACCGATCCCGCGCGCGCCGGCGAGGTCGCCACGATCGACTACGACTACCTGATCAACGCCACCGGGCCGCGGCTGAACTTCGCGGCCACGCCCGGACTGGGCCCCGATGGCCACACGGTGTCGGTGTGCACGCCGGCCCACGCGCTGGAGGCGTCGGCCCAGCTGGCCGACGTTATCTCTCGGCTGCGGCGCGGCGAGCGCCAGCGCCTGGTGGTCGGCGTCGGGCACGGCACGTGCACCTGCGAGGGCGCGGCCTTCGAGTACACCTTCAACGTCGAGCACGAGCTGCGCATGGCCGGGGTGCGCGACCAGGCCGAGGTCGTCTACCTGACCAACGAGAGCGAGCTCGGCGACTTCGGGGTGGGGGGCATGGTCTTCACCCAGAACGGGTTCGAGACCACCAGCAAGCTGTGGACCGAGTCGCTGTTCCGCGAGCGCGACGTGCACGCGATCGTTCAGGCCCACGTCGAGCGCGTCGAGCCCGGCGTGATCCACTACGAGCAGCTCGACGGGTCCCACAACGAGCTGCCCTTCGACTTCGCGATGCTGCTGCCCCCGTTCCGGGGCGTGGACCTGAAGGCCTTCGACCGCACCGGCGCCGATATCACCGCCGAGGTCTTCGCGCCCAACGGGTTCATGCGCGTGGACGCGGACTACCAGGCCAAGCCCTACGAGGAGTGGCGCGCGGCCGACTGGCCCAAGACCTACGAGTCGGCCCGCTTCGCCAACGTCTTCGCGGTGGGCATCGCCTTCGCGCCCCCGCACCCGATCTCGCGTCCCCGCACCAGCCCCGACGGGACGGTGATCACGCCCTCTCCGCCGCGCACGGGCATGCCCTCGGGCGTGATGGGCAAGACCGTCGCGCGCACCATCGTCGACCGGATCCGGCAGGGCTCGCGCACCGTGGCTCGCCGGGCCTCCATGGCCGACATGGGCGCGGCCTGCGTCGCCTCCTCGGGCATGGGCCTGCACCGGGGCACGGCCGCCTCGATGACGATGTACCCGGTGGTGCCCGACTTCGAGCGCTTCCCGGCCACCGGGCGCAGCACCAGGGACACCTTCGGCGAGATCGGCCTGGCCGGGCACTGGATCAAGTACATGCTCCACGTGCTGTTCTTGTACAAGGCCAAGGCCCGCCCCTTCTGGTACCTGATCCCCGAGTGAGGCTGGAGAGCTGACATGGACAACGCGACCAACGACATCGCCCGGGCGCCGCTGCCCACCGCCGAGACGCTGCACCGGCGCAACCGGCTGGGCTTCCAGATGGGCCGCTTCCTCGCCCTCAACATCCGCTTCGTCACCATGATCTTCAAAGGAGACCACTAAGTGCCCCACCCCCCAGCCATCCCCCACCATCCCGATGCCCTCGAGCACGTTCTCCAGGACCAAGAGCAGCTCCACGCCATCGTGCGCCGCCTCAAGCGCGCGCACGGCCAGCTCGGCGCCGTGGTGCGGATGCTCGAGGAGGGCCGCAGCTGTGAGGACGTCATCACGCAGATGGCCGCGGTGAACAAGGCCATCAACACAGCGGCCTTCACCCTGATCTCGTCGAACCTGCGCGAGTGCATCATCGATCCGGCGATGGACGCCGACGAGGTGACCCTGAAGCTCCAGAGGCTCTTCTTGTCCCTGGCCTGACCGGTCCCGCCCCCCAGATCCCCC
>JBMFWS010000038.1:0-9008 GCA_049965035.1 Acidimicrobiales bacterium
GGCGTTTCTCGTCGACATGCGCGCGCCGGGTGTCGACGTGCGTCCGCTGTACCAGATCACCGGCGAGGCCGAGTTCAACGAGTGCTTCTTCGACAACGTCCTCGTGCCCGACGACCAGCGCCTGGGCGGCGTGGGCGAGGGCTGGGCGGTCTCGATCACCACGCTGATGAACGAGCGCGTCTCCATCGGTGGCGCGGTGCCGTCACGCAACTCGGGACTGATCGGCGAGGCGTTGCGCCTGTGGAAGGAGCACTGGGCGTCCCGGGAGGACGCCCACGCCCGGTCCACGCACGATCGCGTGATGGGAGCCTGGGTGCGCAATGAGGTCGCCCGGCTGACCAACTGGCGCGCGGCCGACCTGCGCCGCGCCGGCACCCCCGGGCCCGAGGGCTCGGCGGCCAAGCTGATCTTCGCCGAGGAGAATCAGCGCACCAGCGAGCTCTGTGTCGACCTGCTGGGGGCGAGCGGGATGCTCTACGGGTCGGGCTTCCCGCTGGTGCGTCCCACGGCGTCCGCCTTCAACGCTGCCGATCCCCGCAAGGCGTTCTTGCGCATGCGGGCCAACTCCATCGAGGGCGGGACCAGTGAGGTGATGCGCAACATCATCGGCGAGCGCGTGCTCGGCCTGCCGGGCGAGCCGCGAGTCGATAAGGACGTTGCCTGGCGCGACGTGCCGCGAAACTAGTCCCGCATCGCTGCGGTCCACGCGACCACGACCTAGGGCCGGTCGTGCAGGTGCTCGGCGAACCAGGCGAATGTCCGGTCCATGGCGTCACGGGAGGCGGCCGCGTTGTAGTTGGCGGGCCGGGCGTCGCAGTTGAAGCCGTGCTGGGCGTCGGCGTAGCGCACGATCTGCGTGGGCATCCCGGAGGTGGCGACCGCCGTGCGCAACTGCTCGACCTGCTCGACGGGGATGCTTTGGTCGAGGTCGCCGTAGAGGCCCAGCCAGGGTGCCTGAAGGCCGGAGGCCTGCTCGAGCAGGGAGGGGAGGCCGAATCGCCCGGTCGCCACGCCGCCGCCGTAGAAGGTGGCGGCAGCGCCCACGATGCCCAAGGTGGTGGCGTAGAAGGCCACCGAGCCCCCCATGCAGTAGCCGACGATGCCCGTCGAGGCCACGTCGTAGCCGGCGTCGTCGAGGAAGGAGCGGGCGGCCAGCAGGTCGTCGGTGAGCCCGGCGCTCGAAAGGCTCGCGATTGCCTCCATGGCTTGGGGCAGTTGGTCGTAGGGGACCTCGGGCGAGCCCGCGCGATGGAACAGCTCGGGCGCGACGGCGTAGTAGCCCTGGTCGGCGAAGCGCTCGGCGACACCCCGGATGTGATCGTTGACCCCGAAGGCCTCCTGGATGACGATGACGGCCCGGGCACTGCCCGCGTCTCCAGCACTCTGGACGGGAAGGCCACCCTCGAGGACGTGACGGATGATCATGGTGCGTGTGGTCCTTTCCTGGGAGTCACCGTGAGTTCTATCGCGGCAGCGTCGCCGCGGGGTGTCAACTCGCGCCGTCCGCGCCGGCCGCCGCCAAGAGGGCGGTCACGACGTTGATCACGCGCACGACGGTGGGCAGGTCCAGCATCTCGTCGATGCCGTGGGCGTTGGCACCGGGTCCCAGCACCCCGGTCGAGACGATCTGCACGCCGGGGTAGCGCACGCTGAGGGCGTTGAGGAACGGGATGGACCCACCCTCGCCGACCCAGGCGGGAGGCGCTCCGTAGGTGGCCTGCGCGGCCGCGCCCAGCGCCTGGTCGAGCCACGGCGCGAGGGGAGGGGCGACCCACCCGGCCCCCGTGCTGGTGACCCGGGCCCGTACCGCGGCCCCCGAGGGCGGGTCCTGCTCGAGCAGGCGCACGAGCAGGGCCGCGGCGGCGTCGGGATCGGTCGGGGGCGCCAGGCGCATGGAGAGCACCGCCGTGGTCGAGGGGCGCAGCACGTTGCCGGCGATGTCGGGGGCGGGGGCTCCGCCGAGCCCGATGATCGAGAGCGCGGGCTCCCACGTCTGGGCCAGGATGCGGGCGGCGGTGGTGTCACCCATGAGGCGGAGGCCCGGCACCACGGGGAACTCGTCGAAGAGGCCGTCGCCGAGCATGGCGGCCAGGGCGGTCGCGGCGTCGCGGTGGTCCGCCGGGATCGCCACGTGCAGCTGCTCGGGCACCACGCGCCCCGTGGCCGAGTCCTCGAGCCGGTCCAGGAGCTGGCGCAGGATGCGGGCCGAGGACGGGACGACACCACTGGCGAGCCCGCTGTGGAGACCCTGGTCGAGCACGCGCGCGGTGACCTCGACGTTGACCAGGCCCCGCAGGCTGCTGGTCAGCCACAGCCGGTCGTAGCTGAGCCCGCCGGCATCGAGGCACACCAGGAGCGCGACGGGTCCTAGCTCGGGCGCCAGCGCATCGAGGTACTCAGGCAGGTCACTGCTGCCGGTCTCCTCGCTGGCCTCGATGAGGACGACGCAGCGGGGATGGTCGGCGCCAGTGGCCTCGAGCTCGGCCAAGGCCAGGACCGCCGCGAACGCGGCGTAGCCGTCGTCGGCCACGCCCCGGGCGTAGAGGCGGTCGCCACGGCGCACCGGGTCGTAGGGGCTCAGGCCGGCGGACCAGTCGCCGAGGGGCGGCTGCTTGTCCAGATGCCCGTAGAGCACGGCCGTCGTCGCCGCGGCGCCTCGGGCCGGCAGCGTAACCGTCAGCACCGGCGTCAGACCGGGGAGCTGGCGAATCTCGACGTCGGCGCTCGGCAGGGCCGTCCGGCTCCACTGGGCCAGCAGCTCGGCGGCGCGGCGCAGGTGGCCGGTCTCGTCCCAGTGGGGGTCGAAGCCGGGCGACAGGCACGGGATCGTGGCGTACTCGGTGAGGGCGGGGAGCGCGGAGCGCTCGAAGTCGGCGAGGGTGACGGGCACGGGGTCGAGGTTATCCGGCGCGCCCGGGGCTCTCGAGCGCGCGCCAGCAGTACCAGGCGACGGTGGAGCGATATCCGGCGAAGGGGAAGCCGGCGGTGCCCAGCTCGCGCGGGGGAACCGGCTCGTCGAGGCCGTGGATCCGGCTCCACCCAGCGCGCACGCCGTAGTCACCCGTCGGCCACACGTCAGGTCGGGCCAAGTCGAAGAGCAGGTACATGTGACCGGTCCAGGGCCCGATGCCGGGGACCTGGGTGACCTCGGCGATGACCTCCTCGTCGGAGAGCCGTCCGTGGCGCTCGGGCCGGATTCGTCCCTCGAGCGTGGCTCGCGCCAGCTCGGTCATGGCGACGGCCTTGGTGCGGGTGAGGCCCGCGCCACGGAGGCGGTCGACGCCGGCGGCGGCGACGAGCGCGGGGCTGACCTCGCCGTCGAGCAGGCCGACGAGACGGCCGTGGATGGCCGCGGCCGCGCTTCCCGCCAGCATCTGGTAGGTGATCGACTCAACCAGGGCAGCGAAGCGGAGTGCGATGGGGGTGGGGCGCCGGCGGGGCAGCGGGGCGGTCGCCTCGACGACGTCGCGAAAGGCCGGGTCGGCGAGGACCAGGCGCTCGGCGGCGCTCGCGCGCGGGGACGGCGAGCTCACGAGGGGATGTAGACACCGTCGGGGGCGGTGGCCGTGCGCACGACCTCGACCAGCATCTGGCGCACGGCGCGCACGGGGGCGGGAGGGAATCCGAAGCGTCGCGCGACCAGGCTGACGCGCCGGCGGGCAATGCCGTCGATGTGGACGCCAGCGAAGGTCGCGCGCAGGTGGGTGGACAGCATCGTGGCCGGCAGGATCGCCGGGCCGTACCCGTCGAAGGTCAGCGACGCGATGGTGCGCAGCCCGTCGAGCTCGACGATGGGATGCAGGTTGACCTGGTGCGCGGCGGCCGCGTCGTCGATCTCGCGTCGCAGGGGCGTTCCCGCCAGGGGGAGCAGGAGGCCGATGGCGGCCAGGTCGTCGAAGGTCAGCGAGGACCGCTGGGCGAGCGGGCTGGACCGGTCCACGATGAGCACCAGGTCCTCGCTGAACAGATCCGTCTCGATCAGCTCGGGTGCTGACGCCGGCCAGGCGAGGACCGCCAAGTCCAGCTGGCCGTTCACGACGCGTGGCTCGAGCGCCGAGTTGGTGCCCTCACTGATGCGCAGGGCCACGTGGGGGAAGCTCTCGCGCTGGACGTCGAGGAGGAGCGGGATGATCCAGCGTCCGGCGGTGCCGATCATCCCGAGGTTCACCTCGCCCCGGACGTCCGCGCGCAGCTCGGAGACGTCGGCGGCAATGGCGCGCAGCTCGCTGAAGATCCGTCGCGCGCGCGTCACCACGACCTGACCGGATTCGGTGAGCTGCCCGGCGGCGCGATCGACCAGTTCGGTGGCCAGCTCGGCCTCCAGGCGGGCGATTCGGGTGGAGATGTTCGACTGTACGGTGCCCAGGGCGTCGGCGGCGCCCGAGAAGGTGCCGTGGTCGGCGATCCCCACGAGGGCCTCGAGCTGGCGGATGTCCATGTATCAATCCTATAGATGCGAAGTATCTGTCCTATTGTGTTGTGGCATATCGGATCAGCGGGCATACTGAATGAAGCCTCCTCACCGCGAATCCCCCCCTCGAAGTGAGAACAGGTTTTGCGAAAGGGCCAGCCTCCCCCCGGCTGGCCCTTTCGTGCGTTTACCGGCGAGTTGGCACGAGCCCGGGTTGTTAGCGTGAAGTGGTGAACCCGTCCCGGTGGCGTGTGGCGCTGGCCACGACGGCGGTGCGCGGCGTGAACTGGGTCTCGCGACGCGCGGGCCGCGGCGAGGGCACGGTGGCGGGCGGCAACGCGGGCCTGGGTATCGATCCCCACCTGCTCGCGCACCTGGCGCTCGGTCGCACGGTCTGCCTGGTGAGCGGGACGAATGGCAAGACCACCACGACGGCGATGATGGTCCGAGGGTGGGGGCGCGAGGTGGCGACCAACTCCACGGGAGCCAACATGCCCGCCGGTCACGTGGCCGCCCTGGTCGCCTCGCGGTCGCCCGTCGCCGTCCTGGAGTGCGACGAGCGCTGGCTGCCCGACGTCATCGCCGAGACGGCACCCGCCGTGGTCGTCTTGCTCAACCTCTCCCGAGACCAGCTGGACCGCGCGGCCGAGGTCCGCCAGCTGGCGCAGCGGTGGCGCGGCTGGCTGGCGGGTGGCGACTTCGTGGTCGTGGCCAATGCGCGTGATCCCCTGGTCGTCTACGCCGCGTCTGCCTCGCCACGGGTGCACTGGTGCGCCGCGCCCACGTCGTGGACGCTCGACGCGCGCTCGTGTCCCGTGTGCACGCGGACGCTCGACCTGGGCGCGAACGCGTGGTCCTGCACCTGTGGGTTCGCGGAGCCCCCGTCCCAGAGCGTTCTGGTCGACGGCGGTGCGCGGATCGCTGGGCAGCGCGTGACGCTGGACCTGGCGATCCCCGGTACGGTGAACCGGGGGAACGCCCTGGTGGCGCTGGCGGCTCTGCACGAGCTTGGCGTGGACCCCGCGCTCGCGGCCCGTCGCCTCGTCACCTTGCGCGAGGTCGCGGGGCGCTACGCGACCGCGGTCGTCGCGGGCCAGGCGGTGCGCCTCTTGCTGGCCAAGAATCCCGCGGGCTTCGCCACCCAGCTCGCGGACCAGACCGGGCGCAGCGGGCCGCTGTGGATCGCGATCAACGACGGGCTGGCCGACGGGCGCGATCCGTCATGGCTCTACGACGTCGACTTCGAGCAGCTGCGTGGTCGGTTGGTGTGGTGCTGGGGGACGCGCCGCCTCGATCTGGCCACGCGACTGTGGTACGCGGGTGTCGAGGCGACGGTGGTAGAGGACGTGGCCCCCCACCACGACGGGACTGTTGACCTGATCGCCAACTACACGGCGTTCCAGGAACTGCGCCGAGGAGCGGGGATCCGATGAGGATCGCGCTGGTCTTCCCCGAGCTGCTCGGCACCTACGGGGACGGGGGCAACGCCGTCGTCCTGGCCCAGCGTCTGGAGCGACGGGGGCTTGCCGCCGAGGTGATGAATGTCCAACCCGGGGAGGCGTTTCCCGACGCCGACCTGTACCTGCTCGGCGGCGGCGAGGACGGTCCCCAGCGCCTGGCCGCCGACCTGCTGATCGCCTCCACCCTGGCCGAACGCGTCGCCGACGGGGCCGGTGTGTTCGCGGTGTGTGCGGGCCTGCAGCTGCTCGGCACCTCGTTCGCCGTCGAGGGCGATGCCACTTACGCCGGCCTCGCCCTGGTGCCCGCGATGACGGTCCGGGGCGTCGCTCGGTCGGTGGGCGACGCCGTGGTGCGCGTCGATGGCCGCCTGGTGGTGGGCTTCGAGAATCACGGCGGCGTCACGCGCCTGGACCCGGGACTGGCCGCCTTCGGCGAGGTGGTGGTCGGTCATGGCAACGACGCGCAGAGCGACGGGTTCCGGGCGGGGCGCGTCTGGGCGACCTACCTGCACGGTCCCGTGCTCGCGCAGAACCCCTGGCTGGCCGACGCCCTGCTGGCGTCGGTGCTCGGCCACGAGCTCGAGCCTCTGGCGAGCGTGGCCGACGAACTCTACGCCGCGCGCTGCGCCCAGCTCACGGGGACGGGGGCCTGAGGCCGTAGTTCGGGTTGCCGCTCACCGTGCGGCCGAGTTCGGCGACGGCGCTCTCGATGCGCGCGCCGAGGCGGCGGACGCTCTCGCCTTGGGTGCGCACGGGTGCGCCGAAGGCGACGATCACGTGGTAGCGCCGGCGGCTGGGCGCGGAGGTGAAGCGAGGCGCCTTGGCGTACTTGGGCCCGCGTAGCCAGGCCGCGTCGTGGATGTAGGTCGGGATGACGATGGCCCCGGTGCGCTCGGCGAGGTACGCGGCACCACCCTTGAATGCGTGCAGCTCGCCAGTGGGGCTGCGCCCGCCCTCGGGGTAGATGAGGAGGTTCCAGCCCTCCTCCAGAAGGCTCTGGGCGATCTGGGCGCTGCGTCGATTCACCCGGTGGCGATCGATGGGGATGGCGTTGAACACCAAGACGGTGCGCGCCGCTTTGAGGCGGGTCATGAAGAAGCTGTCCATGGCGGCGGCCACGACGGTGTGGCGGCGCACCCGGGCGGGCAGGGCGCTGAGCAAGAGGGGGGTGTCGAGGTTGCTGGTGTGGTTGGCCGCGAAGATCAGCGGCGTGCCCGCTGGCAGGTTCTCCAGGCCCCGCACCTCGAGGGTAGCCAGGTAGCGCATGTAGGGAGCCAGGAACGCACCGTGCACGACGGAGCGCACCACGCGGGCCATCCAGGCTCTGCTCCACGAGGTGGGGAAGTCGAGTCCGAGTCTGGCCACGAGACAAACCTACTTACGGCGCGTCGGCTTCTTGGGGGTGTAGCGCTTGGACGGCGTCGGTGCGGCAGCCCGTCGCTCGGGACTCACGGTGGGCCCGGCGGCTCGCTGCGCCTTGCGCTCGGCACGGCGCTGCTCGGAGAGCTCGCGGGCGCGCTTGGACGATCCCATGAAGCTGGCGTCGCCGTACTTCTGGAGCCGGAAGGCTCTGACGATGTACCACCCACCGACGAGGATGAAGGGGAAGCCGGCATTCCCGAGGGCCAGGCCGAGCAGCAGGGCGCTGCCAGCGACGAAGGCCCGCCGGCGGCGCTTCGTGAACAGAGCGATGGCGCCCGCGAGGAGGAGTATCTCGAGGAATTGGGGCAGCCAGTCGAGTGGGTGCGTCACCTGGCGCCACGAGCAGATCCCCTTGACCAGGTGATACGGGCTTACGCAGCCCGTAGGCGGACGCGACTCATTGTGGGTCGCGATCGTCGTGGTCAGCAGGTGCGGCAGGATGACGGCCGCCAGAGCGACGGCGACCAGAGCAGCGACGTATCCAACCTTGCGCTCCAGGTTGTCCATCCCGAGGACGACCTCGCGGGGCACCGCCGAAGGGCGACGCCGGCGTCGGGCCCGTGGCTCGGGGGCGGGACCAGGTGCGGACACGGGTGCAGGCTACAACGTCTCCCCGTAGGCGCCGAAGGAGGACTGGTAGCATGGTCGCTTCGGGCGCTTAGCTCAGTTGGTTAGAGCGCAGCCTTCACACGGCTGAGGTCACAGGTTCGAGTCCTGTAGCGCCCACCGACCGGGACGGTGCGCGAACCGTATCGCCCGCCATGGCGTCGCCCGCCAAAGGCACGCGAAAGACGGGCTGGATGGCGTGGCGGCTATCCACTCGAATTTCGTGGATGAGGGCCTGCAAGAGTGATTTAACTGACGTTCCGCACTTCTCAGGTGTGATATCCGCCCCCACTTGCGATAGTCAGAATGTGGGGACCGGTTACTTCGGGTGTCTTGACTCAAACGCCGATAGATGCGAGAAGATAATCGGAGGCCAGTTGTCGCGGGTGGTCTGACCCTACTTGTGATCGACGGAGCTGTCATTCCTTGGACTCGTCGGCCACCCAAGACAACTGGTTGAGGCTTCAGCCTCAGCCGCCTACGTGACCTCATGAGAGCATGGTTACTGCCCCCTGACTGTCTTGTCCGCACTCGGTCCAAGCTGACGCCGACCCCAACTTGGACAAAAGGAGTCAGCATGAACAGTGTGTCACTAACGGACGTAGAAGTCGCCGGCGGCGTCGATACTCACCAGGATCAGCACGTCGCCGCGGTGCTCGATAGAGAGGGCACGGTACTCGGCGTCGAGTTCTTCCCGACGACCCGACACGGGTACTTAGCGCTCATTGCGTGGATGCGCGGCTTCGGCACCCTCGCTCGGGTGGGCGTCGAGTGCACCGGCAGTTACGGCGCCGGTCTCACGAGGTACTTAGCCCTCGCCGGCATTGCGGTGTGGGAGGTCACCCGACCCGACAAATCACTGCGTCGCGCCCAGGGCAAGGACGATACCTTTGACGCAATCTCGGCGGCCCAGGCCGCTGTGACGGGCCAGCGGGTGCAAATAGCCAAGGACCGCAATGGCCAGGTAGAAGCCTTGCGAGTGCTGCGAACGACCCGCAAGACGGCGATCAAGTGCCGCCGCGCTACGTTGCAACAGCTTCACAACACCATCGTCGGAGATATGTAGGAAAGTTGTGTTTGCGACCCTGAGTTGAGGAGTTCCGCTGGCC
>JBMFWS010000039.1:0-7603 GCA_049965035.1 Acidimicrobiales bacterium
GATCGCCTGGAAGCACCGGATCGACATCGCGGCTTGACATTTACGCACTAGGGGTCTAGCCAGCCGGTCGTCGCGTCCCGCACTAGTTGGCGGGCGCGTCGGGACAGGTCCCCGCGACCGGAGGCAGCGCGCTCTGGCTGGTGAGGTGGGCGCGCCCGACGACGTCGCCGGCCGCGCGCATGGCGGCCAGGGCGCCCGGGATGTGTTTGAGGTAGGCGTTGAGGAAGTCCGTCGTCACCGCGGCTACCGTCGCGCGGGCGGGGCCGGGCGGGACGTAGGCGCTGAGGTGGTCCTGGCCGAGCATCGAGAGGTAGTAGCGCGGTCGCGGGGCCGCGTCGTACAGGGTGACCGAGCAGGTGACGGGGTTCATGACGTGGTCGGCGGTGCCCTGGACCACGAGGAGCGGGGCCGACCCGCCGGTGAAGTACGACCCGGGGAACCACGACAGCTCTGCGCCCGACAGCAGGATGGCCGCGCCGATGCGTCGATCGCGGCAGCAGGTGTTGGCGGCCACCGCCAGGCTGACGTCGCCGCCGTCGGACTGCCCGATGACGCCGACGGGTGCGGGCGCGATCATGCCCGCGAGGGGGCCGGTGGCGTGGTCGTCGGCCAGCAGGGTCGTCACCAAGAAGCTGAGATCGGCGGGATGGTGGACGATGTCGGAGCGCAGGACGCCGCCGGCCGCACCCGGCGACGTGTGGGGATAGGCGGGATCCGCGACCACGTAGCCCGCCGCGCTCCACGCGTCGAGCAGGCCGGCGTAGGCCTCGGGGGAGATGTCGAATCCCTGCGAGAAGATCACCAGGGGGTAGGGGCCGGGCCGCGGTGGGAGCCCGCTACGCGCCTCGCCGGGGGTGCCGAGGGCGGGGTAGCGAACCGTGACCGGGAAGCTGCGGGCGCCGCTCGAGGCCGTCGCGGGCTCGGTGACGGTGAAGGTCACCGCACCCACCGCCACGGGGCCGGTCGCCGCGGGGGCCGTGGTCGTGGCCACCGGGGCGGTCGAGGTGGTCGACGAGGTGGTCGGGGGGGTGCTGGGGCCGCGACCGGGGCGCGCCGCCAGGACCGTGCCCACCACGAGAGCGGCAACGATCAGGGAGAAAGCCCCGAGGCGCCGGCGACGCCGGCGGCCGAGACGCCGACCGTGTCGCGCGGGGCCCATCGCGCCGAGCGTAGCAGGGGCCCCCGGAGGGCTCGCCACCCCGTAGTGTGGGCGGCGCCGAGGGGGTGCGATGCGGGTACGAGCGATGACCGACGCCGACGTGCGTGGTGCCGTCCGACTCCACGTGGACGTCTTGCCCATGGAGTTCCTCACGCGCTTCGGCGAGCGCTTCTTGCGCACGTACTACCGGGCGTGGCGCGCGGCCCCCGGAGGGCTCGCCCTGGTGGCCGAGGAGGAGGGCCGCGTGGTCGGTGCCCTGCTGGGTGCGACGGGACCGGCCGAGCACACGCGCGCGATGGTGCGCCGCGACGGCTGGCGCCTCGCGCGCGACATGGGACGGGCGCTGGCGCGCGACCGGTCACTGGCGCGCGACGTGCTCGTGACGCGGGCGCGGCGCTACGCCGGCGGCCTGTACCGCCTGGCCCGGCGGCGCTCGTCAGCGGCGGGGTCGCCGGTGACGGGTCCGGTCGTGGGCGAGGTCACCCACGTGCTGGTGGACGCGGGCCAGCAAGGTCACGGCATCGGCCGCGCGCTGGTCGCCGAGGCCATCACGCAGGCGCGGGTGGCCGGCGACGAGCAGCTCGTCCTGGTGACGCCGCCGGACCTGGCCGCCCAGCACTTCTACGATCGCCTGGGCTGGCGGCGCGACGGCGAGATCACCTCGCGCAGTGGCGAGGTCTTCCTGCGCTACCGCTACGACGTGCGCTGAGGGGGCTCGCGCTCAGCGGCGCGACCGGGGCGGACGCGGAGGCTCGGGGTGCGGGTAGGAGTCCAGGGGTGCCATGCGCTGGCGCGCCCGGTGTCGGCGGCGCACCCGGTGGCGGGCCACCAGGGCCAGGGCGGCCGCGAGGACCAGCAGCACGATGAGCGCGCCGCCGAGGTAGGGGCGCGCCCGGCGGGCCAGGGACGGACCGGCAGTCGTCGTCGTCACGGGGGTGGTCGTGGTGGTGGTCGTGGTTGGGGGAACGCTGGCCGCCAGGACCGCCATGGCGCGCTGCGCCGCGGCGCATCCGGGCGTCGGGATGGCGCTGGTGAGGGCGGGGGTGTGCGGCGCGGCGGCCGTACCCAGCCAGGTCGTCGGGATGGTGTTGGCCAGCGCCGTCTGGCCCGCCACGTTGGGGTGCAGGTGGTCCGGGTTGAAGTACGCGGGGTAGGGCAGGGTCGGCTGGCAGGCCCCGTCGTAGACGTCGCCCATGACGCTCGCAGCGTTGATCACGTGGGTGAAGCCGGAGTGCCCCGACAGCAGCCAGGCGTTGACGGCATCGAGGACGGCCTGTTCGCCGGGACCCCAGTACTCGGCGATGACGTCGTCGCGCTGGTTGGCCGTCGAGGTTGCGCGAGGCAGCAGGGTCACGGCGTCGATGGGGATCTGGTGGGCCCGGGCCTGCGCGATGAGGGAGCGGTAGCCGGCCTCGAGCGAGGCAGCGGTGCCGTAGGGCGGGATGGGATGGCCGGTGAGCCCACCCGCGCCGAACCAGATGTCGTTGATGCCGAGTAGCACCACGATGGCGCGCACGCCCGGCCAGCTCAGGGCATCGGTGGCGAAGCGGGTCACACCGGGCCAGCCACCCGAGTTGGCGGCGAAGGTGGTCCCGGCGGGGAACACCGTGAGCGTGTTGCCCGAGATGCCCTCGTTCACGACGGCCAGCTGGTCGCTCGCGGGGAGCGCGTCGAGTCGCTGCTGGAGCGCGGTGACCCAGCTGTAGCCCTGGTTCTCGTACCCGTAGCCGTCAGTGATGGAGTCGCCGAAGGCGACGACCGTTCCCCGGGCGGGCGTGCCCGCGACCGTGATGCCGGACAAGAAGCGCAGGAACGGCCCGGTCAGCGACACGTTGAACGGCGAGGCCGACGTCACCGCGGTCTGGTCGCCCCCGTCGTTGGCCGTCGCCCAGGTGTCGGTGTGGCCGATGCAGCAGTAGTGGACGCTCACGGTGGCCCAGCCGGCGATGGCGATCGAGACGGCCAGCGTCTCGCCGCTGTGGACCGCCAGGAAGACGGGATCGCTGGTGACACGGCCGTGGGCCGGGATCGTCACCGAGCGACGTCCGGCGAAGGTCACCGGGTGCAGCGTGCCGGCCACGAGGCTCGGGCCCGAGAGGTCCTCGGCCACGGTGACAGCTCCGAAGGTGGTGGGCGTGGAGCTCCACAGGTTGGAGAAGGTCAGGGCGAGCCGCGTGCCCGCGATGGGGACCGTGGCGATGTCGCGGATCGTGGAGTTGTAGGTGCCACCAAGTGCCAGGTCGGTCGGGGAGGTCCATGCGGTCACCCAGCCCGACGTGGCACCTCCCGCCCGGCCCGGGCTGAACGGTGCCAGGACGAAGGCGAGGGTCACGGCGAGCGCGGCCAGGGCTGCCGCCCGGCGGACGCACCGCGCGCGGAGGCGCCCGCTGCTCACTGGGAGACGATGGCGTCGGGGGGCAGACACGGGCGCCAGCGCATATCGGCACCCATCCTAACGGGAGCGCTCGCGGGGCCGGGGGCCCCGGGTGCGGCGCGTCGGCCACCGGCGCGCTAGAACGTCATCGACACCGAGGAGGACACATGGCCACGACGCGCACTGCCGACGCGCACTGGGAGGGGACGCTGCTCGAGGGGAACGGGACGGTAACGCTGGTCTCCAGCGGCACGGGGGCCTTCGACGTGACGTGGGCCAGCCGGGCCCAGACGCCCGAGGGCCGCACCAGCCCCGAGGAGCTCATCGCCGCAGCGCACGCCGCGTGCTTCTCCATGGCGCTGTCGAGCGCTCTGGCCAAGGGGGGAACGCCGGCCACCACCCTGGACACCTCGGTGGAGGTTGACTTCCAGCCGGGCGAGGGCATCGTCGCCATCCGCATCACGGTGGCCGGCGACGTCCCGGGACTGTCGGGTGAGGCCTTCGCAGGGGCCGCCACGGCGGCCAAGGAGAACTGCCCGGTGTCCCAGGCACTGCGAGCCGTGCCGATTGCGCTGACCGTGCGCTGAGGTCAACTTCGGCGGCGCGCCGCCGCGAACCTTGGGTGGGCTCATGAGACCGCGGTCGCGCGACCCGGTAGCGGTGCCTCGCGGGAGCCGCGGGCTGCTGGTTGTGGTCTCGGCGCTCCTGGTCAGTGGCGGTGTCGCGGCGGGTGTCGGGAGCGCGGACCTCGGCGACGCGCTCTGGGTCACCACGGGCGTGCTGGGCTTGGGCCTGTCGCTGACCTCGATCGTGGCCAGCCTGCGCGCCCGCCACCTGGGAGTCGACGTCATCGCCCTGGTCGCGCTGGCCGGCGCGATCGCGGTTCGCGAGTACCTGGCCGGGGCGGTCATCAGCGTCATGCTGGCCACCGGCCGGGCTCTCGAGGAGTGGGCCGGCGCACGGGCGCGCCAGGATCTCGCATCGCTGGTGCGCCGCGCCCCGACGAGCGCCCGGCGCTACCGTGGCGGCGTCGTGGAGTCGGTGCCGCTCGACGCCGTGCGCGCGGGCGACCGCCTCCTGGTGGCCACGGGGGCGGTCGTGCCCGTCGATGGGACGGTGCACTCGGCGCGCGCCGTGCTCGACGAGGCGGCGATGACCGGCGAGCCGCTGCCGGTGACGCGGGCAGCCGGGGAGCGGGTGTCCAGCGGAGTCGTCAACGCGGGTGCTCCCTTCGCCCTGGTCGCGCTGGTGCCGGCCGCCCAGAGCGACTACGCCCAGATCGTCCGGCTGGTCGAAGGTGCCGAGGCGACCCCCGCCCCCTTCGTGCGCCTGGCCAACCGGTTCGCCGTCGGCTTCGTCGGCGTGACGGCGGTGGCGACCGGTGCGGCGTGGTGGGCGGGCGGGGCGACTCGCGCGGTCGCGGTGCTGGTGGTGGCCACCCCCTGCCCGATGATCTTGGCGGCGCCCGCGGCCTTCGTGGCCGGCCTGTCTCGGGCCGCGCGCCGCGGCATCATCGTGCGCAGCGGGGCCGTGCTCGAGCGCCTGGCCGGCGTGCGCACGGTGCTCCTCGACAAGACCGGGACGGTCACCCAGGGACGACCCGAGCTGGCGCGGATCCTTCCGGCGCCGGGCTGGGACGCCCGTGAGGTGCTGGCGCTCGCCGCGTCGGTGGACCAGATGTCGCCGCACGTCGTGGCCGAGTCGATCGTGCACGCGGCCCAGGTGCGCGACAGCCCGCTGGCACTGCCCGAGGATGTCGAGGAGTCTCCGGGCAGCGGGGTGCGGGTCGCGTCGCGGGTCGGTGGGTGGCGGTGGGGGGCGAGTCCTACGTGCTGGTGGATCCGCCGTCGCCGTGGGCCCGCGCGGCGCGCCGCCACGCGCGGCGCGCGGGGCCCTGACAGCCTGGGTGTCGGTCGACGGGGTCGTCGTCGGCGTCCTGGAGCTGGCCGACCCTCCGCGTCCCGAGGCCGCCCGCACGATCCGCGCCTTGCGTGAGGGCGGGATCCGGCGCGTCGTGCTGCTCACCGGGGACCGGGCCGACGTGGCCGAGGGGATCGGGGCGGTGATCGGCGTCGACGAGGTGTTGGCGGACCGGACGCCAGCCGAGAAGCTCGACGAGGTGGCGCGCGAGCGCCCGCGCGGCCACCGCCATGGTGGGCGACGGCATGAACGACGCGCCCGCGCTGGCGTTGGCGCACGTCGGGGTCGCGATGGGCGCGCGGGGCGCCTCGGCGGCGTCGGAGGCGGCCGACGTGGTGATCATGGTCGACCGGCTGGACTGGCTGGTCGAGGCGCTGGCGATCGCCCGCCGGACGCGCCGCATTGCGCTGGAGAGCGTGGCGGTGGGTACCGGCCTGTCGCTCATCGCGATGGTCGTCGCGGGGGCGGGCGGGATTCCCGCCGTCGCGGGGGCGGTGCTCCAGGAGTGCATCGACGCCGCCGTCATCGTCAACGCCCTGCGGGCCCGCTCCGCGGGCGCCCGCACCGACGCCGCACGGCTGCCCGCGGAGGCCTCCCAGCTGGGCCGGCGATTCCGCGAACAGCATCGCGACGTCGTCGCCGTGCTCGACGAGCTGGAGGAGGTCGCCGACGTCACCGAGACGTCCGACGCGCCGTCGGCGTTCGCTGCCGCGCGCCGGGTCTACCAGCACCTGGTCGTCGCGGTGGTGCCGCACGAGCTGGCTGAGGAGCAGGACCTCTATCCGGTCCCGCGCCAGTACCTCGGGGGGAGGGACCCGCTGGGCACGATGAGCCGGGGCCACGCGGAGATCGCGCATCGGGTCCGCCGGCTGGGCCAGCTGCTCGACGACCTCGAGCGTGGAGGGACCGACGCGGCTGACGTCGTCGAACTGCGTAGCATGCTCTACGGGCTGCAGGCCATCATCGCGCTGCACACCGCGCAGGAGGTGGAGAGCCTGCTCTCCCTGGTCGAGACCTAGGCCCGCACAGCGCGCACCCTAGAGTGGGTCGTTGATGCTGTGGCGTCTCCTGCGCCCCTACCTCGGCCCGCGGTCGGGTCTGATCGTGCTCATCGTGGTGATGCTCGTCGGCCAGAGCCTGGGCAACCTCTACCTGCCGAATCTCAACGCCGACCTGATCAACCGGGGGATCGTCGAAGGCAACCTCGGGTACATCTGGGCGACCGGAGCCGAGATGCTCGCCGTGACCCTGGCCATCAGCGCCGTCGCGATCATCGGGGTCTACTGGGCCTCGCGCGTCTCGATGTCGGTGGGCGCTGACCTGCGCCGGGACGTGTTCGCCGCGGTGCAGGCCTTCTCGCTGCGGGACATGGGCGACTTCGGGACGCCGTCGCTCATCACGCGCAACACCAACGACGTCCAGCAGATCCAGATGGTCCTCCAGATCTCCCTGACGATGATGGTGGTCGCGCCGATCATGATGGTCGGCGGCATGATCTTCGCCATTCGCGAGGGGGCCCGGCTCCTGCCGCTGCTGGCGGTGGCGGTGCCGCTCATGGTCGTCTTCCTGGCGATCATGATGTCGCGCGTCGTGCCGCAATTCCGGGTGATGCAGGTCAAGATCGACCGCATCACCCAGGTCCTGCGCGATCAGATCACCGGTGTCCGCGTGGTCCGGGCGTTCGTGCGCGGATCCGATGAGGTGCGTCGCTTCGATGAGGCCAACGCCGACCTCACCGCCACCACCCTCTCGGTGAACCGCCTGTTCGCGCTGATGATGCCCACGATGATGGCCATCTTGAACCTCACCAGCGTGGCGGTGATGTGGTTCGGGGGGCGTCTGGCGGCCGAGGGCTCGGTTTCCATCGGGAACCTCACCGCGGTGCTCTCCTACATCCTGCAGATTCTGATCGCGGTGATGATGGCCACGATGCTCGCCATCATGGTGCCGCGCGCGATGGCCAGTGCGGAACGCATCGCCCAGGTCCTGGCCGCCACGCCGTCCATCGCCGACCCGCCTGCGGCCCGGCGTCCCGCGCACGTCGACGGTGCCGTCGAGCTCGCGGGCGTCCACTTCCGCTATCCGGGCTCGGAGCGGGCCGTGCTCGAGGACGTCACGGTGCACGTCGCGCCGGGCCAGTTCAGCGCGGT
>JBMFWS010000040.1:0-5502 GCA_049965035.1 Acidimicrobiales bacterium
CAGGATCCCTGGATCACGTAACTATTTGGGCTGCATCCGGATGCCAGCGTCCAGGCGGATCGACTCGGCGTTCAGGTAGTTGTTGGTGAGCAGCTCGAGGGCCAAGCTGGCGTACTCGGTGGCGCGGCCCAGGCGCTTGGGGAACAGGACCCCCTGGCCCAGGTGTGCCTTGAACTCCTCGGACTGGGGACCGGTGCCGTAGATCGGGGTGTCGATGAGCCCGGGCAGGATGCAGTTGACGCGCACGCCCACCACGGCCAGGTCGCGGGCCAGGGGCAGCGTCAGGCCGACGATGCCTCCCTTGGACGACGAGTAGGCCACCTGGCCGATCTGCCCGTCCTCGGCGGCCACCGAGGCGGTGTTCACGATGGCGCCGCGCTGGCCATCGGGATCGGGGTCGTTGTGGCTCATCGCGGTGGCGCCGAGCCGGCACACGTTGAACGTGCCCACCAGGTTGATCTCGATGACCTTACGGTACAGGTCCAGGTCGTGGGCCGAGGCGTACTCGCCATCCTTGCCGATGGTGCGCGTGGCCCAGCCGATGCCGGCGCAGTTGACGACCGACCACAGGGGGGCGAGTCCCCGGGCCTGCTCGAGCGCGGCGATGACCTGATCGGTGCTGGTGACGTCGCAGTGCGCGTAGACGCCGCCCACCGCGGTCGCCACCTCGGGCCCGCGCGTGTCGTTGAGGTCGGCGACCACCACCCGGGCGCCGCGAGCGGCCAGGGCGTGCGCCGTCGCCTCGCCGAGGCCCGACGCCCCGCCCGTCACGATGGCTGAGGTGCCGCGAAGTTCCATGTCCGTCTCCTTGCTGAAGAGTTACCGACTAGTAGTCAATCACGTTAGGGGAACCATCGCCCTCAAGGCTCCGGGCGGGGCCCGGTAGCCTGCGCCTGTGGCCTCCCTCTACGACCTGGACCGCGCGCCGCTGGGCGACCTGCTGGCCGACGAGCCGCGCTACCGGGTCGACCAGCTCTGGCACGGGCTCTACGACGAGGCGCGGCCCCTCGAGCAGGTCACGACCGTCCCGCGGGCCCTGCGCGAGCGTCTGGCCGACCAGTTCCCGGTCGGCCTGCGTCTGCGCGCCGAGGTCCACAGTGACCGGGGGGCGACGCGCAAATGGGTGTTCGCCCTCCCCGACGACGCCACGATCGAGACCGTGCTGATGCTCTACCGCGACCGGGTCACCGTCTGCGTGTCCAGCCAGGCCGGCTGCGCGATGGGCTGCTCGTTCTGCGCGACCGGCCAGGCGGGCTTCACGCGCCACCTGAGCGTCGGCGAGATCGTCGAGCAGGTGCTGGTGGCGGCTCGCCTGGCCGCCCCGCGGCGTCTGAGCAACGTCGTGTTCATGGGCATGGGCGAGCCCCTGGCCAACTACGCCGCGACCGTGGGGGCCCTGCGCCGGCTGCACGAGGCGCTCCACCTGGGCGCCCGGCACCTGACGGTGTCGACGGTCGGCGTGATCCCGGCCCTGGAGCGCCTGGCCGGAGAGGGCCTCCCGCTCACCCTGGCCGTCAGCCTCCACGCGGCCAACGATGCCCTGCGCGACCAGCTAGTGCCGCTCAACCGCCGCTACCCGCTCGAGCGGCTCCACGCGGCCTGCCGGCACTGGACCGAGGCGACCGGCCGACGCCTCAGCCTGGAGTGGGCCCTGATCCAGGACGTCAACGACACTCCGGAGACCATCGACGAGCTGGCCGACTTCGCGCGCCCGCTGCGGGCCCACGTCAACCTGATCCCCCTCAACCCGACGCCGGGCTACCCGGTGCGCGGCTCGGCCCCCGAGCAGGTGCGCGCGGTGCGCGACCAGCTCGAGCGCCGGGGCGTGAACGCCACGGTGCGCGACACGCGGGGGCGCTCGATCGCTGCCGCCTGCGGCCAGCTGGCCGCGGTGACGCGCGGGCGGCGGCGCCTAGCGGTCCGCGCTGGCGTGCCAGAAGGTGGGGCGCCAGCGCGCCAGCAGGAGCGCCCCGAGGATGCAGGCCAGCCCGCCTGAGACGATCGAGAACTCGGTCGAGGTGGCCGCCGCCACCGCCCCGGCCTCCAGGTCCCCGAGACGCGGCCCGCCCGTCACGACCGCGAGCTGGATCGCCGAGACCCGGCTGCGGTACTCGTCGGTGATGGCGTTCTGGAGGATCGTGTTGCGCAGGACCGTCGAGATCACGTCGGTCGCTCCCGCCACGGCCAGGCAGGCCAGCCCGACGGCCGCCGTCGGCACCAGCCCGAAGAGGGCCATGGACAGGCCCCAGCCCACGACGACGACGATGACCAGGCGGCCCCGGCGGCGCACGTGGGCGATCCAGCCCGTGCCGAGCGCCATCACCAGGGCGCCCACGCCGGGAGCCGCGTAGAGGAGGCCCACGGTGCGCGCCCCGCCGTGGTAGATGGTGAGGGCCACGGCCGGGAACAGTGCTCGCGGCAGGCCGAAGACCATCGCGGTGAGGTCGACGAGGTAGACGGCCTGGGCGATGGGGTTGTCGCGGATGTAACGGAACCCGTCGACCAGCGCGCGCGACAGCGGGACGTCGGCGTGCTCCCCCGACGGGGGCAGGGGGCGCATCCGGGCCGTCGCCAGCGCCAGCACGGCGAAGCTCGCGGCGTCGAGGGCGTAGCAGGCGGTCAGGCCCACGACCGCGATCAGCACCCCGGCCACGGCGGCGCCGACCACGGCAGCAATGTTCACGATGACCTGGTTGACCGAGTAGGCGGCCACGAGCTCATCGGCGCCGACCAGGATGGGGATGGTCGCGGTGCGCACGGGACCGGCGAAGCCGCCCGCCCCCGCGGCCAGTGCCGCCAGGGACAGGAGGCTGGCCAGGTCGCCCCCGTGGACGTTCAGGGCCAGGGCCGCGCTGAGCAGGGCCAGCACCAGCGAGCTGGCCACGAACAGTACGCGCCGGTCGAAGCGATCCCCGAGCACGCCGCCCCACAGCGAGCCCGCGACCAGCGGGGGCAGCTGCAGGAGGCTGGCCGTGCCCACCCACAGGCTCGAGTGGGTCAGCAGGTACACCTGATAGGGGACGGCGACCAGGGTCAGGTTCGAGCCCAGCAGCGACACCAGCTGGCCCGAGATGAGCAGCCGAAAGTCTCGGTGCTGTCGCAGGGGCCCCAGGTCCACCAGCACGCGAGGCACCACCGTATGGTACGGGAGTAGGGTGTCCGTTGGCCTGATCGAAGGAGGGTCATGGGGGGCGAGGAGCTAATCCAGCTGCTGACGCCCGAGGGTGAGCGCCGCCAGCACGACGACTACGAGTCCACGCTGACGCGCGACGAGATCCTCGGCTTCTACCGCGACATGGTGATCGTGCGGCGACTGTGCAACGAGGCGACGTCCCTGCAGCGCCAGGGCCAGCTGGCCCTGTGGGCACCGCTGCAGGGTCAGGAGGCCGCGCAGATCGGCGCGGGCCGGGCCCTGGCTCCCCAGGACTTCGCCTTCCCCAGCTACCGCGAGCACGGGGTCGCCTGGACCCGGGGTGTGCCGCCGGCCGACATGGCCCGCATCTTCCGCGCGACGGTGACGGGCGGGTGGGACCCGCGGCGCTACCGCTACTCCCTGCCCACCGTGGTCCTGGGCGACCAGACCCTGCACGCGGTGGGCTACGCCATGGGCATCCAGCGCGACGGGGCCGACGAGGCCGTGATGGTCTTCTTCGGCGACGGGGCCTCCAGTCAGGGCGACGTGATGGAGTCCTTCGTGTGGGCCGCGTCCTTCCAGGCGCCGGTGGTCTTCGTCCTGCAGAACAACCAGTGGGCGATCTCCGAGCCGACGTCGCTGCAGACCCGCATCCCCCTCTATCACCGCGCCGACGGCTTCGGCTTCCCCGGCGTGCGCGTGGACGGCAACGACGTGCTGGCCATGTACGAGGTGACCCGCCGGGCCCTGGACCGGGCCCGGGCCGGCGAGGGTCCGACCCTGATCGAGGCCTTCACCTACCGCATGGGCGCCCACACCACCTCGGACGACCCGACCCGCTACCGGGTGGAGGCCGACGTGGAGGTCTGGCGCCACCGCGACCCCGTCGAGCGGGTCAAGGCCCTGCTGGCGCGCTCGCACCGGGTGCGGGCCGCCCGCTTCGCCGAGATCGCCGAGGAGGCCGACCAGCTGGCGCTGGCGCTGCGCGAGGACGTGCTGGCGATGGACGCGCCGCCGGCCACCGCGATGTTCGATGACGTGTACGCCGAGCCCCACCCCTGGGTGGAGGAGGGTCGTCGGACCCTGTCGGCCTTCTTGACGGAGGTGGCGCCGTGACCACGATGACGATGGCCAAGGCCCTCAACGAGGGGCTCCGCCGCGCCCTGGAGTCTGACCGGCACGTCTTGCTGCTGGGTGAGGACATCGGCAAGCTGGGTGGGGTCTTCCGCGTGACCGACGGCCTCCAGAAGGACTTCGGCGAGGACCGCGTGATCGACGCCCCCCTGGCCGAGTCGGCGATCGTGGGCACGTCGGTCGGCCTGGCGATGCGGGGCTACCGCACGGTCGTGGAGATCCAGTTCGACGGGTTCGTCTACCCGGCCTTCGACCAGATCGTGTCGCAGGCGGCCAAGCTCCACAAGCGCTCCGCGGGCGCCTACACCATGGGCCTGGTGATCCGCCTGCCCTTCCAGGGAGGGATCGGCGCGGTCGAGCACCACTCCGAGAGCCCCGAGGCCTACTTCGTCCACACGGCGGGCCTGCGGGTGGTGGCCTGCTCGACGCCCAACGACGCCTACTGGATGATCCAGCAGGCCGTCGCCCACGACGACCCGGTGATCTTCTGCGAGCCCAAGTGTCGCTACTGGGACCGCGGCGAGGTCGACCTCGACCACCCGCCCGCCGGGCTCTTCGACGCCGTCGTGCGCCGGCCCGGCCGCGACGTCACGGTCGTGGCCTACGGGTCGATGGTCAAGGTGGCGATGCAGGCCGCCGAGGCGGCGGCCGAGGAGGGCCGGGACCTCGAGGTGATCGACCTGCGCGGTCTCTCCCCGATGGACCTGGACACGGTGGCGGCGTCGGTGGAGCGTACCGGCCGCCTCCTGGTGATCCAGGAGGCGCCGCCGATCGCGTCGGTGGGCTCCGAGGTCGTGGCGGCGATCCAGGAGCGCTGCTTCTACTCGCTGCGCGCTCCGGCCACCCGGGTGAGCGCCTTCTACGTCCCCTACCCGGCCTCCAAGATCGAAGACGAGTTCCGGCCCTCGGTGGACCGGGTCCTGTGGACGCTGGACCAGCTGATGGAGCACGACTCGTGAGCGTCTTCTTGCTGCCCGACGTGGGCGAGGGCCTGGTGGAGGCCGAGATCGTGTCCTGGAAGGTGGCGGTGGGCGACGTCGTCACGCTGAATCAGCCCCTGGTGGAGATCGAGACCGCCAAGGCGATCGTCGAGCTGCCCAGCCCCTACGCGGGCACCGTGACCACCCTGCACGGCGCCGTCGGCGACGTCATCGAGGTCGGGCACCCCCTGGTGGACTTCGACGGTGGCGAGGTCGGAGCCGCCCCCGCCCCCGCCCCCGCCGCGACGCCCGCGA
>JBMFWS010000041.1:0-4873 GCA_049965035.1 Acidimicrobiales bacterium
CTCCGAAAACTCCCAGGTTCGGGACCGGGCCGGCGACCAGTACGCTGTCGACCAGTACGCTGCGGACGTGGCCTCCGGCGTCATCGCGCTGCTCGGGTCCGGCGAGACCGCCCCGGGCATGGTCCGGGTCCATCGGGAGCTGCTGGCGCGCTACGACGCGCCCCGCGCGCTGCTGCTCGACTCGACCTACGGGTTCCAGGAGAACGTCGCCCAGATGACGGCCAAGCTGGTGGCCTTCTTCGCCACCTCGCTCCACGTCGACCTGGAGGTCGCCTCGCTGCCTCGCTACGACGCGGCGACCGACCTCCAGCGCCACCTGGTGCGCCGCCAGGTGGCGCGCGCCGACTACGTCTTTGCCGGGCCGGGCAGCCCCTCCTACGCGCTTAGCCAGTGGCGCCCGCTGCCGCTGGGCGACGACCTGGCGGACGCCCTGGCGCGGGGGGCGACGGTGTGCTTCGCCTCGGCGGCCGCGCTCACCCTGGGCCGCCACAGCGCCCCCATCTACGAGGTCTACAAGGCCGGCGCCGACCCCACCTGGCTGGCGGGCCTCGACGTGCTGGGCCGCTTCGGCCTCCCCTGTGCGGTCATCCCCCACTGGGACAACGCCGAGGGCCGGGACCACGACACCTCGCGCTGCTTCCTCGGGGAGCGCCGCCTGACCCTCCTCGAGGAGGATCTTCCCGCCGACGTCGCGATCCTCGGCATCGACGAGCACACCGCCGTGCTCCTCGACCTGGCCCGCGACGAGGTGACCACGATGGGACGCGGGCGCGCGTACTGGCGCCGCGGCGGCCAGGTGCGCGAGCTCGGGCCCGCGCCAACGCCGCTGGCCGCGCTGCGCCTCGGCCGACGCGACGATGCGCCACGACCCGGGACGCCCCCACCGATGCCCGACGCGCCCGCCGCCCTCGGCGAGGCGGCGGCCCGCGGCGACCTCCCGGCTCTGGCCGAGCTGGTCCGTCGAGCCTCGGGGGCCGCGGGCGCCCTCGCCCCCGAGTTGATCGAGGCGGTGCTGATGGCCCGCGAGGCCGCCCGCCGCGCGGGCGACTACGCGCTCGCCGATCGCCTGCGCGCCGGCCTGGAGGCGGCCGGCGTCGACGTGCGCGACGGGGTCGGGGGCACCGTGTGGGCGCCGCGCCCCTGAGGCGGCCGCCGCGGCGCTCGGCGCCGGCCACCCTTGACAAAGCCGCCTGATGGGTCGAGGATGCCCCCGGGGAGGTGGCCCATGGTCCAGCACTCGGCCCACGGCGCGCACCGGTGGCCAGGGACCCGCCCGGGGCGTCTCGGGGACACCCGCGACGAGCCCACCGGTCTCTTCACGACGGACCCGGGCCCGGGCCCGGCCCACCGCCCCGCGACGGCGGTCGCGGTGGCCGCCGCGACGACGTCGCTCGCCCCGGCGCTGTCCTCCTCGACCACGCCCGCCCCGCGAGCCGTGACCTCGAGCGTGCGTCTGGCCTGGCGCGCGCTCGGCCCCGCCCAGATCGGGTCCGGCTTGCCGGGGGCCGGCAAGGTCGCGGCGCTCGCGGTCGACCCGGCCGATCCGCAGATCCTCTACACGGGATCCGGGGTCGGCTCGGGCTTCCAGGGTCCCTTCGGCGAGGGCGGCGCCTTCGCCTCCACGACCGGTGGGACGACCTGGCGGCGCGTCGACACCGGGTTGAGCGACCCGATGGTCGACGCCTTGTGGATCAGCCCGCGCCAGCCCCGCGTGGTGGTGGCCGGTACCTGGTCGGCGGGGATCTTCCGGTCGACCAACGCGGGGGCCACCTGGCACCGGGTCTACGCGACGAGCCAGGTGACCAGCCTGGTCGGCTCGGGCCCCTGGCTCTACGCCGCGACGGTGTCGGGGGTGGTGGCCTCCGCGAACACGGGGGTGACCTGGACGCCGATCGCGTCGACGCCGAGCCCGGTGGGCGCCCTGGGCGCCAGCGGGCCCGCCCTCTACGCCGGCCTGGACAGCGGCGAGATCCTGGTGCGCTCGAGCGGGTCGTCGCCCTGGCGCGTGGCCTATCGCCCGCCGAGCGCGCAGATGGTCTGGTCGATGGCGGCCGATCCGCTCCGCCCCAACGTCGCCTACGCCGTCGAGTGGTCGATCGGGAGCGCCACCACGGTGCTCGCCACGACCACGGGCGGGGCGACCTGGACGCCCCTCACCCTCGGCCCCAGCTGCGGCTACCGGGCTCAGGCCATCGGCACCGGCCCCGGCGTGCTGGCCGTGGCCGGGGAGGGCGGCAGCTGCGTCTCCCACGACGGCGGGGCGACCTGGACGGCCCTGGGTGGCGGCTGGGACAACCGGGTCGTCGTGGTGGGCCCCGGCGCGACCTACTGGCTCGGCAGCGACCAGGGGCTCTACGTCACTCACGACGGCGGGGCGACCTGGCTCAGCGCCAACGGGGGCGTCGACAGCTCGCTGGACACCTCGGTGGCCGTCGCGGGCTCGACGATCCTGGTGGGGGTCCAGGACTACTCGGCGCTGGCCAGCTTCGACGGCGGGGCGACCTGGGCGTCCCTGGCGTCGACCGGCGAGGACGGCGTGGTCGCCTTCAACCCCGCGACGCCCACCGAGGCCCTGGCGTGCACCTCGGGCGGCCTGGTCGTCTCGCGCGACGGCGGCCACACCTTCAGACCCGCCGCCGGCCTGCCCGCGGGTCCCTGTGACAGCGCGATCGTCGGGGCGACCGGGCAGCTCGCCTTCGACCCCGGCAGCCCGAGCACCCTGTTCCTGACCAGCAGCCTCGGGGTGGACGAGAGCACCGACGGCGGCCTGACGTGGCGCCGCACCGGGTGGCCGTCGGGGGCCCAGGCCGTGGCGGTCGACCCGACCAACCCGCGCCACATCCTGGTCAGCACCTGCTGCCAGAGCACCGCCATCTGGGCGACCACCGACGGCGGGATCTCGTGGCACGCGACCAGCGGGCCGCCCACGGGTGGCCCCGTGGCGACGCTGGCCTTCGACCCCCGCGATCCGCGCATCGTCCTGGCGGGGTCCAACACGCCACCGGGAGGTGGTGGAGGGATCTGGCGCAGCATCGACGGGGGCGCGACCTGGAGCCTGGACAACGCCGGGATCGGCGCGGGCATCAACACCCTCTACGGGTTCACCTCCCAGGTGGCCTTCGCGCCGGGATCGTCGGTGGCGGCCGCCGCCACCAGCGCCGGCCTCTACCTGAGCTCCAACGGATCTCCCTGGGTGCGCGCGCAGTCGGGGATCACGCCCTCCCTCGTCACGGGCGTCACCTGGGCACCCGGTCGCATCGTGGTGTCGACCTTCGGCGAGGGCGTCCTCGCCGCGCCCTGGCGCCCCTCCCAGCTGGCCGCCGCACTGGCGGCGCCAACGGGGCCGCCCGGCGAGGCTCGCTCACCTCGCCGGTACGCGGCCGGCGCGCCCGTTGCGGCCCCGCCGCGGCTCAGGCCAGAGGCAGCCCGTTCTTGTCCTTCACGCTGCGCGTGGCGAACAGGATCACGTCGATGAGCCACCACACGCCGAGCCCGCCACCGGTGAGCAGCTTGCCGATCCCGAGGCCCGCCTGGCCCAGGTAGAAGCGATCCACCCCGAAGCCGCCCAGCAGGATCGACAAGATGAGGGCTGTCACCCACTCCTTGTCCGAGAAGAGTCCGGGAACCTGCTTGGCCGCACTGACCATGTGGTTGTTGGGGTCGATCACGATGGTGTCGGGGTGCACGCGGCGCTCGCGGACCCAGCTCTGCAGCGTCGCGAAGTCGGCGCTCACGTCGGCCTGACCGGGAATGCGCACGATCCACAGCCCCGTGGCCGAGGACTGTCCGCTGCCCGCGGGTGCCGCGGACGACCCGACCGAGGCCCCGCACGACGCGCAGAAGCCCGCGCCCGGCGCCAGCGCCGTGCCGCAGCGGGGGCAGTGGGCCGGCCCCCCCGGGGTGGGTTCCGCTGCGGGGACGGTCGCCGGGGGACCCGGGTCACTCGGCGCGGGTACCGCGGCCGTCGTCGCACTCCCGCACTGGTCGCAGAAGGCGGCGTCGTCCTTCAGTGATGCCTGGCACTGCTCACAGATCACCACGGTGACCCTCCTCTACTCGAGGCCGGCATCTCCGGCCGCGATCCCCCCACCCGTCGCTGGTCGACCGCCGCCTATCCGCCCGAACGGGCGTCAGCCGGCCGGCCCACGCCGTGCGGGCTCAGTGCTTGGCCACGACGGGCTGGGTGAGCAGGCCACTGGTGTGACCCGGTCGGCTCAGGAGCGCCACCACGATCAGCAGCGCGTTGCCCACGAACGTGACGAAGGGCCCGACGAACGAGAAGACCGAGAAGCTGTCGATCAGCGTCCACCCGATCCGCGCCACGGTGAGGAAGAGGGCGAAGCCCGTGACCGCCAGGGTGATCACGTCCATGGGCACCTTCTGGGTCACCGAGGGCGCGAAGGCGTCGAGGGCCGTGAGGACGATGAAGGCGAACAGGATCAGCTCCTCGAGGGTCAGCAGGTAGCTGATGGACACCCCCGACAGCGACAAGAAGAAGGCGCTGACCCAGGGAAGATTCACGCCAATGATGGCGAGGATCGCGCCACCAACCAGGGCCACGTGCTTCCAGTGCACGCCGGCCACGTCAATGCTCACGTTGACCGCGGTGCCCGAGGTCGTCGCCGACGCTCCCCCGGGGCCCGGGGTCACCGGGGATGCGGTCGCCAGCGGCGCTCCGCACGTGATGCAGAATCTCGCGCCGTCGCCATTATCTGCGCCACACGTGTTGCAGAACATTGCCCACCTCACCTTTTGTTTTCAGCGACCACTGATCGGGTCGTCAGCCACTGCGAAGAGCTCGTGCCGTACCAAACACGCGATTTGGGGGTATCCATCTCGAAGGAGTAGAAGGCCTATTCTGAGGTAGCCTCTC